>JAFYQI010000007.1 GCA_017547175.1 Alistipes sp. | reverse complement strand
TTATCAAAGGGAGGTTTGGAGGGATTGTCTATGGAGCCGGATGGCTTATCCGGATAGACTTCATTATTTTGCGTACGATACGGCGCGCGTTTCGCGAATTACGGTGATCTTCACCTGACCCGGATAAGTCATCTCATCCTGGATCTTCTTGGCAATATCGTGCGACAGGCTTTCGGCCTCCTGATCAGAGAGCTTGTCTGCACCAACGATTACGCGCAATTCACGACCGGCCTGGATGGCGTAGGTCTTCACCACACCCGGGTACGAGAGGGCGATATCCTCCATCTCCTTCAGGCGCTTGATGTAGCTCTCGACCACCTCACGACGTGCGCCGGGACGTGCACCCGAAATGGCGTCGCAGACCTGGATGATGGGGGCGATGAGCGATGTCATCTCCATCTCGTCGTGGTGTGCACCGATGGCGTTGCATACTTCGGCCTTCTCCTTGTACTTCTCGGCGAGTTTCATACCGATCATGGCGTGCGGCAACTCCGGTTCGTCATCGGGTACCTTGCCGATATCGTGCAAGAGACCGGCGCGACGAGCGTGTTTGGGATTTAGACCCAACTCGGCAGCCATAATGCCGGCCATGTTGGCTGTCTCGCGGGCGTGCTGCAACAGATTCTGGCCATACGACGAGCGGTACTTCATCTTACCGATCAGGCGGATCAACTCGGGGTGCAGACCGTGGATACCGAGGTCGATGGCTGTGCGCTTACCTACCTCGACGATCTCCTCTTCAATCTGCTTTTTCACCTTGGCGACCACCTCCTCGATACGGGCAGGGTGGATGCGGCCATCGGTTACCAACTGGTGCAGAGCCAGACGTGCAATTTCGCGACGTACGGGGTCGAAGCCACTCAAGATAATGGCCTCGGGCGTATCGTCCACAATAATCTCAATACCCGTAGCTGCCTCCAACGCGCGGATGTTACGACCCTCGCGACCGATGATGCGACCCTTAACCTCGTCGCTTTCGATGTTGAATACCGTCACGGCATTCTCGATGGCGGTTTCGGTGGCTACACGCTGAATCGAGGCTACAACGATGCGCTTGGCCTCCTTCGTGGCCGAAAGCTTCGCCTCCTCGATCGTTTCGTTAATAAAGGCGGCCGCTTCGGCTTTGGCCTCGGCTTTCATATTCTCGATGAGAATATTCTTGGCCTCTTCGGAGCTCAAACCCGAAATTTGCTCCAAACGGATGTTCTGTTCGCGGCGCAGCTGCTCCAGCTCCTCTTTCTTATGGTCGAGAAGTTGCATCTGATTCTGCATCTGCTCCTTCATGCGATCATTCTCCTTGATTTTGTGGTCAAGGTCACGCTGCTGATTTTGCAGGTTTTGCTCGAGCTGCTTGGCGCGCTGCTCGCTTTGCTGCAACTTTTGGTTGCGCTCGTTGACCTGGCGGTCGTGATTGCTCTTCAGTTGCATGAAGTGCTCCTTGGCTTGGAGCATCTTCTCTTTTTTGATCATTTCGCCTTCTGCTTCGGCCTCCTTGAGGGCTACTTCACGGCGGTTGCGAATCGAGTTCTTCACCACGAGGTTGGTCACCACGGCGTAGATCACGACAGCCACAACAGCTGCAATTAAGGCGATTAAAACGGTATTCATGGTTGAATGTGTCTGTTTTAAAAGTGGTTAATTATGTTGAATAAGTCGTTTCAAAATAAAAACCGCATAGAGTTCCTTAGTCTTGTTTGACGAATCTGCAAAAAACGTCATGAGTGGGGGCTTCGATATCGCAATCTTCCAACGGCCGCCGCAGCGACACCCCGGAGGGTTAAGGCCTGATTTTGAAAAAAAATCGCAAGTTGACCCCAATGTAAAAAGTGTTCAGTTTCGCAAAGCTATTAAGGAATCTATGCGGGTAGATTCTTTCTATGTATAAGAACGTTGGATCCGAAGATCAATAGTTATCAGTACAACACCGCCAAATCGTTTGTTAGTCTTTCAAGTTGTCCAAATAGGCTGTCAACTCTTCGCTGAGGGCATCCAGACGCTTTAAGTCCTCGCTACCCACCTCACGGCTTTGGCGCATATAGACATTGGCCATCGCAAATTGCAGTGCGGTCATCACCAGGTAATCGAAATCGATCCAACCCTTTTTCTGCGACTGCTTGCACTTGGCAAAGCCGGCATTCACCTCGCGTTCGCCCAAACGGTAAATCTCTTCCCGCTCACGGTCGATCGTGAATTGGTAGGGCTTACCGGCTATTTTCAGCGTGATGGTAAACGGCTTTTTTTGCTGTTCCATGTCGAAAGTAGTTTCGTTTATTTCGCTTCATTCATCGTTGCTCGAGCGGCTTCATCTTCGATGCCACCCAAAAGGGCAATACACTTGTCCACCTCCCGCATCAGGCGATTGACACGTGCACGTGCTTTATCGCGGTTTCGGCTTTCACCGGCAAACCCCTCTGTCAACTCTTTGCGATGCAACTCGGTACGGAGTTGTTTGTTCTCCTCCTCCAGCGAGCGTTTCTCGGCTTTGAGTGACGCCGTCTCGGCGGTCAGCGAGCGTACCACCTCAGACAATCGACGATGATCGTCCATGAGCTGCTTCACGCGGCTCTCAAGATTTGTGATGACACTCTTATCGGCCATAGGGTTTGCTTTTGATACCTTTATCCCAATTCAAAGGTAGTAATAAAACGGGGAATAACCAAATATTATTTTACGGATTCTTGCAGTTATGCAACCGGACGAAATGCCTAATCTATCGAATCACCTCGCCGTAGAGGTCGTAATCGGCTGCATCCGTGATTTTTACCTCGTAGAAACGGCCCTTAATGAGGCGCTTTCCGTTTGCCGGAATCAGAATCTCTTGATCCACCTCGGGTGAGTCGTACTCTGAACGAGCCACATAGAAATCTCCTTGTCGGCCATCGACAATGACGCACATCTGTTTTCCGATACGCTCCTGGTTCAGTTCGGTTGCAATTTGCTGCTGCAATGCCATCAGGTGATCCACGCGCTGCTGCTTGATCGCTTCGGGAACATCATCGGTGAGCTTCTCGGCCGAATGTGTGCCCTCCTCCTCCGAATAGGGAAAGACGCCGAGGCGCTCAAAGCGTACTTCGCGTACAAAATCACATAACTCGGCAAAATCGGCCTCCGTTTCACCCGGATAGCCTACGAGCATCGTGGTGCGCAGGGCAAGATCGGGAATTCGACTGCGTAATTTGTGAATCAATGCTACGGCTTCGGCTTTCGTGTGGCGACGAAGCATCGCGTGGAGTTGATTGTCTGAGATATGCTGGAAAGGAATGTCGAGGTATTTGCAGATCTTCGGCTCGGTTGCCATTACCTCGATTACCTCGTCGGGGAAGGCTGCCGGATAGGCGTAGTGCAGACGAATCCACTCAATGCCTTCGATCTTGCAAAGACGACGCATCAACTCTGCAAGTGTGCGCTTGCCATAGAGGTCGATGCCGTAATAGGTCGAGTCCTGGGCAATGAGAATCAGCTCCTTGACACCCTTGGCAGCCAATTTGCGAGCCTCCTCCTCCAACTCCTCCATCGGCACCGAAACATGGCGACCACGAATGAGCGGAATGGCGCAATAGCCGCACATCCAATTGCATCCCTCCGAAATTTTGAGGTAGGCATAGTGCTTGGGAGTCGTCAAGTGGCGTTCGGTCTTGAGCGTCTCGCTCGGATCAGCCTCCAGCGCAGCGATGATTCCCTCCCAGGTGCGTGCACCGAAGTAATCATCTACTTCGGGAATCTCGGCGCGTAACTCGTCGGCATACCGCTCCGAGAGGCAGCCAATCACAAACAGGCGCTCGATCTTGCCTCGATTCTTGGCCTCGGCGGCGCGCAAGATCATTTCGATCGACTCCTGCTTGGCATCACCGATAAAACCACACGTGTTGATGACAACGGTTTGAGCATCCGTGCGATCGCTGTCAAAGACCACCTCATAACCGGCCGCCGCGAGGCGCGCCATCAGGTGTTCCGAATCGACCGTGTTCTTCGAACAGCCGAGTGTGATAACATTAATTTTTTGCATCGCCAAAGAGGGCATTGATAAAGTCACGACGATCGAAGATGCGGAGCTGATCCACCCCCTCGCCGATACCGATGTAGCGTACCGGAATATGGAATTGGTCGCTGATGCCGATTACGACACCACCCTTGGCCGTGCCATCGAGCTTCGTGATGGCCAGCGAGGTGACCTGCGTGGCTTGCGTAAATTGTTTAGCCTGCTCAAAGGCATTTTGTCCCGTAGATCCATCGAGCACAAGCATTACCTCATGCGGGGCATTGGGAATCACCTTGCCCATGACGTTGCGGATCTTCGTCAGCTCATTCATCAGGCCGATCTTGTTGTGCAGACGACCGGCCGTATCAATCAGCACGACATCGGCTCCATTGGCTTTGGCCGATTGCAGGGTATCGAATGCCACCGAGGCGGGATCAGATCCCATCTCTTGGCGAATCATCGTAGCACCGGCGCGGTCGGCCCAAACCTGTAGCTGGTCAATGGCTGCAGCGCGGAAGGTGTCTGCGGCACCGATCCATACCTTTTTACCTGCCTTCTTGAGTTGGGCGGCCAATTTACCGATCGTGGTGGTCTTGCCGGCACCGTTGACGCCTACCACCATGACTACATACGGCTCGCCCTCTTTGGCGTCGAGGCCGAAGTTGCCCTCCGTGGCGTGTGCTTCATCCATCAGAGCAACAATCTCGTCGCGCAGGATCTGCTGCAGCTCCGAGGTGTTCATGTATTTGTCGCGAGCAACACGCTGCTCAATACGCTCAATGATCTTCACGGTGGTCTCAACACCTACATCCGATGTGATGAGTACCTCCTCCAAATCATCCAATACGTCGGCATCAACCGTCGAGCGTCCTGCGACAGCGCGAGCCAATTTCGAGAAAAGGCCTGTTTTGGTGCGCTCAAGACCCGTGTTAAGTTCTTGTTGCTCTTGGACTTTCTGCTCCTCAGCTTGCTCGATGGTCTGTACATCAGACTCGGCGGATGCAGGTTGTGACTTCTTCTTGAAAATATCGAAAAATCCCATAGTTTTCTTTTTTTTGTGGTTCGGATGTACAAAGATAATAAGAATGTTTGAAAAAAAGTGTTATCTTTACACTATCCGAACCGAAAAATGAAGAAGATGAAAAAGTGTATCCTGTTGTTGCTGGCCACCTTTGTCGTTTCGGCCACGCTGGCTCAAGACCTGATTGTCAAGACCGATAGCACACGTATTGAGGCTGTCGTTCATGAGATTTCTACCGAGCAAGTACGCTACAAACGCTATGCACGCCCCGATGGACCGACCTACGTGTTGCCGGTGGCACAGATCTGCTACATTCGCTATTCGGATGGTTTTATTGAGAATTACAACCGAGCAAAACCGCAGACGGCTGTAGCCGCTACGACCTCTGAGTCGGAGGCAGATCGCATCGAGGAGGCCAAGATTGAGTATCCGGTCGTTGCTACACCGCAACCGCAGCCAGTGTTACAACCCGCTCCTGCCGTGCAGCAAGTCGCTGAAGATAGTGGTGATATGCGTTTTGAGGTGGGGCAGTATTACGACTATAATGGGGTGCGTGGAATTGTCTGCATCACCAATGAGGAGGGTACGCATGGGTTGATTATTTCGCTCGATGAGGTGATGATCGAGTGGAGTACGTTCCGTAAAGAGGAGTTGCGTAAAGTGGGTGCCACGGACCAGCATGATGGTGCAAAGAACATGGAGGCCGTAGCCGACTACATCGCCAAGAACAACCTCACGTGGGATCACTTCCCCGCCTTCAAATGGTGTAAGGAGAAGGGCGAAGGTTGGTATCTGCCCTCGATTGACGAGGTATTGCAGTTGGGTAACCACTTCAACGGAGGCAACCGTATGCACAACAACCGCCAGGCGCGCCTACGTTTTAACGAAACCCTTAAAGAGAAGGGTGGAGAGCGGATCGACGGCAAATGCTTCTATTTCTCCTCGACCGAGTTCGATGAACGTTTCGCGCAATCAGCGCACATGGGAATGGAGGCTCCCTATGTCTATAACGATATTCCGAAGTATTCGAAATTCCTGATTCGTGCGTTCCATAAGTTCTAACGCTTAGCCGCAAGCTCGGGATAACGGAAGTGTCTCTATTCTAAAACAGCTGCTTGGAAATCAATCCAAGCAGCTGTTTTTAATTTGTAGTATTATGCATGGTATTTTCTGCCAGAAGACATCTCCTGCTGAGGGTTACGTTGGTCGCAATTGCCTCTTTGGTGGTGCGTTAAATCTTGTTGAGCGAGAAATGGCGCGTAGAGGCATCGAGTCGGATGGCAATAAAAAGCAGGATCGTGAAGGCAATGAGCGACGATCCTCCATAGCTCATAAACGGCAATGGAATACCCATCACAGGCATCAGTCCAATGGTCATACCTACATTTACCAGTACATGGAAGAGCATGATCGAGGCTACGCAGTAACAGTATATGCGTCCAAAAGGCTCCTCTTGACGCTCTCCCATCCGCATCAGACGTAAGATCAGGAAGGCAAAAAGCGTGAGGATGGTGAGTGTTCCCACAAAGCCCCACTCCTCACCGACGGTGCAGAAGATAAAGTCGGTATGGCGCTCGGGAACAAAACCATATTTGATCTGCGTACCTTCGAGAAAGCCTTTGCCAAACAGACCGCCGGAGCCGATGGCAATCTTGGCCTGATTGACGTTGTAATCGGCACCGGAGGGGTCGTTGACAATACCCATAAAACTCAGGATGCGCTTCTGCTGGTGAGGCTCCAACGTATTGAAGACCTGGTCAACCGATAGCAAAAAGATAACCGATCCGACAAAGAGCACAAGGGTAATGAAGCTATGTGCTAGGTTGAAGCGGTAGCTGTAGATTGCCAGTCCGATGGTGGTAAGGAGCGAAACACCGAGCAGGCTGTGGTAGAAGTTGATCGGCTCGGCGAGGAAAAGCCCCGAAAAAGTGGTGATAAGCAGAGCTACGAGCAGGATCGCCGCAACACAGATGATGCGAGAGCGCACTTGTCCGCTAACCATCACCTCAGAGAAGGTGCAGAGCACAATCAGCAACAGCAATAATGCGAGTGGCGAGAGTAGGAACGAGGCGATAAAGAGCGAGGCAATCAAGAGAATTGGTACGCAAAGCCATTTGTTCAGACCTTCGCGGTAGAGTACAAAGAGGAAGGAGCCGAGCACCAGTCCCGAGCCGGTATCGTTTTGCAGAATGATGATTAGCAGGGGCACAGCCAATAGCATGCCGACCTTCATCAAGTCGCCGATGCGCGCAATCGAGAAGGTGTATTCGCTCATGAGTCGAGCCATCGCTAAAGCCGTTGCAATCTTCGCAAACTCAACGGGTTGCACGTTGAAAGATCCGAACGAAATCCACGCCTTGGCACCGTTAATCTCCTTACCGATAGCCAGTGTTAAGAGTAGGAGCATCAGACCTGTGATATAGGCCGGATAGGCCCACATGTGGTAGTAACGATCGTCGAGGAGCAGTACAAAAAGCGCTACGACAGCGGCCACGGCAATCCAGACCACCTGCTTCATGTAGAAGTGGGCAAACGAAAAGAGGTGGGGAACCGTCTCGTCGTAGGTGGCGGCAGCGATGGAGATCCATCCGGCACAGACGATCAAGACATAGAGCAACACCGTCCAGCGGTCAACGCCGCTAAAGAGGGATCCGGAGCGATTACTTGTCATAAGCCGGGTAGTATATCTTCATATCCTTAATTCGTTTCAGCATCTCCGGACGGCGAATGGTGTCCGTCAGGTAGAGCTCCTCCAAGAGGCTGGCGATGGGCAGTGCAACCGAAGCACCAAATCCACCATTTTCGACATAGACCGAGATGGCAATCTTCGGATTGTCTTTCGGTGCAAACGAGAGGAAGGTCGAGTGGTCTTTGCCGCGCGGATTCTGAGCCGTACCGGTCTTACCACAGACGTCATACCCCTCTAGGCGAGCCTGCGTCGATGTTCCGGCTACGTTTACACCTTGCCACATACCCTCGACCACGGGCTCAAAGTATTTGGGATCGACCTTCGTATATTGCTTTTCGTAGAAACGGCGATCCAGCGAATCGCGCCCCTCAATGGCTTTGACAATGTGGGGAATGTAGTAGTAGCCACGATTGGCGATGATGGCTCCCAGATTGGCCATCTGCAATGCCGAGCAGCCCAACTCACCCTGGCCGATCGATAACGAAAGTACCGTCAGTGAATTCCACGAATTATTGTAAACACGGTCGTAGAAGTCGCGCGGAGGCACATAGCCGCGGTTTTCGTCCAAAAAGTCGGAGCCGAGTTGACGGCCGAAACCGAAACTCTGCACGTAGTCGTACCATACCTCGTAACCCTTTTTGACACTGCCGTATTTCGGATTGTCGATAATGTCGCGGAAGACATAGCAGAAATAGGCGTTGCACGAGGTGGCAATGGCAAAGCGCAAGTCGGCCGGAGATGCATGCTCATGACAAGCCACACCTCGACCGATTTTGTAACCGCCGTGGCATGGATGCAGGTCGGACGGCTTCAGAACACCCTCCTGCAGACCGATCAAACCTTGAACCAGCTTAAAGGTAGAGCCCGGCGGGTATTTGCCCTTTACGGCGCGGTTGAACATCGGATTGCGCTTGTTGTTCAGATGGCGGATGTAGTTGTTACCGCGTTCGCGACCAACCAGCTCCTCGGGGTCGAACGTGGGCGAGGATACCATCATCAGGATCTCACCCGTTGAAGGCTCAATGGCCACGGCTGCACCGACCTTACCCTCCATCAACTCTTCGCCCAGGCGTTGCAGGCGAGCATCAATCGTACTCGTAAGGTAGCGTCCCGATTCGGGCAACGAGTCGTAAAGGCCATCCATGTAGGAGCCTTTGATGGCTCCACGCGGATCGCGCTCCATGATCTTGACACCCTTCTTACCGCGTAACTCTACCTCGTAGGCAGACTCCAGACCGCCGATACCGGCATAATCGCCCTTGCTGTATTCGGGGTGGCGATCCAGGTAGCTTTGGCTGACCTCCGAGAGGTGGCCAAGCAGGTTGCCGCCGACATGCAGCGGATAGTGACGTACGGTACGGTTTACGGTGTAGAAACCACGGAATCCCAGCGCGTCGAGACGCAACTTCTCCTCCTTCGAAACATAGTTAGCCACACGTTGCGGGGCACGCGGATAGGCACGAGCGTCGTTCAGACGTTGTACCAATCGTCGGCGCTCCATGTTGAGGATCTGACAGAGGGCCGTGGTGTCAAAACCCTCTTTATCCATGTCGCGATAGACGACCATCAGGTCGTAGCACTCGCGATTTTGAGCCAGGTATTCACCTCGACGGTCGAAGATCTCGCCACGAGGAGGATATTGGACATCGACACGCATGACGTTGCGTGCGGCTCCGCGCTTGTAGTCAGCGTTGAAGAATTGGATATAGGCAACACGTCCGATGAGCAGGGCGAAAATCAGCACGACCACGAGTTGCAGCGTGCGCATGCGGGAGAGTCCTTCGTTACGGTCAATCATGAGCGGGTCGAGATTTTAGCAGTGAAGAGACGTGCAGTCAACCAAACAAGCAGTAATGTCGTTCCGCTGCTGAGCAGGATGCGCAGTATGGTGCGCCACAGGTGACCCCATGAGAGCGCCTCAAGGGTGAAAAATACGGTGTGATGGAGCAATACCATCACGACCAGATAGCTCCAAAAAAGATTGGCTCCCATGCGCTCCGGGCTTGGAATTCCATCCTCGCGCAACTCCTCGCGCGTAGAGACCATGTGAATCAGCGTAGGGCGCAAAAAACCGATCAAAAGAGTAGCGATCGTGTTGATGCCGGCCATTCCCATCGTTACGTCCATCAGAATACCCATGGCCAACGAACAGCCAAGCATGAGGATCGGCATTGCGTCAAGACGCATGAGGATGATGAAGGCCACATAGATCAGCGGGCAGAGAAAGCTACCTGCCACTAAATTATTGAGCAGGAAGATCTGTAACAGGCTGAGGGCTACAAAGAGCAGTATGTAGGCAGGCAGATGATGCATGGTGTTAGTTGTTTTGCAGGTCTTGGATTACATCGCTCTTTTGCAGATCGTTAATCTCTTGGTAATCGAGGTTTTCGATCACCACCAGATTGTTCATGGCCGACAGGTCGGCGGCAAGACGTACACGTACGGTGTAGGTTGTGCCTACATCGTCGAGTATAGCCTCCTCGATGGTGCCGATCAGCAACCCCTCGGGGAAATAGCTTTCAAAGCCGGTGGTTAATACTTTTTGCCCCGGTTGGGGATCCGCGTATTTCGACAAGCCTTCCAAGGTGACAAAGTGAGGATCGCGACCATCCCAACGAATCGCTCCTTGGTAGTTGGTCCCTTCGGGATTTCCGCTACCTCGGAAGACGGGGTTGAGGATTGATACGGCTACGGCATAACGCTCCGAATAGTCCACAATGTAACCGGCAATAGCACCATCTGGGGTGATGATACCCATTCCGTTGGTAATGCCGTCGGCTCCACCGCGGTTGATGGTGATGTAGTTGTGAGCACGTCCGACGGTGTTGCTCACCACAGCTGCCTCGGTCATGCGATATTTCGACTCTCCCATCTCGCGAAGCTCCACCTTGAGGCGACCGGCTTTATCGGCCTCACGATAGCGGGCCAACTCCTCCTCCAGCAGGGCGATGTGTGCGGTCAGAGCGCGGTTCTCGCCTCCCAAACGGAAAAAGTGGCCGATGTCGGAGATAAGTCCGTTTACTCCGCCGATGACGCTGTTCGTGCGTGCCAACAAGCGAGCCTCGGTATAGGCCGTGGCACGTGCATAGTAGCTCAGGGCGGCAAGCTCTAAAAGAATAAAGAGTACCACCACGTAGATACTGCGGATAAATTCGACTAATCGACGCATGATTCAGGCTGAGTCGTTGGCTTTAATCTGACAATAAGAGTCTCAGAAACGGTCAACTTATAAGAATTGCGAGCCTCAAGACCCGCAATTCGTTGATCGCTTTGTTAGCCCTTAATCAGGAACGAGAAGTTGTTCATGTTCTTCAGGGCGATACCCGTACCGCGAACAATGGCGCGAAGCGGATCTTCGGCAATGTGTACCGGGATACCCGTCTTTTCGTGCAGGCGACGATCCAGACCCTTAATCAAGGCGCCACCACCGGCCAGATAGATACCATTCTTTACGATATCGGTGTAGAGCTCGGGCGGCATCGATTCGAGCACCTTCATTAGAGCATCGTCGAGTTTTACGAGCGATTTGTCGAGTGCGTAGGCGATCTCGCTGTAAGACAACGAAACGGTCTGCGGCAGCGCCGTCAACATGTTGGGAGCCGTTACCACAAAATCCTCGGGCTCCTCTTCCAAATCGGGCAGTGCAGCGCCGATGGCCTTTTTGATGGCCTCGGCCGTGCGCTCACCGATGCGAATGTTGTGCTGCTGACGTACATAAGCCTGAATGTCGGAGGTGAACACGTCACCGGCAACATCAATCGACTCCGAGCATACGATACCGCCCAGCGAGATGCAGGCGATCTCAGACGTACCACCGCCGATGTCGATAATCAGGTTACCTTCGGGAGCCTCTACGTCAATACCGGCACCCAATGCGGCAGCCATCGGCTCGTAGATCATGAATACCTCACGACCACCGGCGCGCTCAGCCGAATCGCGGACTGCGCGAATCTCCACGTTGGTCGATCCCGACGGGATGCAGATAACCATACGCAGCGAGGGCGAGAAGATGCTGCCCGAAGTCTTGACCATCTTGATCATGCTGCGCAACATCAGCTCCGTGGCGTTGAAATCGGCAATCACGCCACTCTTAAGCGGACGGATGGTTTTGATTCCCGGATTGGTGCGCTCGTGCATCTGCTGCGCCTTCTTTCCGACTGCTTTCAGTGAGCCCGTGTGGGCGTCTACGGCTACGATCGACGGTTCGTCTACGACGACCTGGCCGTTGTAAATAATGAGCGTGTTGGCCGTTCCAAGGTCAATCGCCAACTCTTGTGTTAATGAAAAAAATCCCATATCGAGTGTTGTTTATTTCTTCGTTAAGCTGCTGCAAATAAGCCTATTGCGTCGGAATAAAAACATTTCCCTTGCAAAGGGTATATACAACGTTACAAAGGTAGTAAAAAACGCGCGATCTTTTGGCAAATTTTTCGGCAATTTTTATGTAAAAAAAACGACCGCCCGAAGGGACGGTCGTTGCATTGCCTTACGAGGCGGCCGATTAGTTGGCGGCAGCGGTCTCCGTGATGCCCAACTCCTTCTTTACAAGCGGAGTGATATCAATCAAACCAGTCTCATCGAAATAGATCAGCGAACCCGTCTCGAAGATGGCCGTAAAACCACCGTTCTTGCTGACGGTCTTAATGGCGTTCTGGGCCTTCTCGATAATCGGGGTCATCAGCTCCTGCTCCTGACGGGCCAGATCCTGCTGGGCCATCTGCTGCATCTCCGAACCACGCTGACGCAGGTCGTTCAGATCCTTCTCCTTGATCTGGCGGGCTGCATCCGACATGGTGTTCAGATTCTTCTGGAACTCCTGAAGTTTGTTGTTGAACTCGACATTGATCAGCTCGAGGTTCTCCTCCCAATCCTTGGCTACAGCCTGGAGCTTGTTCTGCATCTCGGTCGTCTCGGGCATGGCGAGCATCACCTCCTGCGAGTTGATACGGCCGAATTTCTGGGCGAAGAGCGTCGTGCAGCTCATCATCAGAGCGACCGCGAGGGTCAGTTTGAGTACGTTTTTCATGTTTGTTGTGTAAAGTTAATTTATTTGATGATAAAATTTTCTATTTCAGCGTTTCGATCACCTCATCGGTACGCTCTACGGCAGCCGAATTGTACAGCAAGGTGGGGTTGTTCGACGAATCGAGCACCAACTGAGCACCACTTTGCTGGGCATAGGCCTCGATAGCAGCAAACACTTTTTCCTGGATCGGTTTGATCTTGGCAATGCGTTGCTTCATCAATTCGCCCTCTTGTCCGAAGAGTTGCTCCTGGTATTCGGTCGCTTGTTGCTCCTTTTGCAGGATCACGTTTTCCCACTGCTGTCGTGTTGCAGCCGAGAGCGATGCCTTCTGCTGCTGGTAGCTGTTGTAGAGGCTCTCAACCTCCTCAAATTTGGCATCAACCGACTGCTGATATTGTTTGGCCAATTGGTCGAGCTCCTCGATGGCTGTGTTGTAAGCCGCGATCGATTTGAATACCTTTTCGCTATTGACTACAATGTAGTTTTGCGCCATAGCCGTGATGCCCATCAGCATCAGAGCCATCGAAATTGCCATCTTCTTCATGCGGTTCATCTTTTAGGTTGAAATATCCGTTTTTGTTCGGCAGCAAGAAGCATACCTATATAAATAACGTGCTTGTAACTCTTTTATTGTGTTGCAGTCAAGCTCTCCTCTCTATCGTGTTAGAACTGCTGTCCCATGACGAAGTGGAACTGTGAGCCACTCTTGGTGGTCGAACCTGCCGGGGGATCGAAACCGTAACCCCAGTCGATACCAAGCATACCTACCACGGGGAGGTAGAGGCGGACACCGACACCGGCCGAACGCTTGATCTTGAAGGGCGAGAACGATTTCCACGAATTGAAGGCGTTACCACCTTCGAGGAAGCCCAATACATAGATCTGCGACGAAGGCTTCAGAATCACGGGGTAGCGTAACTCAGCCGTGTATTTGTTGTAGGCCACCGAGTAGTATTCGTTCACCGGATCGAGTGCCCCATCCTCGTAACCGCGCATCGAGATAATGTCGATACCGTAGATGTTGTAACCCGACATACCGTCACCACCGACCTCGAATCGCTGGAAGGGCGAGGTCTTGTACTTGTTGTAGTGGCCTAGATAACCCATCTCAGCCTTGAGCATCAGCACCAATTTCTGGTCGTTGCTCAGAGCCTGGAACCACTGACCTTTGAGCTGCCACTTGTGGAACTCGATCCATTTGTATCGCTCCTGATCGCTCATTGTACTGCTCGAGTAATCTTTGCCATCCCAAGCCGAGTGAGGGGGCGTGATCTGCAACGAAAGGCTGATGTCCGAACCGCGACGGGGGTAGATCGGCTGATCAACCGAGTTGCGGTTTAATACCAATCGTAAGGAGATCATGTTGGCCGCACCATTCGACATGATAAACGAGGACCAGTTCTTCAGGTCGTAACGCTCGTAGCTGGCCTCACCGTAGAAGGTGAAGTAGGGGTCGGGCCAATTCATGCGCTTACCCAGACCGATGGCGGCACCATAGGTGCGGAAGTGCATGGTTGAAGTCTGCCATACATAGTAGGCGTTGTTCTGCTCCGAGATATGGGCCGAGATGGTAAACGAATTGGGCTTTTTGCCACCCAGCCAAGGATCGGTAAACGAGAACGAGAAGGCCTTGTAGTAGGTACCGTTGGTCTGTGCATTGATCGACAGACGCTGGTTTTGTCCCATCGGGTAGGGACGCCAAGCGCCCTTCTTGAAGGCATTCTTAATCGAAAGGTTGTTGAAGGTGATACCTACCGAGCCGACAAAGGTACCCGAGCCCCAACCTCCGGCAATGTTGAACTGGTCGGAGGCCTGTTCCTCAAGCGGCCAGTTTACATCGACCAACTCGTTCGATACGGGCTTGATGTCAGGCATGATGGCTTCGGGGTTGAAGTGGCCCATCGAGCCAAGCATGCGGATGGTCTGCATGAGCATCGATCGGTCATACAGCTCACCCGGACGGGTATAGAGCTCACGACGAATCACCTCGTCGTCGACACGGATGTTACCCGTGATGCCAACTTCATTGATCGTGAAAGGTTTACCCTCAAAAATCTTCAACTCCAGGTCGATCGAGTCGGTGCCGATGATTGTCTCGGTCGGCTCGATTTGCGACATCAGATAACCGCTGTTTTGATAGAGCGATTTAATCGACATATCTTCGGGGTTCTCCTCCTTGCCGATACCGAGTCGTTTGTGCATCGATTTTTTGTCGTAGGTGTCACCCTTCTTGACAGCAAACATGCTCTGCAATTGCTCGGTCGTATAGATCGAGTTGCCCACCCAGGTAATGTCTCGGATGTAGTATTTGTTACCCTCCGATACCTTCAGGTCGATGGCCAATCGATTCGGCTCATACTCATAGATCGAATCGCTCAAGATGTGTGCATTTCGAAAACCCTTCGAGTTGTAGAAGTCGATCAGCAAATCCTTATCCTCCTCATACTCCTGATCCTTCAGACGTGTACTTTTGAAGAAATTGATCGACTTTTGGTGGGTCTTTTTGAAGGTGCGGCGTAGACGCTTGGCATCAAACTCCTGGTTGCCGTCGAAGTTGATTTGACCAATCTTGACGCGCTCACCACGGTCGATGACAAAGGTGACGTTGGCGTATTGTGAGCGCACCGTATCCTGCTCAATGCGGTAGCTTACCTGTGCATTGCGGAAACCTTTCTCCTTCCAATACTCCTTGATCAGCTTGACATTCTTGTCGAGAATGTAATCCGAAAGCTCGCTGTTGCGACGCAGCTGGAGCTTCTCCATGATATCCTTTTTCTTGCTGGTCGTGATACCCTCAAACTCCCAATTGAATACACGCGGACGCTCTTTCAGGAAAACCTCCAAGTCAAGGCTGTCGCCTTCGATCTCGGCACCTACCTTTACATCGGCAAAGTAACGCTGATTCCACAAACGCGTGATGACGTTTGAGATGAAGTTGCTCGGCAGTAGAATCGAATCGCCGTCGACCAAACCGGCCGATGCCTTCACCAAATTGGGGTCAAGGTACTCCAAGCCGCGTACATTTACCTTGCGGATGTAGTATTGCTGTTGCTGGTTGCCTGTTGTTCGAAACATCGGAGCGTTCTCGTCGAAATACTTTTCGACCACAGTCGTGTCGGTCGCTTCGATCGAGTCTGCCTCTTGAGCCGCGAGGGGTGCGACAAACGACAGAAGTATCGCTGCAAGTACTGTTATCTTTACCAAATAGTTCATCTATCTCGAAATAGTTTCTTTTTCTCTGTTTTGTTCGGGCATCGTTACTTAACCAAACCGAAGCGACGATCGCGTGCTGCATAGACATCCAACGCTCGATCGAACTCCTCTTCCGTGAAATCGGGCCACAACACCTCGGGGAAGTAGAACTCAGCGTACGAGGCCTGCCACATGAGGAAGTTGCTCAAACGCTGCTCACCGCTGGTGCGGATCACCAGATCGGGGTCGGGCATGAAGGCCGTATCCAGCATTTCCGAGATGCACGTCTCGTCGATCTGGCTTGCCTGCAACGTCCCCGCTTCAACCCGTCGAGCCAACTCCTGTACGGCACGGCGCAACTCATCGCGTGAGGAGTAGTTTAGTGCCAAGACCATTGTCAGTCGATCACCCGCGGCAGTCTGCTCTTCGATCTGAGCAAGGTGCTGTTGCACACGCTCCGAAAAACGGCTGCGGTCACCGATCGTGCGGACGCAAATACCCATGCGGATCAACTCGGGAGTTTCGTTGATCACGCTGCGACACAAAAGATCCATCAAAGCATTGACCTCCGCCTCCGGGCGCCCCCAATTTTCGGTCGAAAAGGCGTAGAAGGTGAGGTAACGAACACCTCGTTGAGCAGCAATGCGTAACGTGGTACGAATCGTCTCGACACCGGCTATATGGCCTTCGGTACGATCCTTGCCGCGCAGCTTGGCCCAACGTCCGTTGCCGTCCATGATGATGGCGATATGTTGCGGTATCGGTTTTGCGATGCTCATAATAGGGTGCAAATATAGCTATAAAAAATGAAAAACAGCCCCTTCGCAGGCTAACTTTCCCGAAAATTGCGAAATAGAGGCAAATCAGTTGCGTGGGTCTATTCCCCACATCATCTTATTGCGTAACGTGTCGTAGAACGATATATTGTGTGGTACGGCGAGAAAAATCGGGCGCTCGGCCTTTTTGAGCGTAAATTCACAGCTGTGAGGAGCCGCATAGGAGCGGTTGTCAAGCGTGAGAAATGGTTCCGAACGGCGCGCCTGTATTTTGAGTCGAATTCGGCTTGTGTCAGGGATGACGACCGGACGCATCGTGAGGTTGTGGGGCGCAATGGGGGTGACGACAAAGCAAGCACAAGCGGGAGCCACAACGGGACCTCCGGCGCTGAGTGAATAGGCGGTCGAGCCGGTAGGGGTGGCAACAATCAGACCGTCACCATGACTGGTGGCTACCATCTGATCATCGACAAATAGTTCGAGCGAGAGCATGCCAGCACCGTTGCGCTGAATCGAGAATTCGTTGAGCGCCAAGGCGGTATCGAGCCCTTCGGGCAAATCTCCGCAGACCTCGATTAATGAACGCTCCTCGAATCGCAACGTCCCCTCATAGAGGGCCGTAAAGAGACGTTTGATTCCTTTGCGCGAGTCGCTTGAAAGAAAACCCAGGTGGCCGGCATTGATGCCGACGACGGGAATTCGGTTGTTGCCCAGACGATGCACCCCCTCGAGTAAGGTGCCGTCGCCTCCGTAGCAGACCAGAGTGGCTTCGGCGTCCTCGATATCGATGGTCGAACCGTACAGTTGTTCGGCAGGTATATTCCAGCCGATTTGCTCATTGAGTATGGCTGCAAACTCCTCGTTTACAGCGAAATCAAATTCGAAATCGGCAATTGCTTCGCGCAGTAGGACAAGCTCCTCGGCTCGAAAAGCAAGACCTCGGCGGGAAAAAAGTATGATTTTCATCCGTCCGTAAGAAAAAAATGAGTAACTTTACCACTGCAAATATAACGAAATTGTGACAAAGTTAAGTGTAAATATCAATAAGATTGCTGTTTTGCGCAATTCGCGCGGCGGCAATTGCCCCGATGTCTTGCAGGCTGCTCTTGACATCGAACGTTTTGGTGCCGATGGTATCACGGTTCATCCGCGTCCCGATGCACGCCACATTCGCTACGACGACGTGCGTCAGTTGAAGCAGAAGATCGCAACCGAACTCAATGTCGAAGGTAACCCGATCGAAAGTTTCATCGATTTGGTGCTGGAGGTTGTTCCCGCACAAGTGACCTTGGTCCCCGATGCTCCGGATGCCCTCACCTCCAATGCCGGATGGGATACGATTCGTCATCGCGATTTTTTGGCCGAGGTCACGGCTCGCTTCCACGAGAAGGGAATTCGTGTTTCGATCTTTGTCGATCCCGATCCGGTAATGGTAGCCGGAGCCAAGGCGTGTGGTGCCGACCGCGTGGAGCTCTACACCGAGAGCTATGCCAGCCGTTATGGAGCCGGACGCGAGGAGGCGATTGCCCCCTTTGTGGCAGCAGCCGAAGAGGCGAAACGTCAGGGCTTGGGTCTGAACGCCGGTCATGACCTCTCGCTCGAAAATCTGGCGTACTATCATGCGTGTATCCCTTGGACCGATGAGGTCTCCATTGGCCATGCCTTGATTTCGGATGCACTCTATCTGGGTCTGGAGAATACCGTACAACTCTATCAGCGTCAATTAAAATAATTCGCTGTGCCGCTGTCAAATCCCATATTTCGTCGCATTGCCCGCATCGCCAAGGAGCAGGGCGTAGATGCCTATGTAGTTGGAGGTTACGTGCGTGACCACTACCTCCGTCGCCCTTCGACCGATGTCGATGTGGTGGTGGTGGGTAGCGGTATTGCACTGGCCGAGGCGTTGGGGCGTGAGTTGAAGACCAAAGTCTCGATCTACAAGACCTTTGGAACGGCCATGTTGCGTACGCGTGACGGGGTGGAGGTGGAGTTCGTCGGGGCGCGTCGCGAAAGCTATACGCACGATTCGCGCAAGCCGCAGGTCGAAGCCGGTACGCTTGAGGATGACCAACGACGTCGAGACTTTACGATTAATGCACTTGCCTGGTCGCTTTCCGAGGATCGATTTGGTGAGTTGGTCGACCCCTTCTATGGCATGGAAGATATGGAGGATTGTCTGATCCGTACTCCGTGCGATCCCGATATTACCTTTTCGGATGATCCTTTGCGCATGATGCGTGCTGTGAGATTTGCTTCGCAGTTGGGCTTCACGATCGACGAGGAGACCTTCGAGGCGATTCGCCGCAACGCCGAGCGCATCCACATCGTTTCGCGCGAGCGCATCATCACCGAGCTCAATAAAATAGTTCTTTCGCCGGTTCCCTCGATCGGCTTTACGCTACTCGATCAATCGGGACTTTTGGCGTTGATATTTCCCGAGTTGGCTGCCTTGAAGGGGGTGGAGCGACGAGGGAAGCATGCCCACAAAGATAACTTCAAACATACGTTACAAGTGGTTGATAACGTGGCCCGTCGTTCGGATGATTTGTGGTTGCGTTGGGCTGCCGTACTGCACGATATTGCCAAGCCGCAATGCAAGGGTTATGATGCAAAGTGCGGCTGGACGTTCCATGGTCATGAGGTAGCCGGGTCGAAGATGGTCCCCGCTATTTTCCGTCGCATGAAACTCCCGATGAACGAGCATATGAAGTTCGTGCAGAAGCTGGTCTTTCTGCATCTGCGACCGATTATCCTTTCGGAGGATTTGGTGACCGACTCGGCTGTTCGACGACTCTTGTTTGAGGCGGGTGACGATGTGGAAAAGCTGATGATCTTGTGTGAAGCCGACATCACCTCGGGTATTGATGAAAAGGTGAAGCGCTACTTGAAAAATTTCGAGTTGGTACGCCACAAGATGAAGGATTTGGAGGAGCGTGATCGTATTCGCAATTTCCAGCCCCCGATTACGGGCGAGATCATCATGCAGACCTATGGAATTCCTCCTTGTCAGGTGATCGGCGAAATCAAGGAACTGATCAAAAATGCCATTCTCGATGGTGTGATCCCCAATGAATATGAGGCCGCCTATGCCTTGATGGAGCGTGTGGCCGAGGAACGAGGCTTGAAAAAACAATAGCTTATGCGACAACAAGATAACGTACGAAAAACTGGAGAACGAAAACCCGATGCAGCGCTGCTGGCAGCCGTTGATGAGGCGGCGAAAATTCTTAAGGCGGGTGGATTGATTCTTTATCCGACTGATACGGTGTGGGGCATTGGTTGTGATGCCACGAACGAGGAGGCCGTGCAGCGCATCTATGCGCTCAAGCAGAGCGAAAACAAGCATGCCATGTTGGTGCTTTGCCCCTCGGCCGACGAGATCGTGCGTTATGTAAATCGTGCCCCGGGTATTGCTTTCGAGGTGATGGAGATGGCAACCTCGCCCCTCACGCTGATTCTGCCCGGAGCAACGGGTGTGGCGAAGAACCTGATTCCCGACGAGGGGACACTCGGAGTCCGCGTTCCCGATCATGAATTTTGCCAACGCTTGTTGCGTAAGTTAGGACGTCCGATTGTCTCTACATCGGCCAATATCTCGGGTGAAAAAACGCCGCGCACCCTGCCCGAAATCACCGCTGAGATTGTGGCAGGTGTTGATTATGTCGTGAATCCCCGCTTCCAGGGCCGATCTACGGGTAAGTCTTCGTCGATCATTGCTTTTGGCGAAAACGGCGAGGTGCAAGTGATTCGCGAATAGCCTGCATGGAGCGTCGATAACCAATCACCGTCAATAGAATACCGATAAAGATCAGCACGAGCGCCGTCAGGTTCGTGCTATCGAATTGTGCCTGATGACGCCAGATGGCGAGTATTCCGGCGATGAGGGGCTGAATATAGCGATAGAGGGCCGTATGTACGGCTGTCAGATGTTCTGCACCTCGATAGAGCAGATGCATGGGCCAGACTGTGCCAAACAGGAGCAGATAACCCAATTCAAAGAGCGCAAACGGTGGTAGGCGCCAAAATTCGGTATGGTCAATGTAGTGCCAAAAAAAAGGTGCCGAGATCAGCAGTCCGATGAAGTAGTACCATCCCATGACTACCTTTGTACCAAGTTTTTTGAGTTGAGGCTTGATGATCACTGTATTGGCTCCGATGGCAATAACGGCGCAAAGAATCAGCAGATTGCCCCATCCTCGACTGCCATGCGTGAGGATAAAGCCGCGATCGAAAATCAGTAACCAGGCACCTAATGAGATAGCAATGATGCCAATAATGCGCGAGCGGTTGAACGGCTCGTTGTGGTGGAGCAGGCGGTCGATCAACAGGGTGATAGCAGGGCCGAGTGTGGCGATCGTGGCGCCGTCAATCGGGTTGGTGTAAGAGGAGCCCCAAAGCAGGAAATACATCCATCCGAAAATGACGAGTAACGATACGAGGAAAATTTTGACTAGATCGCCGAGCGAAATGCGGTAGGTGCGGGGTGAAAAGAGGGCACCGGGAATAAAGAAGAGTGCTCCGGCCAACACCTGTAGCATAAATAGTTGTTGGAAATCGAGGTAGTTGCGAATGAGCGACACGTAGAACGAAAAGTTGGCGCCGAACAACATGTTCGCCACTATCAGATCCCAATTATAGCGGAATTTATTCACTGAAGAGCGCGACGGCAAATTTTATGCAAAAAAGAGATTACCTTTGCCCCACGAAATTAACACAACGATGGATCGCAATAAATTGAAAGGCCATACGGCTTTGTGGGTGGCCAATATCATTTGGGGATTGAACGCCCCGATTTGCAAACAGGTCTTGCAGTCGGCCTCCAATCCCGAAGGAATCAGCCCCTTTGCACTTAGTGCTTGTCGCATGGCGGGTGCTGCATTGCTGTTTTGGGTCTTTTCGCTCTTTATGCCGCGCGAACGGGTTACGAAGCGTGATTTGGGCCTTTTGCTACTTGCCTCGATCTTTGGTATTCAGTTTAATCAACTGCTCTATTTGTGGGGCTTGTCGCTTACTTCGCCCATCGATGCCTCGATCATCGCGACCCTGGTGCCGATCGTTACGATGATCTTGGCGGCTCTCTTTCTGCGTGAACCGATCACTTGGCTCAAGGCCGGTGGTGTGGCGGTGGGTTGTACAGGCGCCGTGATTTTGGTGGTGATGAGCCAAACGGCCTCGGCTGTGGCCTCGAATCTGTGGGGTAATGCGCTCTGCATCATCAGTACGATCAGCTTTTCGTTCTACCTGACCGCTTTCCGCTCGGTGATTGTTCGCTATTCGGCCTTCACGGTGATGAAGTGGATGTTCCTCTTTGCGGCGCTTGTTGCCTTGGTGATTTATCATAAACCATTGCTGGCTACCGATTTTGCATCACTGCCGCCGAAGACCATTTTCGGTGCGCTGTTTGTGGTTGTGGGGGCTACTTTCGTGACCTATCTTTGCGTGCCGATCGGACAGCAGCATCTGCGTCCGACGCTGGTGGCCATGTATAATTATGTGCAACCCGTGGTGGCTGTGCTCTTCAGCGTTGCGTTGGGGCTCGATCGTTTTGGCTTTGTCAAAGCGGCTGCTGCCATGTTGGTCTTTACGGGCGTTTGGATGGTCACCCAATCGAAGAGTCGCCGAGAGATGGAGCAGTTGAAAGTTGAGAATTGATCGTTGAAAGATAATAGTTGCAAGGTCAAAGTTAGTTAGCTCAGTAAAAAAAGGGAGATAGCCTGAACCGTTGGCTATCTCCCTTTTTGTTGAGCAGATCAAAGTAAGACAAAACTTTCAATGCTCGAATTTCAACATGTAGCTATCGCTTCACGGGCAACACCTCGATCCAATAGTCGTCGGGGTCGTTGATGAAGTAGAGGTTCATCTTGTGGTTCTCGTAGCACAAGCAACCCATCTCGCGATAATATTCGCGCAACTCCTCGTAGTCACCCTCGACGCGCAGACACAAGTGGCTCTCGTTCTCGCCTAGCTCAAAAGGTTTGTCGGCGTGGTCGCGCAACCACGTAAGCTCCAGCTTAAAGTCTGTGATGCCGTCACCGAGGAAGGCGATGATGTAGCTGCCGTCCTCGGCAACTTTGCGATACATCTCTTTCAGGCCTAATGCCTTGTCGTAAAATTCGAGGCTGCGCTCGAGATTTTGTACATCGATGTTGAAATGGTCGAATCTTGCTCCAATGTTCATGGTAAATGTGTATTAGTGTAATCCAAAGGTAGTAATTTTATTCTTAATTTTTCATTTTTTATTTTTAATTGTGTAATTTTGCGCATCTAAACGGCTGCCTTATACGAAACGCCTATGGCGTATGATGGCAAGCCATCAAGAAACGAAGCAACTAAAAAATATAACAATACAGACTATGGGAAGAGCATTTGAGTATCGCAAGGCGAGAAAAATGAAGCGCTGGGGACACATGGCCCGCGTATTTACGAAGCTGGGTAAGGAGATCGAAATCGCCGTGAAGGCTGCCGGTCCCGATCCTTCGGCCAATACGCGTCTGCGCCTGCTGATCCAGAACGCCAAGGCGGAGAATATGCCCAAGGAGAATGTGGAGCGCGCTATCAAGCGTGCCACGGAGAAGGACGCTGCAGACTATAAGGAGGTTGTATACGAAGGCTATGGTGCACACGGTATCGCCTTCCTCGTGGAGACGGCAACCGATAACACGAACCGTACGGTAGCTAACGTACGTATGCACTTCAACAAGTGCGGCGGTACGCTGGGTAACAGCGGTTCGGTGGCATTCATGTTCGAGCACAAGTGCGTCTTTAAGTTCCGCGCCGAGGGTGTTGATCCCGAGGAACTCGAGCTGGAGATGATCGACCTGGGTGTCGATGAGTTCTATCCCGAGGAGGATGGTATCACGGTATATGCCGCCTACGAGAATTTCGGTAACATCCAGAAGTGGTTGGATGATAACAACTACGAGATCGTATCGGGTGAGGGTGTTTACATCCCGACCGACACGAAGGAGCTCGACGCTGAGGGCCGCGAGGCTATCGAGAAGCTCGTTGAGAAGCTCGAGGAGGACGACGACGTAACGAATGTCTACCACACGATGAAGGAGGCCGACGAGGAGTAAAGGTGACCTTCGCAGAAATGAAAGGGTGCTCTTGTGGAAAGAGTACCCTTTTTTTGTGAATGTCCGCGATCGGAGAGAGCTTAAAACAGAACAAATTCCCGACTGTCGGTCAAACAATGGGGGCAGAAGGGGTCTTGCGAATCAAGTTGATAGATATTGCCGCATCGAGGGCAGACCGTATAGCGCATGGTGTGGTCCGTGCATAGTGCTGCATGAGCCTGTTGCAACAGCAGGAGATGTTGTCGATCTGCCGCCGCCGCCCATATCAACGCTTGTGCCGCCATGCGATTCCCGCCGTAAAGGTGTCTTCCGATATGTTGGTGAAGGAGCGTGTCGGGGCGCATCTGTTCCAGGGCGATGCTGCGAAGTAGATTGCTTGCCGTATTCCCCCGAAAGAGGAGAATGCGTTTCGGTGGTGTGTAGTGGCCACCCAGACGATGAATCACCAGGGCGCAATAGTGCTCTTGGATACGCTCGGAGTGAGCCAAGGCGCGAAACAACCCGAGAGCCGAGGGAAGGTTTTCCTGCTCGGCTACCGAGGCGAAATGGGCGTATTGAGCCGATTTGATGTGTTTGTCACGACAACACGCATCCAGGTCGGTAATCACTTTGTGGTGGGAGTGTTTCGGCTCCTTGTCGATGGTGCGCAGAACGGCATAATACATCCAACCAATAATGGCTACAGAGGTAGTCAGCAGAATCAGAATCAGGATCGGGCGTACGCGCATACATGTAACTATGGGAAGGAATTCCCTCTCCACGTCTCGTGCCAGGTTTTCGGATTCTGGGTTGAAAATCGATTGGTGAAGTAGCCATTGAGACCTATTTATAATAAAGGTGCCAATCCTCCACGAAGATTGGCACCTTGAGTTAGTTAGAACTGTCTGTTACAGGCGAGCCTTGATAGCCTTTGAAGCCTCCTCGTAGCCCGGCTTGTCCAGAAGGGCAAACATATTCTTCTTGTAGGCCTCCACGCCCGGCTGGTCGAAGGGATTAACCCCCAGGATGTAGCCGCTGATACCGCAAGCCTTCTCGAAGAAGTAGAGCAGACCACCAATCGTAGCTTCGTCGATGGTCGGGATCTCGACGCGGATGTTGGGTACGCCACCATCTACGTGAGCCAGCTGTACACCCAGCTCGGCCATGCGATTGACCTCCGAAATACGCTTGCCGGCCATGAAGTTCAGACCGTCAAGATTCTGCTCGTCAGCCTCGATAACTACCAGGTGCTTCGGCTCAACGACCGAGATAATCGTCTCGAAGAGGGTGCGCTCACCCTCCTGGATATACTGACCCATCGAGTGCAGATCGGCCGTGAGGGTTACGCTGGCCGGGAAGATACCCTTGCCCTCCTTGCCTTCCGACTCGCCGTAGAGCTGCTTCCACCACTCGTTGATGTATTGCAGCTTAGGCTCGTACGAACCGAGGATCTCGATCTTCTTACCATCGGCGTACAGGAGGTTGCGAACGGCTGCATAGATCGCTGCCGGATTCTCCTCGAAGGCTACGCCCTCAGCCGTCTGGGCTTCCATTTGCTGGGCGCCCTTTACCAAAGCGCGAACGTCTACGCCTGCTACAGCCAACGGAAGCAGACCTACGGGGGTCAGCACCGAGAAACGACCACCTACATCGTCCGGAATCACGAACGTGGGGTAACCTTCATCCGTAGCGAGGGTCTTCAATGCGCCACGAGCCTTATCCGTAACGGCTACGATGCGCTCGGCAGCCTCTGCTTTACCATAGCGAGCTTCAATTTCGGCCTTGATCAGGCGGAAAGCGATGGCCGGCTCGGTCGTCGTACCCGACTTCGAGATGACAATTGCGCCGATCGAGTGCTCTTTGGCAGCCTCCATCAACTCGTAGGTGTAGTCCTCCGAAATGTTCTGGCCGGCAAAAACTACCGTCGGATTCTCCTGCTTTTTCTTCAACAGCTGGAACGGATTCGACATGGCCTCCAAAACGGCCTTGGCACCGAGGTACGAACCGCCGATACCGATGCAGATTACCAGGTCGCACTTTTCGCGCAACTTCGCGGCGGCAGCCACAATGGCGTCAAGATCGGCGTCCGAGATCGATGAGGGGAGTGCAACCCATCCCAGGAAGTCGTTGCCTTTGCCCTCGCCCGAGTGGAGCAGAGCGTTGGCTGCTAATGCTTTGGCCTTCATTTCGGCCGAAATTTCATAACCGGTTTTCGAATAATCGATTTTCATGGTAGTATTAGATTGATTTGGTTTAGATCAATTTTGAGCTGAGCGCTTTCATCGACTTACGAGCCGAGGCCTTTTCGTAGAGAACGGTATAGACCATGTCGGCAATCGGCATGTCTACTTTGTGGCGGAAGTTGATGTGACGAATGCAGTCGGCGGCAAAGTAGCCCTCGGCCACCATGGTCATCTCGTTCAGGGCCGTCTTCACCGAGCAGCCATGGCCGATCATCAGACCCAGGCGGCGGTTGCGGCTGTGGATCGAGTAGCTCGTCACGAGGAGGTCTCCCAAGTAGGCCGAAGTTTGCGTGTTACGCTCGTAGGGGTAGCTCTCCTGGAGGAAACGGGTCATCTCCGCGGCGCTGTTCGAGATCAGCACGGCGAGGAAATTGTCGCCATAACCCAAGCCGATGGCCATACCGGCGGCCAGCGCGTAGATGTTCTTCAGAATGGCGGCGTATTCCGTACCATAGAGGTCCTGCGAGTAGCTTAGGTGGATATACTTCGTGGCGAGTTTTTGGCCGAGGCATTGGGCATTCTCAGGATCGGTGCAGACTACCGTGAGGTACGAAAGACGCTCACGAGCCACCTCCTCGGCATGTGACGGGCCTGTAATCAGGCCAATCTGCTTGTAGGAGAGTTCGTAGTGGTCGTGCAGATACTCCACAACGGTTTTGTAGTCGCCCGGCACGATACCCTTGACGGCCGACACAATAAACTTGTCTTGCAGCGACACGGTGAGCGGCTCGAGGAACGATTTGATATAGGCTGACGGCATGGCCATAACGATGATGTCGGCATTGGCTACCACCTCATTCAGATCGTCCGAAGCCGCGATACGCTCCGTGTTGAGCTCCAAATCGCATAAGTAACGTACGTTGCGACCCTCCGTGCGGATCGATTCAAGCACCTCGGGGTTGCGTACATACCAGCCCACTTTTGCCTCATTTTTAGTCAGTACATCCACCAGCGCCGTAGCCCAGGTGCCGTAGCCGATCACGGCGCAGCGAGCCGAAGTAGTTATTTTGTACTCCATAACGGAAATTTTCGTTTTTTACCTTTTACAAAGATACACCTTTTCCTGCAAAAAACAAGACCTTCGCCAAAAAGCACATCCTATGGGGTGAATTGTCGGGTGAAATGGCCTATTTGCATTGGTTCTTCATCCACTCAATAGCATCCATGTGTACCTCTTTGTAGCGCCAGTGATAAGACGCGGGATTTTCGATAATCACCTTAGGCGCTTTGATGACATTCAGGGCTGCGCGTACCGAGGTTGGCGGGCAGGTGTTGTCGTTGAAACCGTAGTTGTAAAAGCCCGGACACTTTACGCGACGAGCGAAGTTTACGACATCGTAGTACCCCATCACGCGCAGAGCCTTTTTGTGGTTGATTTCGGGACGATCATTGGCGTTTACGAACATGCGTGGCCAACCTCCGGCACGCCCTACCTGGTAACCGCTTACATCCGAAAGGGCGGGGTAGAACGAGGCTACGAAATCCACGTCGGGGTGGAGCGCTGCTGTGACGATACTCAAGGCGCCACCCTGGCTTCCTCCCGTTACGCCGACGTTCTCTCCATCCCATTCCGAGAGGGTCATCAGGTAGTCGATTGCGCGCACACAACCCGTATAGATGCGCTTGTAGTAGTAGGTGTCGCGGTCCTCAATACCCGTAAACCAATAGTCGCCCAGACGCTCCTTTTCCGAGGCGATAAATTCGTCCGAAGCGTTCATCGGCATGCCGTGTACCTCCATCGTGAAGGTGATAAAACCTGCCTTGGCATAGATCGTGGAGGGGTTAATACGCTTGGTGCCTGCTCCGGGAGGAACCAGCAGAACGGGGTGTTTCTCACCGTCGTTGGGAATCGAAACATAACCGTAGATCGAGCCGCCTTGTTCGTCGCAGGGGATGCGTACCATGAGGGTACGAATCTCTTCGGTCGTGAATTCGGGAATCTCTACAACCTCGCTCACCAACGGCAACTTTTCTGCCTTTTTTAGGGTCTGAAACCAAAACAGATCGAAATCGAGCGGGTTGACGATGGTCGGTTCGATCTCTTTGGCCGAGAATCCCACCTTGACTGTTTCGGTGTAACGTTCTCCCTTGACGCTGAAGTGCAGTGTGCAGTAGCGGAAGCCCGGCGTGGTCATCGTCCCAACGGGAACGTGAGCCTCGCCACGCAGGAAGGTGGTCGTTCCTCTCATGTCGGGATCCATACGGTCGTTGCCTGCCTCGTAGTGAATCTGTATGCCGTTTAGTCCCGAGCCTCCCTCTTTGGCGAAAATTCGCAGGCGAGGCTCTTCACCGATGCGGTAGTGGCAGTCGGCGTGGTCGGCAAGGACCGTAAAATCGACATAGGGGGCACCAGCCTTCACCTGGGCCATGCCGGTTAAGGAGAAAAGCAGTGCAAAAAGGGTCAGTACAAAACGTCTCATAGCGGATTATGAATTTACATGTTCCCAAAGATAGTAAAAAAAGTTGAGAGTTGCATGTTTCTGCTTGAAAGATAATTGGTAGAGCCATAAAAAAAAAGGTACCCGAAGGTACCCTGATTTTGCATGTGTGAGATGTGAAACTACATCCTTACTCAGCCTTGCCGGCCGAGCCAAGCACGTTCTCGCACTTGTGCATGTAGAGCTTCTTCAACTCATCGCGAGCCGGACCCAGGTACTTGCGGGGGTCGAACTCGGCGGGCTTCTCAACCATCACTTTGCGTACGGCAGCGGTCATAGCCAGACGGCCGTCCGAGTCGATGTTGATCTTGCAAACGGCGCTCTTGGCGGCCTTGCGCAGCTGCTCCTCGGGAATACCGATAGCGTCCTTCAAGGCGCCACCGTACTCGTTGATGATCTTAACATACTCCTGGGGTACCGACGACGAACCGTGCAGTACGATGGGGAAACCGGGGAGCTTAGCCTCGATCTCGGCCAGGATGTCGAAACGCAGTTCGGGCGGAACCAGGATACCCTCCTCGTTGCGCGTGCACTGCTCGGGCTTGAACTTGTTGGCACCGTGCGACGTACCGATCGAGATGGCGAGCGAATCTACGCCGGTCTTCGTTACGAAGTCGATTACCTCCTCGGGACGCGTGTAGTTCGAAACCTCGGCCGAAACCTCGTCCTCTACACCGGCCAATACGCCGAGCTCACCCTCAACGGTTACATCGTGAGCGTGTGCGTACTCTACAACCTGCTTCGTGAGAGCGATGTTCTCCTCGTAGGGGAGGTGCGAACCGTCGATCATCACCGACGAGAAGCCCATGTCGATGCAGCTCTTGCACAGCTCGAACGAGTTGCCGTGGTCGAGGTGCAGTACGATGGGAATATTCTTACCCAACTCCTTGGCATACTCAACGGCACCCTGTGCCATGTAGCGCAGCAGCGTCTGGTTTGCATACTTGCGGGCACCCGACGAAACCTGCAGAATTACGGGCGACGAGCACTCTACGCAAGCCGAGATAATGGCCTGCATCTGCTCCATGTTGTTGAAGTTAAAGGCGGGAATGGCGTAACCACCCTCAATGGCCTTGGCAAACATCTCGCGCGTGTTTACCAGACCCAGCTCCTTGTAAGATACCATAATTGTTTGTGTTTATGTAAATTAAATGATTGCTCAAGGCTTCGCGCTTTGCGCGATGCAAAGTTACAAAATAAAAGTGAGAAAGCAATCATCGTGCAAAATAAATTTAGAAACCAATCAAAAAAAAGCTTAAAAAGAGGTTGGACGCGAGGGTGGATCCTCGGGATTTTTTTTGCCGGTATTTTCCAAAACCCTTTTGCGCTTTATTTATCCCCTTTTGTTTTGTAAAAACAATCCTTGCCGAAAAGTTGGGCAAACGGATTGTTTTTTGTATTTTTGTCGATTGGATGCAGTGCATCCGCCACAAAACAGAAAAAACAGAAAAACAAAACAATAAAAAAACACTACAACTATGGCAGATTTTATCTATCAGGAGCCTTATCCCATCGTGGAGGACAAAACCGAGTATCGTCTGTTGACGACGGATTATGTGAAGGTCGTGGAGTGCGACGGCCGTCAGATTTTGAAGGTTGACCCGAAGGGCCTTGAACTCCTCTCGAAGGAGGCTTACAGCGACGTGTCGTTCTACCTGCGCTCGTCGCACCTGCAGAAATTGAACAATATTCTGAACGATCCCGAGGCTACGGACAACGATAAGTTTGTAGCTTACACGATGCTCATGAACCAGTGCGTGGCTGCCGAGGGCGAACTCCCGACCTGCCAGGATACGGGTACGGCCATCTGCATCGGCCACAAGGGCGAGGATGTGTGGACCGGCGCTGACGATGCCGAGCACATCTCGCGCGGTGTGTATGAGACCTACAAGGAGCGTAACCTGCGCTACTCGCAGGTCGTGCCGTTCACGATGATCGAGGAGAAAAACTCGGCTACGAACCTCCCCGCCCAGATTGACATCTATGCCGGTAAGCCGGGCATGGAGTATGAGTTCCTCTTCATTACGAAGGGTGGTGGCTCGGCCAACAAGACCTTCCTCTACCAGCAGACTAAGGCGCTGCTGAACGAAAAGTCGCTCACGAAGTTCATCACCGAGCACATAAAGGACCTCGGTACGTCGGCCTGCCCGCCCTATCACCTGGCTATCTGCATCGGCGGTACGTCGGCCGAGATGTGCCTCTCGACCGTGAAGAAGGCTTCGGCCGGTTATCTCGATGAACTGCCCACCTCGGGTAACGAGGGTGGCCGCTGCTTCCGCGATCTGGAGTGGGAGGAGAAGGTGCTCAAGATCTGCCGCGAGAGCGGTATCGGTGCCCAGTTCGGTGGTAAGTATTTCGTACACGACGTGCGTGTGATTCGTGCTCCGCGTCATGCTGCTTCGTGCCCCGTGGCCATTGGTGTAAGCTGCTCGGCCGACCGCAACATCAAGGCTAAGATCACTCCCGAGGGTATCTTCCTCGAGAAACTGGAGAAGAATCCCGCCCGTTTCTTGCCTGCCGAGGCTCCCGCTATGAGCCCCGCCGTAGAGATCGATCTCGACGAGGGTATGGATAAGGTGCGCGAGACGCTCACGAAGTATCCGATCAAGACGCGCCTGAACCTGAAGGGTACGCTGATCGTGGCTCGTGATATTGCCCACGCCCGCATCAAGCAGATGGTTGACAATGGTGAGCCGATGCCTGAGTACTTCAAGAAGCACCCCGTTTACTATGCCGGTCCGGCCAAGACCCCTGCGGGTATGGCGTCGGGTTCGTTTGGCCCCACGACGGCCGGTCGTATGGATCCCTATGTGGACCTCTTCCAGTCGATGGGTGGCTCGATGGTGATGGTGGCGAAGGGTAACCGCTCGCAGGAGGTGACCGACGCTTGCCAGAAGCATGGCGGTTTCTACCTCGGTTCGATCGGTGGCCCGGCAGCTATCTTGGCCAAGAACTCGATCAAGTCGGTTGAGGTGGTAGACTTCCCCGAGTTGGGTATGGAGGCCGTGCGTAAGATCTACGTCGAGAATTTCCCCGCCTTTATCATCGTAGATGACAAGGGTAACGATTTTTTTGCCGATTTCAAACACTAAAACGTGAGGTTATTGCGTTTCCGTTTCGGAAACGACCTGTTATGAAACAACTAAAAGTTACATGTACAATACTTGTCTTGCTCCTCGTCCAAACCTTTACGGCTTGGGCGGCGGGCAAGCCTGTTTTTGAGGCTTCGTCGCCCCTGACGGTGGCGCTGGGTGAGAGTTTCCGTGTGGAGTTTTCGCTCAATGCCAAGCCCGATTCCGATTCGTTCAAGGCCCCTTCGTTCGAGGGCTTTGATGTCTTGGCCGGACCTGTCATCTCGACCGGCTCGTCGATTCAGATCATCAACGGATCGATGACCAAGAACGTCAACAACACCTATACCTTCGTCCTGCTGCCTAAAACGGCGGGTAACATCACGATCGGTGTGGCTGAAGTGGCGGTCGATGGTGAGGTGGTGCGTACCAATCCGCTTCCGATTCAGGTGGTGGATGAAGGCGAAGTGGAGTCGCCGCAAGGATCGACAACCCAACGTCAACAGCAGCGCGACGTAAATCGTTCGAATGTGCAGAATCGCATTTCGGAGGAAGATATTCTGCTTCGAGCCGTGATTTCGAAGCAGTCGGTTTATAAAAACGAGCCGTTGCACGTCACCTATAAACTCTATACGCGCGTTCCGTTTGTTGATTATTCGTTCGATGCGACCCCTGCCTTCAATGGTTTTTGGGCGCAAGATTTGGTCAATAAAAAGACCAATGCACAGTCAAGTCGCGAGACCTACAACGGCAAGGTGTATGAAACCTATGTGTTGGGTGATTGGTTGCTCTATCCCCAGCAGGCAGGACAGCTGCGTATAGACCCGATGGGGATGACTGTCGTGGCGCAGGTGGTGGTGCAGAGCCGTAATTACGACCCCTTCTTCGGGTCGGGACATGAGGTGTATAATGTGCCGCGCAAGGTGCAAAGCCAACCGACGATGATTACCGTGAAGCCGTTACCGAACGGTGCTCCGGCAAGTTTTTCGGGGGCTGTCGGTCAATTTACCATGGAGTGTACACCCCCTAATGAACAGTTGGCGGCAAACTCGGCAGCCACCTATACGGTGCGTGTCTCGGGTACGGGTAATTTGACCTTTGTGCAAGCTCCTACGTTGACGCTCCCCTCGTCGTTCGAGCAGTATAATGTCAAAACGACGGAGGCAATTCATGCGACGGCTGCTGGTATTACGGGTTACCGCCAATTTGAGTATCCCTTTATTGCACGCGCCGAGGGCCAATTTGAGGTGCCGATTGTGGAGTTCTCCTATTTTGATCCGACGCAGGGGCAATACCACACCCTTGCATCGAAACCGCTTATGATGGAGATTACGCCCGACACCAAGGGAACCTCGTCGGAGACGATGGTGATGCCCGGTCGTGGTTTGACCAAGGAGGAGGTGAAGTTGCTCGGCGAGGATATTCGCTTTATCAAGTTGGGAGCCTCGCAGCTAAAACCTGTGCGTGAGCCGCTGATCTTCAGTCGCCTTTATTGGATTCTGTTGGGCGTGATTGCGCTCCTTTTCGGGGTGATTTATCAGACACTTCGCCACAAGATTCGCGAATCGCAGAATTTGGTTTTGGTGCGCGGAAAACGAGCCAATAAGGTTGCTTTGCAACGATTCCGTGCTGCTCGCCAATATATGGAGGCACAGCAACGTCACGCTTTCTATGAGGAGATGCTGCGAGCCCTTTGGGGTTATATGGGTGATCGTTTCAACATTCCCGTTGCAAACCTGACGAAGGAGCACGTGCGCGAGGAGCTTGCCAAACGTGGTATTTCGCACGAGGAGGCTCAACGTTTTTCGCAGATCATTACGCAATGCGACGAGGCGCAGTATTCGCCTGCCGCTTCGGCGCAGATGCAGGAGGTCTATGAGGCCGGTGTGAGTCTGGTGTCGGTGATCGAACAGCAGGTGAAACGATAGTGGGCGTAAAACGCAATTCAAAATTTAGTATTCAATATGAAAAATTACAAAAAGAGATTTTTCATCCTGATAGCACTCCTGGCGGTCACCTGGATGGCGCATGCCGAGGCGGATACAACGCTCAATACAGGGGTGGAGCCGCTTGCCGAAGAGACGCTCCCGGCCTCGATTGAAGCGATGTGGGATGCTGCCAATACGGCCTACATCAACAATAACTATGCGCAGGCCGCCGCGATCTACGAGGAGATTCTTCAGCGAGGCGTGCTCTCTGCGAAGCTCTACTACAATTTGGCAAATGCCTGCTTTAAGCAGGATGAGTTGGGGCGTGCGATCCTCTACTATCGTCGAGCCCTGCGCCTTGATCCCGGTGATGATGATATTCGTTACAACCTTTCGGTGGCCGAGGCCCGCACGAAAGATACGATTGATCAAATTCCCGAATTCTTCCTCACGACTTGGTGTAAGGGACTGCGCCGCACCATGAGCGCTACCACGTGGTCGGTGCTTTCGGTACTCAGCCTGGTGGTGATGTTGGCGTTGGTACTCTTCTATCTGCTGGCGCGTAGCCTTAATCTGCGCAAGATGGGTTTTTACGGCATGTTGGGCGCCCTGTTGCTCTTTGTGGTGACGAGTTGGTTTGCTGCGGCAGGTCGTGCCGAGCAGATTGGTCAGGACGAGGCAGTGGTGATGAGCCTTTCGGCTGCCGTGAAGGCGTCGCCCGATAGTGCTGCCACCGATCTGTTTGTGCTGCATGAAGGTACGGTGGTTGAGGTCACCAACCGGTTGGGCGCATGGTGTGAGGTGATGATCGCTGATGGCAAAAAGGGGTGGACCGAAAGTCGTAGAATCGAAGTAATCTAAACACGGCATGTCGCAACTCTTACAAGATGTGGTGAGCGAATTGCAGAAGCTCCCTGGAATAGGTCGTCGTACCGCCCTGCGTTTGGCGATGCATCTCTTGCGCATGGAGTGTGACTCGGTGGATGGGATGACCCGCTCGATTGAACGCTTTCGCCATGAAATCAAACATTGTTCGCGTTGCAACAACCTTTCGGATACGGATTTATGCCCACTTTGCCAGGACCCGCAGCGTGATCGCTCGACGGTGTGCGTAGTGGAGCAAGTGGCCGATCTGCTCTCGATCGAAAACACGCACCAATACCGTGGCTTGTACCATGTACTGGGTGGGGTGATCTCGCCTATGCAGGGAATTGCCCCCTCCGATTTGAAGATTGATCTGTTGTGCGACCGTATCGCCGAAGGGGAGATCAAAGAGGTTATTTTGGCGATTTCGACCTCGGTGGAGGGCGAAACGACGCTCTTCTACCTGATGAGTCGCCTGCGTCAATTCCCCGGGGTGAAGCTGACGACCATAGCGCGTGGTATTGGCTTTGGTGATGAGTTGGAGTATGTGGATGAACTGACCATCACCCACGCATTGATGAATCGTCGTGCTATTGAATAGCAACGACATGTTGGTAGAAAGATTTTGTAAAAAACTAACCTAAGACAGAAGATGAAACGGATGCTTTTTTTAGTGGGATTGTTGTTCGCGGCATGGGGTGTGACGGCAGAGGAGTATTTCCCCGACGGGACCCCGATCGATCCCTGGTTTTACAGCTCGAAGGCACTTGATATCGAGACGCTTGGCGAGAAATATGTCGTTACCGATTATGGGGTGGTGCAGGATAGCACCGTGCTTCAGACCGAGGCATTGCAGGCGGTAATTGATCGTGCGGCCGAGAAGGGTGGCGTTGTGGTGATCCCCAAGGGCGTCTTTCTGAGCGGCTCGCTCTTCTTCAAGCAGGGTACACATCTCCACCTGGAGGAGGGGGCTGTGCTGAAGGGTAGTGACGATATTGCCAACTTCCCGATTCGCGAAACCCGTATCGAGGGACAGACGCTCAACTATTTTTGTGCCCTTGTGAATGCAGATCATGTCGATGGCTTCACCATTTCGGGTAAGGGTGCTGTCGATGGCAACGGCTTGCGTTATTGGCGTTCGTTCTGGTTGCGCCGTCAGGTCAATCCCAAATGTACCAATATGGACGAGATGCGCCCGCGTCTGGTCTATATCTCAAACGCCAAGAATGTTCGCCTGGAGGGTGTTACGTTGCGTAATTCACCTTTTTGGACCTGCCACATCTACCGCTCGGAGCGGGTGCAGATCGACGGTGTGCACTTCTTTGCTCCGGCTAAACCGGTGAAGGCTCCCAGCTCGGACGCCATCGATTTGGATGTATGCCGTGACGTGTTGGTACGCAACTGCTATTTGTCGGTGAACGACGATGCTATTGCGTTGAAGGGTGGAAAGGGCCCCTGGGCCGATCAGGATCCCAACAATGGTATGAACGAGCGTATTCTGATCGAGGATTGCACCTTTGGTTTCTGTCACAGTTGCCTGACTTGCGGTTCGGAGTCGATACACAACCGTAATATTGTCTTGCGTCGTATTCAGGTGGATCAGGCGACTCGCTTGTTGTGGCTCAAGATGCGCCCTGATACGCCTCAAAATTACGAGTATATCACCGTTGAGCAGATTACGGGTAACGTCGGCTCGTTCCTCTATATTCGTCCCTGGACCCAATTCTTCGATCTGAAAGGGCGTGAAGATATGCCGATGTCGTATGGCCGCAATGTGGTCATGCGTAACATAGCGGTTTCGTGCAAGACGTTCTTCAATGTGCGTCGTGCCGATGATCAATATCGTCTTTCGGATTTCCGATTTGAACATTTGAAGATTAAGGCCGAGAATACCGCCTGTGACCGTTCGCAGATTGAGCGTTTCGAATGGCACGATGTGACGTTTGAATAGGAGGTGAAGCTATTCCTATGATATGAAAAGAGGCTACTCTTGCGGGGTAGCCTCTTTTGTTGTGTTTTAGGAGTTGCGTAGGAGGTTATTCGGCAGTCTCATCAACAACCTCTGCGTCGGGAGCATTTTTCTTGACCGACTCAATGCCATTCTCGCAAGCGGCTACGCTCGAGTACATCTCGCTGGTGCCGATCACCTGGCCGTTGCCGGCTTTGAGATTGAAGTAGGGAGCACCATTCTTGGCCTCCTTCAGCTCGTAGCGGGCATCCTCTACAGCATTTTTCTTAACCGACTCGATGCCGTTCTTGCAGGCAGCCATCGTGGTGTAACCCTCACTCGAGAGGATCACCTGGCCATTACCGGCCTTGAGATCAAACTGGAACTCGCCGTTCTTGCGCTTTTTGATTACGAATTTACCCATAATTTCTAGTGTTTTAAGGTTAAACGATGTCTCTATGTCTCTACAAATATACAAAAAAATAATGCAATACCATGTTCGATTTGCTATTTTCCCATCCGTTATAACCAACCATTCGTCGCTTGAACTGATCCGTTGATCTGTTCTGTGGTGCTTTTTTGGTAGGCTGCAGCGATGATCCAGCCCTTTTTTTCTTAAATTTGTCTGCTAAAAATCAAAAACACTAAAACAAATACATAAATCATGAAAAAACTGATGCAAACGGCCTTGATCGGACTCCTCACTGTAGGAGCTGTGGCCTGTTCGTCGGACTCGGTCGATGGTGGTTGGCCGGTGCCCGAAACCAAGATTTGTGAAATGGACTATTCGGCCGAGAAGACAACCTTCTCGCTTTGGGCTCCGACTGCCCAAGAGGTGGAGGTGCGCCTTTACGCTGCCGATGAGTTGGAAGAGGTGATCCCCATGCAACCGATCGAAGAGTGCCTTTGGGTAGCTGAGAAGGCGGGTGATCAGCAGGGTAAGAGCTACACGTTCCGTGTGAAGGTTGAGGACGAGTGGCTGAAAGAGACCCCCGGTATTTTTGCGCGTGCGGTCACGCCGAACGGCGAACGCGGTGCAATTCTTGACCTTGCGACAACCGACCCCGAGGGGTGGGATGAGGATGTGCGTCCGGCTTTGAAGGCCGCCGGTGACATTGCGGTGTATGAGATGCATTATCGCGATATGACGGCTCATCAGACGGCCGGCAGTCGTTATCCGGGTAAATATCTCGGTATGGCCGAGCGTGGGACTAAAAGTCCCGATGGCCTGGCAACGGGCTTGGATCACCTGGTTGAGTTGGGTGTCAGCCATGTGCACCTCTTGCCTACGGCCGATTTTGGCTCGATTGACGAAACGGTCGAGAATAACACGCAGTATAACTGGGGCTATGAGCCGCAGCATTTCAATGTGCCCGAGGGTACCTATTCGACGAATCCGGCTGACCCTGCAGCCCGCATCCGTGAGTTGAAGACGCTGGTGCAGGCGATGCACAAGGCGGGTTTACGCGTGGTGTTGGATGTGGTCTATAACCATACGACGGGAGTCGATCGCTGTGGTTTCGAACTGACGGTTCCGGGCTACTTCTACCGTTTCAACCCCGATGGCTCGTTTGCCAATGGTTCGGGTTGCGGTAATGAGACCGCTTCGGAGAAGGCGATGATGCGTAAGTTCCTGGTTGAGTCGCTCGAGTATTGGGCTACGGAGTACCATGTGGATGGTTTCCGCTTCGACCTGATGGCGATCCACGACATCGAGACCATGAACCTGATTCGTGAGCGTTTGTCGGCTATTGATCCCACGATTCTGATCTACGGCGAGGGTTGGGCTGCGATGGATCCTGCCTACGACGAGGCGAAATTGGCTTTCAAGCGTTACACCTACCAAATGCCCGGTGTAGCTGCCTTTAGCGACGATATTCGCAACGCTTTGCGTGGTACGCTCGATTGCACGCAGGGTGGTTTTATTCACGGCGTGGCCGGCAATAAGGAGGCCCTGAAGTTTGGTCTTGTTGGCGGCGTTGAGCACCCGGCAGTAGCACATACGGAGGCCGCCTGGTGTGCCGAGCCTACGCAGCACATGAGCTATGTGACCTGCCACGATGACCATAATCTGCGTGATCGTTTGGAGCACCTCTCGCCTGATGGCACGGAGGCGGAGCGCCTCCAGATGGCTAAATTGGCCCACGTGGGTGTCTTCACCTCGCAGGGTCTGCCCTTTATCTTCTGTGGCGAGGAGATGTATCGTTCGAAGTTGGGCGAGAAAAATACCTACAACCTGCCCGATAAGTACAACGCTATTGATTGGGGTCTGAAAAAACAATATGGTAATTTGGTGGACTATGTCGAGGGTTTGATCGCATTGCGTAAAGCCTATCCGCAGTTCTGCCTGGGTAAGGCGGCATTGGTACGCGAACATCTTACCTTCCTGGAGAACGAGGAGGCCTCGGCGTTGGGCTTCCGCCTGACTTCGCCCGATAGCGAGCAGGTAATCTATGTGCTGATGAATGGCGAGCGCAAGGCCGTCACATTCTCGGTGCCGGCAGGTGATTATATGGCGGTGGCCAACGGAGATCGCGTGGATCACCGAGGAATTGCTACGCATAGCATCGGCTCGGAGGGTCAGGTCACGGTGGCTCCTGTTGAGGCGCTGATTCTTGTGGCTCGATAGCGGCTGCATGCGTCCGGAGAAAAATGACACGCACACGTTTTAAGTGTGCGTGTTTTTTTATATCTTTGCGATAAACCGCGAAGATACTGCCGCTCGCAGTGAAATTACAAAGCAAGACTTTGCATCTCGCTCGCTTATTTGTATCTTTGCAGTAAACCGTAAAGATGCGCTTGCTGTGCCATACACCCCAAGTGAACTGTAGTTCGTACGCATGCGATTATCTTTGCGATAACACACTCTGTCATGCACCGAACTCTTTTATCAAAACTATTTGTCAGCTGTTTGCTGATCACCTTGTTTGCCTGTTCGTCTGATCGCCCCGATGCCTGGTATCCGGTCGAAAAGGAGCATCATCCCTACCTGCGATGGTGGTGGTTGGGTAGTGCCGTCGATGAAGAGGGTCTAACCTACAACCTGGAGCAATTTGCCGCCAAAGGATTTGGTGGTGTGGAGATCACGCCGATCTACGGCGTGCAGAACAACGAGGCGAATGATGTCGAATACCTCTCGCCGCGTTGGATGGAACTCTTGCAGCATACGATGAAAGAGGCGCGACGTTTAGGGTTGGGTGTCGATATGAACAACGGTACGGGTTGGCCGTTTGGTGGCCCGACCATTACGACCGGCCATTCGGCTCGCAAATTCATCCTCGAGCGTTATCCTGTCGGCACCGATTCGCTCTTTGTCGGTGCAATTCGTCCGCTAGAGGTCAAGCAGCAATCGGTAGCGGAACTGATTCGCCTGCAGGCCGTACGCCAGGGTGAACGAATCGATCTGACGCCGCTGGTCGAACAAGATACCCTGCGCTGGCAACCCCCTACGGGTGATGGATGGGTGCTTTATGCGCTCTTTTCGGGACGTACCTTCCAAAAGGTGAAACGTGCAGCTCCGGGAGGTGAAGGATTGGTGATGAATCCCTACGATCGTCGCACGTTGAATTACTATCTGGAACGTTTCGAAGAGGCCTTTGATGCGAGCGATACCCCTTATCCCGATACCTTCTTCAACGACTCGTTTGAGGTCTATGGCGCAAGTTGGGACGATAAGGTGGTCGATTATTTCCGCGAGATGTGGGGGTATGACCTGCGTGACTATCTGCCCGAATTGGCTGGTGATGGCGATTCAGAACGCTCGGCACGTATTGTGAGCGATTACCGCGAGGTGATCTCCAAATTGCTGCTCAACCACTTTACCCGACCTTGGAGTCGTTGGGCGCATCGTCACGGGGCACAGACCCGTAATCAGGCGCATGGCTCGCCGGCGACGCTGATCGATCTGTATGCCGCAGTCGATATTCCCGAGTGTGAGTCGTTTGGCCGCTCGGAGTTTGATTTGAAACGGTTGCGCAAAGATTCGATTCTTAAGCCCAACGATGGAACGCCTGCCGTTTTGAAGTTTGCCTCGTCGGCTGCACATCTCACTGGTAAGCCCCTCACGTCAGCCGAGGCGCTGACCTGGCTGACCGAGCACTTCCGCACCTCGTTGGCGCAATGTAAGCCCGAAATCGACCTGATGTTGGCGGCGGGAGTCAACCATTTGGTCTTCCACGGAGCGCCCTATTCGCCCAAGGGGGTAGCGTTCCCCGGATGGCGATTTTATGCCTCGATTAACCTCAGCCCGACGGCTGCCCTTTGGGAGGATGTGTACCCCCTGACCCGCTACATTACCCGTTGCCAATCGTTCCTTGCTGCCGGAGAGCCCGATAACGATCTGTTGCTCTATATCCCGCAATACGATATTTGGCACGAACAGCGCGGTAACCCCTTCTTGATGTTCAGCATCCATAAGATGGATCAAACCATTCCGCAGGTGAAGGCAACGATGGATGCCTTGGTGGCGGCAGGCTACGATGCCGATTATCTGTCGGATCGCTATCTGCGTTCCTTGACGACGCGTCGAGGCGAACTCGTCTCTGAGGGTGGTGCTCGCTACAAAGCTTTGCTCGTCCCTGCCTGCCATAAATTGCCCACCGAGAGCCTTGAGCATCTCGTTGACTTGGCCGAGAAGGGAGCTAAGATCCTCTTCCTCGACTGCTATCCGGATGATGTGCCGGGCTTTGGTCGTCTGTCGGAACGAGATGCTTTCCACGCGCAATTGCAGCGACTGCCCGTTGATGAGGATTTTACGGCTGCCGAATACCATGCTTTGGGGCGTGGCTCGGTGATCACGGGTCGCGATTTTGATGCGATGGTACAGTTGGCAGGGATTCGTCCCGAGCCTTTCAAGCGTCAGATGGGGGGTGTGATGTTGCGCCGTAAGAATGAGGTGGGAGGCCATAATTACCTCCTTTCGATGTTGCACGAGGAGCCTGTCGATGGTTGGGTGACGCTAGCCACTACGGCGAAAGCTGCCGTGCTCTTTGATCCGATGACGGGGCGCGTTGGTGAGGCCATGGTGCGCCCCAACGAGCAGGGGACGATTGATTTGCGTCTGCAACTGGAGCCCGGACAGTCGATTCTGGTCAAGACCTTCTCGAAGCCGATTGAGACCACTCCGTGGCAATATATCCGTACACGTGGCGAAGCGATTCCTCTCGAACGAGGATGGTCGATCTCCTTCCCGCAAAGTGAGCCGACTATTGCGGAGCAGTTTGTTACCGATACGCTGACTGCATGGACCTCCCTGCCCGATCCGCGAGCCAAGATTAACAGTGCAACGGGACGTTATGCAGTCCGTTTTACGGTCGAAGATCCGCGGAGTGCCGATGAGTGGTTGCTCGACCTGGGAGATGTGCGTGAGAGCGCTATTGTGCATCTCAACGGTGAGCGCATCGCTACCTTGGTTACGATCCCTTATGCGACTACTATCGGTAGTTGGCTTCGTGCCGGCGAAAACCTGCTGGAGATAGATGTGAAGAACTTACACTCGAACCGCATTGCCGAAATGGAGCGACAGGGGATTCCGTGGCGCATCTTCAAGGATGCCAACATTGCCTCGGTGACAGGTGCCAAAACCTTTACCTTTGCCGATTGGCCGACCGATCCTGCGGGATTGAATTCGACGGTGAGCCTGACGCCGATTTATTATGAGCAAATTCAAAAACAAAGCGATAGATGAAACGATTGATTCTTTGTGTAGCAGCCTTGTTGGGCTTTGTTGCTACACTATCGGCCCAGGAACTGCCGACTCGAGAGGCCCGCTTGGAGGTAACTCGTCGGGTGAACGACTATCTGATGACGAAAAAGTATGCTGATCCGACAGCCGTGATGCCTTACTATTCGCGCAAGAAGGTCTATGAGTCGAATATTTGGACGCGAGCGGTCTATTACGAGGGGTTGATGGCGCTCTATGCTATCTGTCCCGACAACCGCTACTACGACTATGCGGTGCGTTGGGCCGATTTCCATAAGTGGGGCATGCGTCGTGACGACACGACGACCCGCAATGCCGACAACTACTGTTGCTCGCAGACCTATATTGATCTGTATCGCCTGGAGCCGCACCCCGAGCGTTTGCGCAAGACGATCGCCTTGTGCGATATGTTGGTTAACACGCCGCAGGTGGAGGATTGGACCTGGATCGACGCCATCCAGATGGGTATGCCCGTGCTGGTGAAACTCGGCACGCTGAAGGGGGATGCTCGTTACTACGAAAAGGCACACGCCATGTATGCCTGGGCACGCAATACGTTGGCCGGAGGTCTGTTCAATCAGAAAGAGGGACTTTGGTGGCGCGATGCCTCCTTCGTGCCTCCCTATCAGGAACCGAACGGGGAGGACTGCTATTGGTCGCGCGGTAATGGTTGGGTTGTGGCCGCGTTGGTGCGTGTGCTACAGGAGTTGCCCGAGCATGCGGCTCATCGCAATCTTTATCTCAACGATTTGAAGGCTATGTGCAAAGCGTTGAAGGCGTGTCAGCGTGAAGATGGATTCTGGAATGTGAGTCTGCACGACGCCTCGAATTATGGCGGTAAGGAGCTTACCGGAACGGCACTCTTTGTCTATGGTATGGCGTGGGGTATTAATAATGGTGTGCTTGATCGCGCGGAGTATCTGCCAGTAGTGACCAAAGCGTGGAATGCAATGGTTGCCGAAGCGGTTCATCCCAACGGCTATTTGGGCTATGTGCAGGGCACGGGTAAAGAGCCCAAAGATGGTCAGCCCGTGGCTTACGACTCGAAGCCCGACTTTGAGGATTTCGGCACCGGATGTTTCCTCTTGGCCGGCTCGGAGGTCTATAAACTTTGATCTGCCGGGTAATCGCTAGTTAGGCAGAGATTAACTGATAAAGTAACGTGTCGAGTAAAAGATGAACGGGAGTATCTCTGTTTTGATACAGAAAATAAAACAGAGCTGTTTGCGTTTTTAAAAGATGCCAGCGACAAGATGTCAGTAATCTTCCATAATTATATCTTGGAGTATAAAGAGTAATAGAACCTGAAGCCTCCCTTATCAAAGGGAGGTTTGGAGGGATTGTCTATATCGGATCACAAAAAAAAAAGGAGAGTTTTTCAACTCTCCTTTTTTCGTGATCCCGCTGGTGGCTCGAAGTGCGAAGCACTCGCGAGGATACCGCTGAAAATTGAATACAATTATCCTCGCAACCCTTATTATAATGCCCGGCGAATGCGACAAACCGGCCCAGCCGGTGTTTGTTTTGTGGTGGGCATGGGCGCTTGCGCACGATATACCCACTACAAAACAAACAACCGAAGCAGATGCTTCGGTTGTCGCTTAAAGGTGATCCCGCTGGGGCTCGAACCCAGGACCCCAACATTAAAAGTGTTGTGCTCTACCTGCTGAGCTACGAGATCAACGCCAAAAATTCGGACGAATCCGCTTTGGTGCTGCAAATGTAGCGCTTATTTTTGTTTTACCAAAATAAAATTATATTTTTATAGATATTTTGCCGACCTTGTGGCTCCATAGAGGTGTGTGGGCTCGGGTATAATGTGGATATTGTATAACCTATCAAAACTGAGTGTCCCTATGTGTAGAGCATTGATTATCGGTGCCGGAGGTGTTGGTACGGTTGTGACGCAAAAGATTGCTGCTAACCCCATCTTTACGGATGTAATGTTGGCCAGCCGTATCAAGTCGAAGTGTGATGCTGTGTTGCCCTATCCCAAGTCTTTGGGTGCCAACTATACGGGACAGACCTCGATCGGTTGCCGCATTCGCGGTATTGAAGATGGGAAGGAGCGCACCTATTACATTTACAACAATTGCGACCACGAGCAAGCCTTCAAGTAGACCGGGACGCAGGCTGTAAGCTACACGACGGGTGTGCCTGCCGTGCTAGGTGCTTCGATGTGGACCAAGGGTCTTTGGCGTGGAGCCGGTGTGTTCAATGTTGAGGAGTTGGATCCCGATCCCTTCTTGGCAGAACCGGGTGTGCAGGGCTTGCCTTGGCACGAGTTGTTCGATGTAAATCTCGAAGTGTAAATTGGCAGTAGGGGGACTTCGGTTACCTCCTGATATGATTTTGCAAGGACGTGGAACAGATCCCGCGTCCTTGATTGTCTTTGGTCGTAGGCGTGTCGATTTTACGGAATAAGCTTCGGAAAAAGAGTCTGGATATACGCTTTCTTGCTGATTTTTTGCACTTTTCGCGTGATAAATTTTGTTTTTCGATTGCCTTACACTACCTTTGCACTCCCAAAACTACGCGCGTAAGGCGCGTGTGGTTGGGGTAAACTTTTTAATATTAACCATTTAACGAGCGATTGTATCGCAAAAAGAATTTCCGAAATGGAAGAAATCAAGAAGGTTTCCAACGAGAATTTCGATTGGAACGCATTTGAGCAGGAGCTGGGTCTTTATGACCAGTCGAAGGAGCAGATCACCGAGGCTTACGACAAGACGCTGTCGAACATCAATGTTGGCGAGGTTGTCGAGGGTACGGTAACCGGTATCACGAAGCGTGAGGTGCTGGTAAATATCGGCTACAAGTCGGAGGGTATCATCTCGGTTGCCGAGTTCCGTTACAACCCCGAGTTGCAGATCGGTGACGCCGTTGAGGTGTATGTTGATTCGGCTGAGGATAAGAACGGCCAGCTGTCGCTCTCGCATAAGAAGGCTCGTCAGCTCAAGTCGTGGGATCGTGTAAACGAGGCCCTCGAGAAGGACGAGATCATCAAGGGTTACATCAAGTGCCGCACGAAGGGTGGTATGATTGTCGACGTATTCGGCATCGAGGCCTTCCTCCCCGGCTCGCAGATCGATGTGAAGCCCATCCGCGACTACGATATCTATGTTGACAAGACGATGGAGTTCAAGGTCGTAAAGATCAACCAGGAGTTCCGCAACGTAGTGGTTTCGCACAAGGCTCTGATTGAGGCTGAGCTCGAGGCCCAGAAGCAGGTGATCATGTCGAAGCTCGAGAAGGGTCAGATCCTCGAGGGTACCGTCAAGAACATCACTTCGTACGGTGTATTCGTTGACCTGGGTGGTGTTGACGGTCTGATCCACATCACCGACCTGTCGTGGGGCCGCGTAAGCCACCCCGAGGAGGTTGTAGCTCTGGATCAGAAGATTCAGGTGGTTATCCTGGACTTCGACGATCAGAAGAAGCGCATCGCTTTGGGTCTGAAGCAGCTCACCGCTCATCCCTGGGAGGCTCTCGATCAGAACCTCGCAGTTGGTGACAAGGTTAAGGGTAAGGTTGTCGTTATGGCCGACTACGGTGCATTCGTTGAGATTGCTGCCGGTGTTGAGGGTCTGATCCACGTATCGGAGATGTCGTGGAGCCAGCACCTGCGTTCGGCTCAGGAGTTCATGAAGGTTGGTGACGAGGTTGAGGCTGTAGTGCTGACCCTCGATCGTGCCGAGCGCAAGATGTCGCTGGGTATCAAGCAGCTTTCGGCTGATCCCTGGGAGTCGATCGAGACGCGCTACCCCGTAGGTGCAAAGTGCACGGCTAAGGTACGTAACTTCACGAACTTTGGCGTATTCGTTGAGATCGAGGAGGGTATCGACGGTCTGATCCACATCTCGGATCTCTCGTGGACGAAGAAGATCAAGCACCCGGGTGAGTTCACGCAGGTAGGTGCCGATATTGAGGTTGTAGTTCTCGAGATCGACAAGGAGAACCGCCGTCTGTCGCTGGGTCACAAGCAGCTCGAGGAGAACCCCTGGGCAGCTATCGAGGCTCAGTTCCCCGTTGACAGCGTAGTTGAGGGTACGATCACGGAGGTAACCGATAAGGGTGCCGTTGTTACGTTGGCTGAGAACGTAGAGGGCTTCTGCCCCGCTCGTCAGCTCACGAAGGAGGACGGTACGACCCCGAAGGCCGGTGAGACGCTCTCGTTTAAGGTGATCGAGTTCTCGAAGGCTACCAAGCGCATCACCCTGTCGCACGTTCGCACGTATGAGGACGCTAAGCGTGCCGAGATCGCTGCCGAGAAGGCCGAGAAGCGCGCTGCTGCTGACGCTACGAAGTCGACCGTGAAGAAGATCAACGCTTCGGTTGAGAAGACCACGTTGGGTGACATCGCAGGTCTGGCTGCTCTGAAGAGCGCCATGGAGGCTGAGGCCAAGAAGGGCAAGAAGGCCGCCAAGGACGAGGAGTAGTCCTGAAAATACTCGCTTATAGTGGATCCCCGGGCCTGTCGGCTCGGGGATTTTTTTGTACTGATGGGCGGGAATGGTTGGTGTTTGTTGTGGTGAAGGTGGAAGGGGTGTGTATGCCGTTGATCCGATCGGTTGTTGTGAACTCGAAACGGTGGTGCTGTATGAGCGCCTTGAGCCTGACCGGGATTATAAATGACAAAGAAAAGCGGGAGTCGCCAGATTTCCTGGTGACTCCCGCTTGGTTTAACCTCCTTTTCGGAGTAGTCTTTAGAAGGGAAGATCGTCGACCTCCTGTGCCGGTGCTGCTGCATAGGTCGGCTCGGCCTGCAGGGGCGGCAGATCGGGCATGTCGGGGATTACGGGAGCTACCGGCGCAGCAGCCTCAACGGGCTGAAGACGCCATGCGCGAATGTCGGTAAACCAACGACCGTTGTACTCGCGTGCGTCGATGTTAACCGATACCTGAAAGCGTGCGCCTTCGCGGAGTTTGGCTACATCGTCGGGGCGGTTGAAGAAGGTTACACACATCTTACGCGTGAAATTACCACCGTCCGAGTAGTCGAAAATGACATCTTGACGCTGCCAATCGCCACGGGCCGAGGTGCCCTTGGTCAGGGGCATGATTCTGTATACGGTTCCTTCAAATTCCATAGTGTTGAATGCTTTTATTGGTTGTTATTTGGATACAAATATAGTGTTTTTATTCGTCTTGTTCAACAGCTTCGGCAGTGATTCCCATAAAATGGAGCAGTGCTTCGGCGGTCTGTTCGGGCTCCTCAATGAAGCCCATGTGGCCTGAATTTTCGAGTCGTACCACTGTGGCCTGCGGGTGGTTGGCAATCATCTTTTCGGCTACCTCTTCCGTAATATACTCATCCTTACAACCCAAAATGAAGAGTTGTCGTGTGGCGGATTGACGGAGCATCTCGTTGCGGTCTTTGCGCTCGATCATGCCGTTGAGAAGTGCGATAATACCCTCGTCTTCGGTTACATGCACCTGCTCGGTGAGGTCTTCGATCTGCTCTTTGAAGCGAGTGCGGTTGCAGGCTGCAAAACCGGCGGCGGGGGCAACGCGTGCCAACAGCTCCTTTTTGCCACTCTGTACAAGGGCAATCTCACGGCGACGATTTTCGCGTTTCTCATCCGAGTCTGCGTTGGGGGTGGAACTTAAAAGTACAACGCCGTCAAGGTGCTGGGCGTGGCGTTCCGCAAGCGCCAATGCGACATAGCCTCCCATGGAATGGCCTACTACGGTGTAGCGATCGATCCCCAGCGCCTGCATGGCAGCAGCCACCACATCGGCCAAAAACTCCATGGTATGACATGCTCCCGTGACGGTAGAGATACCGTGACCGGGCAAGTCTAATGTTACGACCCTAACCTTTTTATAGAGCAGCGGGATGAAGTCGTCCCAGACGAGCATGGATTCCAGGTAACCATGAAGCAATACGACGCACTGATCGCCCGTTCCCGAATCGCACAGATGGAGGGGCGTCGTGCCGGCCATAATAAATTTCTCGGTCATAAATCGAATTATTTTCTGCAATTTTACGCAAATTTTCCCGAAAACGATCGCTTTTTCTGGAGTTTTTCGTATTTTTGAAACTTAAAGCCTCCCTACAAGTGGGGGATCAGAGAAGATGTTGACTACGCAGTTTATACTTTGTCACGGTTCGGGAAACCGCTTTTTGATGCTCGATGCTGTCCGAGAGCCACGCCTTGAGGACTTGACTGAGCATCCCTCGCTGGTGGCTCGTCTTTGTCGAGAGGTCGGTGATACGGACGGATTGTTGCTGACTGTGCGTGTAGCAGATACCTTTGGTATGCGGATGTTCAACACCGATGGCTCGGAGGCTGAGATGTGTGGTAACGGCATACGCTGCGTGGCTCGCCAAGCACAGGAGTATGTCGGTGATGTGGATACATTTGACCTCATTTCGGGGGGCAAACGCCACGCTATTTGTCGCGAGAAGCCGATTTATGGGGCAATTCCGACCTATCGGGTGTCGATCGGCGTGTCGCTCACAACGGCCGATTTTACCCCCTCGATAGGGTGCTCAACGGGGTTTGTGGGACGGGTGATCGATGAGCTCGATCCGACGTTGGCTTTTACCTATATTAACCTTGGTAATCCCCATTTGGTGGCGGCGGTTGATCAAATCGACCTCGAACGGTTGACGCAGCTCGGTGAACGGGTAAAGTCGCTTCCGCAGTTATTGCCCCATGGAACGAATGTGAGCCTTTACCGACCGATGGGCGATCAAACCATCTATACGGCCACCTACGAGCGTGGCGTAGGGCTCACGGCCTCGTGTGGTACGGCGATGACAGCCTGTTCCACGGCGGCCTGCCTGATGGGCTATTGTCGTCACGAAGAGCCGATTACGGTACTCAATAGCGGTGGACGTGTCCGTTGCTGTGCAATGATTACCGAGCACGGACCGGTGACGACCCTCTCGGGGAATGCTACCTACGAAGGGGTGGGTGTTCTCGCGCTCGATTTGGATAATGAGTGTTTTGAACAGACGGATTTTGAGCCGAATGTGCGCGAGCAGGAAGAATATGACCAATTTTTGAAAACTATACAAGCCGAAAAGCTATGATCAATACATTATTGAAACACCGATCGATTCGCAAATTTAAAGCTACGCCGATTCCCGAAGAGGAGTTGCGTGAGATGCTGGAAGCCGCTTCTCGTGCCTCGACATGCGGCAATATGCAGCTTTATTCGCTGATCGTAACGCGCGATAAGGCGATGCGCGAAAAGTTGCTGCCGTGTCACTTTGGTCAACAGATGGTTGTCGAAGCGCCTTGTGTGGTGACTGTATGTGCCGATGTGCACCGCTTCTCGATGTGGTGTCAGCAGCGGGATGCCGAGCCTGGTTACGACAATTTCGCCTGGTTTCTCACGGCTGCGATCGATGCGTTGTTGGCGGCACAGAATTTGGTGATTGCGGCAGAGGCGCATGGACTGGGAGTCTGCTACCTGGGTACGACACTCTATACGGCGGGTGATATTGTGCGTGTGCTCGATCTCCCGAAGGGGGTGCTGCCCGTCACGACGATCGTATTGGGTTATCCCGACGAAAAACCCGAATTGACCGATCGCTTGCCGCAGGAGGCTATCGTTCACTTCGAAAAATACAACGATTATACCACGGCCGAGATCGACGAGTTGTGGGCTGAACGTGAAGAGTCGCCGCTGACCAAACAGCTTTTGGCGGAGAATAACCTTCCCAATTTGGCGCGTATCTTTACCGAGCGTCGCTATGTCAAGGCGGATAATGTGGCTATCTCGCGTGCCTATCTAGCCTTGATGAAGGCGCATGGATTTATGAATCAATAACCAAGTAGGCTATAGAGGATGAAACGCGCGTTGCGTAGGGTGGTGATCTTGCTGATGTCGGCCTTGATAGGGTCGGCTTGTTCCGTTACGCGCTATATCCCCGAGGGAAGTTATCTGTTGCATAAGGTGAATGTCGAAACGGATCGCGAAGCGCCTCGTAAGGAGCGTATCTCGAAAGCAGAGTTTGAAAAATTCATTCGTCAAACACCCAATAAACGCATCCTCGGCGTTAATTTCTACGTGTGGCTTTACGAGCAGGCCGATTCGACCAAACAGAACGGGTGGAATCGTTGGAAGCGTCGTGTCGGGCAAGAGCCGGTGCTCTTCGATGAGAATTATACCCATCGCAGCGAGCGCAATCTGAAGATCTTTATGGATTCGAAAGGCTTTTTCCGTTCGAGCTCCTCGTTTGCCGTCGACACCCTCTCGAAACGCAAGCGCGCTACGGTAACCTATCAGGTGCATCAGCGTGAACCCTATCGCATCCGTTCGATCGATTACGAATTTAGAGATCGCAATCTTGAACCGATTATTTTGGCCGATACGGTCAATACGCTCCTGCGTGCAGGTGAGCGATTTGATATTACGGTATTAGACGCCGAACGTGAGCGTGTGGCCATCTATCTGAAAGAGTTGGGCTACTATAACTTCACGGTAAGTAATATCGAGTATGTGGCCGACACGTTGCGCTCGGATCAAACGGTCGATCTGAAGATGGTCGTTAAACAACACTTGACCGGATACAATGAACGCGGTGAGGCGCAGTTGGAGGATAATTTAGTCTATCAGATCGGAAAGATCCATATCTTGCCCGATTACGATCCGACGCTGATGCCCAATACCACCACGTCGCTCGAACAACTCGATACGCATCTCGATACGCTGCTCTATCGCGGACTGAACATCGTTTATGATCAACGTCTGCCGTTGCGTCGTTCGGTGTTGCGCCGAGCTGTCTCGTTGGAGGAGGGCATGCAGTATGCCACCTCGGAGGTAGAACGTACCTATGCCGATCTGACGGCTTTGGGCTACTTCCGCAGTGCCAAAATTTCGTTCCGTGAGGAGGAGGATCGTCGAGAGCGCATTGATACGATTCGAGTCGTTGATTTTGAAGGTGAGCAGACGGCCGTACATCATACCCGTGAGGGGGTGTTGGCCTGCGATATTCTGTGTTCGCCCACCCTAAAGCAGAGTGCGAAGCTCGAAGTAGAGGGTTCGACTACCTCTAGCTTCTATGGACTGAAGGCGACTGTCGGTTATCAAAATCGAAATATCTTCCGTGGAGCGGAGGCACTCGATGTCTCTTTTACGGGTGGATACGAATTTATGAAGGCTAAAGATGCCACGATGCGCCGTGCGACTGAGATCGGTGTTACGGCCGGTTTGACCTTCCCGCGTTTCCTGCTACCCGGTGAAGAGGGCTATTCGCGCTCCATTGTACAACCCAAAACAAAATTGGAGACGTCGATTAATTTTCAGGATCGCCCCTACTACCGACGTACCCTCACCTCGATCGGCCTGGGTTATCAGTGGAGCAACCGTCGTTATTCGAACTTTACGCTGCGACCTATTGACATCAATGTCATCAAGGTGGCTCGTTTGGATTCGACCTTCCTGGCCTCGACGCAGAATAAGTATTTGATCAATAGTTATAAAACACAGCTGATCGCGGGCCTCTCGTTCAGCTATGCCTACAACAACCAACGCCGCAATCTGGGCGGAAATGCAACGGTTGTGCGCTTTAATTTTGAGAGTTCGGGTAACCTGCTCGATCTGCTCGAGCGCACCTTCGCCGAGAAACGAGCCGATCGCGATTATTATACCCTTTTCGGTATCCGTTATTCGCAATATGTGCGTGCCGACTTGAGTCTGAGTCGCAAAATTGTCTTGGGAGAAAAGACGGCGTTGGCCGGCCGTATCTATGGAGGTGCAGCTCGCGCCTACGGTAACTCGGAGGCGGTGCCTTTCGATCGACTCTTCTATGCCGGAGGCTCGAACAGCATGCGCGGTTGGGCGGCTCGTACGCTTGGCCCGGGCTCGGTGCCCGATCCCGATTCGGCCTTCCCGACCCAGCTTGGTGATATGAAACTCGAAGCCAATTTGGAGTTCCGTTTTCCCATTTGGGGAATCATCCATGGCGCAACTTTCTTCGATTTGGGTAATATCTGGTACATGCAGTCGAACCCCTCCGAATATGCCGAAGAGGCAGTGTTCCACCTCGATAATTTCTACAAACAACTTGGCTTTAATACCGGTTTCGGTATCCGCTTTGATATTAAATTTGCCGTCCTTCGTCTCGATTGGGGCGTGCAACTCCATAACCCGAACCGTCCTGCTGGCGAGCGTTGGATCCACAACCTGCGTTGGCGGAATACGGCACTGAACTTCGGAGTCGGTTACCCCTTCTAGTCTTTTCGATTTTATAGGGCAGAATTGCACTTGTGAGGCGCGAATGGAAAATACGTAAAGTATGACCCATCCGCGCCTCACTTCGTTTAAGCACAAATCTGCTCCTCTGAAACCCTGCTAAGAGGGAACTCTGTGATGAGTTATTAAGAAATAATAATGCGATAAAGGTGACGAATGGGAGTTGGGAAGAAAAAAAGAGATTAAAGAATAACTCCTTAATCTCCTGTAGTGGTCTTTTACGCCCTTTGCGCCTTCTTGCCCCCTCCTTAGTACAGGTTGTCGTACATCGACTGCGACTTGTCGTACTTCAGGTCTTGCAACGAGGCTGCCTTGACACCGATATTGAAACTCCAACTGCGGTGGAAACCGAAGGGAATCCACGAGAAGGACATCTGCCAACAGTGCAGGTCGCGTGTGATGGAGATGGCAGAGGTGGTCAGTTTATTCGCCTTGATGTCGTAACCTCCCTGGAAGGTGATACCTGTCTTGGGGGTGATGTTAACCGATCCATTGAATCCGACCGTCTGTGTGATATTTCTACGAAATCCCGTCGTGCCGTTGTTGACATACGAAATCGAGTAGTTGATTGCATAGTTGAAACCAAAATTCCACGGCAACGAGAAATCGTAGTAACTCTGTGCCATGTATTGCCTGCGCAGGACCGGATCCATGTGCCCATAGGGGTCATGGAAGGGGTTCTGGTATTCGGGTGGCAAGGTGGTGATGTCGTTCACCGCCTGCTGGGTACGATCCTGACTCGATTTGAAGGTATAACCAAACGACCAACCGAGCGATGTAAGGCGACCCGGGAAAAAGAGTTTGTCGATGCGACGACCTTCGGGTGTTACACGATAGGGGTCGAGTGTGGTCGAGAAGTTGATACCGAAGTTCTTGAAGAGTGTCGTACGGAAGGAGACGGGAACCGTCGAGAGGCGCATCGAGTCGGCCAAGAAGTTGTACGAGGCACTCAGACGGAACTCGTCGATCAGTTTTACCTTCTTGACGCCCGATGTGTCGCGCTTCGAGAGCACCTTCATCTCCAGGTTTTGCGACAACGAGGCGTTCATCGACATGGATCGCCCCGACGAGGGTACTCCGTACGCGTTGATCGCATAGGGTGAATAGGTCGTGAAACGACCCGTTGAGTCGGTCTGGCGGATACGGTAATAGCCGTATTTGGGATCTGCAAAGTCGGGGGCATACGAGAAACCTACCGAGGGTGAGATCGTGTGGCGAATGGCCTGAATCTTGCGATCGCGTCTCTTCTTCGTGAAGTCGAACATACCGTAGATGGTCGTCGAAGCCGAGGCCGAGAGCGAATAGTTGTACAGACGGTAGAATCCATATTCGGGAGCCAGCGTGTCGGTCTGGTTCGTGACAGGATTCCATTCATACTCCTGACGTTTGAAGTACCACTTCTCGTTGTAGTTGAACGAGGGGGTGAAGTTGATGTAGTTCAGGATGTTGAACGAAGCCGATACGGGGATCGAGTGCTCCACGCCGTTCTTCATGTTGTCAACCGTCTCGCGCGAGAAGATTCGATCTTCGGTCGTTGTTACCGAGTTGGTCATCTTACCCGTATACTGCATCGAAATCTTCTCGTACCAGCGATCTTTGCCCACCTTCTCTTTGCGCTTGAAAGGGTAGACACGCGACATATTGAATACGACCGTGGGCAACGTTACCGAGATGGTTTCATTCTGCGAGTTCTGCGATACGGCCATGTTGGCAGAGAGCGAGAAGGGGGTACCGGCCCAATTTTTCGAGTACGAAATCGATGAGTTGGTCTGTGTGGCCAAAATATCGTTCAGGTTGGTGGCCGAGTACTTGCTATAACCGCTCGTGGCAAAGTTTACCGAAGCTGAGAAGGTTGATCCGGGGTTGGCTTTCGGGTCTTGCTGATGAGCCCATTGGATACGGAAGTTCTTCTGCTTGATGAAGTCGGGTTCTCCCTTCTCTCCGGTCTTGATATTCGAATATTGGAGGTTGAAGCTGCCGCTGTATTTGTAGCGTTTGATATAGCGTGAAGCGGCCGAGAGCTCCCACGATCCGAGTGTGTAGAAGCCTCCGCGTACGGCCAAATCGGCGTGCTCGCCGAGGGTGAAATAGTAACCCAGGTCACGCAAGAAGAAGCCCTTCGAGTACTCCTCGCCAAAGGTGGGCATCAAAAGACCCGACTTCGGTCCCGAACTAATCGGGAAAAAGCCCTCGGGGATACCCAAGAAATAGATCGGCACATCTTCCAGCACCAAATAGGCAGGGCCGGTAATCACCTTCTTGCCCGGAATTACCTTGGCCTTGGTCATGGCCAGATAGAAGTGAGGATGGTCTGTGTTTTCGCAGGTGGTATATTTACCGTTCTCGATGTTGATCGTGTTGTCGGTCATCTTCTTAACCGATCCGCCGACCAGCCAGCCATCGCCTTGTTGGGTGGCAACACCTTTGATCAAAGCCTTCTTGGTGTCGATGTTGTAGGTAATCGTGTCCATGCTGTAGGTGGCATCACCCTCCGTATATTCGGGCTTGGTGGAGGTCCACTTGCCATTGATCGAATCGGATTTTCCGTAGGCATAGACATGTTTCTTGTTGAGGTCGATCTGCATGTAATCGGCCTTGAGACTGCTCTCCTGATACGATACGTCACCTTGGTTATAGACGTAGACTAACTTTCTGCGTACGTCGTAAACCAGCGAATCGGAGTTCTTACCGATGATCGGGTCGCTGAGGAATTTACCGGCCGGACGCGGCATTTTTGAAGAGTCGATCCCCATCGTATCGACCTCCTGCGGGGTGGCAAGGGTGTCCGCCTGCTCGATAGCGGGAGGCGCATCGGTTAATGTGCGCTCGCTGATGCGACGACGACGAGCCTCGCGACGCGAGGTCTGCTCGGTGCGCGGGGTAGCTTCGCCCAACGAATCGGGGAGCGTGGTGATTGCAGCAATACGGCTCAAGCTATCCTCAAGACGCAACTCCTCCAACAGACGAGGGGAGCTGAAGCCGAAGACCAGCTGTGCCGCAATCAGCACAAGTGCCGACGAAAAGAGATATTTTATGGTTCTTTTCTCCAAAATTGACTGTAATATCCGAAAAAATCCGTACTTTTGCCGACAAAGTCGGCAAACCCCCTCATCGAGGTGCTTTGTATGCATTTTCGACGAGGTGTTTCAACCGACAAAGATACGAAAAATTTGGATATAGCGTAAAAAACGACCCCTTAAAAAATGCGCGCGCGTAACATTCTAACTTTCATAGTACTCTTTTTGACCCTTTCATTGACTGCTCGAGCCGAGCAGAAGAGTGAATACGGGTTTCGTGTCATTGTGCTCGATGCCGGGCATGGCGGCAATGATCCAGGTGCAGTCTATGGTGGTGTGAAGGAGAAGGATTTGACTCTGAAGGTGGTCCTTCGATTGGGTAAAAAGATCGAGCAAGGGATGCCCGGTGTCAAGGTGGTCTATACGCGTACGACCGACAAGGCGTTGGCTTCGACCAAGATCGAAGATCTGCAACGACGTGCCGACATTGCCAACAAGGCAGAGGGCGATCTCTTCCTTTCGGTGCATGTCAATGCAGCAAAATCGACCGCAGCCAAAGGTGTCGAGAGCCTGATTATGGGAGAAACGCCCAAGGAGCAGCAGTATAATACGGATGCACTCTTTGAGTCAAATCGTGATGATCTGCTCGATATGTCGAACGAGCGCGAGGCGGCCATTATTCGTGCCTACATTCAGAATCTGCAGTTTACCTATGGCGAATACAGCCATACGCTGGCTCGCTGTATTCAGCAGAATTACATGCAGGCGGGACGCCATTCGCGCGGCGTGAAGCGACAGCCCCTGCGTGTGCTTTATGCTACCAACATGCCCGGTGTGCTGACCGAGATCGGTTTCTTGTCGAATAAGGAGGAGGCTTCATATCTCAAATCCGAGAAGGGACAGCAGGCCATTGTTGATGCCCTTTACCGTGCCGTGCAGGACTATTCGACGCACGTGCTGAAGACCCGCGTGATGGAGGAGCCACCTATGGTGCAGCCCGAGCCGCAGTCTGAAGTGAAACCCGAAGTAAAACTCGAGGTGAACTCCGAGCCGCAGCCCGAAGTAAAACAGGAACCCGCTCCACAGGAGCCGAAACTCTATGATCCGCGTCTGTACACGGGAAGCAAGAAACAGAACGCGACGATCGAAACGGGAGCTGATGCGCCCGTAAAGAGTGCGCCTGCGAAAAGTGCACCTCAAATGTCCCAAACAAAGCCGCAGCCTAAAGCCTCGACAGCAGTTGCGCCCACAGTCGCAACTGACGCCTCTTCGACCTACTATACCGTGCAGGTGTTGGCCTCGAAACGGGTGTTGGCACTCTCCTCGCAGGAGTTTAAGAGCTATCGCAACCGAGTGCATCAATACGAAAGCGAAGGGGCCTATCGTTATAAGTACGGTGTGGGCAAGTATGGTAGTCGCGCTGAAGCGGTGAAGGCCGCCGAAGCGGTGCGTAAAACCTTCCCGCAGGCCTTTGTGGTTGCGGTAAATCCCGGTAAAACGGCGATCCAGAAAAAGTAAGAAAAAGAAAATCGATATGAAAAGAGAGGTAAAAATCGGAATTTTTGGTGTGGCCATGATTCTCGTGGCCTGGGCCGGTACCCGTTTCCTGAGTGGGTTGGATATCTTGGCCCGCAACGTGGAGTATGTTGCCGTCTACGATCAGGTAGATGGTGTGCAGGAGGCTTCGGCCGTAATGATGAAGGGCGTGAAGATCGGTACCGTGACAGCTATTGAACTCGATCCGTCGGTGAGCGATCAGGTGGCTGTTCACCTCGTCATTAAACATGCTTATCGTATCCCGACCAACTCCGAGGCGCGCATCTTCAGCGATGGTTTGATGGGTGGTAAAGCGATTGAGATTATCTGGGGCGATGCTTCGACCTGCCTCGAGGCGGGCGATACGATCCCCTCGAGCCTTTCGCGTGATTTGATGGATGTGGCCGGTTCGGAATTGGATTTTTTCAAGCAGCGATTTACCCTTCTGACGGATGATTTGAGCCGTATGTTGGGCAATCTGAATACGATTATGGAGGCCAATACTGTCTATCTGAACCAGACGATGGCGAATCTGGGCCGTCTTTCGGACGATGCTGCCGATCTGCTGGGTGAGGAGAAGGCAAACCTGACGAAAGCGGTCGAGGGACTTTCGGCCTTTGCTACGATGCTTGGTGAGAATGCCCCGAAGGTGGATAGCCTGCTCGGTGGCGTGAATCGTTTGGTAGCGACCCTCGAAGAGGAGCAGATGGCTGAGAATCTCGCATCGACCATTGCGTCGCTCAATGAGTTGCTTGCCGATATTGAGCAGGGCGAAGGTACGGTTGGTCGTCTGATGAATGACGAGCAACTCTATAACAACCTGACGGCTGCTAGCGAAAACCTTTCGTTGCTGTTGGCCGACTTGAAGGAGAATCCCGCTCGTTATGTACATCTTTCGGTCTTTGGCAAGGATGCCGAGAAGGCCAAGGCGAAGGCGGATAAGCGTGCTGCAAAGGCAGCGGCCAAGGCAGCCAATGAAAAGCAGTAGACAAGGATGATATACCCTGCGTCGTTTGAACAGAAGATAGGATTCGACCGCTTGCGCGAGCAGGTGGCCGCCCTTACAACCATGCCTTCGGCGCGCCAACGCATTGCCGAGGAGACTTTCTCGACCTCGGCCAAGGAGGTTGAGCGACGGTTGCAGCTGGCAGACGAGATGCGGCAACTCCTAATGATGGAGTATGACTTTCCGGGTGGTGAGTATGCCGATCTGACGGAGGTGGTGCAAAAGTTGGCCGTGGAGGGAACCTTTCTCGATGTGGAGGAGGTTGTAACACTCGGCGCAGCCTTGCGAACGGTGGGCGAAGTTGTTCGATTTATCCGCCAACGCGAGGGTAGCTATAAGGCGCTCGCCAACATGAGTCGGGGCGTGGAGTCGTTCCCGCATCTGGTTGAGCGCATCGATCGAGTGGTGGATCGTGACGGTACGATCCGAGATACGGCTTCGGAGGAGCTCTACGCCATTCGCCGTTCGATCCGCGAACGTGAGGGACAGGCTGCTAAACGATTGCAGCAGGTTTTGCAGGCCGCCAAACGAGCCGGGATTGTCGAGGCCGATGCACAACTTTCGGTGCGTGACGGCAAAACGGTGATTCCTGTTTCGGCTGCCAATAAACGCAAATTGGCGGGCTTTATTCACGACGAATCGGCTACGGGACGTACCTTCTACGTCGAGCCGGTCGAGGTGGTTGAGCTCAACAACGAACTCAAGGAGTTGGAATATGCCGAGCGACGAGAGATTGTTCGTGTTTTGACCGAATTGAGCCAAGAGATACGTCCCGAGACACCCTTGATTGCCGCATCGGGCCGTTATTTGACCGAGGTGGATGTGCTACGCGCCAAGGGTCGATGGGCCATCGAAAATCGTTGCGTGAAACCGATTCTTTCGCTCGATGATCGGTTGGTCTTGCGGGAGGCGCGTCACCCGATTTTGGAGCAGAGCCTGCGTGCGCAGGGACGTGAGATCGTTCCGCTTTCGCTCGAATTGGATCAGACGAAACATCTTTTGGTCATCTCGGGCCCCAATGCTGGTGGAAAGTCGGTCTGCCTGAAGACGACCGGTATTGTGCAATATATGTGTCAGTGTGGCTTTTTGGTGCCTGCTTCGGAGAATACCGAGTTGCCGCTCTTCCGTTCGTTGATGATCGATATCGGTGACGAGCAGTCGATGGATAACGACCTCTCGACCTATTCGTCCCACCTGCATAATATGAAGCAGATGGTCTCGGCCGCTTCGCCCGAGACGTTGGTCTTGATCGATGAGTTTGGATCGGGAACCGAGCCGGTGATCGGTGGTGCCATTGCCGAGGCAATTCTCGAGCGTCTGTTGGAGCGAGGTTGCTACGGTATCATCACAACCCACTATGCCAACATTAAATACTATGCCTCGCAAACCGAAGGTATCTCAAACGGTGCGATGGCTTTTGATGTACAACATATCCGCCCGTTGTTTCGACTCGAGCAGGGTAAACCGGGCAGTTCGTTTGCCGTAGAGATTGCTCGCAAGATCGGACTGCCGGAGGAGTTGATTCGTCGTGCCGGTGAGAAGGCCGGCTCGGACCACATCAACCTCGAGAAGCAGTTGCGCGAAATTGCACGCGATAAGCACTATTGGTCGCAAAAGCGCGATCGGATTCGTCAGACGGATCGCAAGGTCGAGGAGCTGGAACAGAACTACTCGGAGCAGTTGCAGAAGATTCGCGCCGAGCGTCAGGAGATTCTGCGCAAGGCGAAGGAGGAGGCCAAAGAGTTGATTGCCGGTGCCAATCGTCAAATCGAGAATACGATTCGTACGATTCGTGAGGCCCAAGCCGACAAAGAGCTTACTCGTTTGGCTCGCAAAGAGTTGGACGACTATCGTCTGCAGGTTGAGCAGGCCGAAAAGATGGCCCGTGAAGAGGAGGTTCAGCGCGAAATCGAGCGCATCGAACGACGTCGTCAGCGTCGTGAGGAGCGCAAAGAACAACAGCGTAAGAATCCGACGCCACAGACTTCGCAACCGAGTGTTAAACCGCAAGAGGTAGAGGTTGGTTCGAAGGTGAAAATGGTAGGGCAGGATGTCGTGGGCATTGTGCAGGCGGTTCAGGGTAAACGTGCCCAGGTAGCCTTTGGGCAGATGCTTACGACCGTCAATAAAGCGCTGTTGAGTGTAGTATCCAACAACGAATACCGCGAGGCTACACGTCCGACGGCTGCTCGTACAGTCTATTCGTCCGAGATTTCGGAGCGAAAATTAAATTTCCGCGACCATATCGATGTGCGTGGCATGCGTGCCATCGAGGCTCTGGATGAGGTGCGTGATTTCATCGACGATGCCGTGATGGTCGGTATCGGCTCGGTCACGATCCTTCACGGTAAAGGTACCGGAGCACTGAAAGAGGAGATTCGTCGTTATCTGCGTTCGGTCAAAGAGGTGGCTACGGTTACCGATGAGCATGCCGATCGTGGTGGCGCGGGTATTACAATCGTAACATTTCATCCATAACGAAGATGAGATACCGTTTATCACAAATAGCAGCCATTACCGGAGGCCGCCTGCTGGGTGAGGACCTGGAGGTGCGCTCGGTGGCCACGGACAGCCGTTCGCTTTCGTGCGAATTGGGTACTGCACCCCTTTTTGTGGCCATGCATGGTGCCAATCACGATTCGCACGATTACCTTGGTGATGTGAGTCATCGAGGCGTGAAGGCCTTTATGGTCGAGCATGATGTTGCGCTTGAAGCGGGACAGGGTGCTGTGGTGGTGCGTCATGCGATCGAAGCATTGCAGCAGTTGGCTGCCTACCATCGAGCACTCTTTGTCGGTACGGTAGTCGGCATTACGGGCTCGAATGGCAAGACAGTGATTAAGGAGTGGATTGCCGAAGCGATTCCGGCTGATGTGAAATTTTATCGTTCGCCCAAGAGCTATAATTCGCAACTTGGCGTCCCGCTGTCTGTCTTGATGCTGGAGGGTGATGAGCAGGTCGCCATCTTTGAGGCCGGTATTTCGGAGCCTGGTGAGATGGAACGACTGGAGTGCATTATTCGTCCCGATGTGGTGATCTTCACCTCGTTGGGTGATGCTCATCAGGAGCATTTTGTCGATCTAGAGCAGAAGGTGCGTGAAAAGATGCTTTTGGCTCGATCGTCGCGACGTGTGATATTCCACAGCCACTATAAACTGCTGGCAGATCGCATCATGGGGCGTTATGCCGATCGCCTGTTGGTCGATGCTGCCGCGATGGAGGCTCCGTCTATAGCCTTGGTCGGCAGCGAAGCGTCGCAGCGCAATGCCCAATTGGTTGAGGCCTTCCTGGCAGTGATGGGTTATCCTCACCTATCGTTTGCGTCGACCCCTTCGGTGGCGATGCGCCTGGAGGTGAAGGAGGGTATTCATCGTTCGTTGTTGATCAACGATGCCTATAATTTGGATCTGAACTCGCTCACGTTGGCGTTAGATTACTTGCATTCGGTGGCTGGTGAACGGAAGCGTGTACTGATACTTTCCGATATTACACAAAGCAATCTCGCCGATGAGGTGTTGTATAGCCGTGTGGCCACGATGGTGGCACGTGCCGGCGTTGATCGGCTGATCGGTGTCGGTAGCCGTATTGCCGCTGCTGCCGACCATTTCAGCTGCGAAAAGGAGTTTTATCCCACGACCGACAGCTGCATGGCCGGATTGAGCCGCTTGTCGCTCTCCGATACGGCGGTCTTGTTGAAGGGCGCCCGTTCGTTCCGCTTCGAGAAGTTGGCTCACAGCCTTTCGGAGAAGAGTCATACGACGGTTTTGGAGGTAAATCTCGATGCCATGGTGCGCAATTTGAATCGTTTTCGTGCGCGCGTGGGGGAGGGTGTCAAGATGATGGCCATGGTCAAGGCTTCGAGTTATGGGGCCGGTGATTTTGAGGTGGCTCAAATGCTGCAACATCAAGGTGTGGCCATGTTGGCCGTAGCCTTTGCCGATGAAGGCGTGTTATTGCGCGAACGAGGTATTCGCATGCCGATTGTGGTGTTGAATGCCGATTCGGACAGCTTTGAACAGATGATAGCCTATCGTTTGGAGCCTGAGATCTACAGCCTGCACTCGTTGATCTGCTTTGCCGATGCGGTTAGTCATGCAGGTGAGAAGCACTATCCGATTCACCTGAAACTCGATACGGGGATGCATCGCTTGGGCTTTGAGGAGCACGAAACGAGTGCCCTGATCGATCAATTACAGCAACTGCCTCAGTTACGTGTTGCTTCCCTCTTTACCCATCTATGTTGTGCCGATGATCAGACGCAGGATGCATTTACGGGCGAGCAGATTGCCCTGTTTGACCGTGTCTCTACGCATATTCAGCGTGCGTTGGGTTATCCCGTGATGCGTCATGCGGCCGCCTCGGCTGCGATGTGGCGCTTTGCCGAGAGTCGCTTTGATGCGTGTCGTTTAGGCCTGGGACTGTATGGCTTTGGTGAGGCGGTTGAGGAGGCGTTGGAGCCGGTGTCGACCCTCAAAACCCGCATCGTGCAACTGAAACACCATGTGGCGGGTACGACGATCGGCTATGGCCGTCAGGGTGTGCTGACACGTGATTCGGTGGTGGCAACCGTGCCGATCGGCTATGCAGACGGGTTGGATCGCAAACTCGGATGTGGTCGATGGTCGATGTTGGTGGGTGGAGAAAAAGCCCCGATCGTCGGACGGATCTGTATGGATAGTTGCATGATTGATGTAACCGATATTCAAGGGGTCAAGGAGGGCGATGAAGCGGTTGTCTTCTCCCCGATGAAGGGCCATGATCCTCAGGCGATGGCCGAGGTGTTGGATACAATCCCCTACGAGGTGCTTACCTCCGTTGCGGGGCGTGTTAAACGAGTTTATATCAAAGAGTAGATGGCGAAAGGAACACTCTATCTGATTCCGTGTCCGATCTCAGACGAGACAACCCCTTGGGAGGTGTTGCCCGAGGCAAATCGACCGATCATGCAGTCGCTTGACTATTTCATTGTCGAGCAGGTGCGTACGGCGCGTCGTTTCTTGTCGAAGGCCGCTTTGGGCTTGAAGATTGATGAGTTGGAGTTTGTTGAGCTGAACGAACATACGGTGGCCGGAGAGGCTGTTGAACGCATGATAGCTCCGCTTTTGGAGGGTCGTTCGGCGGGTGTGATCTCCGAGGCGGGTGTGCCGGGCGTAGCCGATCCGGGTGCATTGGTTGTTGAGGCGGCGCATCGAAAGGGGATTCGCGTGGTGCCTTTGGTAGGTCCTTCGTCGATCATTCTGGCTGTGATGGCGTCAGGACTTAATGGTCAATCGTTCGCCTTTAACGGCTATCTGCCCGTGAAAGGTCCCGAGCGTCAAAAGGCAATTCGCTTCTATGAACGCCGCGCGCAGCAGGAGCACCAGTCGCAACTCTTTATTGAAGCCCCTTACCGCAATCAAAAACTCGCCGAGGAACTGTTACAAACCTTGCAGGCGGAGACTCGTTTAACGATTGCGATGGATATAACCGCCCCTACGGAGTGGATTCGCACGATGCGCATCAGCGAATGGCGCAAGACGAAGGTGCCCGAACTGAACAAGCGTCCGGCTATTTGGATTATCGGGTAGTTGGTATATAATTTGCGCATATTATGTTGTGGAAACGAAGAAAAAATAGAGATATGAATAAGGAAAAGATTTATAATGAGGAGGTTGCTGATGAGAATCACAACCCCGAAACGGAGGCTTGCCCTGCGTGCGAAGGCGATGCTTGTGCCAATGTGGCAGACCAGGAAACGACTACAACTGACACAATGGCAGAGGCTGCAGCCGAAGACGAATTGGTAAAACTGGCTGCCGAGGTTGCCGAGTGGAAGGATAAATACCTGCGTCTGCAGGCTGAGTTCGACAACTACCGCAAGCGCACCTTGCGTGAGAAGATGGAGTTGGTCGAGACCGGTGGTAAGGATGTGTTGTTGGCGATGTTGCCCGTGAAGGATGATGTGGAGCGTGCCGTGGCGGCCATGATGAAGACCGACGATGTGGAGTCGGTACGTCAGGGTGTGCAATTGATTGCTCAAAAGTTCACCGAGGCACTCAAGCAGCGAGGTGTGGCCGAGATCGAGGTGGTTGGTAAGCCCTTTGATGAGGAGGTAGCCGAGGCCGTAGCCCGTTTTGCAGCCGGTGAGGAGCAACAGGGATTGGTGATTGATTGCGTACAGACGGGTTACCGTTTGGGCGAGCGTGTGTTGCGCTTCGCAAAAGTGGTCGTAGGAGAGTAAGACGATGGCAGAAAAGAGAGACTACTACGAGGTGTTGGGCGTCGAGAAGAATGCCAATGCCGATGAGATAAAGAAGGCCTATCGCAAAGCGGCGATTAAGTATCACCCCGACAAAAATCCGGGTGATAAAGAGGCCGAGGAGAAGTTTAAGGAGGCTGCCGAGGCGTATGATGTCTTGTCGAATCCCGACAAGCGCGCCCGTTACGATCAGTTCGGTCACGCCGGTATGGGTGGCGCGGCCAGTGGTGCCGGTGGCTTTGGTGGTGGCTTTGGCGGCTTCTCGATGGAAGATATCTTCTCGCAGTTTGGCGATATCTTTGGTGGCCACTTCGGTGGCGGATTCCGTTCGTCGGGCGGTGGCCGTACGGTCAATCGCGGTTCGGATATTCGCATCAAGGTACACCTCACGTTGGAGGAGATTGCAGCCGGTGTTACCAAGAAACTGAAGATCAATAAAACCATTGCCTGCGATAAGTGCGGCGGTACAGGAGCTAAGGACGCTTCGTCGTACAGCACCTGCTCGACCTGTAACGGCTCGGGTTATGTGGTGACGATGCAGAACTCCTTCTTTGGCCGTATGCAGATGCAGTCGGTCTGCCCCACCTGTGGTGGTGAGGGTAAAATTATCACGGCTAAATGTGATCAGTGCGGTGGCGAAGGTACTACGCGTGGTCAGGAGGTGGTCGAAATCAAGATCCCTGCCGGTGTTGGTGAGGGAATGGTGCTTACCGTATCGGGCAAGGGTAATGCGGCGCGCCACGGCGGCGTGAGCGGGGATCTGCAGGTGCTCATCGAAGAGGAGGCACATCCCGAGTTGTTGCGTGATGGTAATGACCTGATCCACAATCTCAATATCACCGTAACGACTGCCCTGCTGGGTGGTACGGTGGAGGTACCGACTGTTGATGGTCGCGCTAAAATTAAGATTGCCCCGGGTACACATGCCGGTAAGGTGCTGCGCCTGGGAGGTAAGGGTCTTCCTGATGTAAATGGCTATGGCCGTGGCGATGAATTGGTAGTGGTCGATATCACCATTCCCGATCGTCTGTCGAAGGAGGAGCGCAAGTTGGTAGAACAGCTTGCCGAACTCCCCTCGTTCCAAAAGGCCGAGTCGGTGAAGAACCAGAATATTTTTGAGCGCATGAAAAACTTCTTCCGTTAATTTTGAATTCTAAATTTTGAATTAAACCATGGGTCTCTTTTCACCCTACAAGCGACATGCGAATCGCTTCAACTACATTCCGCGCTACTTTGATCCCGAAAAGGAGCAGCGCGAGCAGCGTCGTGCCGAGTTGCGAGGCGAGCGATCCGATGACGAGGGCGAATATACGCCTGGTAAATACATCCGCACCCAGCGCGAAGCTCGTGATGCACGCCGTGCGTCGGAGTCAAAGAATCCCAACCGCCCGATTTGGAAGATGATGATCGGTGCGGCGCTGATACTGATGTTTATCTCGATTGTCTATCCGCGCGTGGCAGAGGCCTTCCGTCAAGCTAAACGTAATGTTGCTACCGAGCAGGTGGCTACCGAGCGTGCGCCTAAAAATGGCCTTGATCAAAGCGGTATCAGCGATGTTGAGTGGCAGGCGCAACCCATTACGGTGGTGCCTAACGACTATACCGAATAATCCCAAACAAAACGGAAGATGGCCGATAAAATTCAACTGTTACCCGAGGTCGTAGCCAACCAGATCGCTGCCGGTGAGGTGGTGAATCGCCCCTCGTCGGTCGTTAAGGAGATGATGGAGAATGCTATCGATGCCGGTGCATCGTGTGTCAAAGTCAATTTCCGTGACGGCGGTAAGGAGCTGATCCAGATTGTGGATGACGGTTGTGGTATGTCGGCTGTCGATGCCCGTTTGGCTTTTGATCGCCATGCCACTTCGAAGATCCGTTCTGTAGAGGATATTTATCGTCTCCATACCTTTGGATTCCGTGGTGAAGCCTTGGCTTCGATTGCAGCCGTTTCGCAGGTTGAGTTGCGCACTCGACAGGCCGAGGATGAGTTGGGTACGATGACCACAATTCACGGTGGAGCCTTCCTCTCGCAGGAGGCCGTGGCTTGTCCCGTGGGATCGCAATTCTTTGTGCGTAACCTCTTTTTTAATGTGCCGGCTCGTCGTCGATTCCTTGAAAAGAGTACTACGTCGGCCAAGCAGATTAAGTGTGAATTTCAGCGTGTAGCCCTTTGCCACCCCGAGGTGGCCTTCGAGCTCTATGCCAACGATGCTCCGCTCTATCAGTTGCCGGCAGCTTCGCTGGCCAATCGCATTGTGGATCTGGTGGGTCGCTCGATCAAGCAGAATCTGCTGGAGGTCGATGCCTCGACTTCGATCGCCTCGGTAAAGGGATACATCGGTCGACCGGCTGCTGCAAAACAGCGTAATCAGGATCAATATCTCTTTGTCAACGGGCGTTACTTCAAGTCGCCCTATTTGGTCAGCGCCCTGTTGCGAGGCTACGAGAAGTTGATCCCTTCGACCACGCAACCCTCCTATTTCCTCTTCTTGGAGATCGATCCTTCGCGTATCGATGTCAATATTCACCCCCAAAAGACCGAGGTGAAGTTTGCCGATGAGGAGGCCGTTTGGCAGATTGTCAATGCAGCAGTGCGCGAGACCCTTGCCAAATCGGGTGCAGTGCCGATGATGGATTTCGACGCGGATCGAAATGTCGATATTCCGGTGTTGAAGCGCGATGTCTGCTATGAGGAGCCTGTAGCGGTGCAAAATCCTGATTATAATCCTTTCAGTGAGAGTTATATCGACCCGTCGGCACCCGATCCGAACTACGACTATCGCGGCTTTGATGTCCCCTATGACGGTGGCAGCAACGCTCCGCGTGTCGAAGATAGCAGCTTTCAGGTCGCCTCCTCGCCGCGAGGTGGTTATCGTTCTCCAATGCCTTTTGCATCGAACGAGGAGTTCGATGATTTCTGCTCCACAGGTGTGTCGGTGGAGTTACCGAGCGGTCAATCCGAGTTCCGTACGGCAACCTTCGAAGAGGAGGATCTGGTAGAAGTTGCCTCCCCGGCAATTGAGCAGCAGCGGTTGCAGTTGGTTGAGCAGCCCGCGTTTCATCACCCGATGGAGGTCGGTGGTTCGATGGCCGTAGCAATGCTTGACAGTCGTTTGATGTTACTCGATCTGCGACGTGCCACCGAACGTGTGCTCTACGACGATTATATCCGCCAAAATCCGACTACAACTCGTCCGAGCCAACAGTTGCTCTTTCCCGAGGAGGTGATTCTCTCGAAGCAGGAGTATGAATTGTTGCTCGAACATGAGGTGGAGTTGGCGGCGTTGGGTTTCGATCTGAAATTTGGCGACGAAGAGCATGTCGCAGTGTGCGGTCTTCCTGCCGATATGGGGGTCGAAGAGTTGGATGGCGTTCTGTATGAGTTGGTGGGGCTCTTTGCCGAGCCGGGACTGACTACGGACCGTTGTCGGAAGCGTACGGCCGAGGTGTTGGCCGTGGGTGGAGCACGACGCCTTGCAAAGCGATTGGGTGATGACCAACTGCAGGCGTTACTCGATCGGTTGGCAGCCTCACCCGAATTTAGCTTCACGCCGTCGGGTAAACGTGTGATGACGGAATTGACTACCGAACAGTTGCGTACACTGTTGGGATAATTGAACAAAAACACTTATTTTTGCAAAAACAGCCTGCATGAATCCCTATTCGAAAATGCCGCCGGTTGTAAAAAACCTGCTGATCATCAATATTTTGGTCTATATGGCCAAAGCACTCCTGCCCATTGGTAGCACGCTTACCGAGTGGGGTGCTCTTTCGCTGGGAACCCCGTGGTTCCACACCTATCAGTACATTACCTACATGTTCCTACATGCCAATTTGGAGCATCTTTTCTTCAATATGTTTGCATTGTGGATGTTTGGTCGCACACTCGAATATGAGTTGGGGTCACAACGTTTCCTGATCTACTACATCGCTTGTGGCGTCGGTGCCGCTTTGGTGCAGTATGGTGTGGCATGGCTGGCGGGTGAGTTGCCGCTCTACCTGGTGGGTGCATCGGGTGCCGTGATGGGTTTGTTGTTGGCCTTTGGCGTGATGCATCCCAACGCAACGATTATGTTGCTTATCCCACCAATCCCGATGAAGGCCAAATGGTTTGTGATTATTTATGCCGTCATCGAACTCTTCCTGGGATGGCGTGGCGTGGGTCAGGTGGCCCATTTTGCCCATGTGGGCGGTATGCTGTGGGGATGGGCTCTGCTCTATTATTGGAAAAAGCGAGGCGAGATTTACTATTAAAACCCACCTGCAGACATGGCTAATGAAACCTACTATACCGACTACGGAGGCCATAAAGGGGGCGGACGACCGAGCCTCGTGATGTTGCTTGTCGATCTGGTGCTGACGCTGCTTTCGGGCTTGGTCTTTGTCATGTTGCTGACGGCCCTTGTGGTGGCTCGCATCGACCCCGAATACACCTGGTCACTTCCGATGCTGGGGCTTGTGGTGCCGTGGCTCTATCTCTTGATCTTGGTGTTGGCCCTTTACTGGGTGGTACGCTGGCGGTTGAAGCGGGCGTTGGTGATGGGGTGTGCCCTCGTTATAGGTCTCTCTTCGGTGTCGCTCTTTTGGCGCCCCGACGCGCATCGTGCCGAACTGCAACGCAAGTACGACAAGAATTTCCGTTATGACAGGCAGGCCTTTAAGGTGTTGTCTTACAATGTTCGATTCTTTTACAACGACGCGGGTGAAAATTCGGCCGATAGTGTGGCGGCTTTCCTGGAGCGTGTCAATCCCGATATTGTCTGCCTGCAGGAGTATTATCCCGCCTTGGCCGAGAAATCGGAACGTATGATGCGCCTCATGGAGGAGTATCACAACGTGCAGTTTGACGCCGGAGACGGCGTGTGGCACAGACAGGCCATATTGTCGCGCTATAAGGTGTTGCGCTCGGGGGTGATTATGCGCCCCACGGCTTCGATATGGGCCGATTTGTTGGTGCGTGACGATACGGTACGCGTTGTGAATAACCACCTCCAGTCGACCGGCATTACGGCGGTTGATAATGCCTATCTGACCGGCCATGAGTATCTGCTCGATACGGCTCGCGAGGAGAAGTTGCGCAGTATTGTGAGTCGTTTTCACGACAATTGCGTTGTGCGTGCCGATGAGGCCGATACGATTCGAGCACACATCGATTCGCTCGCGCCTCGCCTGCGTATTGTCTGTGGCGACTTTAATGATACCCCCTTTTCATATACCTATCGCCGTTTGGCACGTGGTTTGAACGATGCTTTTGCTGAGGCAGGAGAGGGGTCGTCGCATACGTTCCGAGGATTCTTCGATGCGTTGCGAATCGACTATGTGCTTTCGTCCGATGAGTTTGAGACCCTCTCCTACGAGGTCCCCTCGATACCGCACTCAGACCATTTGCCGGTATTGGTGCGCTTGAAAAAACGTGACTAAATTTACTAACCTAATAAAACGCAACACTATGATTTTAGATTCGATGAAAAATTGCGCGGCCTATTACGCCCTTTCGCCGCGTATCGAGAAGGCCTTTAAGCTCTTCGCTGAGGTGGATTGGACGAAGGCCGAGGCTGGTAAGATGGAGCTGGATGGCAAGGAGATTTTTGCCAACGTGCAGGAGCGTGCGCTGAAGACCAAGGAGGAGGCAAAGTTGGAGGTACACGATAAGTATATCGATATCCAGATCCTCATCTCGGGTGCCGATGAGGCCTTTGGCTGGGCCGATCGTTCGACCCTCACGCAGCCCAAGGATGCCTTCAATGCCGAGAAGGATATCCAGTTCTTCGACGACGAGCCGCAGACCTATTACACGCTGCGTCCGGGTCAGTTTACGATTCTGTTGCCCGAGGATGCTCACGCTCCGCTCGTAGGCGAGGGAACGATGCGCAAGGTGATCCTCAAGGTACTGAAATAAGCGCGAAACGAATTGAACAGCAAACGATAGGATTTTTCTAAAAAAATTTAATTTTTATTTGCGTATCCCGCGGAAAGTCTCTATTTTTGCGCTGTAAAAATTAACATTGGTTATTTAGGTTTAACTTTATATTCAAAAAAAATTATGGCAATCAAAATTGGTATCAATGGCTTCGGTCGTATCGGCCGTATGGTCTTCCGCGCTGCCCAGACGCAGACGGACAAGTATGAGATCGTAGGTATCAACGACCTCTGCCCGGTAGATTACCTGGCTTATATGCTCAAGTATGACACGATGCACGGTCAGTTCCAGGGTACGATCGATTTCGACACGGAGAAGAACCTCCTGATCGTAAACGGTAAGGCTATCCGTGTAACGGCTGAGCGCAACCCGGCTGACCTGAAGTGGAACGAGGTTGAGGCTGAGTACGTAGTAGAGTCGACGGGTCTGTTCCTCACGGAGGAGAAGGCTCAGGCTCACATCGAGGCAGGTGCCAAGTACGTAGTTATGTCGGCTCCCGCAAAGGACAAGACGCCGATGTTCGTATGCGGTGTTAACACCAACACCTACGCTGGTCAGACGATCGTTTCGAACGCATCGTGCACCACGAACTGCTTGGCTCCGATCGCTAAGGTTCTGCACGACAACTTCGGTATCACGGACGGTCTGATGACGACGGTTCACGCTACGACGGCTACGCAGAAGACCGTTGACGGTCCCTCGTTGAAGGACTGGCGTGGTGGTCGCGCTGCTGCCGGTAACATCATCCCCTCGTCGACGGGTGCTGCTAAGGCTGTAGGCGTAGTACTTCCCGAGCTGCTCGGTAAGCTGACGGGTATGTCGATGCGCGTTCCTACGCTCGACGTATCGGTTGTTGACCTGACGGTTAACTTGGCTAAGCCTGCTAAGTATGAGGAGATTTGCGCCGCTATGAAGGCTGCTTCGGAGGGTGAGCTGAAGGGTATCCTGGGCTACACCGAGGAGGCTGTAGTTTCGTCGGACTTCCTGGGTGACGCTCGCACGTCGATCTTCGACGCTAAGGCCGGTATCGCTCTGACCGACACCTTCGTAAAGGTTGTTTCGTGGTATGACAACGAGTGGGGTTACTCGAACAAGGTTCTGGACCTGATCTCGGTGATGAAGGCTTACAACAACTAGTCTTTCTAGCGAAGCCACATAGCACGCCTCTTTTGGCGTTATGCTTACCCCGCAGTTGCTCACATACGTCAAGTATGCTCCGCACTGCGGGGTTTCGCATGCCTAAAAATAGGCGCACTCTGTGGCTTCGTGATCTCGTCGGGAAATAAAAGGGTGCTCTTAGCACCCCAACTTTTGAAAAGGAGAGAGTTCTCGGAAACGGGAACTCTTTTTTTTGTCATGGGAAATAAAAGGGTGCTCTTAGCACCCCTCCGCACTGCGGGGTTTCGCATGCCTAAAAATAGGCACACGCTGTGGCTTTGTGTTGTATGAAGAGTCCTCGCAAAAGAGGACTCTTCTTTTTTTTTGTCTGTTTCGCCTGTTTTGTAGGATCGCCTATTTTTTTTACCTTTGTATATACAAAAGAACGAACTATGAGAAAATTCCTTTTAGGGCTGTGGCTTCTCATGCTGGCTGTGGGGTGTGCAGACGACGGAGGGTCGGATATAGGTCTCGACATGGGCGTTGGTGCCGTGGTGATCAATGAGGTGAATACTGCGTCGAAATATATCGAGTTGTATAATCCGACCGACTACGATTGTGACCTCTCGGGCATGCGCATCCGCAAAAACAACGAGGGTTATCTGCTCTCGGCCGATAAGACGGCCGATTTTGTGATTGCTGAAGGGACGATCCTCCCTCCCGGAGCCTTTGCCGTTTTGGGCTGTAAGGGGCAAGATCCTGTGGCGTTGGGTATGAAGCTGGGCGTCAGTGGTACAGGTATCTCGGGCTCAAAGTCGCTCTTGTTGGAACTGTATGATCGGAACGATCGACGAATCAATTATTTTGTCAATTCCGCTTTTGAAACTCCGCGAGCCGTGGATGCCTGGGATGATGCGGTGGAACATACGTTCGATGTGGCTGCCCGAATGGGGGATGGTGAAGCGTGGCAGGTGGTGAATAATCCGACGCCCGGTCGCAGTAATTCGATTGCTGCCATCAAGGCTCCCTTCCTGCATACAGAGGTCGATTTCGAGGCTACTGAGCCGAATGAAAAGCCCAAAGATCCCAATGCGGTGGGGGATGGTCGTGCCTATATCTTTGACATGAAGTCCCTGCCCGAAATTCATGTGAAGGTGTCGCTGGCGGAGTGGAATCGCCTGCTCGCTTGCTACGATCAGGATCAGAATACGGAGGAGTATATCCATTGCGATGCTACCTTTACCAAGGAGGGTACTACGCATGCCTTTGCGGATGCCGGTTTGCGTCTGCGTGGTAACACCTCGCGTCGTCGTCCTGAGGGTAATTATGGGGAACAGCACAAAACCGATGCAGCCGATTGGCGACATGTGCATTTTATGCTCAACCTGCGTAAGTTTGTCAAGGACGATGCGCACGAATTGGGAGGTGTGCGTAAAATTCACCTCAAGTGGTGTAAGGATGATCCTACCTATGTGCGTGAGATGTACTGCTATAATCTCTTCCGTCGCTATGGTATCGAGACAGCTATTATGACCTCCTACTGTCGTCTATGGGTTCAGGTCGAGGGTGATAAAAAAGAGGCTTATTTTGGCGTCTATGAGATGTTGGAGGCAATCGACGAGACCTATCTCAAAAACCGTAAAGAGCTCTTTGGTTCGGCGGACCACAACCTCTGGAAGTGCGCCTGGGGTGCGGGGCTGAATTCGACCAACGATGGTGATTTTTGGTCGGACGAACATGTCGGCACGCAAAATCCGCCTTATACGCTCAAAACCAATACCGATAATTTCGAAGCTGCCAAGGAGCAGTTGAAGGATTTTATCCTCAAGCTCAACGGCAAGACGGCTGATAGCTTCAAAACCTGGATTCAGCAGGTAACCGATGTAGAGCTGCTCCTAAAGACCTATGCGGTGAATGTGGCTGTGGGTATGTGGGACGATTACTGGTGCAACCAGAACAACTACTACATCTACTTCAACACGTCGGATAAGTACGACTATAAGTTCTTCTTCATCCCTTACGACTACGACAATACGCTCGGTACGTCAAACTATATCGATGCCGGTCGTCAGGATCCGCTGAATTGGGGCGATAACAGCCGTAAACTGATTCGCAAACTCCTCGACTATCCCGAGTGGCGTGCGATCTACGTCAAGGCACTCAACGAGTTGTGTGCGAGCGACGACCTCTTTAAGATGGAGGGGAGTGTGGCGCGAGTCAAAGGGTGGCAGAAGATGATATCGCCCTATATTTCGAACGATACGGGTGAGGATATGCAGATCGAGGATAAACCTGCCTCATGGGGCAACCACTCCGAGTACCGGGTGATGGATACCGGTGCGCACAATTTCTTTAAGGTAAAGGCATCGAGTATTCCGAAAAATTGAGGTAGAAGTTGCCTAACAAGGTGATTTCTGTGTTAAGCTCGCCCTCAAAATGCTCATTTACGTCCAGTAAACTCCGCTTTTGCGGGCTTCACGAGTCTTAATCATACAACTTCTACAAAGAGAAGGGGCAGTCCAATATGTTGGACTGCCCTCTGCTTATTTCAGCGTAATCTCGAACGAGGTGCCGCTCCACTGATTCACCGCACGGTTTTCGGTGGCGATTTCGGCGCCGTCACACCAGGTGCGCAGTTTGATATCGAAGGGTGGCGTCTGCTCCAGACGGCGCTCTTTAGGGAGCGTGTGTGGAATGATGTAGATCAGGAACCGTGCTTCGTGGCAGGGTACGCTTTCGAGCAGAAGCTGTTTTTTATAGCTCGTTTTGTCGGGCGCTGACGGAAGATTAGCCCCGATTTCGGCCACCGTTTGGCGTGTGGTCGTAAAGCCGACGCGTTGGCCATCGGCATCAAACGAGCCGCACTGCAACTCGACATTGTAGCGCCACCACTCTTTGTAGGTGCATTGCAATTCGACCCTGAAAACTTTGTTTGTTGCCATGTTTTACCGCTCTTTCTCTTCTGCAAAGGTAATACAAAATCCTTGTGATCACCTCATAAAGTCGAAAACTCCGAATAAAAGTTTGCAATTATTCGATTTTTTCGTAAATTTGCGGACTAATTATGCACACCTGTGCTTGATATGGAGCAGTTGAACGATTACAAGATTGCCTTTCGAGGCCTCAAGAACGGGGATCACGACTTTTGTTTCGAGATCTCGGATCGTCTGTTCGAGGCGTACGAGAACCCTGAAATCAACGGTGGTAAAGGCGAAGTTCGTGTGCGACTGAACCGCAGTGAAACCCAGCTCGTTTGCGATGTGGAGATCGAGGCCGAGGTGGTTGTTCCCTGCGACCGCTGTCTGGAGGATTGTCCCATTGCGATCGACTATGAGGGTCGTTTGGTGGTAAAGTTCTCGGAGGAGGAACTCGAGTATGATGGCGAGGTGATGTGGCTCTATCCGGGTGAGTCGGAGGTGGATCTTTCGCACTACATCTATGAGAGCATCATCCTTTCGTTGCCCTATCAGCGTGTGCATGCCGACGGAGCGTGTGATCCCGCGATGATGGCTCGTTTTACGATCGGTACGCAGGAGGAGCTCGAGGCTATCGAGGCACGCGCCGAAGAGGAGCCGTCAAACGAGTGGGGTAAGTTGGCCGCCTTGAAGGCACAGATGGAACAAGAAGATTAGCAGGGTATCTCCAACCCGCAGATTGATAGAACAAAATACGTTAAACTAATAAAAGTAACATTGTAAAATGGCACATCCTAAACACAAAGTCTCGTCGACCCGCCGAGACAAGAGAAGAACGAACTACAAGGCTGTCGTTCCGACGGTTGTAACCTGCTCGAACTGCGGTAGCGCAGTTCTCTACCACCGTGTTTGCCCCGAGTGCGGCTTCTACCGTGGTAAGCTGGCTATCGAGAAGAAGGCCGAGTAAAGCATTGCCTTTGGGGGTAGCAGGCTTTGCGTGCCGTTTCGTTGTAGAAACGCATACGAAATAGGGGCTGCGCAATGCAACTCTCAGCGCCTGAACATTGCCTCAAAATCGAATGCTTACGAGGATTAGGCTACGCTAATTAGCACTTTCTCGAAGAGAAGAGGAGCGAAAACTCCTCCCGAACAAAGAGCTGTCAGTGCCACGAAAGCACCAGGCGGCTCTTTTTTATTTTTTTGAAAACGAACACTCCGAATTATGATTAAAATCGGTATTGATGCCATGGGTGGCGATTTCGCTCCCGAGGTAGCGGTCGAAGGTGTTGTGATGGCACTCGACAAGATCGACAAGGAGAGTCGCATCGTCCTTTTTGGTGATGAGAAGCGTATCCTTGAGCTGCTCAAGAAGCACAACTGTCCGGCCGAGAAGTTCGATATTGTACCTACTACTCAGGTTATCGAGATGGGAGATCATCCCGCCAAGGCTTTTGTTTCGAAGAGCGATTCGAGTATTACGGTAGGTTTCAACCACCTGGCCGAGGGTAAGATCGATGGTTTCGCAAGTGCTGGCTCGACGGGTGCTATGCTCGTGGGCTCGACGATGGTTATAAAGCCCGTTGAGGGTGTAATTCGCCCCGTGATTTCGTCGCTGATTCCTAAGCTGATCAACCGTCGTGGTTTGATCCTGGATGTGGGTCTGAATGTGGATGCCAAGCCCGAGGTGCTGGCTCAGTATGCCTTGCTTGGCTCGATCTATGCTCAGTCGGTGATGGGCATCGAGAATCCCCGCGTGGCTCTGCTCAACATCGGTGAGGAGGATACGAAGGGTAATGCCCAGGCCAAGGCGACGTTTGATCTGCTGAAGGCCGACAAGCGCATCAACTTTGTTGGTAATGTCGAGTCGTCGTACATCTTTACGGGTACCTATGGCGGTCCCGATCCCGATGTGGTGGTGACCGATGGCTTTGTCGGCAATACGGTGCTGAAGATGGCTGAGGCTCTCTATCGCATCAACTTCAAACTGGGTGGCGGTAAGCCGCGTCTGATGAACTTCCTGCGTCCCGTGTTGGGCCGTCTGATCCCGAAGCTCTACTACCAGCAGGATTTCTGGGAGCAGATGAACTACGAGTCGATTGGCGGAACGCCCGTGATCGGTATTAACGCGCCCGTGATGATTGGTCATGGTGGCTCGACGGCTCGTGCTATCTGCTCGATGGTTGTGTCGATGGAGCGCGAGATTAAGGGTAAGTTCCCCGAGAAGTTGCGTGCAGCGCTGGCCGAGCAGCAAGCCTAAAAATCGACCGAGCGATAGCCGATCGTTGGTTGGTTGCTTGGTGTGGTAATACCGTTTGGTGAACGGAAGTTGCAAGCCAAACCATAATCCGTTGTAGCTTTGTGCTGCAACGGATTTGTTTTTCTGATACATTTGTTGTCTAATGTGGAAAAATTGGCTACCTTTGTCTTGGTAAGGCAGTATGGGCGCAGTAGGCCGATCTGCCGCATGAAATCGTAACCCCATAAATCTAACCCATGCAGACGAATAACTACCTCGCACCCGAATTGGAGGTGCTCGAAATCGCGGTAGAGCAAGGCTTTGCCAATTCACAACTCGAAACGCCCAAAGAGGAGGAAGGCGAATGGTAATCTGTTAATACACAGGACGATGAAAAAGTGGTGGCTTTTGGCCGTATGTGGCCTTTTGGCGGCCTGCTCGCAGTCGAGTATCGAAGAGTTGAATGCTTCGATCAATGGCGATGCGCCGATGTTTTACGCCTCGGTCGAGGACGCGGATGCCGAATCGCGTACCTACCTCGACGAGACTGGTAAGATGCGTTGGACCAACGACGATCGTATTACGATCTTCTTTGGGGATAACTACAACCGCGAGTACGCCTTTACCGGCAAGACGGGTGCATTGTCAGGCGGTTTTAAGCAGATCTCTGTAGATGATGAGTTTATGGCCGGCACGAAGATGACGGCAAACTATGCTCTTTATCCTCATTCGAGCGAGACAATGCTCGATCCGTCGGGCTATTTTGAATGCGAATTGCCCGCCGTGCAAAACTATGCCGAGGGATCTTTTGGCCTGAACGCCAATACAATGGTCTCCGTTACGCAGTCGGTGGACGATCGCTTCTTGCAGTTTAAGAATGTGAGTAGTTACCTCAAACTCAATCTCTATGGCGATGACGTTACGGTGAAGCAGATCACCCTGCAGGGTAACAACAACGAGCCGTTGGCAGGTGCTGCAATCATCACACCGACCTACGGCGGTGAGCCGACGCTGACGTGGGCAACGTCGGGCACAACCAAGGCCCTGACCCTCGATTGCGGTGTAGGTGTTAAGATCGGCCAAACCGAGGAGGAGGCTACCGTTTTCTATTTGGTTGTTCCGCCCACCACCTTCGAAAAGGGTTTTGCGGTTACAATTACCGATACCGAGGGA
>JAFYQI010000006.1 GCA_017547175.1 Alistipes sp. | reverse complement strand
TTCGGATGGGTTGATCGGCTACAACCGTTTCGTGGAGCCGATTCCGGCCATTGACTGGTGGTGCCTGCCACCCTACTATGCAGCGCAAGTGATTTTTGCGGTGACCTACCTTACACAGAAAAAAGGGGAAGCCTTCCGAGGCCTCCCCTTTTTCTGTCAAAATGGCAGAGCCTTAAAAGTGCTCGTACCACACCGTTGCCTCAATCGGCTTACGTGTCTCGTTATGACGCTCGGGCGAAGCGGCCTCACCGTCGCCATAGCCCACGAGCAGGATATTCACCGGCACCAGGTTCTCGGGCAGTGCAAACTCCTCGCGTACCACTTCGGGCTTAAACATGCAGATCCAAAGCGTATCCAACCCGAGCGATGCCGCCTGGAGCATCATGTGATCGGTAATAATCGTGGCATCAATATCCGAAATCTGCTTACCATCGTATTTGCGCGTCCAGACCTCGTTGGTATCGGCACAAACAAGGATGGCCAACGGCGCACCGAAATCGCGGGTGCAACGAGCAAGACGCTCCATACCCTCCTTGCTCTTGATGACCACCAGACGCTGGGGCTGACGATTGGCTCCCGTCGGGGCTACACGACCCGCCTCAAGAATCTGCTCCAACTTCTCGCGCTCGACCTTGCGATCGCTGTATTGACGACATGCATAGCGTTTTTTAGCTAATTGCAGAAAATCCATCTTGAAATAATTTATTGGTTACTGACGACAAAGATAACCGAAATTTTCTGTTTGTGTCATACCTACCCGACAGAATGGCAGAAAAAACTGCTTGGCACACCCTTTGATACCTCTATATACAAACAGAAATCAATAAAAACGATCATAAAAATGAGAAACGGAAAAATTGGAGTGACAACGGAGAATATCTTTCCGGTCATCAAAAAGTTTTTGTATTCGGATCATGAGATCTTCCTGCGTGAGTTGATCTCGAATGCGGTTGACGCCACACAGAAGTTACGCACGCTCTCAGCCAAAGGTGAATTCAAAGGCGAGTTAGGCGAATTGAAGGTGCGCGTCGAGGTAGATACCGAAAAACGCCTATTGAAGATTCGTGACAACGGTATCGGTATGACAGCCGAGGAGGTTGATCGCTACATCAACCAGATTGCCTTCTCAGGCGCCGAGGAGTTTATGGCCAAGTATCAGGATCAGGCCATCATCGGCCACTTTGGTTTGGGATTCTACTCGTCGTTCATGGTGTCGGACAAGGTGGAGATCTTCACCCAGAGCTACCGTGAGGAGGCTCCGTCGGTACATTGGAGCTGCACGGGTACGCCCGAGTTCGAGATGGAGGAGCTGGAGGAGAAGATCACTCGCGGTACGGAGATCGTACTGCACCTCTCGGAGGATATGAAGGAGTATGCCGAGGCAGCAGCTATCGAGGGTCTGCTGAAGAAGTATTGCCGCTTCCTGCCCGTGGAGATTATCTTCGGCAAGGTCAAGGAGTGGAAGGACGGCAAGTATCAGGATACAGAGAAGGACAACGTGATCAACAACATCGAGCCGCTGTGGACGCGTATGCCGTCGGAGATCACCGAGGAGCAGTACAAAAACTTCTATAGCGAGCTCTACCCCATGAGCGAGGAGCCGCTCTTCTCGATCCACCTGAACATCGATTACCCCTTCAACCTGACAGGTATCCTCTACTTTCCGAAGATCCGCAACAACTTCGAGATCCAGAAGAACAAGATCCAACTCTACTGCAATCAGGTCTATGTGACGGATCAGGTCGAGGGTATCGTACCCGAATACCTCACGCTGCTGCATGGCGTGATCGACTCGCCCGATATTCCGCTCAACGTGTCGCGCAGCTACCTACAGAGCGATCCGAACGTAAAGAAGATCTCGAGCTACATCACCCGCAAGGTGGCTGATCGTCTGCAGGAGCTCTTCAAGACGATGCGTTCTGACTACGAGCAGAAGTGGGACGATCTGAAGGTCTTTATCCAGTATGGTATCCTTACTGACGAGAAGTTCTCGGAGAAGGCGCAGGATTTTATGCTCTGGAAGAACATCGAGGGTAACTATTTCACGGCCAAAGAGTACACCGAGAAGGTGAAGGAGCAGCAGACCGACAAAAACAAGGAGCTGATTCTGCTCTACGTGGATGATGTTGACGAAAAGCACGCCTTTGTCGAGGCAGCCAAGCAGAAGGGCTACGATGTGCTGGAGATGAACGGACAGCTCGACAACCACTATATTAACTGGTACGAGCAGAAGAACGAGAAGGTACGCTTCGTACGCGTGGATAGCGACGTAATCGAGAAGCTGATCCAGAAGGAGGAGCAGCTCACGATGACGCTCACCACGGCCCAACAGGAGCTCCTGACACCTGTCTTCGAGAGCCAGCTACCCAAGGACGAGCAGATCAACTACCACATCTCGTTCGAGGCGATGGCCGCCGATGAAGCGCCCGTAGTGATCACGCAGAACGAGTTTATGCGCCGCATGAAGGAGATGGCCCAGATGGGCGGTGGCGGCATGAGCCAATTCTACGGCCAGATGCCCGACAACTTTACGATTGCCGTGAATGGCAACCACCCCATCGTAATCAACATTCTGGGCGAGGTGGAGAAGTCGTATGGCGATCGTCTACGCACAATGACCAAGAAGATCGATGCCGCTGTAGCAGAGGAGAATCGTTTCGAGGAGATCGTAAAGGGCAAGAAAGAGGAAGAGTTGAGCGCCGAGGAGAAGTCGATGCGCGAGGAACTTTCGAAGAAGGTAGTCGAGTTGCGTGATGAGCGCAACGAGCGCCTGAAGGAGATCGGCACGGAGAACAAACTCGTGAAACAGATCATTGACCTGGCACTCCTTTCAAACGGCATGCTGAAGGGTAAGTCGCTCACAGACTTTATCCAGCGTTCGATTTCGCTGATTGAGAAGTAAGGCATCGCCTTGACTTCTAAATCAATAAGAGGTGTTTGATTTGTCAAACACCTCTTATTTTATTTCAGCGGCAAGTTTTGTAAGCAGCTATTGATAGCGTTTCGCACATCGTCCGACGCTGTTTCTCCTATACCCTCGGCTGTAACGGAATATACGACTTGATTCGTAGCGGCTGATAGCAGTTGTATAGTCATCTCAATTGGATTGACCAGGCCCAGCATGATTTTACGACGCCCCGACTCACCGTAATTTACAATTAAAGTTTCGGACAACAGTGAGGAATTCAGTTCGGGCAATATTGCGTAACCATGTTTAATAAAATGTCCGGCTATTAGGTCACCTGGATTTATGCTTTTGTTGGTAACCCCGCCAGTACCATGATAGAACGTTCCGGTTGCGGATGTTACATTAGCACGATACGGAATATAGACATATTTATATTTTGTCAAATCTTCGTTCTGGATGTGTGTTGCAGGGTGCAGTAATCCACAAGCACATAGTGTCAAAGAGAAGAATACCAAAAAGTATTTAATAGGTTTCATCATATATTTAGTCTATGGGTGTTGTTATATGCGAGATAAATTTTGAATTCTAAATTCTACATTTTGAATTTACCTACTCCTCCTCCGTGTTGCGACCTTGCAGGATCTCCAAGAACCACTCGGGACAACGGCAGGGACGGCGGGTTTCGCTGTGCATAAAGCCCAGCTGGGTCATGCCCGTATTCATCAGCAGGCCCTCGGCGTTGTAAATCTCGTAGAGGAAGTTGATGCGGGTCGAGGGAAGCTCCTTGAGGATGATGCGCACCGTGACCTCCTCGTCGTAGCGAATCGGACGGCGGTATTTGGATTGCACCTCCAGAATCGGCATCATCAATCCCCGGCGCTCCACCTCGGCATACGAAAGGCCCAATGCACGCAAGAAGTCACTACGCGCCTCCTCGTAGTAGCGGATGTAGTTCGAGTGGTGGACAATGCCCATCTGGTCCGTATCGCAATACCAGACCCGTATTTTGCAATCGTGTTGAATCATGATTTCATACATTTTAGGGGATGGCCCAACAAACGTTCGGCAACCGCGTAATTCTTGTCAGCGATCAAACGGCGGATGGCCGACGAACTGACCTGCTCGCCTTCGACCTCGCAACGCTCCACGCGCACCACCTTCAGCCCCTCAATCGTGAGTTCGCTTGCCATGACGTGGTCGTGACCGAATCGATGGTTGTATCCGGCGATGAGCGACTTAGCGCCTATTCTATCAATTAAAATCGAGTTAACGAAATCTATGCCCGATTGCTTTGCGAAGTCAAGATCAAAAGGAAGTATCACCAAACAATCAACTCCATAGCCGGCCAATAATTCAATTTTTTCCTCCAGTTCAGTCAAGAGCAACAACCCTTCAGCCTTGCCGAGCGCAATGCGTGGGTGGGGCTCAAAACTCACCACGACAACTTTGCCCCCAATACGAGCAGCCTCTTCGCGGGCTGCCTCCAGCAATGCCTGGTGACCACGATGCACCCCATCAAACGAACCGACCGTCACCACCGTTGGTTGTCCAAAATCAGGTATATCTGTTCCGTAAATCAGTTGCATAGCTTTAGGCGTTCGAGTCGCTCTCTTTGACAAAATAGGCGACCTTCTCCAGGAGCGTTGTGATATCGAAGTTCTCCACAACAATACCCTGCGGGAAGTTTAACGGCGTTGAAGTAAAATTCAGTACCCCTTTAATACCAGCATTAATAATCGGCAACACCAGAGTTGGGGCAACCTTTGTAGGCGAAGAAACCACCACCATCGAAAGATCGAGTTCTTCCACCTTCTCCTCAAAATGATCCATGTGGTAGCACGGCACACCATCGATCTCCTGCCCCACTTTTTGGGGATCAATATCGAATGCTGCCGTAATCTTGAGCTTCAGTCCCTTGCTGTTGAAATATTTAGTAATAGCCTGACCCAGGTGACCCATACCCAACACGGCAATATTAACATTGGTCGGACTATCCAAAATCTGCCCGATATAATCGATCAACACCTGGACATCATAGCCTTTTTTGGTATCGCTCGAAAAACCGATCAACATCAAATCACGTCTGACTTGTACTGCCGTAATGCCATGAATACCCGCCAAAACGTGCGAGAAGATATGCGTAATACCCTGCTTGCTGCATTTCAGCAAAGTTCGACGATATTCGCTCAAACGCTCAATGGTCTTTTCGGGAATTCCGGTCGGGATGTTTGCCATAACTATTTATTCGATCGTAATCGTAAAGTCCGAATTGTAATTCACGCGCATCCAATCACGATTAGCATGATTCATATGCTCCTCCTGCTGGCTAAAGCGGTAGATGGTCTGAAGAGGCATATAACGACGATCCTCCATATCGTATTCGATATCGTTATACATGCCTGCCACAAAAATCATGGCCGCATCATAACCGCGATAGGCATAGAGCGTCGGCAACGAACCAAAGGCGCGCAGATAGGCTCGATCGAAGGCTACAATTCGCTCCGAATCACGCTTGGCGTGATAGGTCGAGAAGAAGGTCACGCGGTTTTTAAAGAAGATCGAACGGTCGATATTCTGATAACGATTCCAACGCGAGTTACCCAACACGGTATATTTCGGCGCACCGATCGAACGGGCACGCAGGTTGGTGTCGGCCGAAGCCAACGCTGCCAAAATGCGATCCACATCAATCTCATTATCCGCCATAATCACAAAGAGATTATCTGCATCATTGTCGAGTATCGGAGTCAAATCACTCGGATGAATCTCGTCCTCCTCTACCTTGATGGAGGGGTGCTGATATTTATAGAGATGTTTGATATAGGGACGATCGCCCAACAAATCGAGCATCTCGGCCTCAAACTCCTTATCGGTGGTTTCGGTATAAATGAGCGTAATACGCTTCCCCTCACCGATCATACTCGCAGCCTTCTCATACTTTTGGGTCGGATCAGGAGCCATCAAAAAGAGTGCATCGCTCTGAATACGCGTAATGTATGCCAAGGGCGACACCAAAGGAATCTGCTTCTGTTCTGCGAAAGATACTACCGCATCCAACTCATCCTCATAAACCGGCCCCACGACCAACTGCGAACGACGGAATCGCTCCTCCTGCACAATGCGCTCCACCTCTTCCGGATCACGTTTCGTATCGTAGAGATCGAGTGCTATCGAATAGCCATGTTTCGTTTTCAGCGAATCAAGTCCCAACAAGAAACCCTGGTAGAACTCCAAATAGTTGGCACTCGGACGCTCTTTTACGGTCATGGGCAACAACAGGGAAACCTGTAGCGGATCACAATTGCAGACTGCTCTAAAATCAATCGCAGAATACTGCAACTCATTGCCCTCTGTGTGCTGTTGCTCTTCGGTTTCAGGCGAAGAGGTTACGTCAGGAGCAGACGCTGAATCCATTTGAGCCGGAATACGGATCATTGCGCCTGCCTTCAATTCTGTAGCCTTCAACCCGTTATTGAGCTGCGAAAGTTCCTCTTCGCTCAGCGAGAAGCGTTTTGACAACGAATAAAAGGTATCACCCTTCTGTACGACATAATAATCATCGCCTTCGGTCACACTGCTCAACTGTTCGGCATATTCGGTGAGCGCATCATGGTTCTCCTCCTCCGAGCCCTTACCGATCGATTTTTTGCGAATGAGCAATTTTTCTCCCAAGCTCAAACGAGACGGGTCGATGGTCGAATTATCTTCCAAAATCGTCTGTACGGGCACCTCATATTGACGGGCAATCGCATAAAGGGTTTCACCCTTCGTTACGTAGTGGGTTGCAAAATCCTTTTTCGATTTTTTATTACTCTTTACAACAACAGTCGAAGTGGCTGTATTGCCCGATACGGGAATCTTAATACGAGCACCGGCTTTCAACCCATCTGCCGTAGAGGGGTTATGCTCTACGATCAACTGCTCGGATACCTCGTAGCACTTTGACAAGGCATAAAGCGTTTCACCCGGCTGAACGGCGTGAATATAATATTTTGTGCCGTTGATATAGACAATCGAGGTCGATTTCTCGATTGCCCATGCCGCACAAACCATCATCAGCAGCAGAAGCGTTGTAGCTAATCGTTTCATGAATAAAGGGTTGTTTCGTTATTTCTTATTCGCCACACTTTGGCGCATTCGAATTTCGGTAATCACTTTCTTGGTATAGAGCGGGAAGTCACCCTCCATCATCCAAGCATAGTAGCTCGGCTCTTTTCGAAAGACCTCTTCTACCGACTGTCCGCGATATTTACCAAAACCAAAGACCTCCTCGCCCTTTTCGTTGTAGAGGATACGTCCTGCGTAATCAACCGTCTTGTCGCGCTCGGAGAATTCGGCCAAAAAGTCGATATCATTCTCCAAATCCTCGTAGCGATCGAGCTGCGAGCAGAGCACCTCGTAGGTGGCACGCGTATCGGCAGCTGCGGAGTGGGCATCCGTCAGATCTTTCTCGCAGTAGAACTTATAGGCGGCAACAAGCGTGCGTTGCTCCTTCTTATGGAAGATGTTCTGCACGTCGACAAACTTACGACGCTTCAGATCTACATCCACCCCCGCACGCAAAAACTCCTCGACCAATAACGGCAAGTCGAAGCGGTTTGAATTAAAGCCGCCAAAGTCACACCCCTGGATAAATTGAGCCAACGACTTCGCTAGCTGGCGGAACGTAGGTTGGTCCTTTACATCGTCATCCGTAATGCCGTGCACGGCCGTAGCCTCGGGCGGAATGGGCATCTCGGGGTTGATGCGGCGTGTCTTGACATCCTCATCGCCATTGGGCATGACCTTGATCATCGAGATCTCGACAATGCGGTCTTTTGATGTGTCGACGCCCGTCGTCTCCAAGTCAAAGAAGACGATCGGGCGTTTAAGATTCAGCTTCATGAATGATGTTATGCGTTGATCATCATCGGCATCAGCAGCATGAGCGTCGTCGAAGTCTGCTTATCGTCATAGACCGGCTTAAAGACACCTGCTCGCGTCGAATCAGCCAACTCAATCAGTACCGTCGGGGTATCGACATTCGAAAGGATCTCTACCAGGAAGGTCGATTTGAAACCGATCGACATCGGCTGACCATCGTAGCTGCACGAGATTGTCTCGTTTGCCGACATGGAGAAGTCGATATCCTGAGCCGTGAGGGTAATCTTGTTGTCGGCAATATCCATACGGATCAGGTTCGTCGTCGGATTCGAGCAGACAGCCACACGTTTGATACCGTTTACCAACTCAATGCGATCTACGAGCAGTTTATTGGGATTAGCAGCCGGAATTACGGCGTTGTAGTTCGGGTAATTACCCTCGATCAAACGGCATACGAGCGTATGGTTCTTCAACTCGAAACGTGCGTTCTTCGAATCGAACGAAACACGAATAGCATCGTCCTCTTTCAGCAGAACGGTCTTCAACAAGTTAGCGGGCTTCTTCGGCAAGATAAACGAAGCAGCTACCTCATTCTCACACTCCGACTCACACTTCACGAGTTTGTGGGCATCAGTACCGACAAAGGTGAGCGAGGTGGGCTGGAGATTGAAGAAAACACCATTCATTACCGGACGCAACTCGTCATCGGCCGTGGCAAAAATCGTTTTGTTAATACCATTCACCAGCACATCTACATCGAGCGTGAGCTCCTTGCGCTCCGCCTGCAACTGCGGCACGGCGGGATAGCTGACTGCCGATGCACCAGGAATCGAGAGCGAGCCACTCTTCCAGTTGATCTTAATCTCCCAATTTTTATCGTTCACCTCGATCGTCAGCGGCAACTCGGGGAACTCTTTCAGCGAGTCGAGCATCTGCTTTACGGGAGCAGCAATCGTACCCTCACTCTCCACGCTTTCTACATGAATCGAACCTACGAGGGTCGTTTCGAGGTCTGAAGCAGTCACCTTCAACTCGTCGCCCGAAAGCTCCATGAGGAAATAGTCGAGGATGGGGAGCGTGTTTTTGTTGCTGATCACCTTGCCGGTCGTAGCCAGCAACGAAAGCAATGCCGAACTTGATACTGTAAATTTCATTTCTCTGTCTATTTTATTTGTTATGTTTTCTAAAATTGTGGTTACAAAACAGCCAACTTATCGAGAGCCGTCTGAATCATCTTACGAACATACGGTTTGTAGTCGGTGCAGGCGTCGAGTGCAATACGCTGAGCAATGATCGTACAGATGGTTGCAGCACGGTGGCCCATCAGGGCTGCCAAACCAGCCAATGCCGAACCCTCCATCTCAAAATTGGTAATCTTGCGTCCGGCGTACTCAAACTGCTCGATCTTCTCATTGAGTTTCAAATCCTGCGGCTGCAAACGCACCCAACGACCTTGAGGTGCGTAAAATCCAGGAGCCGCAATCGTTATACCCTCGCGAGTAACATCCTTAAAATGCTCAAAAAGGGTCGTGTCGGCATCAATAAAATAGGGCGCTGGCAGTTGCGGATTCCACCCCGTATGCTCCACGAAGGCTTTCTCTATATCTAGATCACAGACCTCGTCGCGACCTGCATAATAGTTCAACAAGCCATCGAAGCCGAGCGAGGTACGTGAAAAGACCACCTCGCCCACTTTGATATCAGGCTGGATGGCGCCCGACGTACCGAGTCTAACAAGCGTCAATTGTCGTTTCTCGCTCTTCTCCTGGCGCGTCGCAAAATCAATATTGGCCAAAGCATCTAGCTCCGTCACCGAGATATCGATATTTCCGATACCGATACCGGTCGAAAGCACCGTCATACGCTTCCCCTTGTAGCTTCCCGTCACGGTGTTAAACTCACGATTCGACACACGACATTCGACTTCGTCGAAATAATCGGCAACCATGGCTACTCGCCCCGGATCACCTACCAAAATTACTGTATCAGCCAGTTGTTCCGGAGTCAAATGAAGGTGAAAAATTGAACCATCATCGTTGATAATCAACTCAGAAGAGGGAATCTTACGCATTGAAAGTCGTTTTTTTATTTTTATATTTGGCATAAAAGTAGTAATTTTACCTCGAATAACAAAACAAACAGCGCAAAAAATCATATTATATAAGTATCAACCTGTTTTTCCAGCATGACACTCATTAAATCCATATCGGGTATCCGTGGCACAATCGGAGGCTCACAAGGCGAAAATCTGACTCCGATCGATGTCGTAAAATTCACAACTGCCTACACGCGTCTGATAGCCGAACGCACCTCGAAAAGCAAAATTCGCATTGTCGTTGGTCGCGACGCCCGCCTCTCGGGCGAATTGGTACGCGACCTGGTGGTGGGCACACTCCTCGCCTCGGGTGCCGATGTAATCGACGTAGGCCTCTGCACCACTCCGGGAACAGAGATGGCTGTGATCACCAAAAAAGCTGACGGCGGTATCATTATTACGGCATCGCACAATCCCCGCCAATGGAATGCTCTTAAGCTACTCAATAGCGATGGTGAATTCCTCTCCGATGCCGAGGGTAAACGCGTATTGGAGTTGGCCGAAGAACTCTCTTACAACTACCCCGCCATTGATGCCATCGGCAAGGTGGAGGAGGCTTCGGATTTCAACGACGAGCACATTGCACAGGTGCTGAAACTTAAGGGCGTAGATGTAGAGGCCGTGAAGGCTCGCAAATTCCGCGTGGTGGTCGATGCTGTAAACTCGGTGGGTGGCGTTGTGATTCCAAAATTGCTCCGCGAGTTGGGCTGCGAGGTAGTTGAGCTGAACTGCGATCCGACTGGTGAGTTTGCCCACAATCCCGAGCCTCTGGCCGAGAATCTGACCGAGATTTGCGAGGCTGTGGTGCGCGAAAAGGCTGACCTGGGCGTCGTGGTTGACCCCGACGTAGATCGTCTGGCCTTCATCATGGAGAACGGCGTGATGTTTGGTGAGGAGTACACGCTCGTAGCCGTTGCGAAGTATATCTTGTCGGTCTATGGTGCCGGTGCCACGGTATCAAACCTCTCTTCGTCGCGAGCTCTGCGTGACGTAACCGAGGCTCTGGGTGGCAGCTATACGGCAGCCGCTGTGGGCGAGGTAAATGTCGTGACGAAGATGAAGGAGGTGGGCGCCGTAATCGGTGGCGAAGGCAACGGCGGCGTGATCTATCCCGAGCTGCACTACGGTCGCGATGCCTTGGTCGGTGTAGCCCTCTTCCTGAGCTGGTTCTCGACGATGCAGAAGAGCATGTCGAAACTGCGCGAGGAGCTTCCCGCCTACTTCGCATCGAAGAACAAAATCGAGCTGACGCCCGCCATCAACGTAGATAAAGTATTGGTTGAAATGAAGGAGCGTTACTTGTCTGAGAATGTAACCGATATCGACGGTGTAAAAATTGACTTTAAAGAGAACTGGGTACACCTCAGAAAGTCGAACACCGAGCCTATTATCCGCGTCTATACGGAGGCAAAATCGCAGGCCGAAGCCGATGCCTTGGCTGAGCGTTTCATAACCGAAATCAAAACAATTTGCAACCTATAACATCTATATCTATATGGAAAAAGTACAAGCCTATATTGAAGCCAACAAAGAGCGTTTCCTCGAGGAATTGTTCGAGCTGTTGCGCATCCCGTCGATCAGCGCTGTAGCGGCTCACAAGCCCGACATGGTGCGTTGCGCCGAGTGGCTGGCCGCCTCGCTCGTAAAGTCGGGTGCCGACCGCGCAGAGGTGATGCCCACGGAGGGCAATCCGGTAGTTTATGCCGAGAAGATCATCGACCCGAAGGCCAAGACAGTGCTCGTGTATGGTCACTACGACGTGATGCCCGTGGATCCGAAGGAGGAGTGGAACACCGAGCCCTTTGAGCCTGTTGTAAAAGATGGCCGTATCTGGGGCCGTGGTGCCGATGATGACAAGGGTCAGCTCTTTATGCACGCCAAGGCATTCGAGGCGCTCTGCGCCACCGATTCACTGCCCTGCAACGTAAAGTTTATGCTCGAGGGCGAGGAGGAAATCGGTTCGCCCAGCCTCTACGGCTTCTGCGCCAAGAATAAGAAACTCCTCAAGGCCGATATTATCCTCGTGTCGGATACCTCGATGATCTCGATGGATCAACCTTCGATCACGTGTGGTCTGCGCGGTTTGGCCTACATGGAGGTCGAGGTAACGGGTCCAAACAAGGATCTGCACTCGGGTCTCTTTGGTGGTGCCGTGGCCAATCCTGCCAACGTGCTGGCACGCCTGATTAACCAGTTGGTGGACGACGAGGGTCGCGTTACGATTCCGGGCTTCTACGACAAGGTGCGTGAGCTCACTCCCGCCGAGCGCAAGGCCTTCAACAAGGCTCCCTTCTGCCTCAAGAAGTACAAGAAGGCACTGGAGATTGGTGCTGTCGAGGGCGAGGCCGGTTATACGACCATCGAGCGCACGGGTGTACGTCCTTCGCTCGACGTAAACGGTATTTGGGGCGGTTATATTGGCGAGGGTACGAAGACGGTCATCCCGTCGAAGGCCTCGGCCAAGATCTCGATGCGCCTGGTGCCCGATCAGGACCACAAGGAGATTGCCAAGCTCTTTGAGAAGCACTTCAAGGCCATCGCGCCGAAGAGCGTAAAGGTGGTCGTGAAGTCACTGCATGGCGGTCAGCCCTACGTAGCTCCGACCGACATGCCTGCCTACAAGGCTGCCGAGAAGGCCATCGTGGCCACCTTTGGCAAGAAACCCCTCCCCTTCTATTCGGGAGGCTCGATTCCCATCATCAGCGGTTTTGAGGCCATCCTGGGCATCAAGTCGCTCTTGATCGGCTTCGGTCTTTCGGAGGATGCCATCCACTCGCCCAACGAGAGCTATGGCCTGCACCAGTTCTATAAGGGCGTGGAGACGATTCCTTATTTCTATAAGTATTTCGCCGAGTAGCCGACACAAGACAACTGCGAGAAAAAAGAGTTGATGGTGAATGACCATCAACTCTTTTTGTTTTTGCAAGAAAGTATTACCTTTGTAAAAACTGAAAATCCCCCCCCAATGAAACGCTTTTGTCTGCTTATGGGTGTGTTGCTAACGACGCTTTCGGTGTCCGTAGCACAACCTGCCCACAATGATATTTACCACGCCGGATGGATTGATCTAAACAAAAACGGCCGCAAGGATCTCTACGAAGACCCCACACAGCCGATTGAGCGCCGCGTGGAGGATCTCTTGCAGCAGATGACCCTCGATGAGAAGACGGCACAGATGGCCACTCTCTACGGCAGCGGACGCGTGTTGAAAGATCCGCTTCCCACCGAGGCCTGGCACAACGAGGTGTGGAAGGATGGCATCGGCAACATCGACGAGCAACACAACGGCTTGGGTAAATTCCGCTCGGCCTACTCGTTCCCCTACACCCACTCGGTCGAGGCGCGCCATGCCGTGCAACGCTGGTTTGTCGAGGAGACACGTCTGGGTATTCCGGTCGATTTCACGAACGAGGGTATTCGCGGTTTGTGCCACGACCGCGCCACGGCTTTCCCCGCTCAAAGTGCCCAGGGTGCCACCTGGAACCGCCAGCTGATTGCCCAGATTGCCCGTGCCGAGGCTACCGAAGCACGCGCGTTGGGCTACACGAATATCTATGCACCGATTCTTGACCTGGCGCAGGATCCGCGCTGGGGTCGTGTCGTGGAGTGCTATGGCGAGGAGCCCTACCTAGTTTCGGAGCTGGGGCGTGAGATGATTCAGGGTCTGCAGGAGGCAGGTCTAGTTGCTACGCCCAAACATTTTGGCGTCTACAGCATCCCCGTGGGTGGTCGTGATGGCGACACGCGCACCGATCCGAAGGTGGCACCACGCGAGATGCACACGCTCTACCTCGAGCCCTTCCGCGTCGCCTTTCAGGAGGCGGGTGCACTGGGCGTGATGAGTTCCTACAACGACTACGACGGCATCCCCGTTACGGGAAATCCCTACTTCCTGACTCATCTGTTGCGTGAGCAGTGGGGGTTTCGCGGTTATGTGGTTTCTGACAGCGAGGCTGTGGAGTACATCAAGACTAAGCACCGCATCGTGGAGCGTGACGAGGAGATGGTGGCCGAGGCGGTCAATGCGGGATTGAACGTGCGCACGAACTTCACCCCACCGGCCGACTTCATCCTCCCCTTACGCCGTGCCGTGACCGAAGGGCTCGTCTCAGAGGCGACGATCGATAGCCGTGTGCGCGATATTCTGCGTGTGAAATTCGGACTGGGGCTTTTCGATAACCCCTATGTGGGTGATGGCGCCGAGGCCGAGCGCGTGGTGCACTCCGAAACACATCAAACTTTAGCTCTCGAGGCAGCTCGCCAAGCACTTGTTCTGCTCAAAAATGAAGGGGCGCTGTTGCCGTTAAGTGATACACTGAAATCGCTGGCCGTGATTGGTCCCAACGCCGACGAGGTCAAGGAACTGATTTGCCGTTACGGCCCTGCCAATCCGTCTATCATCACCCCACTGGAGGGATTGCATCGCCGATTGCCCCACACCGAAATTCGGTATGCCAAAGGGTGCGAAATTATCGATGAGCACTACCCCGAGAGCGAGATTTTGGAGTTCCCGCTTTCGGACGATGAGCTGCGTCTGATCGATGAGGCGGTGCAGGCGGCCAAACTTTCGGAAGTGGCCGTTGTAGTGCTGGGTGGCTCGGAGCGAACCGTTAAGGAGAGTCGTTCGCGTACCGACCTGCGTCTGCCCGGCCATCAGGAGCGACTGCTCAAAGCGATCGTTGCAACCGGCAAGCCCGTGGTGTTGGTGTTGGTGGATGGTCGCGCAGCTGCCATTAACTATGCGAAGGCTACGGTACCCTCCATTCTGCACGCCTGGTTTGGCGGTGAGAAGATGGGCCTTGCGATTGCCGAGGCGCTCTTTGGCGACTATAATCCCGGTGGAAAATTGGCGGTCACCTTCCCAAAAAGTGTCGGACAACTCCCCTACGCCTTCCCCTTCAAGCCTGGCGTAGATGTTGCGAGCGAAAGTTCAGTTGCGGGTGCGCTCTACCCCTTTGGTTATGGTTTGAGCTACACCACATTCGGCTACAGCAACCTACAGATCAACCGCAAGCAAATTTCGGCAGGCGAGCAGGTCGAGGTACGCTGCACAATCACCAATACGGGTGATCGCACGGGTGACGAGGTGGTGCAACTCTATCTAAACGATTGCTACAGCAGTGTGACGACCTACGTGCAGGTATTGCGTGGCTTTGAGCGCATCACGCTCTCACCGGGAGAAAGTCGCGAGGTGGTCTTTGAGCTCGATGAGCACGATATGGGGCTTTGGAATCGAGAAAACCGCTTTGTGGTTGAGCCGGGACGCTTCGAGGTGCAGGTGGGCGCTTCGTCAAAAGATATACGCCTGCGGGGCGAATTTGAGGTGGTAGAACACGAATAAAACAAGGGGCTTTTCAACAAGAAAGTTGAGCAGCCCCTTTCTATTTTACATCATCTCTTCGTAGCCGTATGCAATAGCTCGGTTCAATTGATCAAGATAAGGTTTTGCAGATCGAAAACAGGCTATCATCTGCTCTGTAAAATCGGGTGCATAGAGTTCTTCCTCCTCCAGATCCAAAACCAGGCAGTGATCCTTCAGCTTGAGTAGTTCATCATAAGGCGTGCCGCTCGGGAATCCCGTCGGAACACGTTTCAAGCTCCCCGCTGTGTCAATACGAAAACCTTTGGCGGCAGCGATGTTTCGTAACATCAGAGCGCCATTGTCGAGAATCTCCTCACGTACACTACGCAGAATGGCAGGCGGAAAACAAACATCACCCACTGCCAAGATCGAATGGCCGATCATCGAACTTCCCTCCACGGCCGGTTCGAGATGGAGGTAGTACCCCGCCATACCCGAATTCTTACCTCGCGGAGCGATAAAGGCGCTGAAGTGGGTCTTGTAGGGCGACTTATCGACCGAAAAGCGGATGTCGCGATTCATACGATAGGTGCAATCCTTGGCCTTAAGGCCCGCAACAGACGGATCAAAGGAGGTAATACGATCCACTAACTCCTCGACATAGCGTTCAAAGCGACCACGATGGAGTTTATAGCGATCGCGATTTTGATCCATCCACGGCTTGCAGTTATTAGCAGCCAGTTCGCGCAGGAAGTCCATTGCTTCCCGAAGTTCGTTACTTGTCATCTTCGATTCTTGAGCTAAAAAAAGGGCGTAAGGAGATTTCCTAACGCCCTTCTCTATACAATTTCTATGCTTTATACGACCAAGCGAAGAGCGGATAATTCGCCATCAAGGCGTTCACATCCTTGCGTACGGCGGCGATATTCTCCTCATTCTCGGGATCGTGCAATACACGGTCGATCAACTCCACGATGTAGTCCATCTGATCCTCCTTCAGACCACGCGTCGTGATAGCGGGCGTACCAAAGCGCAGACCCGAGGTCTGGAAGGCCGAACGCGAATCAAACGGCACCATGTTCTTGTTGGTCGTGATGTCGGCAGCCACGAGGCACTTCTCGGCCAGCTTACCCGTCAGCTCGGGGAATTTCGTGCGCAGGTCAACCAGCATCAGGTGGTTATCCGTACCGCCCGACACAATCTTATAGCCACGCTTCACGAAGGCTTCAGACATGGCTTGAGCGTTCTTACGCACCTGCGTCTGATACTCCACATAACTCGGATCCAGTGCCTCACCAAAAGCGACAGCTTTCGCTGCAATCACATGCTCCAACGGACCACCCTGAATGCCGGGGAATACGGCCGAATTGAGAATCTGCGACATCTTCTTCACGACACCCTTCGGCGTGGTCTGACCCCACGGATTGTCAAAATCTTCGCCCATGAGGATGATACCACCACGCGGACCGCGCAGCGTCTTATGGGTCGTCGAGGTAACGAAGTGTGCATACTTTACGGGGTTCTCCAGCAGGCCAGCAGCAATCAGACCGGCCGTGTGAGCCATATCGATCATCAACAGCGCGCCCACCTTATCGGCGATCTCACGCATGCGCTTGTAATCCCACTCACGCGAGTAAGCCGAAGCACCACCCACGATCAGTTTGGGCTTGCACTCGATAGCCAAAGCCTCCATCTTGTCGTAATCGATCGTACCGGTAGCCTCGTCGAGCTGATAACCAACGGCCTTGAAATATTTACCCGAGAAGTTTACCAGCGAACCGTGCGAGAGGTGACCACCGTGAGCCAGATCAAGACCCATAAAGGTATCACCGGGCTGCATCACGGCAAAGAATACGGCCATGTTGGCTTGTGCACCCGAGTGGGGCTGCACGTTGGCATACTCTGCACCATAGAGTTTGCAGATGCGCTCGATAGCGAGCTTCTCAACCTCATCGACCACCTCGCAACCGCCGTAGTAGCGTGCTGCAGGATAACCCTCGGCGTACTTATTCGTCAAAACCGAGCCCATGGCCTCCATGACCTGGTCGCTCACGAAGTTCTCCGAAGCAATCAACTCGATGCCGTGCATCTGACGGTTGCGTTCACGACCAATCAGATCAAAAACAAGCGTGTCTTTTTTCATTGTGTTGTTATTTGGGGTTATTTGTTTTTTCCAAGATTCAAATATACAAAGGAAAATGCAATTTTAGATATTCTAAGCATTTTTTTAGCAAAGATTTTCATACTTTGGCATTTTACGGCTCGCTTTTTACTATATTTAAGCTTAAGCTCGAATATTTTGCACTCGCTGTGATAAATATCCAAACAAGTTTGAATATTTCTCGCTCGTTGTTGCTAATTTGAGCTAAAGCTCGAATATTTTTGCACTCGCTGTGATAAATATCCAAACAAGTTTGAATATTTCTCGCTCGTTGTTGCTATATTTGTAACGATGAAACAGACTTTGATTACCCTTTTTGCACTCTTGTGCTGCTCGACACTTGCTGCCCAAGAGTCGGCCATGCCCACCATGGATGCCCAGGTGCTCGGCATGGGCGGTGTTGCCATGTCCTCGACAAACGACGCGCACACCCTCTTTAACAATGCGGCCATGACTGCCTTCACGCTCTCGCCGGCAAAGCTCTCTGCCTCTTATTACGGACAGGCTGACTTCGACTACTACGGTCTGTCGGGCTATTGGCGCATGGGCATGAAGAGTACGATTCAAGCCGGATGGCGTCAATACCTGCGCGAGAAGGCCAACAACGACACGGCATTCGACGTGGGCTATACATACCGCGTAGGTGAGCAGCTCTCGTTGGCGCTCGTGGGTCGCTATACGCACATCAAGCGTCCAGCGTTGAAAGCCGACGCCTTGGCTTTCGATCTGGCAGCAGCTTATGTAAAGCCCCTCGCTTGGGAGCACTATTCTACCCTCCGCGTGGGTGCCAAACTATCGAATTTAGGGGGCTTTTTCGGGGAGGCGGATTACCATCTTCCCATGGCTTTTAAGGCGGGTGCCGCCATCGAGACCTTCTTCTCGGATCAGCACCAATTAACTGTCGGCGCCGACCTCGGTTATAGCTTCTCGCCGAAGGCTGCACGTGGATTTGAAGCAGCTTTAGGTGCCGAGTATAATCTCATGCAGCTCATTCAGTTGCGTGCAGGTTATCATATCGGCGAAAAGGGCACGTTCAACCCTTCATACGGAGCTGTTGGTGCCGGTGTGCGCTTCCTGCATCTGCGCGTCGATTTTGCATACCTATTCGCCGAAAAACAGAGCCCGCTGTATAACACCTACAGCATTAGCTTCGGTTTGGATTTTTAATTACACAGCTCACGAAAAACATGAAACAAAAAATATTGTTTGTCTGCCTCGGTAACATCTGCCGATCGCCGGCCGCTGAAGGCATTATGCGCGATTTAGTCATTCGACGCGGGCTCACCGAGCAGATCGAAATCGATTCGGCAGGCACCTATGCCGGACACACGGGCGAGTTGGCCGATCCACGCATGCGTCGCGCCGCTTCGGCACGCGGCATTGAGCTCACGCACAGCGCCCGTCAGATTCGTGAGGCGGATTTCGAGCGTTTTGACCGTATCATCGTCATGGACGACTACAACTACGAGGATGTACACCGCCTGGCCCCCTCGCGCGAACTTGCACAAAAAATCTATCGCATGCGCGAATTCTTCCACTCTTCGCGCTACAGCTACGTCCCCGACCCCTACTACGAAGGTCGTGAGGGTTTTGAGATTGTGCTGGATCTGCTCGAGGAGGGGTGTCGCAACCTGCTGGATGAACTGACGGCGTAAACCGCTCTCACGCAAAAATACAGATACGAGAAAAGGCATTGCAGAATCTCAAATTCCTGCATGCCTTTTCTCGTATCGTGCATAGCAATTCACCAATTTTTCCCTTTGGGAGGCCTAAAGTACGGATGAGTCGGACTATTTGGGCAGTTCTCGAGCTAAAACGAACAACTTATATCTCGAAACACACATCGAAAGTTCGAGGAAAAAGGTTAACTTTGCCCCAACATTTTTTATTTATCCAAAGAGATGAAACAACTACTATTGTTGCTGTGCGCACTGATTGCCATAGGGCCGCTTGCGGCTCAAGAGCCTCAAACCACCAAGTTGGAGAATGTCGAATTGCGTGATTTACGTAATCAGCCAGCCATGTTGCCGTGGTATGGCGAAAAACACATATTGATCTTTTATGTGGACCCCGACCGCCACAAGCAAAACGATCAGTTTACTGTTGAGATCGAGGAAAACCACGCTGCTCAAGGTGAAAATATCGAAGGTTTTGGCGTGCTCAATCTCAAGGACACGATGCTTCCGAATGCCATCGTAAGAACCATTGCACGCAAACGTACCGAGAAGAACAATGCCACAATTCTGGCCGACACGGATCGTTCGCTCGCCAAAGCCTGGGGGCTCGGGGACTGCAACAACCAATTTGTTTTGATGCTCGTATCGCGCGATGGAGAGATGCTCTTTCTGCGCAAAGGCGAACTGACACAAGAGGACAAGGATGAATTTTATCGCGTAGTTACACGCTATCGCTAAAATAGTCAGGATGCGGCGCATCATCTTCACCCTGCTTATATTGTTTCTTGGGCTTCCCGCTATCACGGATGCTCAAACCCAATCTCGTTACCATATTATTGATGGCGACACGGTACATTATACCTATACACCCCTTGTCGCCGATACCATGCAACAAACTCCCACGCGGCAAAATTTCATACGCCGCGTAGTCAATTATTTCGACAAATCGACAGAGGATCACACCTTTGACAAAAAGCTTGACATCACCTTTGCCGGTGGTCCGAGCTACTCGAAGACCACAAAACTCGGCATTGCGGTTTTGGCTGCAGGCCTCTACCGCCTCGATCGCACCGACTCAATCACCCCACCTTCCGACATCTCGATCTATGCCAACGTGACCACCTCGGGGTACTTCTCGGTGGGCGTGATGGGCAACAACCTCTTTCGCAATGTAAAGGGTAAGATCGACTACGACATCAACTTTTCATCCGCACCACGCGATGTCTGGGGCATTGGCTATCGGGCCGGCGCACACAACCCTAAATCCGAGATGGTCGAGGAGCGTTACCTGATCTACGGTCGCTACCAGCACCGCATCCTCCCGAACACCTACCTCGGTCCGGTGCTCAACTTCGAGCACATCCAGGGACGCAAGTTTAACGAGGTGAGCCTCGGCTATCTGGAGGGTCAACACCATACCTATACGGCTACGGGGCTGGGTGCGAGTCTCGAGTATGATTCGCGCGACTTCATCCCCAACCCCTGGCGAGGAGCCTATCTCAGCGTGCAGGGCATGTGGTTTGCGCGTGGATTGGGCAATTGCAACAAATCGCTTTGGCGAGTCAAGTTTCGGGCCAACTCTTACCACCGCCTTTGGTCGAGCGGCCTGTTGGCTACGGACCTCTACGGCGAATTCAACTCGGAAGGTACTCCGTGGCCACTCTTGGCACGTCTGGGAGGTAATGAACGCATGCGCGGTTACTACCTCGGCCAATACACCGACAACAACCTACTCACTGCGCAGGTGGAGTTACGCCAGCGCATTTGGCGACGCATCGGTTGCGTGGTATGGGGCGGAGCAGGCACGGTCTTCTCCAAGCGCGAGCCCTTCGCATGGCGTCACGCGTTGCCAAACTATGGCTTGGGACTACGCTGGGAGTTGAAGCAACGTGTCAATGTACGCATCGACTATGGCTTTGGGCGTTCGACAAGCGGTTTCCTGCTCTCTATTAACGAAGCTTTCTAACATTGACATATGACCAAACAAACATCATATACTCCTACCGAAAAGTTGCCAATGACCCGCAGTAGATTCTCCATTCTGTTGACGGTTTGGTTTTTGGCTGCGATTATCGCACCCAATTTCATGCTGGCAATCACGGAACGATATAGCTGGTGGAGTACCGAGGCTTTGATTCTCCTCCCATTAGGTTTCTATCTGATGTGGAGTGTCGCTTTGCGTCGTTCGGGAATCATGATCTGGTTGGGCTTTCCGTTCATCTTTTTTGGTGCATTTCAGATTGTGTTGCTCTATTTATTCGGCAATTCGATCATTGCAACCGACATGTTTACCAACCTCGTAACAACCAATCCCAACGAAGCTAACGAACTATTGGCCAACATCTATCCAGCCATATTGATTGTCGGAGCCATCTATCTCCCGATTCTCTATTTGGCCACTCGCGAGATTGCCAAACGACGCGTATTCTCGCGTAAGCTTCGCAAAATTTTCCGCTATACGGGTCTGGCTATCTTTACACTTGGCTTATTAGCCCTTTGGCAGGCCTACCGAACGAGTGATGGAAAGCATGTGTTACGTGACGAAATTTTCCCCATCAATGTATGCTACAATGCCTGCCTGGCCTCCTCCGAATTCCGAAAGACGGTACGGCATGAAGAGTTCACGGCCGACTTCCATTTTGAGGCAGAGCGCACCGATTCGATTCCCGGTCGTGAAATCTACATTTACATCATTGGGGAGGCATCGCGTGCCATGAATTGGCAACTTTATGGCTATGAACGTGAAACCAATCCACGCCTCTCGCAAATTGAGGATCTACACCTGTTCACCAATATTCTGACGCAAAATAACACCACCCATAAAAGCGTACCGCTCTTGCTTTCATCCATCAACACCGATGAGCATGAACAACTTTTTCACCGAAAGGGATTACCGGCCCTCTTCAACGAGGCAGGGTTCGAGAGTTGGTTTATCTCAAACCAATCGCCTCAAGGTGCCATGATTGACAACTTGGCCGAAGATGTTGACAATCTGATCTACGTGGATGATCCTCGCTTCGACATCCAGCTGTTGGCCGAAATGAAGCATGCCATCGAATGGAGTCGCAGTGATAAATTGTTTTTTATTCTGCACTGCTACGGTTCACACTTTAGCTACAACCAACGTTACCCGCGCAAGGGGGCTTATTATACGCCCGACCCCGATGTAGCCATTCGCAAAAAGCATAAGTCAATGTTGCTAAATGGCTACGACAACTCGGTGCGTTACACCGACTTCTTCTTGGCCGAGACGATCGATTACCTCCGTTCGCTCGACAATACAGCCACGGCGCTACTCTACTGCTCTGACCACGGAGAAGATCTGATGGACGATAGCCGAAATCGTTTTTTGCATGCCTCGCCAACGACGACCGCCTACCAACTTTATGTAGCATCATTCTGTTGGTTTTCGGAACGTTACTCGACTTATCATCCCGAAAAAATCGCATCAGCGGAGAAGTTGAGTCACGCCCCTGCCACGACACATGCAATGTATCACACAATCGCCGACATGGCTTCGCTCAAGGGACGTTTTGTTGATCAAACGGCATCGCTCGTCAACCCGGCATTCGACGAGTCGGCACCTCGTTACTACCTGAACGACCACAACGAAGCGATCTCATTCCTGCAGACCGGACTTCAGGAGGAAGATCTCCTACTCCTCGAAAGTTTCGGCATTTCTCGTAACACCTTATAATAATATAGTCACATGAAAAACTTGATCTGTTTTGCCCTGCTCTTGTTGATTACGACAACCCTATCGGCCAAGCCCAAATGGCAAGATCGTTATCGTCACGATCGTTTTACGGTGGCCGATCGCGAATGTATCGTCATCCACCCTGAGGGAGAGCGCAATGGTCGCTGGATTGTTCGCCCTGCATTTTTAGGTGCCTTTCCTTCGGTCGATGAGCAGATGTTGAAATTGGGATTTACGGTAGCCTATTACGATGTGACACACGCCTATGCGAATCCGCAATCAAAGCGTGACTTCGAATCGTTCTACCACGAAGTTCGCCGCCGCTATGCGCTGAACGATCAATTCATCATCGAGGGATTTAGTCGCGGAGGATTTTTTGCATTGAGCTACGCCATTGACCATCCCGAGCAGATCGAAAAAATTTATATCGATGCTCCGGTTTGTGATTTAGAGAGTTGGCCGTCGAAGCAAGAAACGAAGCTTTACGGTGAAGCGAGTGCATTGTGGCAGCAAGCCGGCAGTTCGTTAGAGGAGGGGCATGACTACCCGATTCGACACTTTCAAACCATCATCGATGCCCGTATTCCGATCATTGTATGCTATGGTGACAGCGATGAGATTGTCCCCTACGAGGAGAACTTCGGGCGGATTGCCACCAACTACAAACGTCACATCCGCACCATTCGCAAACGTGGTTGCGGCCATCATCCCCACTCGCTCGACAAGCCTCATCGCATCGTTCGCTTCCTGAAGCGCAGATAAGGTTTCATTTTGAAAGATCTACACACAAACACAATAAAGGCTGTCCCGAAAAGGACAGCCTTTATCATGTTTGAGAATCGAAGGCGAGGATTACTTCGTAGCCTCTACCGACTCCTTGCGGAACTCCTTCATCAGCTTCGAAAGCTCCAAAGCAGCCTTGCGTGCACGCGTACCTGCGGCCTTGTTGCCCTTCTCTACCTGAGCTGCTGCGTTAACGGCGAACACCTCATACTGCTCGTTGATCTTTGCAACCAATTCTTTCATTGTCTTAAAATTTAAAGGGTTGTTATCGTCACAAAGATATAAAATTATTCTAAATCAAATCATAAATCCACAAAAAAAAATCATTTTTCGCAGATTTTCGACCCATTCAGCCTCAAATTGTCGGTATCGGTATGTTTTTTGTCATTTTTTTCGACAAACAGGAAGCTATGCGCATACAAATTGTTACTCTATTGATTGTTTTCGTTTCGTTAACAAGTTGTCGACACCACCATACGCAGGCAAGTACACCGTTGCTCGAGGTCGAAGTTACCGAAGTACGCACCGAATTGATACCTCGGCGCATGCAATTTATCGGCTATCTGCAAAGCAACTTCGATGCCGTCATTCAGCCCCGCGTAAATGGTTTTTTAACCTCCAAACGATTTGATGGTGGCAAGCCCGTCAAGCGTGGACAATTGCTCTATACAATTGACCCTTCACAACTATCGACTACACTTTACGCCGCCGAAGCTGCCTTGCAATCGGCTCGGGCTCAAGCTATCGAAAACAGCAACAACTATGAACGAGCCGTCCCGCTTGCCGCGATGAATGCCATTAGTCAAGCGCAGTTAGACCAATACACCGCCCAATATCGAGCCTCTGAAGCCTCCGTTCGGTCCGCCGAACAGACGCTCCGCAACGCACAACTCAATGTCGGATATACAAAAATATACTCGCCAATCGACGGTATCGCCGGTAGTTCTCAAGGTCACATTGGTGACTATGTAGGTCCGGGAACCGAGTTTACGGTACTGACTACAATCTCCAATATTGATACCCTCTCTTTCGATTTGGCTATACCAATGGCCGATTATCTGCGCATAACGGGCGATCGAAAACGGATCTACGACAACGATAGTTTACTGTCGTCTATTTCGTTGCTGCTCGACGACGGCAATCGTTATCCGCTAGCCGGCTTTTACAGCCACACGCGCAAAGATATATCCACGGAAACCGGAACACTTATTCTTGTCGTAAAATTTGCCAATCCGGATCAATCGCTCAAGGCCGGACAGTTTGCCCGCGTAGAGGCCCTTGTAGGCAAATCCGAGCCTCACCTTGTTGTCCCAATTCGAGCAGTCAGTCAGGCACAAGGGGTGAGTTCGGTATGGGTCATCACCCCCGATAGTACAGCTCACTATCGGCGCGTAGAAACAGGTAATATTTCCGACTCATTATGGGTCATCAAGACGGGGGTGAAGCCTCATGAGCGCGTCGTGATTACGGGGCAACAAAAGCTCCGCGAAGGAATGCATGTCATACCGAAAAACATTTGATAAAGGGAACACCATGGAGCAATTTTTCGTCCGTCGTCCCATCTTTGCCATTGCCCTTGCCGTGGCGATTGTCTTTTTGGGACTCATATCACTCTATTCACTCCCAGTCGAGCAGTATCCGGATATCACGCCGCCGGTTGTTGAAGTGTCGGCAACCTACCCGGGTGCCGATGCTGAAACCGTGGATAAATCGGTCACCACGCCTCTTTCGGAGAGCATTATGGGGGTTAGCGACATGCTATACATCGAGGGCACATCGGCCAACGATGGCACCTCATCGTTGCAGGTTACCTTTGCCATCGGATCCGATCCCGACATGGATGCTGTCTTTACCCAAAATCGGGTCGCCACTACCCTTGCGAAACTCCCCGAAGCGGTCACCCAGCAAGGAGTGACTACTCAAAAAACCATGACCGGTTTTTTGATGGTCTACGCGCTCCATAGTGATGGCCGTTACGGTGAGGAATACCTATCCAACTATGCCTACATCAACCTGCAAAACGAGTTCCTAAAAATCGACGGAGTCGGTAAAATCGATATCATGGGAGCTGCTGAATATGCCATGCGCATTTGGCTGAAGCCCGACCTGTTGAAATACTACGGAATACCTCTTGACGCCGTTGTCGAAGCAATTGGTACTCAAAGCGGCATTTACCCTGCAGGGCAATTCGGAGCAGAACCCGCTCCGGATGGAACGGTCTATACCTATACCGTAACCCTACCCCCTGCCATCACAACAGCCGAAGAGTTTGCTCAAATCATTGTCTATACGACTGACTCCGGTGAACAGATTCGTCTCAAAGAGATTGCCGAAGTGGAGCTTGGCAGCCAATCGTATGGGGGCAGTTCGCGATTCGAAGGTAATCCGACCGCCCTGCTGGTCATCTACCAAGAGCCGGGAAGCAACGCCATGGAGGTTGGTGATGCCGTGCGTGCCACCATGGCACGACTCGAGAAACGTTTCCCGGATGGCATTACGGTCACGACTATTGTTGACACGACCACAGCTATCCGCGCAGGTATTCACGAAATCATATGGACGCTCCTTGTTGCACTCCTGTTGGTGGTAGCCATCATCTACCTCTTCATCCAAGATTGGCGAGCCACGCTCATCCCGTTGGTAGCCATTCCCGTATCGCTGATTGGAGCCTTTGCTATTTTCCCCCTTTTGGGTTTTACACTCAATGTAATTTCACTATTGGGTTTGGTGCTGGCCATCGGCCTTGTTGTGGATGATGCTATTGTGGTCGTTGAGGCTGTTCAGGTCAACATTGCACGAGGCATGGAGCCCTACAAAGCCACCATTGAAGCCATGCGACATGTTGCCTCTCCCATCATTGCAACTACGTTGGTACTCTTGGCGGTTTTCATTCCAGTATCATTCACCGGTGGCATTACGGGACGACTTTTCCAGCAATTTGCCATCACGATTTCAGTCTCGATGGTAATCTCGATGTTCAATGCACTGACCCTGTCGCCGGCTTTATGCGCCATGCTGCTTCGCCCTAAAGCGCCCTCGCAAAAGGGATTCTTTGCCTGGTTTAATCGTTATTTCGATCGCGAGCAGAAACGTTATACGCGCTTTACGCCTACGGTCATTCGCCATACAGGACGAACAATGCTGCTGATCGGTGCAATCCTGCTTACGATTCTCCTTATTTGGCATAAATTGCCCGGTGGTTTCCTACCCGAAGAGGATCAGGGTTATGTGATGGTGATGGTCACTACCCCCGAAGCCTCGTCACTCCAAATTACACGCGATGCGATGATCCACACTGACCGCATTATTCGTCGTCACGCCGAAGTGCTCGACACCTCGTTTGCTGCCGGCTTCAACATGATGGCCGGCATTGCATCAACCAACAACGGTGTGGTATTTGTTGCCTTGCAGCCTTACGACAAACGATCGAAGAGCGCCATGCAGATTGCCCGAGAATTGACCGATGAACTCTATTGGGCTATTCCCGAAGCGACCTGCTACGCATTCATTCCGCCGGCTATCCCCGGATTGGGTGTCACATCGGGAATCACGATCGAATTGCAAGATCTGGAAGGACATGGGAGTCAATACTTAAGCGATGCGGCCGATCGTCTGATCGAGGCACTTGGTAAAGAGTCGTCGATTGCCGCTGTCACCACGCAGTTCAATGACGGCATCCCACAGCGTCGTCTGCGTATCGACAAAGAACAGGCTTTGGCGATGGGGGTTGATTTATCGACGTTGTATGGCGATTTAAGCGCACTGCTCGGAGGTCGCTACATCAACAACTTCAATCGTTTCGGGAAGATGTATCAAACCTACATCCAAGCAGCCCCGGACTATCGACGCGATCGACAGGCCTTGGAACGCTACTTTGTGCAATCTTCATCGGGACAATCAATCCCACTTTCGTCGTTGATCGAGGTCGTCGATACCGTAGGTTCAGCCTACGTATCACAATTCAATCTTTACCGATCGCTCTCATTGACTATTACGCCCGCCGTCGGAGCTTCCACGGCGACCGTCATGGCACTCATCGAACAACTCGCATCTCAAGAGTTGCCCGAAGGTGTTGCGACTGCCTGGAGTGGCACTTCATACCAAGAGGCTCAAGAGAGCGGTAAGGGGACACTCGTCTATGGCATTACCCTGTTGTTTGTCTTCCTGGCATTGGCAGCGCTCTATGAGTCGTGGGGGTTACCGCTGGCTATTTTGCTCAGCGTACCGCTCGCCGTCTTGGGAGCCTTGCTCTTTATCGGACTGTCGCATCTGTTCGATCCGGTCTATGTCAATGACATCTACCTGCAAATCTCGCTCGTAATGCTCATTGGTCTATCGGCCAAGAATGCCATTTTGGTCGTTGAATATGCCGATAAACTCTTTCACGAAGAGGGGTTAAGTCTACGCGATGCCGCCATCGAGGCTGCACATCTGCGCTTACGACCGATTCTGATGACCGCATTTTCGTTCATCTTGGGTGTCAGTCCGCTGATCTTTGCTTCGGGAGTTTACGCTACGGCGCGCAACATCATGGGAGTTGCATTGGTGGGCGGCATGCTCTCTGCCACGTTATTGGGGATATTCCTCTATCCTGCATTGTATTACCTGATCGGTCGGCTGGGTCGTTTCGATAAAGGCCGCACCGACAACCTGCAAAAAGCATGAAACAACTCTATTTTTTATCTTTGATACTGATGCTGTCGAGCAGTTGTGCACCTCGACTTCTCGCACCACAAACGCCCGTTCATGAGCATTACATCTACGGTGAACTATTCAGCCACGACTCACTCGATCTGAACCATGATTGGTGGGAGCTATTTGGAGACACCACACTCAACCAGCTTGTCGAGCGTGCGCTGGATTACAACCGCAATCTTTGGATTGCCTCTTCACGCATTGAGCAGGCTCGCCAGAATCGGATGGCTGCTCGCTCCGCCTTATTGCCGCAGTTCGGATACGATCTCTCGGCGCAAGGCAACTATAACCGCACAAATAAAATCGTTGAGCAGTATGCAATCACCCCGGAGGCAAGCTGGGAAAGTCCTCTTTTCGGGCAATTAAGAGAGACCACCAAAGCAGCACAAGCGGCATTTGAGAGCGCAGTTTGGAACTATCGCGGCGTCGAACTATCACTTGCTGCCGAAGTAGCAACTACCTATTTCACGTTACTGCAATATGAACGTGACCTACTGATTGCCCAACGCACTACACGTCTGCGCCGCGAATCTGCCGCACTGGTCGATTCGATGTTCCGCTACGGAATGTCGAGTGGTGTAGATCGTGAGCAATCGCAAGGATTGGTATATAGTTCCGAAGCCGACATTCCCCGCTACCAAAGCGCAATCGAGCAGACCCGTTTAGCATTAAATACACTTACCGGCATCGTTCCCGAGCCTATTACCGCTGAAGGCTCAGGTATAGGTTTGCTAACCGACCACTATCCCGAACAACTTTCGATCGGCCTACCTTCGGAGTTGCTACAACGCAGACCGGATATTATGCAGGCCTACTACGCGCTCAATCGTGCAGCGGCAGAAGCCGGCTTGGCTCGACTGAAACGATTTCCATCTATTCTATTGACAGCCAAAGGCGGGATAGGGGCCAACTCAACAAAAGGTTTACTATCATCGAACCCGGCTATATGGGGCGCCGCATTGGGATTTACGGGACCTATTTTCCAATTTCAAGGTCTGCGCAGTAACGAGCGCGCCGCCATCGAAGCCTACAACCAGGCAGCTCACACCTACGAGCAAACCATTCTAGAGGCTTTTGCCGATGTTGAGAAAGCTCTCTCGATGGTCAATGCCAATCGCATAGAGGTAGATCGTTACACACAACTCGTCGTCGCCTATCGATCGATCGTTGAGATGGCCTACGCACTCTATCAAAACGGTTTGTCCAACTACCTCGACATTATCGATGCCGAACGTACGCTCTATTCGGCCCAGATGGATCTTGTAGGGTTGATTGCGCAGCAATACATCAACTACGTCACACTTTGCAAAGCACTCGGAGGGGGATGGTAAAATACCCATGGATGGGTATTCGGATATTTCCGCAAAAAGTGTATCTTTGCAAAAATAAAGTGCACACACATCCATGCGACTATCCGAACTTAAGAGCGGCGAATCGGCCACAATACTCAAGGTGACAGGCCACGGCGGTTTTCGTCGTCGTATTGTCGAGATGGGTTTCATCCGCGGCCAGCGGGTGGAAGTCATTCTCAACGCACCCCTCAAAGACCCGATCGAATATCGGGTAATGGGCTACGACGTATCGCTCCGTCGCAGCGAAGCCGAAATGGTCATTGTCCTCAGTGACGAAGAGGCCGAAGAGTTGCTCGCCATTCAACAAGAGGCTGATCGAAACACCCCCTTCGCCGAGGAGGAGGATCAACCGTTACGCACCATTGACGACGTTCTTTCGCGCAGTAGTCGCACGATCAGTGTAGCATTAGTCGGTAACCCGAACAGCGGCAAGACGTCACTCTTTAACGCCATCTCGGGCGGACATGAACATGTCGGCAATTACAGCGGTGTCACGGTAGGAGCCAAACGCGGAGTTCGCCACTATAAAGGCTACCGCTTCGAGATTACCGATCTGCCTGGCACCTATGCTCTGTCGGCATATACGCCCGAAGAGCGTTTTGTACGCACGCACATTGCCGATGAGCAACCCGACGTCGTTATCAACGCCGTTGTAGCCTCGAATCTGGAGCGCAACCTCTACCTGACGACCGAGTTGATCGACATCAACCCACGCATGGTGATTGCGCTGAACATGTATGACGAGTTGGAGGCTACGGGCGCAAAACTCGACCATGACTCACTGGGTCGCATGTTGGGTGTACCGATCATACCGGTTGAAGCCCGCAATCGCAAGGGTATCGAAGAGTTGCTTGACACGGTCATTGCCGTTTACGAAGGAACCGACGAACGTGTTCGACACATCCACATTAATCAAGGTGCCATCATTGAAGATGGTTTGCAACGACTCAACCATGCACTCACTGCTCATCGAGAAGAGCTACCCAAGCACTTCCCGCCACGTTATTTTGCACTCAAACTGATGGAGCGAGATCGCGAAGTGGAGCAACAACTCTCACAACTTCCCCACTATGCAGCCTGGAGTTCCATCCGCGATCGCGTTGTTAAACATATCGAAGGTGATTTGGGAGAAGATGTCGAGACCGCACTGTCGAATCAGAAGTATGGCTTTATTTCGGGTGCATTAAAGGAGACCTTTACGGCAGGAAAAGTGGATGAACGCACCATGACGAACCTAATCGACCTTGTGGTTACACACAAGGCATGGGGATTTCCGATCTTCTTCCTGATTATGGGTATCATGTTCTGGTGTACCTTCTCGCTGGGAAGCTATCCGCAAACGTGGATCGATTGGCTGGTCGGACAAATCGGAATGGGCATCAATAAGCTGCTTCCGAGCGGTGTTTTGCGCGACTTGGTCGTGGATGGTATCATTGGCGGCGTAGGATCGGTCATCGTATTCCTGCCCAACATCATGATACTCTACCTCTTCATCTCGTTCATGGAGGATTCGGGCTACTTGGCTCGTGCCGCATTTATCATGGACCGTGTAATGCATCGCGCAGGTCTGCATGGCAAATCATTCATTCCGCTCATCATGGGCTTCGGATGCAACGTGCCGGCTATCATGGCATCACGCACCATTGAAAGTCAGTCGAGCCGATTGATTACGATTCTGATCACCCCCTTTATGTCGTGCAGTGCACGTCTGCCACTCTTTATCCTGCTCACAGCCGCATTTTTCCCCACATCAGGCGGTTTGATCATGACCGGACTCTATGTGTTAGGCGTTTTAATGGCTATTCTAACGGCCCGACTCATGCGCTTTTTCTTCTTCCCCGTGGATGAAACCCCCTTTGTGATGGAGTTGCCCCCTTACCGTATCCCGACCTGGCATGCCACCCTTTCGCACATGTGGGACAAATGCGCTCAATACCTGAAGAAGATGGGAGGCATGATTCTCGTGGCATCAATCATCATCTGGTTTTTGAGTTACTATCCACGTACCGATTCGTCACAAACGCCTGCGACAAACCACTACGAAACCTCATATTTGGGTCAAATGGGCAAGGCGTGTCAACCGATCTTTGAGCCGCTCGGACTGAATTGGAAAGCAGGCGTATCGCTACTCTCGGGAGTGGCAGCCAAAGAGATTATTGTTTCGACCATCGGCGTACTCTACGCTGAAGAGGATATTGAGTCGGGATCACTAGCCAAAAAATTACAACAGAGCGGCGATTTTAACCCCGCTTCGGCACTAGCATTTTTGATCTTTGTACTGCTCTACTTCCCATGTATAGCCACTATTGCCGCCATTGGTTCAGAGGCTGGTTGGCGATGGGCAATTGGCGGGTTGATCTACAACACTTTGGTTGCATGGGGTGTGGCATGGATCTTCTATCATATTGGCATGTTATTACTCTAAAACCAATAGCACATGAATTGGCAGGAATGGGTCGTATGGACAATTTTCGCCGTAGTAATAGTCTTTGTTTGGCGTTGGATATGGCGCACCTTCTTTTGTCGCACACGCAACTGCGAAGGGTGCCGTTATGGGCACTGCGGCATGCGAAGTAAGGAGTGGGAAAAGAAACACGATAAGAGAAACTGCTAATGCTCGGATTACTCGTCATTCTACTCTGCTGGGTACTCGGCAATCTATTAAGCTTTTTGATTGGAGGCTACATATCGGGCAATGTACTCGGTATGATCATCCTCTTTGTGGCGCTCAAACTTCACCTTGTCAATGCGGAAACAGTACGCCCAACCGCCAAATTTTTATTGGGCTCCATGGCGCTCTTTTTCATCCCCTACGGTGTAGGTCTCATGGAGTCCTACACGGTCATTTTGGACCATATATGGGCCATCGTCGCAGCTGCCGTGCTCTCAACCATCGTGGTTCTGTTGGTGACAGGTCTCACCTTTCAATGGATTGCCAAACTCAAACGTAAATGATGAAAGCATTTTTTACCTCCGATTTGGTTCTCTTGACGATAACCATTGCGCTCTTTGTTGCCGGCAGCGCACTGCATCGCCGCACACGTCTGATGCTTTTACACCCAGTGTTACTGACCTTTGTAGCCGTCATCGTCTTTCTGCGCATGGTCGATATTCCCTACGATCGCTATATGGAGGCAACACATATACTCGATTTTGCCCTTGGACTTTCGGTCGTATCGCTTGGCTATCTGCTCTATGAGCAGAGTGAACGCCTTAGCCGCAACCTGCTGCCTATTTTATGTTCGACACTCGCAGGCTGTGTAGCAGGAGTATTGAGCGTCGTATGGATTGCAGCTTGGCTAGGTGCCGACCGCACGATTTTAAACTCGATAGCTCCTAAATCGGTCACCGTACCTATCGCTATCACCATTGCCGAGCCAATGGGCGGTATCATCTCAATCACTTCGGTAGTGGTCTTTTGTGTCGGAATCTTCGGAGCTGTATTTGGCCCGCAAATTCTCCACTACGGAGGTGTTTGCACCCCTGAGTCGGTAGGCTTCTCGCTAGGTGCTGCTTCGCACGGTATCGGCACATCGCGTGCCATCGAACTTGGAGCCATCGAAGGGGCTATGAGCGGTCTTGCCATGGCTTTGATGGGGGTTGCCACTGCCTTACTGACGCCTATTCTAGGACAATATTTCTATTAATACGTGTTTTATTGACCCTTTTCGGGGCTTTTATTTTCAAATTTCTGTAATAAATCGTAACTTTGTGCGTCTTCTGAAGAAGACACACACAATTTAGCAATTCGGTTAGTATTACAGTAGGTCATGGAGTGGTTGCATAACCTCTTTTTCGGACAGGGTATCGCCCATTCGGTGTTGACGATTGCCCTTGTCATCACGCTGGGTATCATGCTCGGCAAAATCAAATTCCGTGGTATCTCACTTGGCATCACTTGGATTCTCTTTGTCGGCATTGCCCTGAGTCACTTTGGCATGTCAATCAACAACGAAGTACGCCATTTCGCACAAGAGTTTGGTTTGATTCTCTTTGTCTTTACAATTGGTCTGCAGGTTGGTCCGAGTTTCTTTTCATCCTTTAAGCAGGGAGGCATGCAACTCGTAGGTTGTGCAGCTGCCATTGTGCTATTAGGTGTTGCAACCGCAGGTCTGCTCCACATCGTAACCGGCGTACCAATCCCGACAATGGTCGGCATTTTATCAGGTGCCGTAACCAACACTCCCGGCTTGGGTGCAGCTCAAGCAGCCTATGCCGACACGACCGGCATCCAAGACCCGACGATTGCCCTTGGTTACGCTGTAGCCTATCCCTTGGGTGTGGTAGGTATCATTTTAACACTTATTGCGCTACGCTTTGCCCTGCGCATTAAATTCGAAAAGGAGAACGAAGCGTTGGCGGCTTTGGCTCACGAAAAGAAGTTAGCCGAGAAACTTTCGGTCGAATTTACGAATCAGTTGCTCAACGGACGTTCGGTGGAGTACATCCGTGACCTAATCAACCGTCAATTTGTCATCTCACGTGTAGCTCACACTACGGGAGAGTTGACCATGGCCGACGGTGCTACGATTCTGCACACCGGCGACAAACTGCGCTTGATCTGCCAACCCGAAGACTCAGAGGCTGTCATCGCCTTCCTCGGCCATACGGTGGAGATGACCGACGAGGAATGGGGGCACAATACCCCTCATGCGACCTTCATCTCACGCCGTATCCTCATCACAAAGCCTGAAATCAATGGTAAGAAATTTTCGGATCTGCGCCTACGCACCAAATACGGCATCACCATCACCCGCGTCAATCGTGCCGGTGTGGATCTGATCCCCTATCAAGGTTTGGAGTTGCAAGTGGGCGACCGCGTGATGGTAGTCGGTCCCGAGAAGTCGGTCGGTAAGGTAGCCGATGTTTTGGGTAATTCGCTCAAGAAACTCGACCACCCGAATTTGGTGACTATCTTTGTCGGTATCGCGCTCGGTGTGTTACTCGGTTCAATTCCGTTGATGAACGTACCGCAGCCCGTAAAACTTGGTCTTGCCGGTGGCCCGCTGATTGTGGCCATTCTCATTGGTCGCTTCGGCACGCACTTCGGATTGGTAACCTATACTACGATGAGTGCCAACCTCATGTTGCGCGAAATGGGCATTGCACTTTTCCTTGCCTGCGTAGGCTTGGGAGCCGGAGAGGGCTTTGTTGATGCAGTCGTAAATGGAGGTTATCGATGGATCGGCTATGGTGCGATTATCACCATACTCCCGTTGGTGATCGTCGGCATTTTTGCACGCTTGGTACTTAAAATGAATTACTACACCCTGACGGGTATGCTCTCGGGAGCCATGACCGACCCTCCGGCCTTAGCCTATGCGAACGGCATTGCCGGTAACGATATGCCTGCCGTAGCCTATTCGACGGTCTATCCAGTAGTCATGTTCCTACGTGTGCTGACTGCCCAGATCTTCATTCTCTTTGCCTTGTAATAGGTAAAGAGAAGATTGGTTACTGATAAGCAACACGAAAAACACAGGGAATAGTCCCACTATCGTGTAGCAAATCACATAGTGACGGCAAAAAAGAAACTAAAGAACTAATAGTATTTATATAAATGGCAGAAACTGTAAAAATCGACCGTTCGCATCGCCTCGACGGTATCGGTGAGTATTATTTCTCGCGTCGTCTGCGCGAGATTGGCGAGATTGAGGCCACGACGGGCCGCCAGATCATCAAGTTAGCTATGGGCAGCCCCGACCTGCCGCCCCACCAGTCGGTTATCGACCGCCTGGCACAGGAGTCGCAGCGCCCCGATGTACACAAATACATGTCATATAAGGGTGAACCGATTCTGCGCAAAGCCTTCGCCGATTGGTACAAAAAGTGGTATCGCACGGAGCTCGACTACCAGAACGAGGTATTACCCCTGATCGGTTCGAAAGAGGGTATCATGCATATCTGCATGACCTTCCTCAATCAAGGTGACAAGGTCCTTGTTCCCAATCCGGGCTACCCCACCTACTCGGCTGCTGTACGTCTTGCCGGTGGTGAGATGGTAACCTATGCGCTGAACAAGCAGACGAATTTCTATCCCGACTTCGAGGCCATTGAGGCTGCCGGTTTGGAGGGCGTAAAGATGATGCTCGTAAACTACCCCAACATGCCGACGGGTCAAACTCCCTCGATGGAGCTCTTCGAGCAGATTATTGCCTTCGGTAAGAAGCACAACATCCTGATCGTACACGACAACCCCTATAGCTTTATCCGCAACGCCGAGGCTCCGATCTCGATCATGGAGGTCGAGGGTGCACGCGAGGTAGCTCTTGAAATGAACTCGCTCTCGAAGGGTCACTCGATGGCCGGTTGGCGTGTGGGTGTCATTGTCGGCAAGAAGGAGTGGATCGACTCGATCCTGACCTTTAAGTCGAACATGGACTCGGGTATGTTCTACCCCATCCAGGCTGCTGCCGATACCGCTTTGGCGCTCGGCGAAGAGTGGTTCACGGAGTTGAATGAAATCTATTACGGTCGCGAGCGTCAGGCTTATGCGCTTTTGGATGCACTCGGTTGCCGTTATCGTAAGCATCAGGCAGGCTTGTTCGTATGGGCCGAGCTACCCGAGGGCTACGAGGGCGACAGCTTCTCGTTCTCGGATGAGGTGATGGAGAAGACCGACGTATTCCTCACGCCGGGTGGTATCTTCGGTTCGGAGGGTAATGGTTATATCCGTATTACGCTCTGCTGCCCCGAGGCGTTGCTGAAAAAAGCCACAGATAACGTAGTGGCCGCTTTCGGTAAGTAATCCCGATCGACCCAATAAAAAAAAGGAGAGCTAAATCGGCTCTCCTTTTTTTTTGTTTAATCGAATGATTGACTATTGAACGATCACTTTCACCTTCTCGGCTGCGGCCTTTACACGGTCTCGCAACTCATCAAGGCTCGAGCCGTGCGGAGCATAACCCACCACGACACCCATACGACGATTCTTACGAGCCGAGGGCTTACCAAAGATGCGGACATCATTACGCGGATCCATCGCCATTGCCTCTTCGACACCCTCATAGCGAGGTGCATTTTCCGAAGCCTCATCTGCCAAGATAACCGCCGACGCACCAATACGCTCAAACGTAATCTCAGGAATGGGCAATCCCAAGACGGCACGTGCATGAAGTTCAAACTCGCTCAAATTCTGCGTACCGGCCAACGTCACCATACCCGTATCATGCGGACGGGGCGAAAGCTCCGAAAAATAGACGCCATTCTCATGGCTGAGGAAAAACTCCACACCCCAAATACCGGCACCGGTCAAAGCCTCGGTGACCGCTGCAGCCATACGCTGAGCCTCTTTGAGGTGCTCCTCCGAGATCTCGGGCATTTGGAAGCTCTCTCGATAATCACCACTCTTCTGTACATGACCAATCGGCGGGCAGAAGAGGGTCGGTCCATCCTTTTGGGTCACCGTCAGCAGGGTAATCTCACTATCAAAAGCAATAAACTCTTCGATGATCAGCTCCATGATATCACCACGCGAGCCCTCGCAACCATACTGCCAAGCATGCTCCAGATCAGCCTCCGAACGAACAACCGACTGGCCTTTACCCGACGACGACATCAGCGGTTTCACAACGCACGGGAAACCGATCTTTGCAGCAGCCTCCTTCAACTCATCAAAGGTCTTGGCATAGAAATATTTCGCTGTCTTCAAGCCCAACTCCACAGCTGCCAGATCTCGAATCGCCTTACGGTTCATCGTAAAGTTTACGGCACGAGCACTCGGCACCACCTGGATACCCTCCTGCTCAAACTCGTAAAGGCGCTCGGTACGAATGGCCTCAATTTCGGGAACGATCAAATCAGGCTGATGCTTCTTAACGGCTGCAGCCAACGCCTCACCATCGAGCATCTCAAAAACTTCACATGCGTCAGCCACCTGCATAGCCGGAGCATTGGGATACTTATCGCACGCCACAACCGTTTGACCGAGTCGTTGCGCTGCAATCACAAACTCTTTTCCCAGCTCACCCGAGCCGAGCAACAGAATCTTTTTTGTCATCTTCTGATCAGATTTTAAGGTTTCGTTTCTGCAAAGATAGTTTTTTTCCGAAAACGACACAACGAATTCGATCGTTTCACCCCCTTTTTCGGATACTTTACCCGAAAACAAGCAACTTTTAGCTCTCATAGCCTCTTTTTTTCGGAATAAATGTCTATATTTACATATTGAACCAACTACACAAAAACCTAAACCTACAATTATGTTTATTAAACAGCTTCACTCAACGGCGATTCTTGTGGCTACATTGGGTGTAATCTTTACAGCAACCGCCAAGCCCAAACAATCGCCCGACGATGAGGTCCGCAACGCCATGCGTCGCGCCACAGAATTCATGATGGAAAAAGCCAGCTACAAAGGTGGCTTTGTATGGAATTATCTACCCGACTTTTCGCGTCAATGGGGTGAAATGGAGGCAAAACGTACCATGGTATGGATTCAGCCTCCGGGCACACCGTCGGTAGGCCATCTGCTTCTGGATGCCTATCACTGCACGGGTGACGAGTATTATTACGAACAGGCCAAGCGCGTAGCAAATGCCTTGATCTGGGGTCAGCTTCCGTGTGGCGGATGGAACTACGTCTTTGATTTCGCTGGTGAGAACTCGCTCAAAGAGTGGTACTCGACAGTCGGAAAGGCAGGATGGCGCCTGGAGGAGTTCCAGCACTACTACGGCAATGCCACCTACGACGATGGAGGCACCATGGAGGCAGCTTCGTTCTTGTTACGCATGTATGTCGAAAAGAACGATCCGACCTACCGTCCGGCTCTGGACAAGGTCATCCAATTCGTTCTGGAGAGCCAATATCCGATTGGCGGTTGGCCGCAGCGCTATCCGTTGCGTCACGACCACCCCTTCCAGGGTCGTGCCGACTACTCTTCGTTCATCACCCTCAATGACGATGTTATCCCGGGCGTAATCGAGTTCCTCACGCAGTGTTATCAAGCACTCGGCATGCAGAATCTCAAAGAGCCGATTCTGCGCGCTATGTACCTGATCCCCACGCTGCAACAAGGTGCGCCTTATGCCGGATGGGCCGACCAATACACGGTCGAGGATCTCAAACCTGCTCACGCACGTTCGTATGAGCCTCGCGCTATCAACACCAGCACCACGGCCGAGATGGTACACCGTTTGATGGAGTACTATAAACTGACGGCAGATTCGCGCTTCCTGATCGGTATTCCCGCTGCAATTGAGTACCTCGAGACGTTGGCACTGCCGGAAGATATCATCAAGCGCGGTGGTTTTGCTGCACGTCGCCGTTTCGACCCCAACTCGGAGAGTTTCACGGCGGCTCGGTTTATCCACCCCGAAACGGGTGAGCCGCAATTTGTCCACCGTGAAGGCTCGAACGTCTACAACGGCCGTTATTTCTACGATCAGAATCCCGAAGGTACGTTAGCTCACTATGGTTCGTTCACGAGCGTCAACCCGAAGGCTCTGCGCGAGGCTTACGAGGCTGTAAAACAGCTTCCAAAGGAGGAGCTGGCCAAAGAGTCGCCCTTCCTGAATATGGGTCTGGTACCGTTGAAGAAGTACTACACGCGCGTACGTCAGGCTTGGGGTATTCCCATCCAAAAGCCCACCGAGGAGCGCATGCGTAAGCTTATCAGCGAGATGACCGAGGAAGGTTACTGGCTGACCCTGCAGCAGCAGACGTCGAACCCATACAAACCTTGCACGGACATGACGCCCAGCACCACGCGCGAGTTCACCTCGACCTACGTGGGAGACGAGTTTGACACCTCGCCCTATACGGCTAAAGAGCCAGTCAAGGTAATCTCGGTTCGTACCTACATCGATAACATGATGCAGATGATTCAGTTCCTGGATTGCAAATAGCAACTAAAAAGCATCGTCCATTTGGTCGATGCTTTTTTTAACCCCATATCATGAAACTCATATTCGCAATACTCATTGTATTACTCTGCTGTAGATGCACCTCTGCGACGATTGAAGAGTCGTACAAGCCTCGTGTAATTGTCACGACCGATGGTGAAATCGACGATCGCAGCTCCATGGTACGCTTTCTGCTCTACACCTCTGATTTTGATGTAGCCGGAATCGTGCAGGTAAATGGCGTCCAAAAAGACGGCCACAGCAAAGAGAGGTGGATCGAAAAACAAATCGCCCTCTATAACGCTTGTCTGCCCAACCTCCGCCAGCATAATCCGGATTATCCCGATGCCGAGGAATTGCTAAAAACAGTATGCGTAGGCAACGAAAATCGCGAAGATCTTCGCAAGGCTCCGCCCTTGTTAGCTGATAGCGAGGGGGCTCAGCTGATTATCCGAACGCTCCTCGACGACGACCCGCGCCCGGTACACATTTTAGCCTGGGGTGGTGCCAATACGCAAGCAAATGCACTGTGGCAAATCAAAGAGTACTACCCCGCTGAAGCATGGCAGCGCGCTGTCCAAAAGGCACGTCTCTACTGCATTTGGTATCAAGACGGCGGTGGCAAATGGATCGAGGAGAATCTGCCCGAGATCTACATCTACGAGTCGGGAGCTCCCGATCGCGACGGCGCGTGGCGCTATGTATGGGACTACATGAGTGTTGATTACTACTTCAAAAACCGCATAAGCAAGAATCCGAAGGAGTTGCAGCAGATCATGGATATCCCGTGGCTCAACGAGCATATCAAAGAGGGACATGGACCGCTTTGCGCAACCTATCCACAAACCTACACAAGCGAGGGCGACACCCCTTCGTACATGCCACTGATTAACAACGGACTGGAGCAACACCTCGACTACACGCTGGGTGGCTGGGGTGGCCGTCCCGAATACTGCAAAGGAAATCACCTGCAGGATGGTAAAGACATGCACAATGGGGAGCTTGACACACACATTGTATTCCAGCGTTGGCTGGTTGCTGCGCAACATGATTGGGCGGCCCGCGCAGATTGGTGTGTAAAGTCATATGCAGAGGCCAACCATGCTCCGCAGGTAAAACTGACGCATAAAAAGCACCTGACCAAGCGTATTGGCGAGTCGGTTCTGTTGGATGCCGGCGAGACTACCGATCCGGATGGCGATCAAATCACGTTCCGCTGGTGGCAATACGAAGAGGCTGACAGCTATGGCGGTAAGGTTGATATTGCCAATGCCGAGACCGCTAAGGCATCGTTTGTTATCCCCGAGAATGCCAAATCAGGCGACACGATCCAACTGATTTGCGAGGTGACCGATAACGGCACTCCGACACTCACCCACTACGCGCGCATTCTCGTAACGATCAAATAACCAACACTGAAAACACGCAAAGAGGCTGTCAACAAGTTTGTTGCACAACCTCTTTTTTTATAAAGGTGCTAAAGGCTTTTAAGGGTATTATAGGCACAAAGGACGATTCGGAGGGATGTAAATATAAGTGGCGGAACTCCACAAAACAACAGAAGCGTGCCTTACAGCACGCTTCATCCGTTATTTTGTGGAGGTGGCGGGAGTCGAACCCGCGTCCAAACAGGGAGCCCGAAGGCTTTCTACACGTTTAGTTACCATTTAATCCTTCTCCGCATATCCGGCAGGCAACAACCTAATACACGGCCCAGCCCCTAAAATTTCGCTCGGCAGGCGAGGCAATCCGCCGAACTATCTCTAAATGAATGATACCCCGTATGAAGAGCCGTTAAAGAGCGGAACAGCCCCTCGGGATACTCGTCGCTAAGGCAGCCTTGGCCCCGGCGATTAAGCCTCAATTTCCTGGAAATTAGGCAGCGAGTGCATAATTGTTGTTGCCAACTAATTTTCGAGCATCGGGATTAACGAGCCGCCACACAGCGCTCGACGTGCTTACCATCAACCTCTGCCTGCTGTCAAAACCGGGCACCCCCATTTTCGACTCGACCAAGCGAGTTGTTGTAATTCATGCGACAAAGATAGTGCAAAAGGGACGGAAAACAAATTTTTTTCGTATCTTTGACTTTCGCATCATACAAAACAACAGGCATGAATCAGAAGAAGGTAATCCGACTAAAAGGCGTCTCGATCTACCACGGAAGTGAAAACCAATCTGCAAAACAGATCATTCGCGAAGGGGAAATGGTCCTCTCCGAAGTCGATTTCGAGGTGAGTCGTGGCGAATTCGTCTATTTAATCGGACGCGTGGGCAGTGGAAAATCTTCACTCCTGAAGACCCTTTACGCCGAAGTACCGCTCGTAGTTGGCGAAGGTATGATTGCCGGCTTCAATCTCAAGGAGCTTAAGCGCAAGGAGATCCCCTACCTACGCCGTAGTATCGGTATCGTGTTCCAAGATTATCAGCTTTTGAGCGATCGTAATGTATTTATGAATCTCTACTACGTCCTGAAAGCTACCGGATGGAAAAACGAGTCGGAGATTCGCGAACGTATCGATAAGGTACTTCGTATGGTACACCTCGAAACCAAGAGTTACAAAATGCCCTTTGAACTCTCGGGTGGCGAACAACAGCGCTTGGTCATAGCCCGTGCACTACTAAATAACCCCGAAGTGGTATTAGCCGATGAGCCTACAGGTAATCTTGACCCGGTAACAGCCGACGGCATCATGAAGATTTTCCGAGAAATCGCCGAGCAGGGCTGCGCAGTGGTGATGTCCACCCACAATACGGCACTGATTGAAAACTATCCGGCCCGCGCCATTCTGTTCCAAAAAGGGAGGACCAGCGAGGTGGACTTGAAGCAGATACTTGCCTAAAGGCAAGAAAGGGTAAAAAAGCAAGGAAAAAGTGTTGTTTTCCCTGCTTTTTTCATTTGGAAAATCGCGAAATTTTGCCTACATTTGTACATTCTATTGAACCCATTACAAATGAGTACAGAACAAGAGAACATCAAGCGCCAGGAAGAGGAATACGGCGCGTCTAATATCCAGGTCCTTGAGGGTCTGGAAGCAGTACGCAAACGCCCCGCGATGTACATTGGCGACATCGGCGAGAAGGGCCTGCACCATCTGGTCTATGAGGTGGTTGACAACTCGATTGACGAGGCACTGGCCGGCTATTGCGACACAATTAACGTAACCATCGGTGAGGATAACTCGATCACCGTCAGCGATAATGGTCGTGGTATTCCGACCGGCATGCATGAAAAAGAGAAAAAATCAGCCCTTGAGGTCGTAATGACCGTTTTGCACGCCGGTGGTAAGTTTGACAAAGGCAGCTACAAGGTATCGGGTGGTCTGCACGGTGTAGGTGTATCGTGCGTAAACGCACTTTCTACCCTGCTCGTTGCCGAGATTCACCGCGAGGGCAAGATTTTCCGTCAGTCGTACAGCAAAGGCAAGCCCATCTCGCAGGTGGAGGTTATCGGCGAGTGTGAGGATCGCGGTACGACCGTAACGTTCCACCCCGATCCGGAGATCTTTACCCACACGACAATCTACAGCTATGACATTTTGGCCTCGCGCCTGCGCGAGTTGGCCTTCTTGAATAAGGGAATCCACCTGAATCTGTACGACATGCGTGCCGATCAGGATGGCAAACTGCGTGAAGATCACTTCTATTCGGAAGAGGGTCTGAAGGAGTTCGTGAAGTACCTGGACAAAACGCGTGGTCAGAAGATCATTGAGGAGATCATCTATCTCGACACCGAGTCGAAGGGTGTGCCCGTCGAGGTTGCCATGCAATACAACGACTCATTCTCGGAGAACGTTCACTCTTACGTCAATAACATCAACACGATCGAGGGTGGTACGCACCTCACAGGTTTCCGTCGCGCGCTGACCCGCACGTTGAAGAAATATGCCGATGATTCAGGCATGCTCTCGAAGCTCAAGTTCGAGATCAGCGGTGATGACTTCCGCGAAGGTTTGACCGCGGTCGTATCGGTAAAGGTTGCCGAGCCGCAGTTTGAGGGTCAGACCAAGACCAAACTCGGTAACGACGAGGTTTCGGCCGCTGTGGATCAGGCCATGAGCCAGGCACTTTCGCAGTATCTGGAGGAGAATCCGAAGGATGCTCGCGCTATCGTGCAGAAGGTAATTTTGGCTGCTACGGCACGCCATGCAGCCCGTCATGCACGAGAGATGGTACAGCGCAAGACTGTACTCTCGGGTGCCGGTCTGCCGGGTAAGTTGTCCGACTGCACAAGCCGTGACCGTTCGCAGGCTGAGATCTTCTTCGTCGAGGGTGACTCTGCAGGTGGTACGGCCAAGACGGGTCGTGACCGCAACTTCCAGGCCATCATGCCGCTGCGCGGTAAGATCCTGAACATTGAGAAGGCTCAGGAGCACCGCATGTGGGAGAACGAAGAGATCAAGAACATGTTCATCGCTCTCGGCGTAAAGATCGGTACGGAGGAGGACTCGAAGGCACTCAACCTCGAGGGTCTGCGTTACGACAAGATTATCATCATGACCGATGCCGATGTCGATGGTTCACACATCGCTACGCTGATGCTCACCTTCTTCTTCCGCAAGATGAAGGAGCTGATCGAGAATGGCCATATCTACATCGCTACCCCGCCCCTGTACCTGGTTAAGAAGGGCAAGCAACAGCGTTACTGCTGGGATGATCAGCAGCGCGACGAGGCAACGGCCGAGTTTGGTAAAGGTGCCCACGTACAGCGCTACAAAGGTCTTGGTGAGATGAACGCCGAGCAACTGTGGGAGACGACGATGAACCCCGAGACGCGCACGCTGCGTCAGGTGAACATCGAGAACGCCGCTGAGGCCGACCGCATCTTCTCGATGCTCATGGGTGACGAGGTTCCTCCTCGCCGCGAGTTTATCGAGCAGAATGCGCACTACGCAAATATCGACGCATAAAAGAAAGCGCCAAACGAGGTGATTTCCGCGTTACGCTCGCCCTCGAAATCCTCACATACGTCAGTATGCTCCGGTTTCGAGTGCATCGCAAGCCTTGAAATTTCGCTCGTTAATCGCTTTCTTGCGCACAAATTGCATTGACAATCAAATCAAAGGGGTGCTGCTCGGCCATCAAAATGTTGAGCACACCTCTCTTTTTGTTAACCGCACAAACGAATCGGAAGATGAAAGTTACCGTTATCGGAGTTGCCGGAGGTACCGGATCCGGAAAATCGACCCTTGTAAAGCGACTGCAGGAGGCATTCGCCGGTGCAGATGTCGTAACGCTCTGCCACGACTTCTACTACAAGGCACACCCTGAGCTGAGCTACGAGGAGCGCACGAAACTCAACTATGACCACCCTGCCGCCTTCGATACTGACATGCTGGTCGGCCACATCAAGGCGTTGAAAAAGAACGTACCCATCGAACATCCCGTCTATTCGTTTGTCGAACATAATCGCACCGAAGAGAAGGTGGCCGTAAAGCCCTCGAAGGTGATTATCGTGGACGGTATTCTCATCTTTGAGAACAAAGAGTTGCGCGAGCTGATGGATATTAAAGTATTCGTTGATACAGATGCAGATATCCGCCTGGCACGCAGAATCTTGCGCGACGTAAGAGATCGTGGCCGCTCGATGGAGTCGGTCATCACTCAATACACCACGACCGTTAAGCCGATGCACGAGGAGTTTGTCGAGCCGTCGAAAAGACATGCCGACGTGATCATCCCCGAAGGTGGCTTCAACTCAGTAGCCGTAGCGATGCTCATCGAGAACATCCGCTCGATTATTAAGGAGTAAAGCTTTCCCGTCAATAAAATAAAAAAAAGAGCGTGTCCGACAAGTTTTTCAGACACGCTCTTTTTTGTCGGAAATTGTATAACAAGAGGGGGGGGGTAACGCCAAAATCACCTTGTTAGACAGCTTCTTTCTGTTTTAGAGTCAATTAATCTTCAGCCTCGGGTTCCGGTTCATCCGGACGAAATTCGAGAATATCGCCCGTCTGACAATTGAGAACTCTACAAATTGCATCAAGCGTTGAAAAACGGATCGCACGCACCTTACCCGTTTTGAGTTTTGAGAGGTTTACGACTGAAATATCAATACGCTCAGAAAGTTCCTGCAACGACATCTTACGACGTGCAAGGACAACATCTAAATTAGTTATTATCATAGCTTTACACCTATTTACAGGGTTGCACTCTCCTCTTCATTCAGTCGGTGAGCGATATTCATTAACTCAGCGATAACCAACATCACAATCGGAATGAGTATCGTATTGGTATTCAGTGTATATCCTCCACCCAAACCGTCAGAGCACAACAGATCACAAAAGTCCGACGCAACACACCCATCTAACTCATCAAAATTCGACCAAATCAGACTGCCTACAAAATAGAACGCAGCCATCGCACGCACCATAATAACCGACTTTCGCGTAAAAAATTCGCCCGTTCGGAAACCATTTATCACCTGATAGATAATCATAAAGAGTAATATTGTCAAGACAAAAGTCACCACCATGGAGACACACAGCATCACCGTGCGCACCTTATTGGCCGGAGTGTCAATCTCATAATTTTCCTCCGTGGCATAAACTACGTATTCCGAAGGTTCGGCCATGATTGCGGGCTCGTCAGCTGTTGCGGGACGGACAACTATCGGTTCGTAGCTGTTTCGTTTGCCCTCGCCCAGCATATAGCTTGGTCGCACAATGTCTATCGTGCCTACATAAGTGACTTCATTCGTCGTGCGCCAATCCTTATCAAGAACGACACGCACCACCGAGAGTATCAACCCGGGCAAAAATAGCAAACAGACTAAAACAAAGAGCGCAACGACACGTCGCTGAATGGATTTAGGAAGTTTCATAGCATAACGGTTTTATTGGTTAATAATATTTATCATTAATAATTTATCGTTTATCGTTATGCAAATATAGGGACTAATCTCGAAAATCCAAACTTTTTCGTTAATTTTTTATCGTTTATCGTTAATTATTACACAAAAAAAGACGAGCGTGTCCAACAATTTTTTTGGACACGCTCTTTTGTCAGAAGTTGTATAACAAGCGGGATTTTTAGACCTGCGAAGCCCGAAAAACCGCAGCATACTTAAGCGTATGAGAGGATTTGAGGGCGAGTATAACGCCAAAATCACCTTATTAGACAGCTTCATCAAACTATATTATATGCCGGTAATCTTCTTAATCTCGTTCAGCTTATTGAGGGCCTCGAGCGGCGTGAGCGAGTTGATGTCGAGTCCCTTGATCTGGTCGCGAATCTGCACCAGGACAGGGTCATCGAGCTGGAACATCGAGAGCTGCATCGACTGAGGTTCGGCCTGCTCAGCAGCTTCGCGCACAGCCTGGGCTGCACGGCGATTGCGATCCTTGAGACTCTTCGAGGGGACAATCTCATTCTTGCCATAGACCGTTTCGAGGTTCTGCAGAATCTCCTCGGCACGCTTCACGATCGAGGCCGGCATACCCGCCAGGCGAGCTACATGGATACCGAACGAGTGCTCCGTACCCCCCTTCTCAAGCTTGCGCAGGAAGACAATCGTGCCATTCACCTCACGCACCGAAACGTGGTAGTTCTTCACACGCGGGCACATGTTAGTCATCTCGTTGAGTTCGTGGTAGTGGGTCGCAAAGAGGGTCTTGGCACGTGCTGTCGGGTGGTTGTGCAGATACTCCACCATCGCCCAGGCAATCGAGATACCGTCGTAGGTACTCGTACCGCGACCAATCTCATCGAGGAGCACCAGCGAGCGATCCGAGATATTATTCAGAATGCCGGCCGACTCCAACATCTCGACCATAAAGGTCGATTCGCCCTGCGAGATATTATCCGACGCACCGACACGGGTGAAGATCTTATCCACCACGCCGATATGGGCCGCTTTGGCCGGTACGAACGAACCCATCTGGGCCATCAGTACGATGAGTGCAGTCTGACGAAGCAGGGCCGACTTACCCGACATATTGGGACCCGTAATCATGATAATCTGCTGATCGTCATCATCAAGCAGAATATCGTTCGGGATATACTCCTCCCCTACAGGCATCAAGGTCTCAAGTACCGGATGACGTCCCTGTTTGATCTCGATACGTTTTCCATCATCCAACGTCGGACGCACGTAACGCCGCTGACGCGCCAACGTGGCAAACGACTGCAGACAGTCGATGCGGGCCACAATCGAGGCGTTGCGCAACAAGGTCTGCAACGATGCGGCAATCGAGGCGATCAGTGCGCCATAGATGCGCTGCTCGATCTCGATCATGCGCCCCTCGGCACCCAGGATCTTCTCCTCGTACTCCTTTAACTCCTCGGTGATATAGCGCTCGGCATTCGTGAGGGTCTGCTTACGAATCCACCCCTCGGGCACCTTATCTTTATGCGTATTGCTAACCTCTATGTAGTAACCAAAGACGTTGTTGTAACCCAACTTGAGCGACGAGATACCCGTCACATCACGCTCACGCTGTTGAAGTTGCAATAGGTAATCTTTGCCATGCAGAGCAATGCGACGCAAATCATCCAACTCGGGATCTACGCCATCGGCAATCACGCCACCCTTCTGAATCTGGTTGGTTTCAGGGTCGGGATAGATTGTCTGTTCGATCTTTGCACGTACCTCGGTCATGGGATCTATATGTTCGGCCAAACGATGCAAAGCCACATATTCGGTCGATTCGAGCAGCGCCTTCAACAACTCCACAGCGGCAAGCGAATGTTTCAGCTGCACCAATTCACGAGGCAGCACACGCGCTGCGGCTATACGCGAAGCAATACGTTCCAAATCGCCAACACTTGCCATTTGATCCGCAAGCGTCTCATGCAGATCGCGATCATCCAGCAACGCCGACACCACATCCTGACGGGCCGAAATCTGCGCAACGTCACGTAACGGCATCGCAATCCAACGCTTAAGCAGACGACCACCCATCGGAGTCAGCGTGCGGTCGATCACATCTGCAAACGAAGTGCGACGCGCGCCACCATTCGACGAAAAGAGTTCGAGATTGGCAATAGAGAACTTATCAATCCAGACCGAATCATCGGAATCCAAACGGGCAATCGAACGCAGGTGATCGGTTTGGCGATGTTCCGTCATTTCGAGGTAATGCAGAATCGAGCCTGCAGCCGACAAACCCGCAGTCATGTGATCCACACCAAAACCCTTGAGGGTAGGAGTGGCAAATTGACGGCATATCTTCTCGCGACATACATCCTCCGAGAAGACCCACTCGTCGAGGCGATAGGTGTAATAACGCACACCAAACGAGGACTTAAACCGATCTTCGGCAGCTCGCTGATAAACCACCTCCTTGGGCTGAAGGTTTGAGAGCAACTTATCGACGTAGGCATCCGAGCCCTCGGCTACATAAAATTCGCCGGTCGAGATATCCAGAAAGGCAACACCCGTCAATCGCTTACCAAAATAGACCGAAGCCAAGAAGGTATTCTCCTTATTGGTTAGGATATTATCCTGCAGCACTACACCGGGAGTAATCAACTCCGTCACGCCACGCTTTACCAGGCCCTTAACCATCTTCGGATCCTCCAACTGCTCACAGATGGCTACACGCTCACCGGCACGCACCAACTTCGGCAGGTAGGTATCGATGGCATGATAGGGGAAGCCAGCCAACTCGACATGCGAGGCCGTACCGTTGGCTCGGCGCGTGAGGGTGATGCCGAGGATGCTGCTCGTCTTGATGGCATCCTCACCAAATGTTTCGTAGAAGTCGCCCACACGGAAGAGCATGATAGCATCGGGATAGGCCGCTTTGGCCTGGTAATATTGATCCATCAACGGGGTCTTCACTCGCTTGGCGGCTTTAGCTTTATCGGTCTTTGTTTCGTTCACGTTCTTGGGTCTTTACGAATGAGCAAAGATACATTTTTTATCCGAGAATTTCGCACGCGCGAAAGAGTTTTCGGTAAAATTCAGCCTTCTTTTCCAGGGATAGCGGATAGGCACGCGACGAGGAGGGCATGCGCCAAAAACGAATCATCACACCTTCGTGCATAAAGGCTACAAACTCCCCCACCTTGGGCTTTTCGCAACCAAATTGTTCGACCACCTGATCGGTCGCCTTCTCGCCCGTAGTGACGATATTTCGGCATTGTGGAAGCTGCGCCAAAAGATCTGCAACAACAGTCTGCTCGACCACCTCCAAAAATTTATCAGAGGCATTATCCTGCAATCGACGAACAGCAGAAGCGGCATCATAAAGAGCTAAACCATTCATGGAGCAGAATTCCACAATAAGCTCTTTATTAAATCGTTTTTCACCTCCTATTTCAAAATAGTGTTTATCATTAAAAAAGAGCAGACCCATAATGCGCCACATGTCGTTGATCCAATTCGGATAGAAAAAATCCATCGACCAACGCTCGCGTTTGGGCGGAAAACTACCCAGCATCAACAGGCGTGCCCCTTCGGGTAGGAAAGGGGTAAGCAGGTGGTGTTCGATAGCGGGTTGTCGGGTGTTCATAAATTCCGTTTGTTTACTGCAAAGGTAAAAAATTCCAATCCAAAACAGCACACGTTTTCACCCCTTTCAGTCGATTTTTCCAATTAAAATCGCTACATTTGTCTAAATCTAACCCAACCTGCATGAAACGACTCTTTTTCGGATGCATCCTATGGTCGATGCTTGTGGCTTGTAGCAAGGATATTCAGCAGACCGATCGCGGTATCATCCTCCGCACGGCATCGCGTGAGCAGGTGCGCGTGGAGCTCGTTACCGACTCTATCGTACGCGTCTCGGCCACCCGCAACCGTCGATTCTCCGATCGTCCGTCACTCACCGTGTTACCCCACACGAGTTCACCGAATTATACGGTTCGTGCGCTCGATTCGTTGTACGAATTAACCACCGCAGCTCTCACGATTCACATCGACCGACTTCATGGCCAAGTTCGTTTCTACACCCCTACGGGCAAACCGATTCTGAGCGAATGTGCCCGCACCTTTAGCCCCTACCAATGCGCCGATGATCGCGGATGGTCGATTCGACAGACCTTTCTATCGCCCGACGACGAGGCCTTCTACGGCCTAGGCCAGCACCAAAGCGACGAATTCAACTACAAAGGCAAAAACGAGACGCTTTATCAATACAACACCAAGGTTTCGGTACCCTTCATCGTCTCAAATCGCGGCTACGGCATCTTGTGGGACAACTATTCCCTCACGCGCTGGGGCGATCCGCGCGACTACAAAGAACTTGATGAACTCTTTGTGGTCAGCAACCTGCGCACCACCTACCGCTCGCGCAAAGGGTTGGTCATCGAGCGCGAAGAGCCGCGCATCAGCTATGCCGACCTGGAGGAGGTAAAATGTTTTCCCGAAGAGTTTCTGCCCCATTTCAACGGATCGGAGATCTGCTGGGAGGGCGAGCTGAAGGCCAAAAGTGCAGGCACGCACCGCATGATCCTCTACTATGCCGGCTACACGAAACTCTACATCGACCAGACCGAAGTCGTACCCGAGCATTGGCGCACGGCCTGGAATCCGAACAGCGTCAAATTCGAATTGAACTTCGCGGAGGGCGAGTCGAAGCACCTGCGCCTGGAGTGGAAACCCGATGGTGGCGTTTCGTACCTGTCGCTCAAGGGACTCTCGCCTATTGACGAGATGGAGCAACAGCAGATGTCGTGGTGGAGTGAACTGGGCGACGAGATTGACTACTACTTTATTTATGGCCAAACGGCCGACAAGGTGATCTCGGGCTACCGCACCCTAACGGGCAAGGCGCAGATCATGCCGCGCTGGGCCATGGGCTTCTGGCAGAGTCGCGAACGCTACAAAACTCAGCAGGAGCTGCTCGAAACGGTGGCCGAACATCGCAAACGAGGAATTGGTCTGGATAACATCGTGCTCGACTGGTCGCACTGGGAGGAGCCAAGTTGGGGCAGCCATGAGTTTGACGAGAGTCGTTTTCCCGACCCGAAACGCATGGTCGATTCGGTGCACCAGATGGGAGCACGCTTCATGATTTCGGTCTGGCCGAAGTTCTACCATACTACTGAGCACTACTGCGAACTGGAGGCCATTGGCGCCATCTATCCACGCGCCATCCAAGACAGCATCCGCGACTGGATCGGTCCGGGCTACATCGGTTCATTCTATGACGCCTACAACCCCGAGGCTCGCAGACTCTTCTGGGCACAGATGAGTGAGCACTATCTCCCGTTGGGAGTGGATGCTTGGTGGATGGATGCCTCCGAGCCCGACATCCTCTCGAACGCCTCGCTGGAGTATCGCAAAGCACTCTCGGGACCGACCTACCTCGGCTCATCGACCCGCTACCTAAACACCTATGCATTGATGAACGCCGAAGCCATCTATACGGGTCAGCGGAACGAAAAGTCCGACCAGCGCGTCTTTCTTTTGACGCGCTCGGGATTTGCCGGTCTGCAACGCTACTCGACCGCCACCTGGTCCGGTGACATCGGCACTACGTGGGAGGACATGAAGGCGCAAATTACGGCCGGCATGAACTTCTCATTGTCGGGCATTCCCTATTGGACACAAGATGTCGGCGGTTTCTGTGTGCAGAAAAAGTTTGAGAAGGCCACCGAAGGCTCGGAGGCCCTCGAGGAGTGGCGCGAACTAAATGCCCGCTGGCACCAATGGGGCGCCTTCACTCCGCTCTATCGCGCCCATGGACAATACCCTTTCCGCGAGATTTACCACATCGCCCCCGAATCACACCCCGCCTACCAAAGCATCCTTTACTACAACCGGTTGCGCTACCGCCTGATGCCCTACATCTACACGCTTGCGTCGCGCACCTGGTTCGAGGATTACACGCTGATGCGACCGCTCGTAATGGACTATCCGCACGATGCAGTTGCCTGCAACACGGACGATCAGTTCATGCTGGGCAGTGCGTTGATGATCTGCCCCGTCTATCGCTACAAGGCACGTAGTCGCAAGGTCTATCTGCCTGAGGGCGGGTGGTATGATTTCTATACCGAGAAGTTCATCGCTGGAGGTCGTAAGTTGGTGGCCGATGCCCCCTATGAGCGTTCACCGCTCTATGTGCGTACCGGCGAGATCATCCCATTGGGGCACCCGATTGCCTACACCGCCGAGGAGCAAGACCACGCACTCACAATCCAGGTCTATACGGGCGCCGACGCGCAATTTGACCTCTATGAAGATGACGGAACAAGCTACGCCTACGAGCAGGGATCCTATACCCGTATCCCCATCCGCTGGAATGAGGCCCAGAAGCAACTAATCATTGATCAGCGCGAGGGGCACTTCGACACGCAGGTCGATACACGTGACCTGACGATTCGCATCATCACGCCTACGGGCGCCAAAACCCACCACTATATCTACAACGGAACTCCAATTATCATTCAATAAAACCCGACTATGAAACGACACATTCGCACGCTCTGCCTACTCGGCCTCAGTTTTTTTATCGCCTGCACGACTCCAAACAACGAGCCGCTCTATCTCAACGAAAACGCCCCGATTGAAGAGCGCGTCGAGGATGCACTCCAGCGTATGACCCTCGAGGAGAAGGTAGCGCTCTGCCACGCCCAATCGAAATTCTCGATCAAAGGTGTACCTCGTCTCGGTATTCCAGAGCTCTGGATGAGCGACGGTCCACATGGTGTTCGCGCCGAGATCGAATGGGACAGTTGGAAATATGCAGGTTGGAGCAACGACTCCTGCACGGCATTTCCTGCACTGACCTGCCTGGCAGCCACGTGGAATCCAGAAATGGCGGCCATATACGGCAAGGCGGTAGGCGAAGAGGCACGCTACCGTAAGAAGGATATATTGCTTGGCCCGGGGCTGAACATCTATCGCACACCGCTCAACGGCCGCAACTTCGAGTACATGGGCGAAGATCCCTGCCTGGCCGGTGTGATGGTGGCTCCCTACATCCGAGAAGCACAGAAGAACGGCATCGCCACCTGCGTCAAGCACTACGCACTGAACAACCAGGAGACGGCCCGCATGCGGGTCAATGTACACCTCTCGGAGCGTGCATTGCGCGAGATTTATCTACCCGCCTTCCAGGCCGCAGTCGATGCAGGTGCCTGGTCGTTCATGGGTTCGTATAACAAATACCTCGGCCAGCATGGATGCCACAACGAGGTATTAATCAACAAAATCCTCAAAGGCGAATGGGACTTTGACGGCGCTTTCATCTCCGATTGGGGAGGCACGCACAACACGCCGCAGGCGGCCCAATATGGCTTGGATATCGAGATGGGCACCGGTTCGGACGGTCTGACCTACTCAACTCGCAACCACTACGACAACTACCACTTGGCGCTCCCCTACCTTGACGCATTGAAGCGTGGCGAGCAGTCCATCGAGCAACTCGACGACAAGGCGCGTCGTGTCCTGCGCCTGATCTTCCGTACGGTGATGGCCAAAGACCGCCCCTGGGGATCCTTTGCCACCGAAGAACATGCTGCCGTAGCGCGTCAAATCGCCACGGAGGGTATCGTACTGCTCAAGAACGACGGCATCCTGCCCCTTACGCCCGAGACGGGAAAGCGTATTGCCGTGATCGGCGAAAACGCCACTCGCACGTTGCTGCGTGCAGGAGGATCGTCGGAGCTGAAGCCCCACCGCGAAATCTCGCCTCTGCAGGCCATCGAAGAACTCTACGGCGAGGAACTGGTTGATTATGCCCTCGGCTACGGCAGTGGTCACTCCTCGTATGGTCGCGTAAACCCCTCGCCTTACGATGCCGAGGCATTGAAACGCGAAGCGATCGACGTAGCTCAAACTGCAGACATCGTACTCTTTATCGGTGGCCTGAACAAGAGTCACCAGCAGGATTGCGAAGATGGCGACCGCGTGCAATACGGTTTACCGTTCGGTCAGGAGGAGCTGATTCGTGAGCTGTGTGCCGTGAATCCGAACGTGGTGGTTGTCATCCTCTCGGGTAATGCTGTAGAGACGACCTGGAGCCATCTTCCGCGAGCCATCGTGCAGGGTTGGTATGGCGGTTCAGAGGCAGGTCATGCGCTGACCGATATCTTGAGCGGAGCGGTGAATCCGAGCGGTAAACTTCCCTTCTCGTTCTATGCGCGTCTGGAGGATTGTGGCGCACACGCCTTTGACGAATCCTGCTATCCGGGGGTTGATGACGAGTGCTACTACAAAGAGGATATCCTGGTCGGCTACCGCTGGTTGCAGGCCAAAGGCATTGAGGCCGCCTACTCCTTCGGTTATGGTCTTTCATATACGACTTTCGAGATCGGAGCACCCACGGCCAAACGAACAACCTACCGCGCCGGCGACCAAATCTCGGTCAGCGTAACGGTCAAGAACAGCGGTTCGGTAGCCGGCAAAGAGGTCATACAGCTCTACGCCTCGAAGCCCGAAAGTGCCCTTATGCGTGCTCCGCGCGAACTGAAAGCCTTCCAAAAGGTATCACTTGAGGCGGGCGAAAGTAAGCGTGTGGAGCTGAATTTCGATGTAGACGATCTGGCCTATTGGGACGAAGTATCGCACTCGTGGCAGCTCGAGAAGGGTAACTACATCTTCTATGTCGGCAATTCATCCGAGGCTTCCGAATCGCTACAAATCCAAGTTAAATAGCCTGTAAAAACGTATAAAAATGGCCCAAAAGGGGTATAATTCGCCCTTTTGGACTGTCAAAAATGAATAAGTATAAAGATGTATTTTTGACCAACAAAAGCGACTTCCTGAAAAACTTTCGTATATTTACGCAATCAAACGGGTTTATAAATACGCAAAATAGACCTATTTAATATATTATTAACACGCATCGAATAAAGTTATCACACTCAGCGAGTGCGAGATAGACTTTTTTGATGTAAGAAAACGACACAATGAAAGAGCAGTTAGAGCAACTCAACAGTGTGACCATCAACTTCGGAGAGGGAGGCATGCTGATCGTAAATTTGATTTTGGCATTTGTCATGTTTGGCGTAGCCCTCGGCATTCGGCCTCGAATCTTTAAAGACATTTTCGTCAATCCCAAATCGGTAATTATCGGTATCCTGTTGCAATGGCTCGCCCTGCCGGCCGTTACTTTCACTATTGCTCTTGCGCTCAGTCCGTGGATTACCCCCATGATTGCACTGGGTATGATTCTGGTGGCGTCGTGCCCGGGTGGTAACATCTCGAACTTCATGTCGTCGCTCTCGAAGGGTAATATCGAGCTCTCCGTCTCGATGACCGCCATCACGACGGCTTTTGCTCCGCTCGTGACCCCGTTCAACTTCTTCCTTTGGGGTTCGCTCTACAGCCACATCATCAGCATCAAGGCCGATATCCCAACACTGGTAATCCCCTTCTTCCCGATGTTAGAGCAGATTCTGTTGCTGCTCGGTCTGCCGATCTTCCTGGGTCTGTTATGCCGTCACTATCTGCCCAATTTGGCCAAGCGCATCTCCAAGCCGGCACAGGTACTTTCGATCCTGCTCTTTATCGCCATGGTGATCGCCTCGTTCTCGCAGAACTTCCAACTCTTCCTGGATCATATCTTCTACGTCTTCTTCATCGTAATGCTCCACAACGCTTGTGCGCTGGCTACGGGCTATTTTGGTGGCCGATTAGCGCGCGTCTCGAATGCTGACCGCCGTTCGCTCACCGTAGAGATTGGTATCCAGAACTCGGGCCTCGGCTTGATCCTGCTCTTTAACCCCAACATCTTCCCGACCGAAATTTGGCATGGACACTACGGCGGCATGCTCTTTATCACGGCCTGGTGGGGCATTTGGCACATCATTTCGGGTCTTACCGTCGCCAGTTTATTCCGTCGAACACCTCTGGAAGACTAACACATGGCAAAAGAACGTAAAATTCAGGACTACGATCCGCTGTATAGCTTTCTACGTCACTACGTAGATACCGTTCTCAAACTCTCGTACCGCGACATTCGCTACGTAGGTCGCGAGCGCATCCCGACCGATGGCGCGGTGATCTACGCGCCGAACCACACCAACGCCCTGATGGACGCCCTGGTCATCTTGGCCATGAACCGCAGTCCGAAGGTATTCGTGGCGCGTGCCGACATCTTCCGCAACCGCACGCTAGCAAAGGTTTTCCGTTTCCTGAAGATCTTGCCCATCATGCGTATTCGCGATGGATATGGCGAGGTAAAGAAGAACAACGAAACGATCGAGAAGGCCGTTGACGTCTTGCGCGACAAAGTCCCCTTCTGCATCTTCCCCGAGGGTCAGCACCAGGCCAAGCACTCATCGTTACCGCTCTCGAAGGGTATCTTCCGCATCGCTTTCCAGGCGCAGGAGTTGATGCCCGACATGCCACTCTACATTGTACCGGTCGGCATGAGCTACGGTAACTTCTTCCGTTTCCGCTCAACCGTGCGTGTACAAGTAGGCGATCCGATCAACGTGCTGGAGTTCCAAAAAGCACACCCAGACCAGACCCCACAGGAGCAGATGAATCTGCTCAAGGAGGAGTTGGCGGAGCGCATGCAGCGTGCCATCTTCTACATCCCCTACGACGAGGATTACGATGCTACGTATGAGATTTGTGCCGCCTCGGTCAAGCAACAGGCCAAGCTGATGCGCGCTTCCGATGGTCGCAAGAAAAATCAGTTGGATGCCCACTTCGAGGCTAACAAGTGCATCGTCGAGAAAATTCAGACACTCAAGGCCAACAACGAAGAGGTGGCCAAGGAGTTGATCAAACTGGGTAACGAAGCTTCCAAGATGCGCAACAAGCGCGGTATCAGCCTGTCGTCAGTATCGATCAAATACCCCTTCTGGTCACGCCTGCTGAAGATGCTCTTTTGGATCATCACGCTTCCCTACTGTCTGTCGGTATCGTTGCTCACGCTGCCCATTAACGGCATCATTCAGTTCCTCTTCACAAAACTCAAGGATGAGGCGTTCCACAACTCGGTACGCTACATCGTAAATCTGTTCATGTGGCCGATTTTGATGAGTATCTACACGCTGATCTGCTTCATCATTCTGCCTTGGCAGTGGGCCATTCCGACCGTATTGCTGCTGCTTCCTGCTCCGATTGTTGCCCACGAAAGCTGGCGTGTTCTGCGCTTGGGTATCTCGGATTTGAAGTTGCTCGCTTGCAAAGAGTTGCGCCAGAAATACCACAAGATTCGCCAATTAATTTTCAACAAATAAGCTTATGAAAAAACTTCTGACTACGTGTATGTTGTCGCTCTTAGCGTTGAACATCTACGCCCAGGGTGACGAGCAAACCGATACGCAGACAACAACCTCGAAGAAGGAGATCGTCAAGACGGGTTACAACTTCGGTCCGCTGCCCGCCATCGCCTTCGATGCCGATAAGGGTTTCCAGTTGGGTGCCATTCTCAATATCTACGACTTTGGCGACGGTTCGGTCTATCCCAACACCCGTCAGCAGTGGTTTTTTGAGGCTTCGTTCTTCACAAAGGGTTCGCAGCTCTACACCATCTCCTACGATTCGCGTTTCCTGATTCCGGGCGTTCGTTTCTCGGCCACGCTGACCGCCACGAACGACAAGGCAATGGATTTCTACGGTTTCAATGGTTATCAGTCCTACTTCGACTACGAGAAGATAGACGCAGGTAAGGCTGGCGACAGCTACATCTACACCCCCAAATACCGCATTGACCGCAAGGCGATTCTTTTCAAGGCCGACTTTATTGGTAATCTATGGAAAGAGAAACTCTTCTGGGAGGCAGGTTACCACCTGAGTTATTTTAAGCAGGGGGCTATCAACCGCGAAAAGATCAACAAGAACAAAGACGAGGATAAGATGTTCCCCGACTCGGAGCCTACCCTCTTCGAGCAGTACCGTACATGGGGCATCATCAAGGACGATGAGGCCGATGGTGGTTGGAACAGCACGCTTCGCCTGGGTCTGTTGTACGATACGCGTGATAAGGAGGGTGCTCCTTCGCGTGGTATTTGGGCCGAGGCTCATGCCATCGTAGCTCCGAAATGGCTCGGCACCACCCACCCCTACTACAAGTATTCGGCAACCTTCCGCCAATATATTCCGATCGTAGCCAACGACAAGCTCACATTCGCCTACCGTCTGAACTATGAGGGTACGTTTGGCAAAGAGGCACCCTACTATGTGCTACCCTACATTACCACAATGGGTCAGTCGTACGACCGCGACGGCATGGGTGGTTTCCGCACCATCCGTGGTATCATGCGCAATCGCGTGCAGGGTTTGGATATGGCCTCGTATAACGCCGAGTTCCGCTGGCGCTTCATCTCGTTCCCGCTCTGGAAGCAGAACATCGCCTTTGCGTTGAACGTGTTCAGCGATGGTACGATGGTCACGAAGGAGTATGACATGTCATTTGGTCGCACGGCATCGGAGTTCGCTACGCAGGAGCTCTATCAGGATGTAAAGAGCGAATATGACGACTACATGAGCAAGGGTCTTGGCCACGACCGTCCGCACGTTACGTTGGGTGCCGGTCTGCGCTTCATCATGAACCAGAACTTCATCGTCTGCTTCGAGTATGGTAAGCCGATTGGCCAATACCACAAGCAGGACGGTAATGGTGCATTCTACATGAATATCGGCTATCTGTTCTAAAGATTCGCTCGAAAGAAAAAGGGCTGTCCAACAAACTTGTTGAGCAGCCCTTTTCTATTTAATACGTTGTAAACAAGCCTTGCCCCAACTCGGCAAAGACTGCAAACAGTCTCTGCACTCGTCCTAATTGCGACCATGCGAGCATAACGCATAAATCACCTTATTAGATAACTGTTTAACCGAAGAATCGTTCGTCAAAATTAACCAGATAGAGTTTATCGGTGGCGCGCGTGAGCGCCGTATAGAGCCAGCGCATCAAATCCGACGTAAGCGGCTCGTCACCAAAGAGGAAACGATCGATAAAAACAGCTCGCCATTGACCACCTTGCGCCTTATGACAGGTAACAGCATAGGCAAATTTGACCTGCATGGCATTGAAATGGGGATTTTCGCGAATCTCCTTGAATCGTTTTAATTTACTCTTCACATCCAGATAATCCTTCTCCACCTCATAAAAGAGTCTATTTTGCTCTTCGCGAGTCAATGCCGGAGATTCGGAAGCAATCGTGTCGAGCAAAATCTTACACTCCAGTTGCGCATCTTCATAATCGGGGAACTCCAGCACCGCATTCGCAAAGCGAAAACCGTAAAAATCCTCAAAACGACGCAAGCGTTTCAGCCGGGCGATATCGCCATTTGCCACAAAGTGCATCGGACATTCCTCCGTACGCTCGGCATAATAGTAGTTGTTTTTCACCACCATCAGCATATCTCCACTTTCAATCTCCTCCTCAGCCGAAAGCACATGGCGGCGAATCCCCTCATTGTAACGATTGGCCCGCTTATTCGAGCGCGTGATGACAATCACCTCATCTCGGCCATATTTAGCATAGGCGTCGCCCAACAGCTCCAGGAAATCACCACCACCAACAGCCTCTATATCGGGGAAATTCATCTCAAAAAGGGGCACTTCCAGGATTCCCTGCTCCAACATGCAGCGCACCATCGTAGCATTGAACAAGATACCCGACTCACTCTGTTGGCGTACTACCTCGTCGAGTGTACAATACTCCACATCGCCAAAACGACTCAATGTATCGGGGTCGAGTGCCGGACTGAAATCGTACCCCACGGGGGGAAGCTGGGCGCTATCTCCCACCAAGATCAGTCGACACTGCTTGCCATTGCGTACATAACGCACCAGGTCGGCCAAAAGAGAGCCACTGCCAAAGGTCGTATCCGAAGAGGCATCGGACAACATGGAGGCCTCATCAACAATAAAAACTGTATTTTGTTCGCGATTCAGATCGAGCGTGAATTTTGACTCATAGTCAGCATTGGTTCGTTCGCGATAGATACGCTTGTGCACTGTCAATGCCTTCTCTCCCGAATAACGAGCCAACACCTTGGCTGCACGACCTGTCGGAGCCAACAACACCGTCTTGATCCCAGACTCCTTCAAAGCGGCCATTGTAGCGGCTATTAAAGTAGTTTTTCCCGTACCCGCATAGCCGTTCAGGACAAAAATTCGAGAAAAATCGTCGGAAACAAGGTATTCAGACAATTTTTCGATAATTTTTTTTTGCCCAAAGGTTGTTTCGAAACAAATTTTAGCGTAAATTTGAAACGCAATATGGGAACTTTCCATGGAGTGCACATTTTATAGGACAAAATTAATAACAAAACCTAAATAAAAAATGAAAAAAATCGCACAAATTCTTCTCGCTTTGGTGATCATCGGCTTTGTCTATGTGATCTACAAGCAGATCTCGACGCCCATCCGTTTCGAGAACGATCTTAAGGCCAAGAGCGCCCAGGTTATCGAGCGCATCAAGGACATCCGTACCGCTGAGCGCGCCTTTAAGTCGAAGTACCAGAAGTTCACGGCCGATTTCGACACGTTGGCCAATTTCATTTTGAACGACACGCTCGAGATGGAGCGCAAGCTTGTTGACGAGGATGACTCGGTAGGTTTGGCTATGCTGAAGAAGCAGGGTAAAAAGAACATTGAGAAGTTCAAGGTTGCCGTAATCGACACCATCTTCTCGCCCAAAAAGCTCACGAAGGAGGATGTCATGAATCTGCGTTACATCCCCGCAACCAACAACCAGGCACAGTTCATCCTGGAGGCCGGTCAGATCACCACGGAGTCGAAGATTGTGATCCCCGTTGTTGAGTGCCGTGCTCCCTATATCATGTTCCTCGACACGATCACCTATCGTCAGGAGATCATCAATAAGATCGACGACGACGTGAACAACTTCAACCGCTACCCGGGTATCAAGTTCGGTTCGATGGATGCCGGTAACAACGAGGCCGGTAACTGGGAGGACTAATGAAGGGCTTGTCCAATACAAACAACAAGGTGTCCATCCGAATTACGGGTGGACACTCTTTTTCGGTACCTGCCACGCAAGGCCGCATTAGCGAGGTCGAATTGCTAACCGAACGTACATTACTTGTTCCCGAGCAATTCTACGCGGCCGATGGTTGTAGAGCAGCCTTTACGGCTGCCGGAATGCCCCTTGACGAAGAGGATGCTACACTGAGCATCCGAACCGACAAAGGAATGATGGCACTCATCGCCCTTTCGAGCGAAACCCTTGAGAAGCTGCATAGCACTTTTGGCGATGAGGTCCACTACACCACACCGTTGCTCCATCCCGTAGGAAACATCGAACCTACGATCTGGATCTGCGATACCGAAGACCTTATATATATAAAGGTATATGATCCGAAACTCCAGATGGCTGAGGTGATCGCTATCCAAAGTGAAGCCGATCGCGATTATCTGCTCTCGCGTCTCTGCGCAGCCTGCGACCCGAAACGTTATACCGTACGTCTCACCTTGCGTAGCAACAACAAGCAGACCCTGAAACTCTATAAAAACACCTTCAAACGACTGCAATGCGAATAATCAGCGGAACACTCAAAGGACGCGCTATCAATCCTCCCAAGAACTTACGTGCACGTCCTACTACCGACTTTGCCAAAGAGAATCTTTTTAACGTACTGCAAAACCTCATTGATATTGAGGAGTGCGACGTTTTGGATCTTTTTGCAGGCACCGGGTCAATAAGCTATGAGTTCTGCTCACGCGGCGCAAAATCGGTCACTTCGGTCGAGATCAATGCCGTGCATCACAACTTTATTCGCCAAACGGCTCGCGAATTGGGAATTCGCACGCTCTATCCTGTTAAGGCAAACGCTTTTCTCTACTTAAAGAGCTGTCCCAAGCAATTTGACCTTGTATTTTCGGATGCACCCTACGATTTGGAACATAGCGAAGAGATTATTCCGCTTGTTTTGAATAGCGACATCCTGCGTGAGGGGGGTATTTTCATCTTCGAGCACTCGAAAGAGAAGAGTTTTACAGACCATCCTTCCTTCTGGCAATTAAGAAGTTACGGAAGCGTTCAATTTTCTTTTTTCAAAAAATAAAAAAAAGTTATCAAAACGCTTGCAGGTTTAAAAATTTGTAGTACCTTTGCAAACGCAATGAGGAATCAACACCGAGTTGCATGGTTCTAAAATTGGTGCGTTAGTTCAGCTGGTTAGAATACGTGCCTGTCACGCACGGGGTCAGGGGTTCGAGTCCCCTACGCACCGCCAAGAAAGGATGATCTTCGGGTCATCCTTTTTTTTGTCGTTGTATGGACTGCGGCTTTGTATCCGCGCTAGCTTCGCTTCGAGTCACCTATCCACTCTCAAGAATAGCCATTCACGACATACTCACAATAAAAGACTAAAAAAATCCATCATTTTTTCGGGTTACATGCTTGCAGGTTTGAAAATTTGTACTACCTTTGCAAGCGCAATGAGGGATCAACACCGAGTTGCATGGTTCTAAATTGGTGCGTTAGTTCAGCTGGTTAGAATACGTGCCTGTCACGCACGGGGTCAGGGGTTCGAGTCCCCTACGCACCGCCAAAAGGATGATCTTCGGGTCATCCTTTTTTTGTTGTTGTATGGGACTGCGCTTTGTATCCGCGCTAGCTTCGCTTCGAGTCACCACCAAAGACAAACAACAGGGGCTACTTCAACAAAAAAAAGCCACGCATTACTGCATGGCTTTGACGTTATCATCAAAAGTGTGATTACTCCACTTTATGCACCGGATCGCAGGTCAATTCAACACCCAATTTGTGGAAGATCTTGCGATCCACTTCGCTCAACATCACCGTCGAGTGAAGCTGACAACCGCGCAACTTCGGCAGCTGATCCAGCGCCTTGCGGCAATCCTCATCGTGATTACTCAACAACGAAAGAGCCACTAGCACCTCGTCCGTATGCAGACGCGGATTGTGGCCGTGCAGATACTCCACCTTGGTCTTCTGAATCGGGGCGATTAGATCCTCCGCAATCAGCTTCTTATCGTGCGGAATGCCGGCCAGATATTTCGTAGCGTTGAGTAACAAGGCGGCACTCGAGCCCAGCAGCGAGCTGGTACGCGAGGTGATAATCGTGCCGTCAGCCAACTCAATAGCCGCAGTGGCACCCCCACCGCAAAGCTCACGGCGTTCGTGGGCAGCCACAGTCGTACGGCGATACTCGGTCGTCAGCTTGGCCTGCTTCATGATCAAGGCGATTTTATTCACCTCGTTCTCATTGTCGCCCTTCTCGGCCAATTTGCAAAGCGCATAGTAGTAACGACGAATAATCTCATCACGAGCGGCACTGCAGCAGATATCCTCATCGCACATGCAATGACCGATCATGTTCACACCCATATCCGTAGGCGACTTATAGGGGCTTTCACCATAGATGCCCTCAAAGATCGCATTCAGCACGGGGAAGATCTCCAAATCACGATTATAGGTCACTGCCACTTGGCCATAAGCCTCCAGGTGCAGCGGGTCGATCATATTCACGTCGTTCAAGTCGGCCGTAGCAGCCTCGTAAGCTACATTCACGGGGTGCTTGAGCGGCAAGTTCCACACCGGGAAGGTCTCAAACTTCGAATAACCGGCCTTCACACCGCGACGATTCTCGTGGTAGAGCTGACTCAGGCAGACGGCCATCTTACCGCTACCGGGTCCCGGAGCCGTCACAATCACCAACGGACGCGTCGTCTCAACATAGTCGTTACGACCAAAACCGGCCTCCGAATCGATTAGTGCCACATTGTGCGGATAGCCCTCGATTGTGTAATGGTAATAGACCTTGATACCTTGACGCTCCAGACGTTTGCGATAAGCATCAGCACTCGACTGACCGTTATAATGGGTAATCACCACACCTCCGGCATAAAGACCGGCACGCTCAAACTCACCACGCAGACGCAAGACATCCTCATCATAGGTGATGCCCAGATCGCTGCGCATCTTATTCTTCTCAATGTCAATAGCACTGATGACAAGCAAAATCTCGGCATAGCTGCTCAACTGCAGCAACATCTGCAACTTACTATCGGGCAAGAAGCCAGGCAGGACGCGACTGGCATGGTAGTCGTCAAAGAGTTTACCTCCGAATTCGAGATATAGTTTATCACCAAACTGATCAATACGGCGCTTAATCTGCTCAGATTGGATCTTCAGGTATTTGTCGTTATCGAAACCCTTTTTCATACTCATAGTGTACATTCTTACAAGCAACAAAGATAGTAAAATTCGGGGGCGTTAAAAACTTATCGCGCCATTTTTTTCAACCATATATCTACAAAATATGCCTCAAGGGAGCTATCCATTTATTGAAATAACAAAAGCCACTCGATGATTCGGGTGGCTTTTTGTTATAAAGAATGTATCCTACAGGTTGAAGGCGCGCTGCAGCTCCTCCATCTGCTCCTGGGTCGTACCGGTCGGCTCGAAGCCCATCGACTTAGCCGTGAGGTAGATCTGAGCAGCTTTCGACAGTACATCTACCTGGTCGAAGGCCTCCATGATATCGGGACCCACGGCGCATACACCGTGCTTCTCCCACATCACTACGTCGTACTCCTCCAACTGCTCGATCGTAGCATCGGCCAGCTCCACCGACGAAGGCATCTTGTAGGGAACAATACCCAGACCCTTCGGGCAGAAGGCACGTGTTTCGGGAATCATACTCCACAGGAGGTTCGTCAGCACATCCTTCTCCAAGAACTTCGGGTTGTGGGTCATAGCCACCAGGTCGATCGGGTGCGTATGCACGGCTGCCTTGTAGCCCTTACCCTTCTCAACCATCTGGTTGTGCATCGAGAGGTGGGCAGCAATCTCCGAGGTCGGCTTCACCGGATTATCGGCGATGATCACATACGAAGCGCAATCGTCCAAAATGCGTACAATCGAGCCGTTCTCCATCGGCCAGCGAGCCAGGTCGCGCATGCGACGGTTCGTACCCTTGCAATAGAAATAGCAACCCTTCAACGCCGGTACGGTCGTACCGATCGGATAGGCCTCCGAGATAGCGGGCATCTGACGAATCTCGTCATCCACATACTCGGTTACATTCACGGTAATGTTACCACCGTTACGCTCGGCCCAACCCTTCTGCCACAGATAACCGGCAACCTCAGCTACCTTCTCGATCTCGGCCTTCAGCGCAGGGCGATTCTCCAAAATACTTTTCATAGTCTCTTTACCTATTTATTATTTCAACAATTCGGGGATAAAGGTCGAGGCAATCAGCACCAAGATACCGATCACCAACACCGTAATGGTCTTTTTCGAGCAACCCTTCCACTCGTTGAGCACAATGCCCCACACATTCGAGAAGGTAACATTCAAGGCCATCAGGATGCAGAACGACAACGTATCCATCACACCGCCAGCCTCAAAGAAACTGCGACCAAGCGACAGCCCGAAGAACTGCGAATACCACAGACCACCGGCCAAGGCGCAGAAGAGGATGTTATTCACCCACAGCTCCTTTTTGCCGTAGTCTGCAAAGCTCTTATTCTTCCAATTCTGCCACAAGCAGTAGCAGGCATTTGTCACGAAACCGCCCAACGTAATAAGCAGCGTGGCAGGCAACGTGCGGAACATCGGATCGGTCAGCTCACCGAAATTGATCTCCTTACCAAACTCCAGACCCACATTGAAGCAACCGCTCATAAAACCGGCCAGGAGGGCAATCAGAATACCCTTCGGGAAGTTGAAGTCCTTCACGGCAGCCTCCTTTTCCTCCTTCGACAGCGAGGCAGCCTTCATCGAACCGGCCACACCAATAATGGCGATACCGACAAGCGTCACAACCACACCGATAATCACGGCTGCGGTCAGCGACTGCAGGGCGTTTAGCTCCGGGAAGAAGATGTTCAGCAGCACCGGACCGAGGATCGTACCCAAACCGGCACACGTACCGAGCGAGATCGACTGGCCAAGCGCCACACCCAGGTAGCGCATCGAAAGGCCGAAAGTCAGACCACCCACACCCCACAGCACACCGAAGAGCATAGTCATGGCGATGCGGAACGAGTTCTCCGACGTGAAAAGCTCACCCAGCGAGTGTCCTTCGGGCACCGCCAGGAGTGCTCCCAGGAACGGGAACACTAACCAGGCGAATACACCCTGCGTCAGCCAGAAACTCTCCCACGACCACTCGCGCACCTTCTTGATAGGCACATACGAGCTCGACTGGCAGAAACTTCCGATGGCAATAATCAGAAGACCGATTAAAATCTCCATCTGTGGCTCGATTAGTAGGCGATGTTATAGATAGCCTCAATATCCTCTACCGACGTCGGACGCGGATTACCACCCGTGCAGACATCGTTGAAGGCGGCAACTGCCAAATCGTGCAGATCCTCCTTCTTCACGCCGATCTCCGACAGACGCTGCGGGATGTTGATGCTTACCGACAGAGCCTTCACTGCCTCGATAGCAGCCTTTACGCCTTCGTCCTCCGACATACCCGTCGTATCGACACCCATAGCCTTGGCAATACCGAGGTACTTAGCCTTGGCGGGCGACTCGGCATTGTACTCCATTACGTAGGGCAGCAGCAGGGCGTTAGCCACACCGTGCGGCGTATCGTAGAAGGCACCCAGCGGGTGAGCCATCGAGTGAACAATACCCAGACCTACATTCGAGAAGCCCATACCGGCGATGTACTGTGCGTTGGCCATACCCTCGCGCGCTACCACATCCTGACCGTTCTGAACAGCGTTGTAGAGGTGCTGGTGAATCAGCTCGATTGCCTTCTCCTCAAACATATCGCTCATCGTCCAGGCACCGGGCGTGATGTAGCTCTCGATAGCGTGCGTCAGGGCATCCATACCCGTAGCAGCCGTCAGGCCCTTCGGCATCGACATCATCAGCTCGCAGTCGATTACCGAGCACATCGGGATATCGTTCGGATCCACGCAAACCATCTTCTTCTTGTTCTCCTCGTCGGTGATCACGTAGTTGATCGTCACCTCGGCAGCCGTACCGGCCGTCGTCGGGAGTGCAAAGGTGGGAACGGCACGATTCTTCGTCGGAGCTACACCCTCCAGCGAGCGAACATCCTTAAACTCAGGGTTCGTGTGAATCACACCCACAGCCTTGGCCGTGTCGATCGACGAACCACCACCCAAAGCTACGATGCAGTCTGCACCCGAAGCCTGGAAAGCAGCCAATGCGTCCAGTACATTCTTGATCGTCGGGTTGGGCTTGATGTCCGAGAATATCTCATAGGGGATCTCTGCACCATTCAGCACCTCCTCAACTTTGGCAGCTACACCAAACTTCACGAGGTCCTTATCCGTGATCAGCATCACCTTCTTATAACCGCGCTTCTTAATCTCGTCGGCAATCACCGAGCGGCAGCCGGCACCATAATACGAAGTTTCGTTCAATACGATACGATACATATTTCTAAAGTTTTTTGGTTAGACGTTTTAGTTTTAATTAACGCTTCGAGGTTACCTCTACCTCATACTTCTGTACATCAGCGATGAACTCCTCGCCTACAGGTACGTCGTTCTTCAAGCAGAACATATCCCATACGGCCGTCCAAGGCAGCGACTTGCACTCCTCCAGAAGAGCCAGACGCTCGAAGCCTTTACCCGACAGCTCGTACTCACGCAGCGTAGTGATGGGCTCCAACAGGGCCTGCAGCATACACTTCTGCGTAGCGCGCGAACCAATCACGTAAGCACCGATTCGGTTGATCGAAGCATCGAAGTAGTCCAAACCGATGTGTACCTTGTCCAGGGCGTTGCAACGCGTGATCTCCTTGCAGAGTTCCAGCGTCTCGTCGTTGATGATCGTCACGTGGTCCGAGTCCCAACGTACGGGGCGCGAAACGTGCAGCATCACCTCAGGCGTATAGAGCAAGAGCGACGAGATCTTGTCGGCAATGCTCTCCGTCGGGTGGAAGTGACCCGTATCAAGCGTCACCATCTTGCCACGCGAAGCACCGTAACCGATATAGAAGTCGTTCGAACCAACCGTGTAGCTCTCCAAACCGATACCGAACACCTTCGACTCGATGCAGTCCTTCATGTTCTTATACTCAGTAGCGAAGATCTGATCCAGCGAATCCTTCAACAGCTCGCGATAGTACATACGGTTTACCGTCAGGTCCTTCGAACCGTCATGTACCCATACGTTCATGATACAGGGATCGTTCTGAGCTACACCCATTGCCTCGGCCACGGCACGGCAACGCTTCGTATGCTCGATCCAGAAGTTGCGAATCTCGGGGTTGGGATTCGAAAGCGACAGATCGCCCGACTTGGGGTGCGAGAACGAGCTCGAGTTGAAGTCGAGCTTCATATCATTAGCCTTTGCCCAATCGATCCAGCTCTGGAAGTGGCAAGGCTCTACCTCATCACGATCTACAAACTTATCACCGAAATCACCATAGATCTCATGCAGATTCAGACGATGCTTACCGGGAATGAGCGAAGCGGCCTTCAGCACATCCTGACGCAGCTCATCAATGTTGCGGGCACGACCGGGATAGTTACCCGTAGCCTGAATACCACCCGACAAAGCACCGGCCTTGGGCTCAAAGCCGACTACGTCATCTGCCTGCCAGCAGTGCAGCGAAAGGGATACCTTCTGAAGTTGCTCGAGCACTGCATCCGTATCGATGCCGATGGCTGCATAACGCTCCTTGGCGATTTCATACGCCTTCTGAATCAGTTCTGTTTTCATACTGTAGTTAGATTATGTTAGTTAAACTTATTGTTTTCATGGATTATTTGCGCGGCTCATAACGTTTCGTTTCGATCGAGCGCAGAATGTATTGACGCATCTCCTGCAACGAGCCCACCAGACCGGCCGCACGTGCCTGAACCATCACATTACCCAATGCCGTAGCCTCCGACGGACCGGCTACAACCGGAATACCGCAGGCGTCTGCCGTCATCTGGTTCAGCAGATCGTTCTGTGCACCACCGCCAATAACGTGCAGGGTCTTAATCTCGAAGGGCGAAACCTGCTGCAACTTACCGAGCACATCAGCATACTTGGCCGCCAACGAATCAAAGATCAGACGAATAAGTTGTGCATCCGACTCGGGAACAGCCAGCGCACGCGACTCGCAATAGCGACGAATGGCTGCCGGCATATTGGTCGGAGCTGCAAACTCGGGAGCATCGGGATCGAGCAGATCGACCGACGGTGTCGTCGTCTGCATCATCTGCATAATTTCAGGATAGGAGTAATCTTTCCCCTCCTTCTTCCATACGGCACGGCACTGCTCAAGAAGCCACATACCGGTAATATTCTTCAGGAAGCGGGTCGTACCATCCACGCCACCTTCGTTCGTAAAGTTCATTTCGAACGACTCGTCGGTAATCTCGGGCTCCTTCAACTCGACACCCATCAGCGACCACGTTCCCGACGAAAGGTAGGCAAAGCCCTCATCCTCGGCCGGCACGGCAGCAACCGCCGAACCCGTATCGTGACCTGCTACAGCCACAACAGGCACCTCGCCCAGCCCCGTTGCCTTGGCAATCGAAGGGGTCAGCGTACCAACGAGCGTACCGGGCATTACAACCTGCGGGAAGCTCTCGGCCTTTACACCGGCAACTGTGAGCAAATCCTCGTCCACTTGCTTCGTGCGCGGATTCATAAACTGCGACGTCGAGAGAATCGTATACTCACACACCTTCTTACCCGTCAACAGATACGACAGCGCGTCGGGCATAAAGAGAATCGTATCGCTATTTTTGAGCGCCGACGCCTGCTCCTCATGCTGCGCATAGAGCTGGAAGAGCGAGTTGAAGTTCATGATCTGAATACCCGTACGTGCATAGACCTCCTTGCGCGAGATCTTCTCAAAGTAGGACTCGGGAGCACCATTCGTATAAGGATCGCGATAAGCGCGCGGCAGACCACACAACGTACCATCTTCGGCCACGTGTACAAAGTCAACGCCCCAGGTATCGATACCAATCGAGCGCACCTCGATCTTACGCTTACCGGCCTCGGTCAGGCCTTGCAAAATATCCTCATAGAGGGCATAAATGTTCCAAAAATATTTTCCACCAACCTCAATCAGTCGATTAGGGAAACGATGCAGTACCTCCAGATCGAGTTTCTCGTCGGTAAGGGTTGCCAAAATCACACGACCGCTGGTTGCGCCCAGGTCGATCGCCAGAAAATGTTGCGGTGTCATGCAGTGTTAGGTTCTGAATATTAGTATTCTGTTTATACGCTTTCACATCTAATTTCCCACTTGTCGCATATAGCCACAATAGGTTAAACAAATTTAGCGATTTATCGAGGATCGTATTTTATATTTTTGACAAAACAATTACGATTACTGCCATCGTAGTACAACATCCGACAAATCAAGCGGTGAAACGACCAAAATCGGGTGTAAAAAGTAGAAAACCGATCCCCAGAAATCGAAAAATATTCCTATTTTTGCCAAAAATTAAACCTAAAACCCTCCCTTACATGACTCACAAGAGCGACCTCTTAAAATACCTATCAGCAAGCGCCCATGACGAGAAGTGGGGAATTGTCTGCACTACGGTCGGCTATCAAAACGTAAAACCGCACGAGCAGTATCCTGTGTCTGCCCACCCCACCGATTACAATTTCACGCAGCAGGGGCGCATACTCGACGAATTTCAGCTGATCTATATAACCGAAGGCGAAGGCTACTTTCAGTCCGACTCCTGCGATTTGCGTTCGGTCGAAGCTGGCACGATCATCTTACTGGTTCCCGGTGAGCGACACCTCTACTACCCCAATCCCGAGACCGGGTGGCACGAGATGTGGATTGGTTTCCGAGGCATGCAGGCCGACTCGATCATTCACAATTTCTTCTCGAAAAACGATCCGCTTCTCAAGGTTGGCGTTCGCGAATCCATCGTTCGCCTATACAACAAGGTGATCAGCTATTCCGAAAGTGGAATCCGTGGTTCACAACAGGTTATCGCCGGTGTCATTTCGCATCTGTTAGGCCGTGTCTATTACGAGCACGTCAATTTCACGAATCGCGGCAACAAGAATACCGACAAAATCAATCAGGCGCAGATGTTGTTGCGTGAGAATATTGCCACGCACCTTTCGCCTGCCGATATCGCGGCTCGTCTCAGCATGAGCTACTCACTCTTGCGCTCACTGTTCAAGAGCATTACGGGCATTTCGATGTCGAGTTATCAGCAGCAACTGAAACTCAATTTGGCCAAGGAGTTGTTGACCACCTCGACCAAAAACATCTCGGAGATCGCCTACGAGACCGGATTTGAATCGGTGAGCCGTTTCTGCTGCTTCTTCAAACAACACATGAAGATCACTGCTTCGGAGTTCCGCACACAACACGGGATTCTGCACAAAACAAACCGTTCATAAATCCCCATCATGAAGATTGTCTTTTTGGATCGCGCCACTATCGGCGATGCATCACTCAAGGCTATTGAGGCTTTGGGAGAACTCACTTGCTACGATCTCACCACCAAAGAGGAGTGCCTAACCCGCATTGCTGACGCTGAGGTCATTATCACCAACAAGGTACGCATCGACCGCCCCGAAATGGAGGCCGCACCCCACCTGAAGATGATCTGCATTGCCGCTACGGGCATGAACAACGTAGATCTTACGGCAGCCTCCGAATTGGGTATTCCCGTTCGCAACGTAGCTGGCTATTCGACTGAAAGTGTTGTCCAAAGCACCTTTGCGCACCTGCTGAATCTAACCGGGAAACTCCCCTATTTTGACCAACGCGTCAAGAGCGGAGCATACAGCCACAGTGCGCTTTTTACCGATATGGGATGCACCTTTCATGAGTTGAGTGGCAAGCGCATGGGTATCATCGGCTTGGGCACGATTGGTCGTCGTGTAGCCCAAGTAGCCGAGGCCTTCGGCATGGAAATTGTCTACTACGCCACCTCAGGCAAGGCACACGATGATTATTTCCGCGCCGTATCACTGGACGAATTGTTAAACACCTCGGATGTAATCTCCATTCATGCACCGCTCAACGAGCGCACTGCAGGTCTGATTTCGCAAGAAGAGTTGCGCCGCATGAAATATACCGCCATCCTGCTGAATGCCGGTCGTGGCGGCATCATCAACGAAACGGATCTGGCCGAGGCGCTCAACGAGGGTTGGATTGCCGGAGCCGGTTTAGATGTCTACCAGACGGAGCCGCTGCCCGCCAATTCACCGCTACTGACGGTACGCTACCCGGAACGCCTTTCGCTTACCCCCCACACCGCATGGGCTTCAGCCGAAGCACGTTTCCGCCTGGTGGCTGGCATTGCAAAAAACATCGAAGAGTTAAAGTAAAAAAACGAGGTGCATTTTTGCACCTCGTTTTTTATCAGATGATTGCCACAATCTTTTCCAACCAAACCCGATCCGTTTCATCGAAGGTTGCAAGGGTTTCACTGTCAATATCAAGCACCCCACATACCTCCTCGTCACGGACCATCGGCACCACTATTTCGCTACGCGACAAGGTACTGCAGGCGATATGACCGGGAAACTTCTCGACATCGGGCACCACAATCGACCGACGCTCTTTCCAGGCCGTTCCGCACACACCTCGTCCATAACGAATGCGCATACAGGCCAATGGTCCTTGAAAAGGTCCCAACACCAACTCCTCACCGATCACCCGATAGAATCCGGTCCAAAAGAATCCGAACGTATGATGAATCATGGCTGCAGCATTGGCCATTCGTGCCACCTGATCCTCCTCGCCTGCAAGGATTGCAACCATCTGTTCATACAACAAGGCATAACGCGCCTCTTTATCTCCCGTAGCTATTTTTAACTTTTCTGCCATCTTGGTAATGCTTCTATTCGCCAAGTAAAAATACACGTAAACTCAAAAACGAACAAAAAAATAATCCCCAAGTATGCTATTTTAGCCAAAATATGGTATCTTTGCTTCATGAACTATGCCGAGCTGCTATTGATTGCCATCGGCCTTTCGATGGATGCCTTTGCCGTATCAATCGGCAAAGGGCTCTCAGTTCATTCACTCAAACCGCGTCACACACTCTCTGTCGGCCTTTGGTTTGGCACATTTCAGGCAATAATGCCAATCGTAGGCTTTCTGCTCGCTGTCCGTTTTTCCACCATTGTGGCTGTGTTTGACCATTGGATTGCCTTTATACTTTTGGCGTTAATCGGCAGCAACATGATTCGCGAAGCCTGCTCGAACGATGAGGATGATCGCCCCACGAAGGACTTTGCTCCACGCACCATGTTTTTATTGGCCGTTGCCACCTCTATTGATGCCCTCGCCATCGGCATCTCGTTTGCTTTTCTCGGCGTAAAGATTCTGCCTTCGGCTACCTTGATTGGTATCACCACGTGCCTACTTTCGATGGTCGGTATCCGCATCGGCTATCACTTTGGCTCGCGCCACAAAGCTAAAGCCGAGATTTTGGGCGGCGTTATTCTAATTATTATTGGTGTAAAAATTTTAACCGAGCATACACTCACGGCATAGGCTACACGAAGGTTAAGAAAAGGTTACGAAAACATTAAATAAAAGTTACATCTTGATCGAAGGCTTGACAAGCGCAAACATCGCCGCTATTTTTGCAATAAGAACGAGCTTTCATAAGCATATAAACAAGGTAAAGAAGATTATACTAATTCAAATTTAACACTATGTTATTGCAAGTTTTTACGCTTCTGGGCGCCCTCGGCATGTTCCTCTACGGCATGAACCTGATGAGTGGCGGATTGCAGAAAGCAGCCGGTAATCGCCTGCGCAACCTACTGGCAGCCATGACCTCAAGTCCCTTCAAAGGCGTACTGACCGGTCTGGGTATTACGACCGTCATCCAGTCCTCGAGTGCCACGACCGTTATGGTGGTAGGCTTCGTCAATGCAGGTCTGCTGACCCTGATGCAGGCTGTCGGTGTGATCATGGGTGCCAACATTGGTACGACGGTTACGGCTTGGATCATCTCAATCCTGGGTTTCAAGGCCGACATCTCGATCCTGGCTGTTCCGATGATGGCCGTCGGTTTCGTCATGAGCATGGCCAAGAAGGAGAAGTACCGCAACATCAGCGAGTTTATCATCGGCTTTGCACTTCTCTTCCTGGGTCTGTCGCTGATGAAGAACTCGGTACCCGATCTGCGTGAAACGCCTGAAGTGTTGCAGTTCATAACCCAGTGGACCGACTACGGCTTTGGCTCGATACTGATCTTCCTCTTGATTGGTACGATCATGACCCTCGTACTGCAGTCGTCGAGTGCCACGATGGCCCTGACGCTCATTATGCTCAGCATGGGCTGGATCCCCTTCACGGCCGCAGCTGCCATGGTGCTTGGTGAGAATATCGGTACGACCATCACGGCCAACATCGCCGCCTCAGTGGGTAGTCCCAATGCCCGTCGTGCCGCTTTGGCCCACACCTTCTTCAATCTCTTCGGTGTGATCTGGGCCCTGATCCTCTTTACCCCCTTCTTGATGTTGATTGGTAAAATCATCACCTGGATGGGCTACCCCAACCCGCTCGAGATCGTCTATTCGGCCGGCATCGAGAGTGGCTCGACCGAGTCGACCGCAGCACTCTACGGTGTTTCGATGCTCCATACCTTATTCAATACCTTCAACACCTGCCTGCTCATCTGGTTTACGCCACTGATCGTTAAGGCAGTAACGGCACTCATCAAGTCGAAACCCGAGGAGAAGGAGGACAAGGTACGCCTGAAGTACATCAACGCCGGTCACATCGGTACGGCTGAGTTGGCGCTGGGTCAGGCCATGAAGGAGATTATCCACTTTGCACAGATTTCGCGCAACGGCTTGGGTTACATCCGCAGCGCCGTACACGCCACCAGCGACGAGGAGTTCGAGATCTACCGCAAGAAGCTGGTCAAATACGAGGAGATTGCCGACCGCATCGAGTATGAGATCGGTACCTTCCTGAACGCCCTTCCGCAGGAGGAGTTGAGCGAGGCCGCTCGCAAGAGCACCAAGCGCATGTATAAGATGATCAACGAGCTGGAGTCGTTGGGCGATTCGGGTGAGGCTATCAGCCGCATTCTTTCGCGTCGCAACGTACACGGCAAGCGCTTCACGGACAAAAATGTGGAGAAGATCGACACGATGATCAACCTCATCGACAAAGCCTATGGCGTAATGATCGAGAATCTGTCAGTAAGCGAATTCACGGATTTCGACCTGCGACGTGCCATCGACTGCGAGTGCGAAATCAACGAGATGCGCAATACGCTGCGCGAGGAGGAGATCCTGCGCATCGAGCAGAACGAGTCGAGCTATCAGAGCTCGGTTTATTACCTCGATATCATCTCGGAGTTTGAGCGTATGGGTGACTTCATGATCAACATCTCGGAGGCTCGTCAATAAGTTCCGCTGCTGTGCATAATAAAAGCGACCATCTTACGGTGGTCGCTTTTATTATGGATGGCATTAACGCGTATTGCGTTTTCGCAGGCGATCGACGGCATTTTCCAACGATTCCGTCGGTTCGAGGATGTTGTAATCTCGCCAATAATCGGGATCTGCATATGCATCTACTTCGTCGTAGAAAATCTGATCCGAGCGGAAGCGGTCGCGATTGCGGATAATCTCAGGATTCTCCTCGCGATCGACCATCACCATCTCCGACAAAGCCGTGTAATTCGACGAGAAGAGACGACGTTTCCAATCACATTTGAAGCTAAATTCGCTGCGCACATAATTCAGGTAGTTGCATCCATCTTGTCGGCGATACGAAATCAAAAACGAAACCCCCAGCGGCTTAAATCGCAGACCGGCAGGCTTGCGATGCAACAACAACGCCGATGCTGCCAACGGATCCGACACATCGAGATTCAGCTCAACACGCGAGAACGACTCCTGCTCCTGATCGATGTGAATCACTCCCGAAAAGAGCGCATAATCCAACTTAACACGTGGTTTGAAATAGATCACATGCTGCATTCGATTATCAAGCATAGCCGGAACTCCCAGGGTAAAATCGTAGAAATCGAGCTGATCATAAGCCAACAACTCTTCCCCATTCTTCACCACATCCATCACCAGTGAAAGCGACGGACCGCCCACAATCTTTACAGCCAAAGTATCGCTCACCTGATGGTTTACCAGACGACGTCCTTTACGCAGACGCACCTTGTCACGATAAATCGATCGATCGGCATAACTGGTTTTAAACAGATCCATTACAGCCTCCGAGACCGCAATATGGGTACGGCGTTTACGCACCGTTTCGCGATAAAAGGTGGTAAAGAGGAGTTCATTGTTGCTGTAATTCGCCTCAATCTTTTCGATCGCACGCACCATCAGCTCGCGCGCCGTACCACCATAAATAGTTACCTCGTCCACCGCAAGCGTCGAAGGCGAAAGTTTCACACGAAGTTCGAGCGGGCGAGGTGCAATTCGCTCATACGACACAAAATGGTTCGCGTAACCCATGTGTGAAAATTTCAGTCCACCTCCGAGTTCACGCTCAGTCAATTTTAACGAAAAAAATCCGTCCGCATTGGTCACCGTACCGATATTACTTCCGGCAACCTCGACTGCAACGTGCTGCAGCGGCTCGCCCGTCTCGGCATGGACCACTACCCCTTCCACCAAACGTTTCGAGGTATGAACGGTCGTTGCATCAACCACATTTGGCAGGCCGACCAACAGTAATAACAACAGTAGAAGTCTACATTTCATCATCCTTGGAGTTTATTTCTTAGCTTGTCAGAAGTGTGCATTTTTACAAATATACATGCTTTTCCGATTTTTTGCAAGCCTCCAACAAAAAAGGAGCGACGATCCGTTATGGATTGTCGCTCCTTGCCTATAATTTTTTATTGCTACATAACCTCAGCCACATTCCAGGCGAAGGCACGCAGACCCTGATTCGAATTCTCCTCATCGAGTTGGCGCAGTGCTACCAAAAACTCCTGAGCCTTCTCATCCTCCATCATGGCAATCAAGGCCGAGTTCATGGCCGGCCAGGCGTGGCTGCCCAAGTGCGGCTCACCCGTTTGTGAACCACGTCCGATCAGCTCCTCCCAACCCGTATAACCACGGATCGACATCTTATCCATGAGTTGCATGACGCTATCATACATCGCCTGATCACAGGCTACAAATACTGCTTTCATACCGTTTCGTATTAGTTATTGTTGAGCTTGAGTGATTTCTTCAGCTTACGCTCCTCACCCGTGAAGGCGAACGATGCGTAGAGCGTCGGAATCAGAATCAGTGTAATGAGCGTCGAGAACGACAGACCCCAAGCTACCGACATACCAAGCGAGTTCCACATCTCAGCACCTACGCCGTTACCCACAGCCATCGGGATCATACCGAGCACGGTCGTCAGCGTGGTCATCAGGATCGGGCGCAAACGACTACGGCCGGCCGTTACCACGGCATCAACCACCGACATACCACGCTCGCGGCAGAGGATCGTATAGTCCACCAACACGATACCGTTGTTCACCACAATACCGATAAGCATCAGGATACCAAGCATCGACATGATGTTAATCGGCGTACCCGTAATAGCCAAACCGATTACCACACCCAGCACTGCAAAGGGCAGCGAGAACATGATTACGAAGGGATAGGTCAGCGACTCGAACTGCGAAGCCATGATCACAAACACGAGGATCACCATGAGCGCCATCAGCAGCGCAAGGTCACCGAACGTATCCTGCTGGTCCTCATACGAACCACCAATCTGCCACGAGAAGCCCTGCGGCATCGGAATCTTGGACATCTCTACCTTAGTCTGCTCTACCAGATCCGAAAGCGCATAACCAGCACCTACGGTACCCGAAATCGTGATATAACGCTCACGGTCCTTACGCGTGATATCGGGAGGAGTCGAGGTCTCCTTCACCTGACCAATGTCGCGAATCTTGATACCCTGACCGGCCTGGTTGTAGATCGTAATGTTCTCGATATCCTCCAGCGACTCACGGAACTTACGGTCGTAGCGCACGCGGATATCATACTCGTCACCATCCTCGCGGTAGTACGACATCACCGAACCGTTGATGCGGTTACGCAGATAGGTCGAGGCGGTCGTTACATCCAGACCCGAACGAGCCAACTTTTCGAGGTCGAAATCAACCTTATACTCGGGCGTATACTCGTTACGCGAAATAGTTACCTCAGTACAGCCCTCCATCTTGCGGAACATGCCGGCAATCTGCTCGGCCAAAGCATCCGCCGTGTCGAAATCGTGACCATAGAGCTCGATATCCACCGACGATTTACCGGCCATACCGCCGCCACCGCCCTCGGTTACCGTATAGGTACGAATCTGCGTATATTCATCGAAGATCTTACGCACACCGTCACCAATCTGAGTCAGCGACAAATCACGCTCGGTCTTCTTCACCAACGCGATGTTCATTGAGATCAGGTGCGTACCATTCTCCTGCAACGAAGCAAAGGCGTTGTCCGTATCGGCCTGACCCTCGCGGAAGTTGACCATGGTGATCTCGTTCGGATAGGCAGCCTTGATGCGCTCGGTCAGCTCCAGAGCCAGATCGCGCGTAACATCCTGACGCGTACCGGCCGGCAACTTGATCGTAGCACTGATACGGGCACTATCCTGTACGGGGAAGAACTCCGACTTGAGCTTCGGACCCAACAGACCTAGCACAGCAACGAAGAGAATCAGCGAGCCGAGCAACACACGCTTGCGGTGCGTTACGCAGAAGGCCAACACATGACCATAGACGTTGTTGATACGATCCATGAGGGCATCAATGTGACCCTGGAACCAAGCCTTCTTCGGGCTCTTCTTCATCATCAGAGAGCAGAGCACCGGCGTAAAGGTGATAGCTGCAATGGTCGATACGGTCAGCGTGATAGTTACCATCCAACCCATCGAGTTGAAGAGGATACCGGCCATACCCGTCACCATCGTCAGCGGCAGGAACACGGCAATCGTTGTCAATGTACCACCCATAACCGAGATACCTACCTCCTTCGTAGCGAAGATGGCAGCCTGTTTGGGCTGAGCACCACGGTCGATGTGGGTCGTGATATTCTCCAGTACCACAATGGCATTATCGACCACCATACCGATCGCGATCGAGAGTGACGACATGGTGATGATGTTCAGCGTCTCGCCCGTAGCCAAAATGTAGATCACGGCAGCAAGCAACGAGATAGGAATCGTCAGCACAACGATAATCGTGGCACGCCAGCGACCCAGGAAGAGGAACACCACAATCATCACAAGCACGAGGGTCGTGATGATCGTATCGCGCAACGAGTTCACGGTCGATACGATGTTATCCGACGTATCCACAATGGTAAACATCTCGACGTCTGCAGGCAGGTTGTCCTGAATCGAGGCCAGGTGCTTCTTCACCTCGCGGGCAATGGCTACGGCATTAGCACCCGACTTCTTCTGGATGATAATCATACCACCCTTCTCGCCGTTGTTGTAGGTATCCTGAATACGCTCCTGCACCGAATCCTTGATCTCGGCCACATCCTTCAGCAGAACGGGAGCACCGTTGCGATAGGCAACCACCAGATCCAGCAGCTCGCTCGGATCCTCAAACTCATGGTCTACACGTAGCGAATAGGCGTTCGAACCCAAGTCAAACGAACCGGCAGGAGTATTGCGGTTGGCCGAAGCAATCACCGACGAGATGGTCTCGATCGGGATGTTGTAGGCCTCCAACTTATTCGGGTCGCAAGCAACCTGAATCTCACGCTGGGCAATACCGGCAACCGACACCGTACCCACACCGCTCACACGAGCCAGCGGCGTCGCCACCTGGTCGTCGAGAATCTTGTACAGACCGCTCATGCTCTCCTCGGCCGTCACACCCACCATCAGCACGGGGATCATGTCCGCCGTAAACTTAAAGATAATGGGCTGCGTCGTACCATCGGGGAGCGTAGAGAGCATATCCAATTTATCGCGTACGTCGTTGGCCAAGATGTCCAAATCGTAACCATACTCAAACTCGAGTGCCACCACCGAAATGTTCTCCTTCGAGGTCGAGGTCATGTGCTTGAGGTGGTCCACACCGTTCAGCACGTTCTCGATCGGACGAGTCACGTTGGTCTCGATATCCTCGGCACTGGCGCCCTGATAGGTGGTCATCACCATCATTGCGTTCGACTCGAAATCGGGGAAGAGATCGATACCCAAACGCGTGAAGGAGACGACACCCATGATGGCGATCGTCGCAAAGAGGATGATCGTCGTAATCGGGTTTTTAACCGATGTCTTATAGAAATTCATCTGTTGTCTCTTAAAGGTTTAACGTAAGTTTGGCTTACTTTGTTTGTTCATTACTCGTTGATCAGCTCTACGGCTACGCCGTCCTTCAGCGCCACCTGACCCGAAACAACGACCTCGTCGCCATCGTTCACGCCGCTCAGCACCTCATACTTGTAGCCCATGCGAAGACCCAACTCCACCTTCTTGTAGCTTACCGTACCATCCTCGTTGTAAACATAGATGAAACGATCGCCCGAGCCAAGCATCTTCACAACAGCCTGATCAGGAACCAGCACATTCTTGCGCTTGCCATACACGGCCGTCACACGACCAAACATACCGGGCTTAATCTGCTCGCGGTTGTTCTGAATCATCACCTCCACCTCAAAAGTGCGCGTAGCGGCATCAATCGAAGGATTCACACGCGAGATCTTACCCTCGAACTTCTGCTCGGGCAGAGCATCAAACTCCACCGATACAGCCATATTACGCTTAATGTAGGCATAGAGCGACTCCGAAACATTGACAAACACCTTGATCGGGTTGATGCGCTGCACGACAAAGATCGGCTGACCGCTTACCATGTCACCGTTGTCGTAGTTACGAGCCGTAATCAGACCGGCAATCGGCGAGAGGAGCGTCGTATTCTCCAACAAATTCTCGTAGGTAAGTTTGGCTACCTCGTAGTTGGTCTTCGTAGCCTCCCAAGCAGCCTTCGACTCACCACCAAACTTATACAGTTCGTCCGAACGATCGAATGCACTCTTAGCCGTCTCGTACTGAGCCTTGGCCTGTGCCAACGACGAATCGTCGAGCTCCGCCACCTTCTGACCCACCGATACGCGATCGCCTACGTCAACGAGCAGACGCTTGATGCGACGCGGCTGCTGCGGGGTGATATTGTTGACGGCATAACCCTCGGCATTGCCGGTAAAGGTGGCAACCATCTCTACATCCTCAATATGTACTACCTCGGTAGTTACCTTCGGCTTCACAACAACAACCTCCTCGGTCGTCTGAGCCTCCTTGTTCGAGCCGCAGGCAACCAGAGCCAGCGACGCACCACTTACGAGCAGTGCACGAAAAATTCGATTCTTCTTCATATTATTTGCCTATTTTTTAGTTCTCCTCGCTATAAATTGCAAAGTTGTTTGCACCAACCAACTTATCGATCTCAACACGGTTTACCAAGTAGTTGAAGATCGCCGTCGAACGCGACAGCTCGGCCTGCGTATAAGCCAACTGCGAATTATCTACATCGACCAACGTACCGCCACCGATTTCGTAACGCTTCACGGCAATGTCGTAACCTCGCTTGGCCTGTGAGATATTCTGCGACGAAGCATAATACTCTTTGACGTTGGTATTCAAGTTGCTTTGATACTGCATCAGAGCCGTGCGCAGCTGACGCTCAATATTTTCGCGCTGTAACTCCAGGTTGTTCAGGTTGATTTTAGCCTGGTTGATGTCGGCACGTCTCTTACCACCTGCAAAGATCGGCACATTGAGACTGACAGCAGCCACCGAATAGGGATTCCATTGGTAGTGCTGTATTTTCATCGTCTCATCCATGGCCGTGTAGTTATAGTTAAACGAGAAGGCCAAGGTGGGCAGATTTGCTGCACGTTGTACCTTCAGCGTCTGAGCAAGCATACGCTCCTGGATATCCAACTGCTTGAGCGTCGTATTATCCGACATATCACCATCACCGGTATAACCGATCATCATCATCGCCTCGAAATCGGCTAGCGAACCAGCGCAATCGATATCGAGCTCCAGATCCATACCCAGCAACGCCTTAAGTTGCCACAAGGCAAGCACGATCGAATTCTCGGCGTTATAGACATTGGGCTCGGCATTGGCGATGGTCACCTGCGAACGAATGAAATCATACTCCGACACCGCACCTACACTGTACTTCTTTTCGACAATCTTATGATTCTCGACTGCGTTGTCATAAACACGCTTATAGACATTATAGGCATCTTTAGCCATCAGTACCTGATAGAAGGCTTTTGATACCTGCTCCACCATATCGATACGCGACGAACGAGCCTGCTCCACAGCCAGCTCTACGTCCATAGCTGAGAGCTTCAACGACTTCCACAGCTGCACGTTCACGAGCGGCATCACAGCCTGAACACCGGCGGCTACATTATTGGTCGTACCAACCTCCATCGTCTCACCCATGATATGGAAAGTCTGCTTCTTTACATAGCGCTGATAGGTGGCCGTAGCCGAGATTTCGGGCCACAGAGCCGCATAGGTACCCTTCTTGGCATACTTCTTTACTTCAATCGTCTGATCGGCGATCTTTACCGTCGGATTTTCGCTCAAAGCGATTTGCAAAGCCTCATCAAGCGTCAAGGTCATCGTGGTCTGCTCGGCAGGTTGCTGAGCCGTCACGACAGCCTGCTCCTGTGCCATCACGGAGCTACCACAGCCCAGCGCAACAAGCAACATCAGAAAGAGTGTCTTACGTTTCATCTAAAATGAGTATTTAATACGTTAATTTTCCTAAAAAATTTGATGCAAAGAAACGACAAAAAACCAAGATACGCAAACCTACAACGGGGTTTAAGAGGTAAAATTGTACAAATTCGCACATATAGTCCCGTTTTGTTCCGATTTGTCACAATATACACCACTTTCGAATGAACAAAAAGAACAAAATAGATGACAAAAACAACTATTGAACAATGATCAAAAAAACAGCACCAACAACACAAAAAAAAGGACGACAGAACACCCTGTCGTCGTGCATTATATACAGCCGCTCGCAACCACTTCGGCCAACGCATTAAGTCGTTCACGATCCATAGCAGTGAATCGGCCTCGAAGCGTGATTAACGGCTCCAACAGCTCGATACACGCCATCTTTTGCAACTGCTCACGCATCACACGCCTCGCCGCCGGAGCCCATAATCCGTTTTCAATCAAGGCGACACGACGCTCGCGAAATCCCTTTGTTGTCAGTCGGTAAAGGAAGTCCTGCATGGGAGGAAAAAGTGTTCCATCATACGACGAGGAAGCCAAGACGGTTGTTCGCATACGAAACGCCTCGGCGAGGGCTGACGAAAGGGTGTCATGACAAAGATCAACCACCGTAATCGGCTCGATCGCCAATGCACGCAAACGTTCAGCCAGGAATTGGACGGCCGCGGTCGTTGCTCCATAGATAGACGCATGGGCCAACATGACCCCAGCCGACTCCGCCTCGTAACGACTCCAACAAGCATATAGCTCCCAATAACGATCAAGCGGAGCGGTCAATTCGGGGCCATGCAACGGGCAGATGATATCGATCGGCAAGGAGGCTGTTTTTCGCAACAATGCCTGCACCTGTACACCATACTTGCCGCAAATATTAAAGTAATAACGCCGAGCCTCATCAATCCATGGTTGAATGTGGCTGCGAGCGCCAAACGTACCAAAAGCATCGGCCGAAAAGAGCACCCGTTCGGGTTGTAGGACCGAGACCATCACCTCGGGCCAATGGACCATCGGAGCCATCAGAAAGCGCAGAGAAGAACGCCCCAACACAAGTTGCTCGTTCTCTTTCACAACGCGAATCCGATCGCCAAAATCGACCATCGGGAAGAGTGCAGGCAACATACGCAAAGCCTTTTCACTCACTACAATTTCAAGATCCGGATAGTGAACCGACAAAGCTGCGACACACCCCGAATGGTCGGGCTCAAGATGATGCAGAATCAGATAATCCAACCTCCGAGCACCAAGCGTCTGCTTTAACGCTACCAGCCACCGATCACCTTGTCGCCAATCGACCGTATCGAGTAAGGCTGTACGCTGATCAAGAATCAGATAGGAATTATAGGAAATACCGTGCGGAAGTGCAAATTGGCTTTCAAAAAGATCAAGGTCAAAATCATCGACTCCCACATAACGAATCGACTCGGGCAGGTGAGATTGCATAACTACCAAACTAATTGATGAAGCCATCTGGAAACAAAATCCATACCTTCACCCGACTTTGAATAGTCCTTCATCCAAATTACACCAACTTTCCATCGGATAATTTTGCAACTCGCTAAAGAATGCTTATCTTTGTTTAGCAACGAACTTTACGGTCGTTCTTCACCTCAACGAAACTAAACCTTAAAACCATGAAAAGGCTCGCTATTGCCCTACTCTCCCTGTTGTCATTATCCGGCTGCACCCAATTTGACATTCCCGACACCACCCCTCAATGGGAGGGCAAACCCCGCGTCGTTGTAATGACCGATGGCGAGATTGACGACCGCTGCTCGATGGTGCACTTCCTACTCTACACCAACGACTTACAGGTAGATGCCATCATCCAAAGCAACTCGTGCTTCCAACGCAAAGGATGGAGTTCAGAGCCTTGGATTGAGGAGCAGATTGCTGCCTACGAGCAGGTGCTGTCCAATCTACGCGTTCACGACCCCGACTACCCTACGGCCGACGAGTTGCGCAGTGTGGTTTATGTCGGCGACGAGGATCCAACCCACATCCCTGAAGGGGTTGCATACAAAACCCTTTTGCCGGGTGCCGAGCCACTCATCGACCCCTCCGAGTGGGCCGATACGCCCGGTTCGGACCGCATCGTAGAGATTCTTCTGGAGGAGGATCCACGTCCAGTTTTTATTCAGTGCTGGGGTGGCGGAAATACGGCCGTCAGAGCCTTCGACAAACTCAAAGAGGAGTATCCCGAAGCCTACGATCGAGCCATCCGAAAAGCGGTGCTCTACTGCATCTGGTATCAGGACGGCGCCGGTAACTACATCGAGCGTGCACACCCGAAAGCTACGATTCTCTTAAGCCACCATTTCAGCGGAAGCTGGGACTACGGCTCGCTTCCAAACAGCGATCATTTCGTAACGGAGCACCTGCGCAACAAGCTCAACCCGCTTGGTAAGTTCTACGAGCAACCCTTTATCAGCGAGGGTGATACGCCCGCATTCCTTTATGCCATTCCGACCGGTCTACGCTCGTCGGAGAACCCCACATACGGTGGTTGGGGCGGTCGTTTTTACAAGGTCGAGGGCTTCGAGAATGTCTATCGTGACGTAAGCCTGGGCTCCCTGCGCGAATGGGTCGAAACGGCACTTTGCGACTTCCAGGCACGCCTGAAGTGGTGCATTACGCCCTGCTACGAGGAGGGCAACCATGCCCCCGTCATCACCCCCGAAGGATCGCTTGATCGCGTCGTAAAGAGTGGAGATGAGGTTATCTTACGCGCAGCAATTGCGGACAAAGATCCGCGCGATATCGAGGGCGCATGGCGTGTGCGCGGCCACATGTGGCAACAGAAGGGTCGCACGAAGGCGTGGCTGTTAGAAGATCCCGAGAAACGCATCGAGGAGTATCGCACCGATTGGTGTCAGGATCCTGCCGGCAGCTATGCAGGAAGCATCAACCTCGAATTCCTCGGCAAGGAGGCGGTCTGCTTCGTAGCACCCGAGGTCGATAAGCCCGAGACAATCCACGTCATCCTGGAGGCCTTCGATATGGCCGTTCCGCGCATGACGAGTTACACGCGCTTCATCGTCACGGTCGTACCAAACTAACACCTACACGGCAACTAAACCAAATTCTATTGCTACAAACATTTTAACCTAACAAGATCATGAAACGAATCCTTACGTTCGCCCTGCTCCTCATGGCATGTAGTCTTGTGCAGGCACAACCCAAACCGATTGTGGTCGATCTTTGGCCCAACGGAGCACCGAAAGAGAACGGTTTGACAGGTCCCGAGCAGCCGCTCGAGAATGGTCGCGTGGCGAATATCTCGCGCGCTACGCTCTACGTCTATCCGGCTGCAACAGCCAATGCACCGGCTATCATCTCCTGCCCGGGTGGCGGTTACCGCCGTCTGGCCATGAATCACGAGGGCCACGACATGGCTACCTGGTTCAACAAGCAGGGCATCACCTATGCCGTCCTGAAATACCGCATGCCCAATGGCGACCTCGCGATTTCTATTAGCGACGCCTTGCAGGCTATCCGCACGATGCGCGAACGCGCCGAGGAATGGAACGTAGATCCTACGAAGGTGGGTATCATGGGCGCTTCGGCAGGTGGTAATCTTGCCGCCCAGGCCGCTACGCAGTTTACCTGCGAGGAGGATCGGCCCGACTTCCAGGTACTTTTCTACCCCTTTATCATGATGAGCAAATGGCATGCGCAGTCGCTCCTGATGGGTGACACGAGCGACGAAGCCGTAGAGCGATATTGGGCCTCGAAACAGGTTAAGGAGAACACCCCACCGGCCTTCCTGCTCTGCTCGGCCGACGACCGCACCGTACCGTGCCAAAACAGCATCGAGTATTTCCAGGCTTTGCGCGCCAAGGGAATACAGGCCGCGCTCCACATCTACCCTTCGGGTGGCCACGGCTGGGGCTACGAGGAGTGGATGCCATACAAGCGCGAATGGACCGCGGAGCTGGAGCGATGGCTCGAGCAGTGGACCAAATAAAAAAACAAAGAATAAAAAAAGGAGGAATGAAATCCTCCTTTTTTTATTCTTCTAAGGGTTCAAAGTTTTCCTTCCCCACCCCACAGACCGGACAAGTCCAGCTGTCGGGAATCTCCTCGAACGGGGTACCGGGAACGATACCCGAATCGGGATCGCCCAGGGCCGGATCGTAGATCCACTCACATACAATACAACGATACTTTTTCATGGTATAACGTATTATCGGTTATCACGCGCAGTACCGCAAAAACCGTACAGCTTTATGTGAGCGCACGGTTGAGCTCTTATGCCTGGGGCAGATCGGCTAGATTGGCCTTCTCAAACTTATAGCCCAGGCGGCGCAACTCGAGCGCAGCACCGATGCGGAACATGGCTCGCGTCGTGCGGGCAAAAATATAGAACGCCTTCGTGCTCTGTGCCTCGATCTGCTCGTGACGAATGAGCGAAATGGCCAAATGGGCACAACTACGCATCATATCCTCAATTGCACTGGCCTCCTCGCTTTCAAGTTGGAGTCCGAGGATATTTTGCAAGATATGCTCGTCCATGTCGTCAAAGCCCTCTTTGCCGTGCAACTTTTCGTAAGGCTCATTGACGTAGGTAGCCCAATCCTCATCCCAACGGTGCGCTACAGCCATGCCGACATAACCGGCCCACGCCATTGCTGCAGCGGGATATTGGTTAACCTGACTTACCGAATCGGCCATATAGTGCGGGGCATACTCTTTCCAGCGCTCATCGATATCCTCCGACGAAAGCAATGTGCCCTCCAACTTACCCTTCGAGGTGCAGAGCTTCAACAACTCCATCTGCATCTTCGCCTCAAACTGATCGAAATACTCCTTTTCTTCCATGTTGTGGTCTAATTTTCGGCAAAGGTAACAAAAAACGGGCTGTCGGCAAACATTCCGACAGCCCATACCTATAAAATAATAGTGATTATTGTACCTCCAACGTAATGGTGGCTGGTTTTAAGCCTCGCGCCGAAACCGTCACCTCAATCGTGCCGGAGGTGATACCGCTCTCGACAATAGCGGTCAGTTTGCCACTGAAAAGCTTCATTTCGTTTTCGTGGAAGAGTTCGAGCGATGTTGGATCACCGTTGGCCATGGCACGGAATTTACCAGCACCCTTTACCTCGACCTTCACTTCACGACTTTCGGTCGGCACGGGAACACCCTGCTTATCGAGTACACTGACAGTCAGGTAGGCCAAATCCTCACCACTCTTTGCAAGTGTCGTTCGGTCGGCCTCAATATGCAGTTGCGCACCCTTGCCCGCCGTAAAGAGGCTCTTCTCGGCTACAGCCTTACCCGCAGCATCATAGGCCACCACACGCAACTCGCCGGGGGCATACTTCACCTCGTTCCACATCAGGCGGTAGCGCTCCATCTTCGAGGAGTTGTTCTTCACGCGACGGCCCTGGCTCACGCCATTCACAAAGAGCTCCGCCTCGGGGTATGATGTATAGACAAAGACGGGAGTCGTCTCGCCCTCCCGGCCCTTCCAATTCCAATGCGGAAGGATATGGAGGGTCTCCGCCTCGGTGTTCCAGATCGAACGGTAGAACCAATAGCGATCCTTCGGAAGCGAAGCCAAATCGACAATACCGAACATCGACGAGTGGTTGGGCCAGGCATCCGTATCGTAGGGAGTCGGCTCACCCAGGTAGTCAAAGCCCGTCCACACAAACTGACCAATCAACCACGGATAGTCGTCGTTGGCAGCCATATCCTCATCCGGAAGATTCGACCACCAGCAGCACTCCAGGTCGTAGGACGAAGAGTGGTGATCGGGATGGAGTGCACCCTCCAGCGGCTCGGCGGGGAAGTGATAAACACCGCGCGAGCTCACGGTCGAGGTGGTCTCCGAGCCCAGGATCAGGTTTTGGGGCAGGATCTCGTAACCGCGCTCGTAGAAGTGAACACGATAGTTGAAGCCTGCCACATCGAACTGGGCTGCAAAACCGTTGTTGAGCACCGTCGGGAACTGGTCCATACCACACGTCACGGGGCGTGTCGGATCTTCGCGGTGGCAGATCTCCTGCAACCACGAGGCCACCTTATAACCACCCTCGGTCCACTGCGTCGGCACCTCGTTACCCACCGACCACATCACCACCGAGGGGTTGTTGCGGTAGTGACGCAACATATTGACCATATCCTTCTCGGCCCACTCATCGAAGAAGCGGTGGTAGCCGTTCTCGCATTTGGCCACATCCCACTCATCGAAGGGCTCGAGCTGCATCATGAAACCCATCTCGTCACACAACTCCACCAGCTCCTCAGCAGGCATGTTGTGCGAAGTGCGAATGGCATCGCAACCCATCTCCTTGAGGATTGTCAGCTGGCGACGAATCGCCGCCTTATTCACCGCAGCACCCAGCGGGCCGAGGTCGTGATGCAGGCAGACACCCTTGAATTTGCGCAACTTGCCATTGAGGAAGAAACCCTTATCGGCACGCAGTTCAATCGTGCGCACACCAAAGCGGGTCGTGTAGCTGTCAACCTTGTGACCACCAAACTCCACGGTCGTCTCAGCCGTATAGAGATTCGGTTCCTCGGGCGACCAAAGTTGTGGCTTGTCAATCGTCAAGTGCTGCTCGAAGGGCATGCCGTAGAAGAGGTTGCGCGTATCGCGCTTTTGGCTTACCACCTCGCCCTTACCATTACGAATCACCGTATGGAGCGTCACGGGCTCCTTTTCGGGCACATCCACCAACTCTGTTTTGAGCGTGACCGATGCATACTCCTCACCCACATAGGGAGTCGTAATTTGCGTACCCCACACCGGCACATGGATCGTCGGCACAGTCACCAGGCGCACCTTGCGATAAAGGCCTGCACCGGGATACCAACGCGACGACTGCGACTTATTCTCGAGCAGGACATGCACCCGATTCTCGCCCTCCACAATCGCCGCCGTGGCATCGCACCAGAACGAATTATAGCCATAGGGCCAGAAAACCACCTGTTGATCATTCACAAAGACCTGCGCTTCGCTCATCGCACCATCGAAGAGGAGGATATAACGGGCATCGTCGGCCTTTTGCAAGTTCAGATTCGTGCGGTAGCAACCCTTGCCCACGTAGGGCAGACCACCCGTGCGGCCGGTCTTCTCCGTAGCTACGGTTTCGCCATTTTGCACCACAGCGACGCGTTGCAGGTCATGCTCGCGCGAGAAGGGGCCAAAGATTGCCCAATCGTGCGGGATACGCACCGTCTGCCACCCATCCGCAGCCTCGACAGCATGGTCACGACGGAACTCCCACTCCTTGAGGAGCTGCTCCATGCGCTCGGTTTGTGCGGAAAGTGACAGCGTGGCCATCAGGGCACACGCTGTCAAAAACAATTGTTTCATCGGTCAACGTTTTTACTGCTCTACGCCATAGCGGTTAGCCTCCTCGGCCAACAATGCCTCGAGAATCGACTCCTTGACCTTGATGATCGTACCGTGCTTGTGGCCGGCGGGTACCGAGATCTCATCATCAATAGGCGTGAAGGTCTTAAAATCGGTCGTCTTCACCGCGCCAAAACGATACTCGCGATAGACATCGAAATAGATCAGCCACTCCTCGCCTACCTGAATGGCGCACGCGCCTTCGGAATAGGTCGGTGCAAACTTCTCGGTCGGATTCGTATAGGGGCCCTCAGCCGTCGGAGCCTCGACACAGAACAGATCGCTGTAGCCAGGCTTGCGGTTATCCTTGATGATGAGGCGATAGTCGCCCTCAGCCTTCTTCACGATAAAGCCGTCGATCGAGTTGAAGCCCGGATCGTAGAAGGGCTTCTTGGGGGCAAACTCCACAAAATCCTTCGTCGTGGTGTAGTAGGCGCGGTGGCAACCGTTCGAGCCGAGTTTATCGGCCTCGGTGTAGTTCTCTGGTAGAATCGACGACGACCACACGATCACATACTGCTCATTCTGATCGTCGTAGAAGATCTCGGGAGCCCACACATTGTTGGTCTTCTCGCCCGCCATCACGGGAATAATTCGCTGCTCGCTCCAATGGATCAGATCCTTCGATGAGGCGTAGCCAAAACCCAACTCACCCGACCAGGCCAACGTCCACACCAAGTGGAACGTACCATCGGGACCCTGCACCACCGAGGGGTCGCGCATCATCGAGTTGGGGACATACTTACCCTGCTCCATCTTATTCGAGTGGTAGTTGAAGTACTCGGGAGCCTTGTTGCCGATCATCGGCACGAGCCACGAACCCTGCAGGCTGTCCCAGTGGTAGCCATCGTAGCTATACAACAGGTGCAGACCGTCCAGAGCAGGCTCACGGTGACCGGTAAAGATATAGACCTCGCGCTCGCTCTCCACGGATGCCGTACATGCAGCAAACGAGCAGAGCACCAAGCCCAAAAGTAAGGTTTTGAGATTCATAGGTTTTAGGTTTAAGGTTAAAAACACAGAAAGGATTTAAGGGGCCTTCACCCACTCAAATCCTTTCCGTCTACTATTCTAATTACTCGTGCAGATACAGATCCCAACCGAGGTAGTTCTCAATCGCATCAGCCAGCACATCTACAACATTCGAGCGTACCATAGCGACATGGTGCTCGAAGCCGTTCTTGCAGATGTACTTCAACAGCTTCTGCAGGTTATCCACCTCCGTAACGGCGATACAGCCGGCCATCGGATAGGGATCATTCGTCATGCGGCCCTTACCCAGGTAGCTCTTGATAACGCCCATCGTGTCGTCGGTCGAGATGCGGAAGAAGGTGAAATCACCCTCCGTACACTTACCCTGTACGGCACCGAAGGTGTTGACCTTACCCAGCGTACGACCCAGCACACCCAGCGTGTCGAGCGAAATCTCGTTCTGTACGAAGCTCTTGGGAGCGTTACCGCAGTGGGTGCAGACGCACTTATTGCGATCCTCAGCAAAGTTGTTGTTCCAATCGAGCAGCGTCGAGGGCTTACCGGCAGCCAACGCCAGCGCATACATCGAAACTGCACCGGCGATATCCGTCTCGCATGCGCAGGGGATCATCTTCTCACCCAGCATCGACATCGTCGTACAAGCAGCACAGCCATAGTTCATCTCGAGCGAATCCCAGCACTGGATCGCAGCAGCATCACACTCGTTGGCAGCGAGCCAATCCTCTACGGCAGCCGAGAAACGAGCCATACGAATCACCTTATCGGTGTGGGCTGCGGGAATCTTGGCATAGGCGGCGATCTCCTCCATCTTGGTCTTCAGCGACGCAGCGTTCTCATCGTAACGCTGAGCGTTGAAAATAATCTCCGACAGATCGACGGGAACAACCGTGATACCGGTAGCCTGCAGCAACTTCTCGCTCGCACGGCAGGTGTTGAAGCCCAGCGGGCGCGTACCGATCTGACCGATACGGGCATGCGTCAACTTCTTCACGGTGCGGCAGGTGGCAGCAAACTTATTGATATCCTTCATCAGGTAGTCCGAGTGAATCGAATAGGTGTGCAACTCCGTATCGGTAAAGGGAATACCATACTGATAGAGGTTGTTGCAAACCGAAATCTTACCGCAGAAGGCGTCACGACGGCTGTCGAGATCCACCTTATCGTTCTCGTCATCGCAAGCCTGAACAAGTACGGGCACATTCAGCTCGGCACGAGCAATGGCGTTGATGATACCTACCTCGAAACCGAAGTTCGGCAGCGATACGATGATACCGTCGATCTGGTCACGATACTCGCGGAAGAGCTTGGCGCACTTGCGACCATCCTCCACCGTCTCCATCGCGCCGTCGGTTAGTGTCTCGGCTACATCCAAAATCACATAACCGTAACCGGCCTTCTCCAACTCTTCGCAGAGCGTCTTGCGTACATCGATCGCCAATGCCGAGTTGAAATAGGCACGCGTACCGATAATCAGACCAAAGGTCTCCTTTCCGGGTTTTGCAGCTACATACATAGTCTTTCTTGTTTTAAGTTGTTATTGTTTTTCTTGTCTATTTTCGGTTGATTAACTTTACAGCCTCGATCCAACCGCCGTGCAGCGCCTCGCGCTCTGCGGCCTCCATCTTCGGCTCGATGCGGTTATCCGACGTGCGCAGGGCGGCCACCTCGTCGAGCGTAGCCCACACCCCACGAGCCAGACCATTCATCACCACTGCACCCAAAGCCGAAGCCTCCTCGATGTCGGCACGGTTGATCGTGGCGTTGAGCATGTCGGCCTGGAACTGCATCAGGAAACGGTTGCGGGTCGGACCTCCATCCACGCGAAGTTCCTTGAGCTTCACACCCGCCTGGCCCGTCATCAGATCCACCAGGTCCTTAATCTGGTACGGAATGGCCTCCAGGGCTGCGCGTACTACGTGTGCCTTGGTCGTGCCGAGCGTCATACCGGCAATGATAGCCTTCGCCTCCGAATTCCACCACGGAGCACCCAGACCGGCAAAGGCGGGCACCAGGTAGACACCATTCGTCGACTCGATACTCGTAGCCAACGCCTCGGTCTCGGCGGGTGATGCGATCAACTGCAGCTGATCGGCCAGCCAACGCAACGTAGCACCCGTGCAATGGATGTTACCCTCAAAGGCGTAGAACACCTTACCTTTGGCAGCAAAACCAACCGAAGTTACCAGACCCTCCGGGGCAGCTACAGCCTCCTCGCCGATATTGACCATCACCGACGAACCCGTACCGTAGGTTGCCTTACCCATACCGGCCTCGAAGCACATCTGACCGGCCAATGCACCGTGCGAGTCGCCCAGCACACCGGCGATCTCGATCCCCTCGGGGAAGAGTCCCTCGATCGTCGTGCGGCCAAACACCGCATCGCAAGGCTTTGCCTCGGGCAACATCGAGCGAGGCACCGTGAAGAGTGCGCACAGTTCCTCGTCCCAATCCAGCGTGTGGATGTTAAAGAGCAACGTACGCGAAGCATTCGTATAGTCGGTGGCATGAACGGCACCACCGGTCAGTTTCCAGATGAGCCAACTGTCGATCGTACCCAAGCGCAGCTTGCCGGCCTCGGCAGCCTCACGAGCACCCTCGACATGGTCCAGGATCCACTTCACACCACTGGCCGAGAAGTAGGGATCGATCAAAAGACCGCTCTTGGCTAGGAAGGTCTTCTCGTGACCCGCCTCCTTCAACTCGCGGCATATCTCGGCACCGCGCTGGCACTGCCACACCACGGCGTTCGATACGGGCTTACCCGTCTCGGCATCCCACACAACCACCGTCTCGCGCTGATTGGTGATGGCCAACGAGCAGTGATCGCCCTCCTGGAGATGACCCTCGGCCATCAGGCGACGAATCGCCTCGACCGTATTGCGGTAGATCTCCTCAGCGTCGTGCTCCACCCAACCCGCCGCCGGATAGTACTGCTTATGCTCGACATTTACACGTCCGACCAGTTTGCAGCCCTCGTCAAACAGAATCGCCTTGGTGGCCGACGTACTTTGGTCGATGGCAAGGATATAATTTTTCATCTTCTTACTTCAGAAAATCCAACACTTCGGCTACGATACCCTCCGCGTCGAGGTGGTAATGGTGGAAAATCTCCAGCGGCTTACCGTGTACGACATTCTCATCGGGAATACCCAAGATGCGCACCGGAACGGGGCACTTCTCGGCCGTAAGTTCCGTCACAATACCGCCCAGACCACCATAGCGGCTGTGCTCCTCGACCGTCACGATGCGACCCGTCTCACGAGCAGCCTTGAGGATGGCCTCCTCGTCGGCGGGCTTCAGCGTGTGCATATCCAGCACACGGGCCCGGATGCCCTGCTTGGCGAGCTGCTTGGCAGCCTCCCAGCAGTGGTAAACCGTCTCACCGCAACCGATGATGGTCAGATCCTTACCATCCTGCAACATCGTAGCCTTACCCAGCTCGAACTCAAAGTCATCGTTCTCGTAAACATCGGGGACAGCGTTGCGACCTACGCGCACGTAACCGGCCTCGGGGAATTTCACGAGCTTCTGCACCAGCTTGCGCGTCTGACGAGCATCGCAAGGCAGGAAGACATTCATACCCGGAAAAGTACGCAGTACTGCAATATCATGCAAACTGTGGTGCGTAGCACCCAGTGCGCCATAAGCCACACCTCCACTCACACCGAGAATCTTCACCGGATTCTGCGAATAGGCCACATCGACCTTCACCTGCTCCAACGAACGGGCTACATAGAAACAGGCAGGACCGCAAACAAAGGTATTCTTACCCGACTGAGCCAGACCGGCAGCAATACCCACGGCATCCTGCTCGGCAATACCGCACTCTACGGCCTGCTCGGGCAGCTCCTTGAAAAACTTGGTCAGCGTCACCGAGCCACGGGCATCGGTCGTTACGGCCACAATATTCTTATCCTCTTTTGCCAGCTCGACGAGCGTATCGGTAAAACTCTGGCGGCAAGGTACACTCTTAATCTCCATATCGTTTGATTCGCTTATTTTGTTAATGACTCGATGCGGGCCTCGATCTCAGCAATCGCAGCCTCATACTCCTCCTGCGTCGGAACGCCGTGGTGCCACTTGAGGATATTCTCCATCAGCTTCACACCGTTACCCTTCGTCGTGCGCGAAACGATCAGGTGGGGTTTACCACAGTTGTAATCGATCTTCTCGAAGGCAGCTACAATCTCCTCCATGCTGTCGCCGTTGATCTCCTGCACATCCCAGCCGAAGGCCGACCAACGTGCCGCAATCGGCTCGAGAGCCATCACATTCTCAGTCGTATCGCTGATCTGCAGACCATTGCGGTCGATGATGGCCACCAGATTGTCGAGCTTATAGTGACTACCGGCCATGGCAGCCTCATAGATCGAACCCTCACCCTGCTCACCATCGCCCATCAGGACGTAGGTCTTCCAGCTCTTCTTATCCATCTTGGCGGCAATAGCCATACCCACGCCAATCGGCAGGCCATGACCCAATGCACCGCTGTTTACCTCGATGCCCGGCACCTCGATCGTCGGGTGACCGGCCAGCGGCGTATCGAACTGTCCGTAGGTATCGGTCAGCTCCTTCGTAATGAAGCCACGATTTTCGAGCACACTATAGAGCGCCTCGACGCAGTGACCCTTACTCATCACAAAACGGTCGCGATCCTCCCACTTCGGATTCTGCGGATCGAGTTTCATGACCTCGAAATAGAGTGCCGTCAGCATATTCATCGACGAGAGACCACCGCCGATATGGCCGGCCTTGGCAATCTGGACAATTTCGACCAGACGCTTGCGGTTTTTCTCGGCCTGCAACATCAGTTCTTTTGTTTGCATATTGTTTGAGTTTTTATGTGATTTGCTTTTTAAACGTATAAAGGTAATAAGAAATCGCAAAACCACAAAATCAACGGCGCAGATTTCGTCAAAAAGTAGTACTTTTGCGCATAAAACAAAATATTTAGTTAATATATCACAGGTGAACACTAAAATAATCTAACTTATTGGTAACCATTCCTCTATGGGTATTAGGGACTTTACGGAAGATTCTCATTATTGAAAAGCAATCTTTGTAATTCTCTATAAATCACCAAGTTAAATTATTTAACACACATTTTGATATTATTGGAATGATTGGTATCTTTGTGGGGTGCTGGGTGAGAGTTATTGTACACCTTGAGCATATTAATTTAATATTTTGTTATACCTTCGATATTTTAACTAAAAAAACGCAAGCGAGATAGTCCATCTGGGCTATCTCGCATTTTTTTCCAATTCTCCCAATCCTGAAATGGTTGATTGGGTGCAGCGATCATTAGCAGAACATCATCGCCACCGACAGCATGGTAACCAACTGAATAAAGCGGCGGAAGGCCTTTTCGGGGAATAATTTAATGATCGAAATACCCAGCCAAGCACCCAGAGCGATGATGGGCAGCATCAGCAGGTTGAGCGAGAAGGTATCCCACGAGATATTCTCCCAGACAAAAATTTGCAGGGGTACTTTCAGCAGGTTCACCACCAAGAAAAACCAGGCATTGATGCCGATATACTCCATCTTACCCTTGCGCATCGAGAGCAAATAGATCGACATCACCGGCCCTGCGGCATTGCCAATCATCGTAGTAAAGCCTCCGAGCAGGCCAAACAGCGCGGAGTACCACCACCGCTTCATCCATCGATTCTCCTTCCCAAAGAGTTCGCTCCAGGCCATCACGACCAAGACCAACGCCAGCGTCCAGCCCATAAGTTGGCGGAATTCGTTCGCGGGGATCAACCGATCGACAAAGATGGCTACAAAAAATCCGAGGATGGCCGTAGGAAGCAGTTTCGCGACCACCTTCCAGTCAGCAATGCGCTTGTAATAGACCACGGCAATGATGTCCGCCATACAGAGCATCGGCAGGATAACACCCGTAGAGGCCTTCGCACCGAAAGCCATCGCCATATAGGGGACGGCGAGCAGCATCAAGCCCTGCACGCCCGTCTTCGACATGCCGATACAAAGCGCCGTAAGCACCAGAATAACCCACTGAAATGTAGTCAATAATTCGATCATCGTCTGCCCAATATCAATCTTTAGAGCACAAAAATAGGCCTAATTTCTCGAATGCCAAAATCGGTGTACATGGGTGATTGGGGGATAATACGGTGGGATGCACCCTCTTTTATTGAAAAACAATGAAATCGTGCCGCCATTCGGGATTTTTGATTATCCTTGTCGTTAGATCGACGGCTGCTTTTGCTGTCGCACGATCGATCGGCGCGAATTGAAGTCGAGCGACTGGGGCTCGACATGGTAGGTAAAATAGGCCTTTTCTGCCATTGTGTATCCAGGTTTAGTTAGGCAAAGATATGAAAAATTCAAGCAGAATATTTAGTTAATATATCACAGGTGAACACTAAAATAATCTAACTGATTGGTAACCATTCCTCTATGCGCATTAGGGACTTTACGGAAGATTCTCATTATTGAAAAGCAATCTCTCTAATTCCCTATAAATCACCAAGTTAAATTATTTAACAAGCATTTGGATATTATTGGAATGATTGGTATCTTTGTGGGATGCTGGGTGAGAGTGTATTGTACACCTTAGCATATTAATTAAATATTTTCACACCATGAAGCCAACCATCCCGTTTCGCGCCGCACTGTTTGACATGGACGGCACGCTAGTCGACAATTCGGACATACACGTTCAAGCCTTCAGATTTTTTTGCGACAGATACGGCGTAACCGATTGGGAGTCAAGACTCAGCAACGCCTTTGGCATGGGATCGGACGATATTATGCGCATGCTGCTGCCCGAGGTGGTCATTCGCAACAAGGGACTCAAGGCTTTGGGCGACGAAAAGGAGCAGATTTACCGCGAAATCTATGCGCCGACGATTCAACCGATCACCGGTTTGAGGGCCCTGTTAGAGCAGCTACATCAAGCCGGCATACGTTGCGCTGTTGGCTCATCGGGATGTCGCGACAATGTTAATTTTGTCCTTTCCAAATGTAAAATAGAGGCCTTTTTCGACGTGCAGATTTCTGGCGATATGGTAGCGCGATGCAAACCTGATCCTGAGATTTATATAACTGCAGCCAAAGAGTTGGGCATCAAGATTGAGGAGTGCATTATCTTCGAAGATGCTCGAGCAGGATTTGAGGCCGCCAGAAGGGCCGGAGCAGGGCTTGTAGTCGGTATTGCAACCACACTTACAAAAGCACAAATTTTGGCCGATAATTTGGCCGATATCGTCGTTGAAGATTTCACAGAAATCGACCTATCGAGAGTCTTACATCAATAGGCGTCGCACCCGTTCGATACGCACCACGCGACGAATCAACCACGAGGGAAGAAACCACCCTGCCAAGGCCATCCCCTTAGCAGCCAACCCGGGCAGCAGCCGTTTGCGTCCCTTGAAGAGCGCACGCAAAGCCCTCCGAGCCACTTCGTCAGGTGTCAGCATGACACCCATACGCAACAGCCAACCGCGCATGCGTTTATCAAGACGATAGAAGGGAGTATCGACCGCGCCCGGGCAGACAACCGTCACCACCACGCCATCTTGCGCCCATTCATCGTGCAGCGCTTCAGAGAGCATCTTTACAAAGTTTTTTGTAGCAGCATACAGCGCAATCGACGGATAGGCCATCCAGGCAGTAGCTGACGAAACCCACAAAATATAGCCTCGCGAGTGACTGCGCATCATCGTACCGATGCGATGTATCAGCTTCGTATGAGTGGTTATATGCAAGGAGATCACAGTTGCTATGCGCTCCTCGGTCAGCGCACTAAAACCGCCAAAAGCCAACACTCCCGCATTACAAATCAGCACTTCGATATCCGATTCGATATGCGCAAGTTGCGCCATCAGTTGTTCGGCGGCATCCACCAGCGACAAATCAAGCACAAGAGCCCGATGCGCGGCTTGACTGCACGCCGTTAACTCTTTCATCAAGCGCTGCAGGGCAGCCTCATCACGATCTACAGCCACCACCCCATACCCCATACAGGCGAGCTGACAGGCATAGCTTCGCCCCATTCCCGAGGCTGCACCCGTTACAAGGGCATATTTTTGCTTCGATGCGCTCATTGTTTCACTGTTTTTTTATACTTTTGCGCCCACAAAAGGGATATTATCATGTTTCGTGCACTCTCTGCAATCGGCCTGTTGGTCGTCTCAAACACCTTTATGACCTTGGCCTGGTATGGCCAGATCGCCTTCAAATCGAAGTTCGAGAAGTTGGGGCTTGTGGCCATCGTACTCGTATCGTGGCTCATCGCCCTGGCCGAATATAGCTTTATGGTTCCCGCCAATCGACTCGGTTCGGCTGCCTTCGGAGGCCCGTTCACGCTGTGGCAACTAAAAGTTATTCAAGAGGTTATATCGCTCTCCGTCTTCACCCTCTTCATGCTCGTCTTCATGCGTAGCGAGGCTCTGCGATGGAATCACATTGCCGGCTTTGCCTGCTTGATTTTAGCCGTCTATTTTATCTTCAAGCGATAGGCTTACGACGTAGCAGCCACAACCCCACCATCACCAGCAGGGCGTTGTAAATCAGCAGTTCGAACCCAATCTCGATCTGCCAGCGGGTGCGTAGATATTCCTGCAAAACACCCATTACACATGGTGCAGCAAGAGCCGGCAACCAAACCCAGCGATCGCGCACCTCAAGACGACTCCATAGGCCAAAGAGGAACATACCCAACAACGGACCGTAGGTATAGCCTGCCATGCGATAAATCAAATTGATCGAACTATCATCAGCCGCATATTCCAAGAGCAAAACTGCCCCAAAAAGCAGCAGTGTCATAACACCATGCGTGCGTTTTCTGAGTTTCAACAAACGGCTTTCATCAAGCGATTTACCCTGCATTACATCCACCGAAAACGAGGTAGTTAAAGCGGTCAATGCCGACCCTACCGACGAAAGGCTTGTAGCCGCAAAACCCACCACAAACAACGCTCCAACCACCATCGGCAAACCTCCACCAACGGCCACCAACGGAAAGAGTTCATCGCTCTTGGTCGGCAACTCCAAACCCGCCTGCTCGGCATAGGCATAGAGTAAAAATCCGAGTCCCAGCAAAAGGGTGATGACCACCGCCTGCGAGATCGCCGTAAGGACAATATTTCGCTGCACATCGCGTATCGAACGACAAGCCAGGTTGCGTTGCATCAGATCCTGATCCAACCCCGTCATGGCAATCAACAACACGATACCGGCCAAAAACATGCGCCAAAAGTAACGATCGGAAGCCGGATCATCGAAGCAGAAGATCCGGGAATGGGGCGACTCTGCCAAAGCCTGCCAACAGGTAGCCCAGCTCCAGTCGAGCCGATCAAGCAACACCACAATAGTCACCCCTACTGCAGCGAGCAACAACAGCGTCTTAATCCAATCTGTTAACAAGACCGACTTCACCCCTCCACGCATCGTGTAGCCCCAACAGATAGCTGTACAAACAAGCGCATTTATCCCAAACGGGATTCCGATTCGCTCAAACAGAAGCAGTTGCAACACCGCAGCAACCAAATAGAGTTTCAAGGCCGAGGCGGCATATTTCGAGAGGAAAAAGAAGAGTGCGCCCGTACGGTGTGACGTACGACCAAAACGGGCCGCGAGGTATTCATAGAGCGAGGTGAGGCGCATGCGGTAGAAGAGTGGGACCAACCAATAAGCCACCAACAACTGTCCGACCGTAAAGCCGAGCACCATCTGCAAATAGGTAAAGCCATCCTGCGCTACCGATCCGGGGAGCGAAATGAAGGTAATACCCGACATGGCCGCCGTGATCATGGCCGGCCAGGCGATATACCAGGCCACCCCGCGCTCCGCCGTAAAGAAGAGCGCATTACTTGCGGTGCGGGCCGACAATCGGCCGACAACCAACAGCAACACCAAATAGCCGATCAAGGCTGCAAGAATTACCTGAGATGCAAGCATGACACTTATTTTATCTGCAAAGGTATAAATATTTAAATTTTCACACTTCAAAAGCGACGATTTTATCCAAAAAACGTTTGCATCTACCATTTTTTCGTTATCTTTGGAATCTAATAATTAAGAGAAACAAAACCATCAAAATAAAACATTATGGCAAGAGTACTCAAAATCAGAGATCTCACGTTGCGCGACGGACAACAGTCTTCGTTTGCCACGCGCATGAAACAGGAGCAGATCAACCGCTGTCTCTCCTACTACAAAGATGCTAACTTTTATGCAATGGAAGTTTGGGGTGGCGCCGTACCCGACTCGGTAATGCGTTACCTGAACGAAAACCCCTGGACACGCCTGGAATCGATCCATGCAGTTGTTGGTGAAGTTTCGAAACTGACGGCTCTTTCGCGCGGTCGCAACCTCTTCGGATATGCCCCCTATACGGATGAAATCATCGATGGTTTCTGCCGCAACGCCATCCAGAGTGGTCTGGGTATCATGCGTATCTTCGACGCCTTGAATGACGTAAATAACGTAAAATCGACCATCAAATATGTAAAACAGTATGGCGGTATCGCCGACTGTGCTGTTTGCTACACGGTCGATCCGAAGTATCCCGAACCGTCGTTCTTCCAGAAGTTATTGGGTAAGAAAAAGCCCCAGCAGGTCTTTACCGACGCCTACTTCCTTGACAAAGCGCAGCAGATGGCCGCTCTGGGTGCCGACATGATCACCATTAAGGATATGTCGGGTCTGATTCCGCCGCGTCGCGTGGCTACGCTCGTGAAGCTGCTGAAGAAGAACATCTCGATTCCGGTTGACTTCCACACGCATTGTACGCCGGGTTATGGTCTGGCTTCGGTATTGGCCGCTATCGTGGCCGGCGTGGATGTCGTAGATACCAACTGCTGGTACTTCGCTGGTGGTACGGGTGCTCCGGCTATCGAGCTCATTGATGTAGTCTGCAAGAAGCTGGGCATCGACCACGGTGTAAACATGGAGGCTGTAGCCAAGATCAACGCCGAGCTGAAGGCTATCCGCAAGGAGCTGAACCAGTCGGTATTTGGCACCGAGAAGCCCGAGCCGACCTACTTCAACCCCGTAACCGACAAGCTTCCTGCCGAGATTGACGCCCTGTTCGACAAGGCCATTAAGGCCGCTGAGGAGGACGACGAGCAGACCTGCATTGACGCTTGCCGCAAAATTGAGGCCCACTTTGGCTTCCCCGCTCCCGATGAGTTGGTACAGAAGGCCGAGATTCCGGGTGGTATGTACTCGAACATGGTGGCTCAGCTCAAGCAGCTCAAGGCCGAAGAGATTCTGCCCCGCGCCATGGAGCTCATCCCCTCGGTGCGTCTCGCAGCTGGTCTGCCCCCCTTGGTAACGCCCACTTCGCAGATCGTAGGTGCTCAGGCCGTAAACTGCGCTATGGACGAGAAGGCCGGTCGCCCGATGTATACGAACAAGAGTTCACAGTTTGTAGGCCTCGTGAAGGGTGAGTATGGCAAGACGCCCGTGGAGATTGATCCCGAATTCCGCTTCAAGATTTGCGGCGTACGTGAGGAGACCCCCTACGATACGTCGAAGTATCAGATGCAACCCAACCCCGAATTGGCCGAGGCCGGTGGCGTGAAGCTGGCCGAGAACGAGAAGGAGGTACTGTTGCTCGAGCTCTTCCCGCTCGTGGCAAAGAACTACCTGACGATGATCAAGAAGCAGGCTTACGAGGCAAAGAAGGCTGCCGAGCCGCAGCCCGTTATCGAGGCTGCTCCCGCCGTGGAGGAGAAGAAGACGCAGCCCATCACGGGTAATACGGTCATCTCGCCCCTGCCGGGTCGCGTGATCGATATCAAGGTTTCGGTTGGCGACAAGGTAAAGGCCGGCCAGGAGGTCATGACGCTCGAGGCGATGAAGATGGAGAACACGATCGAGAGTGACTACTCGGGTACCGTAAAGCAGATTCTGGTAGCTGTAGGTGACTCGGTGCAGACCAACACAATCCTGATCGAGGTTGAGTAACACACGGTAAACAAAACGCAAACACCAATAAACGAAGATTATTATGGCTTTTTTAAAAGAATTTAAGGAGTTTGCCCTGAAGGGTAATGTAATGGATATGGCTGTCGGTGTCATCATCGGTGGTGCATTTGGTAAGATCGTAACGTCGCTCGTAAACGATATCCTCATGCCTCCCATCGGAGCTTTGCTCGGCAACACCGATTTCACAAAGCTCAGCGTAGTGATCAAGGAGGCTGTCGAGGCTACCGACACAACGGCTGCCGTACCGGCCATTACGTGGAACTACGGTGCATTTATTCAGCAGTGCGTTGATTTCACGATCCTCGCCTTCTGCGTATTCCTCATGGTGAAGGGCATGAACAAGCTGATGAACATGAAGAAGAAGGAGGAGGAGGCTGCTCCGGCACCCGCTCCCGAAGAGCCGAAGCCGACGCTCGACCAGGAGTTGCTGACCGAGATTCGCGACCTGCTGAAGGCTAAGAAGTAATCTCACACAGCAAAAAGAGAAGCCCGACCATTACGGTCGGGCTTCTCTTTATATCTGTAGTACAGCTCTTAGAATCTCCAGCCGACACGTATAGCCGCATAATCGGGCGTCGAAGCATCCAAAGCGAGGGAGAACTGAAAACCCAACGACATCCTTTCAATTTGCAGGTCCAGGTTCAGGACCCAGAACCAACCCACACGATCAATATCCTCCAAATCATGCAGTTTCACGCTATGCTCTCGTCCTTGTGCATCGCTCAACTTATCGCTACCGGCAAAGATATAATTAAACGCAAAACCCGTTGAGGGAATCATGTAGATATTCTCCTCCATCTCCCAATTATAACCCACCAAAGCCGGCACAGCCAAAGCCGTGCGCAACGATTTTCGGTGCGCCTCGCCCGCAGGGGTCATATGCTTGTAGGTGCCACTGGACTGGATCACCTCCGCGCCCACACCGGCATACCACTGCTTATGGAAATAGATATCGCTCTCGAATCCCGCACCCACCGTAAAGTGGTTCTTGTATTTCCCCTCCTGAGTCACTAAATAGGGCATCGGCCCATAGCCATAGTCGGGAAAGAAATAACTCAGGCGGGCTACAAATTCCACGCGCTTTTGTGGCGTCGCCTCCAACTCCGCCTCGTGTTGCATCCTCAGCGTTTGCGCCCCAACGGGCAACACCAACAGCACCAACCCCCAGCAAGCAAGCAATTTCTTCATCATATCAGATCGGTTTAAGCCTTAAACAGATAGAGCCGTTTACAAATATACAATTTCCGTTTCTTATATCCATGCCCTGCGGCTAAAAAAATGAGCCCCTACCTCCGATCCCGTTTTTTGTATTGCTCCATTATATAAGTGGTAAAGATCGGCAGGAACAACATACCCGCCATGGGCAACATCACCGAGAGCACCTTACCAACAGCGGTGGTAGGCACCAAGGGTGAGCCTGCAGTCGAGAGATTGAGCCCTGCCCACCAAAGCGCATCGCCAAAATGGATGGCCGTAACAGAGTTCGCCCCTTCAAAATCATAGAAGAGCAACGCCGACAGGTAGGTAAAGAGCAGCAGCCCACACAAATAGGTAAAAAAGAGCTGATGTATGCGCCTTTGATCGATCCACTCAAGCAGAATATAGACCGCCATCACAATTGCCACAATCGGCAATAGTCCCACAGCCATCGACCATCCACGCGAGAGCTCCACACCCCGCCATTCGATCAGATTCAGCCACGGAATCGCACACAAGAGGTAGAGCCAATTACGACCGATATAACGCCAACGTTGCGTTGTAAAGAGTAGGTTCAGCAGGTAATCAAACAAAAATAACAGGCAGACCACCAATTGGGTAGCGAGGTAGAGGTGCGAGAGGCGTTCTCCTCGCCCGGAAAAGATCTCCCAAGAGAAGGCTACAAGCAATACTCCACCGGCCAACACGCGCAACCAGTGCACCGTGTGCACCAACCAATCACGTAGCAAACCCGACATCACTCAAAAAAATCGTTTGGCTACCTCATTCAAAATCAATACCGAAGCGCATCGATCCGGAAATAATTGCAAAAAAATACAGAAAAGATTTTGCACAAATAGATTTTTGACTTATCTTTGCACTCGCTTTAAGAGCAATGGCGAGATAGCTCAGCTGGTTAGAGCGTCGGATTCATAATCCGAAGGTCGAGAGTTCAAGTCTCTCTCTCGCTACAAGACAAACGAAAACATCGAACTAACGTTCGATGTTTTTTTTATTTTCTGATGACACCTGCAAGTTTACTTGCAAAGGTGTTAGCAGGAAATTAAAGCAATACGGAGTATCGTGTTTTCGTGCAAGATTGGGCTGTTGCAGGAGGTGGAGACTCATCAAGCGAAGCGCAGATAAGTCTTTCGCTCACTACGAAGCACGACTTTAGGGTCGCGCCTTTTCTTGTAGCACACTTTTTTTGCTGCATTGCAGGTAACGGAATGGGTAAAATCGGGGTATACACACCCCTTCCCTCAAAATTATTTCGAATTTTGAATTCTAAATTTTGAAATTTCCCGCGCGGTGTACTATCTTTGCATCGTTTAAAATAAGCAAAGGGCCCATAGCTCAGTTGGTCAGAGCAGCGGACTCATAATCCGAAGGTCGCGGGATCATGCCCCTCTGGGCCCACAAAAGGTTGCATCACAACAAGATGCAACCTTTTTTATCTTAAGACCAACAATCTGTAAGTTACACTACCCTTTCCGCATAACACACTTTCCGAAAACGGAGAAAAAAGTGGTCTAAAGGCGCACAAATATCTCTCACAGCCAATTGGCAACTAACAAAACATAATTAATTAAACACTATGTTTGGCACACTCGGCATGCGCCAAGTTGTAGCTATAATCACGTAACTCTTCTCGTGTAGCCGATCGCACATATCGATAAAGGGACGAAACTTCAAACCAACAATCGAAATGGCTTAAATCGGTCGTACCCGACTCGACTACAAGACGCCCCGCTCGATATTGCGCCACCACGGCCCATAAACACTCTTCGGAAGGACATGCCGGATCAGAGGTATGAAACAGATATAGTTCGCCCAATACAGGGTCAAATTCTTCGATCGGGAATGAAGAGAGCAACAATGGGTCATAGCTTGTATCCATACAACAAAAGATTTATTTTCTGTTTACGAATACAAAATTATATATAAAATCTACGTTTTACAAATAAATATTGTATTATCTTATAAAATATTTACTCACCTCGCTGCACAAACTTCAAAATCCGACTTACCACTTCCTCAATTTCGTCAGTCAGCATCAATTTCATATTCCGATAACTACCCTGCTCGGCCAACGATGTAAGCAATGGATATACAGGCATCTGCGAACTCCAATAGTGAGCACCGAAGAATATCATGGGTGACGCATAGCCAAAAGTTTCATAGTGATTTTGTGCACCATCCTGAAAAATTTCCTGCATGGTCCCGGCACTACCTGGAGCATAAATCACGCCTCCTTTCGCCAAGGCCAAGAGGCCATCTTCACGAATACTATTTTCGAAATATTTTGCAATATGTGTTGCAAAGGGATTAGCCGGCTCGTGACCATAAAACCAGGTCGGAATTCCAACACTGCGATATGCTACTACTCGCGGATAGCGACGCATAATTGCAAAGGCCGACGAGAGCCAACCCACATCGCGGAAAGTCGGCACGGTCGACAGCTGCCGATAGGCCGTGAGCAGATCCTCATCGGATCGTCCTGCAAACCAAGCGCCGAAATGAGTTGCCTCCATCGCACCCGGACCTCCACCACTCAACATCAGTACCCCTGCCTCTGTCAGGCGCTTCGAGACCTTCGCCAACTGCAAATAGATGGCATCTGCACGCGACAGGGCGTGCCCTCCCATAATAGCGACCACGGATCGTTCGCCGTATTGATCCAGCAGATCGTGCAGGGCGTCACTAATCGAATGATCGTGCAGGTAACGCGCCAAGGTTTCACGAATACATGAAGCCGATTTACCCTGCTCCATATAGGCCCGATAGACACGCATATCGTAACAGGTATCAAAGGTTCGCTCATCCGTCGGATCATACCCGGCATAGAGCGTATCGGCTGAATAGAGTTGTGGCGGAAAGACCTTGAAGGGCATGGTCAGATCGGGTATTTCATAGCAATCTGACGCCAACTGCAGGCGCATTGCATCCGGTATCCGACAACCGATAAACAGACAATCGCGGAAACGAATTCCGGCCACTTCGTCGCCAAAACGGATTGCCTGAAAGGCATAATGCGACAACTCTTTTCCCGCCTCTAAAAGCGGCATCAACGCTTCACGCGACTCGATTTCGACATAGGCTGTTCGTTTCATAGCATTCCGTTTTTCACAAATTTACGATTTCGTTGCGAGAAATGCAAGACGGGGCGTTTGCAAAATCCAAGAATTTGATATAAATTTGGGTAGTTGAAAATACAATCATCACAAGAAGAATATGGCAACAAGAATCATCGAATGTGTTCCAAACTTCAGCGAGGGACGCAACAAAGAGATCATCAAAGAGATTACCGACGCAATTGAAGCCGCAGCCCCCATTCGACTGCTGGACGTTGATCCGGGCGAAGCTACCAATCGCACTGTCGTCACCTTCGTTGGAGAGCCAGAAGCGGTTGTCGAGGCGGCATTTCAAGGGGTGAAGCGTGCTGCCGAACTGATCGACATGCGCCAGCACAAAGGCGAGCACCCGCGCATGGGAGCAACCGACGTATTACCGTTGGTACCGATTGCAGGCATCACACTCGAAGAGTGCGCAACGTTGGCCCGCTCATTAGCCGAACGCATCGCCAACGAGCTCGCCATCCCGACCTATTGCTACGAGGCTGCTGCCTACACCGAAGCTCGCCAAAATCTTGCCGTCTGCCGCGAGGGTGAGTACGAAGCTCTACCCGAGAAACTTGCCACGAAAGAGAAGGCCCCCGACTTTGGAGCCAGACCCTACGACGAACAGGTGGCACGCACCGGTGCAACGGCCGTAGGTGCACGCGATTTTCTGATTGCCGTCAACTTCAACCTCAACACCACCTCGACGCGCCGAGCCAATGCCATTGCCTTTGACGTTCGCGAGAAGGGACGCCCCGTGCGTGAGGGCAACCCCATTGTGGGTAAAATTGTCAAAGATGCCGATGGAAATCCCGTCATGCGTCCCGGATCACTCAAAGCAACCAAGGGTATTGGCTGGTTTATCGACGAATACGGCATCGCTCAGGTCTCCATGAATCTCACCAACATTGCCGTTACCCCCTTACATATCGCATTTGACGAGGTATGTCGCAAAGCCGATGCACGTGGAGTACGTGTAACAGGCACCGAGATTGTAGGACTTGTACCGAAGCGAGCGCTGATTGATGCCGGAAAATATTTCCTCAAAAAACAACATCGTTCGGTAGGTATCACCGAGGAGGAGATCATCCGCATCGCCATCAAATCGATGGGATTGGATGATTTGAAACCCTTTGACCCGAAGGAGAAGGTAATCGAGTATATGATTGCAGACCACTCTACGAACCGCCTGATCGATCTTACGACCAAAGGGTTTGCCGAGGAGACAGCCAGCGAGTCGCCGGCTCCGGGTGGAGGATCAATCTCGGCCTACATGGGCGCCTTGGGTGCTGCCCTTGGAACGATGGTTGCCAACCTTTCGTCGCACAAAGCGGGTTGGGACGACCGTTGGGAGGAGTTCTCCAACTATGCGGAGGCCGGTCAAATGCTGATGGCCGAATTGTTGCATTTAGTGGATGAGGACACCGAGGCCTTCAACCGCATCATGGCTGTATTCGCCATGCCGAAGAGTACGGAGGAGGAGAAAGCGGCCCGTAGTGCGGCTCTCCAAGAGGCGACCCTCTACGCCACCGAAGTGCCACTTCGCACCATGCAGGCAGCGGCCCGTGTCTTTCCACTTGTAAAAGCCATGGCCGAGGTGGGCAACCCTAATTCGGTATCTGATGCCGGTGTGGGCGCTTTGGCAGCACGCAGTGCCGTACTCGGAGCACGCTTAAATGTCCGCATCAATGCCGCCGGTCTAAAAGATCGCATCAAAGCTGAGGCATTAACCTCAGAGGCTGATCGCATTGCTGAAGCCGCGATCCTTGCCGAGAAGGAGGTTCTCGCGATTGTCGAACAAAAAATCGGATAACAAGATGACTTTACAAGAGTTCCAAGAGGATATTCGCGCCGGTATTCCCGACACGTTACCTACGCCCAAGCCTTACGACAAGACCATCAACCATGCACCGAAACGCAAAGAGATTTTGACCGCGGAGGAGCAGGTGCTAGCCCTCAAGAATGCCTTGCGCTATTTTCCCTCGAAGCATCACAAAACGCTGGCCAAGGAGTTTGTGGAGGAGTTGAAACGCTACGGACGCATCTACATGTACCGTTTCCGTCCCGACTATGAGATGAAGGCACGCCCCATTGAGGAGTATCCTGCCCAATCGAAGCAGGCTGCCGCCATTATGCTCATGATTCAGAACAACCTCGACAAGGCGGTAGCACAACACCCTCACGAGTTGATCACCTATGGTGGCAATGGTGCCGTATTCCAAAACTGGGCGCAATATCGCCTGACCATGAAATACCTCTCCATGATGACTGACGAGCAGACGCTGGTGATGTATTCGGGCCATCCGCTTGGCTTGTTCCCCTCGCACAAGGAGGCTCCGCGCGTCGTAGTCACGAACGGCATGGTGATTCCCAACTACTCGAAACCCGATGATTGGGAGCGAATGAATGCTTTGGGTGTATCGCAATATGGACAGATGACTGCCGGCTCATACATGTATATTGGCCCGCAGGGCATTGTGCATGGCACTACGATCACGGTGATGAATGCAGCGCGCAAGCGTTACACCGAGGGGCAGACCGATCCGCGCGGTATGTTGTTCGTCTCGTCGGGTTTGGGAGGCATGTCTGGTGCTCAGCCCAAAGCAGGAAACATTTCGCAGGTTGTCAGCGTAGTGGCCGAGATCAACCCCAAGGCGGCTGAAAAGCGTCACGAGCAGGGATGGGTTGATGAGTTGCACAGCGATCTTGATCAACTGATTCCGCGTATTCGTCAGGCCGTTGCCAACAAAGAGATTGTATCGATGGCCTATGTAGGCAACGTCGTCGATCTCTGGGAGCGATTGGCCGATGAGGATATCCGAGTTGATCTGGGCTCGGATCAAACCTCACTGCACAACCCCTGGGCCGGTGGCTACTACCCCGTTGGCTATAGTTACGAAGCCTCGAACAAGATGATGGCCGAAGAGCCCGATCGTTTCCGCGAATGCGTACAGGCCTCTTTACGCCGTCAGGTTGCAGCCATCAACAAGCTTACTGCACGTGGCATGTATTTCTTCGACTACGGCAACGCCTTCCTCCTGGAATCGTCTCGCGCCGGAGCCGATATCATGGCGCACGGCGATAAATTCCGTTACCCCTCCTACGTGCAGGATATCATGGGACCGATGTTCTTCGATTACGGTTTCGGACCGTTCCGTTGGGTCTGCACTTCGTGCAAGGCCGAGGATCTGGCCGAAAGCGATCGCTTGGCTACCGAGGTATTGGAGGAGATCCACCAAACAGCACCCGAAGCTATTCGTGGTCAGTTGGAAGACAATATTCGTTGGATTCGGGAGGCAGGCAAGAATCGCTTGGTTGTAGGCTCCGAAGCCCGCATCCTCTATGCCGATTCGGAAGGTCGTACGAAGATCGCCTTGGCATTCAACCAGGCCATCCGTGAGGGACGTATCTCGGCACCGATTGTGCTTGGTCGCGACCATCACGACGTGTCGGGTACCGACTCTCCTTACCGCGAGACATCCAACATCTACGACGGCTCGAATCGCACGGCCGACATGGCCATTCACAACGTCATTGGCGACTCGTTCCGCGGAGCAACCTGGGTCTCGATCCACAATGGTGGCGGCGTTGGCTGGGGCGAGGTAATTAACGGCGGATTCGGCATGGTGATCGACGGCTCGGAAGAGGCAGATCGTCGCATACGCCGCATGTTGCTGTGGGATGTCAACAACGGTATTGCACGCCGTTCATGGGCTCGCAACGAAGGAGCGATGGATGCGATCCGTCGCGAGATGGAGCGCACGCCCGATCTCCAGGTTACATTGCCGCACCTGGCCGATGAACAAATGATTCATGAATTACTCCAATAAACCATAAACTACTACCACACATGGAATATCACCATATTTCGGCGGAGCATTTGTCGCTGGATCGTCTGCGCGAGATTATCGACCGTAAGCTCCCGCTCGCCTTAAGCGATGATTGCAAAAACCGCATCAACCACTGTCGAGCCTATCTTGATCACAAGATGGAGGATCAAAAAGAGCCGATCTACGGTATCACCACCGGATTCGGATCACTTTGCAACATCTCGGTCGGCAAAGATGAGCTGGCTCAGTTGCAAAAGAACCTCGTCATGTCGCATGCCTGTGGCACGGGTGAGCGTGTGCCGAGCGAGATTGTCAAATTGATGTTGCTCCTCAAGGTTCAATCGCTCTCCTACGGCCATTCGGGTGTACAACTCTGCACCGTTGAGCGTCTGATCGACCTCTACAACCACAACATTCTTCCTGTCGTCTATCAACAGGGATCGCTCGGTGCATCGGGCGATTTGGCACCGCTGGCCCACCTGTCGTTGCCGCTATTGGGATTGGGCGAAGTGGAATACAAGGGAGTGGACTACCCCGCCGGTGAAATCTTGACCAAATTTGGTTGGGAGCCTATCGAACTGCAATCCAAAGAGGGTCTTGCGCTGCTCAACGGCACGCAGTTCATGAGCGCTTACGGTGTTTGGTCACTTCTCAAGGCACAGGATTTGAGCCGTTGGGCTGACCGCATCGGAGCTCTTTCGCTGGATGCTTTTGACGGCCGCATCGAACCCTTCTCGGACAACGTACATCTTGTACGCGGCCACAAGGGGCAACTTACCACGGCTCGAGCCATTCGCGCTCTGCTGAAGGGCAGCGAGCTGATTTCGCGTCCGAAACAGCATGTCCAAGATCCCTACTCATTCCGTTGCATGCCCCAGGTACACGGTGCCTCGAAAGATACAATCGACTATGTAACCTCGGTGATGGAGACCGAGATCAACAGCGTGACGGATAATCCGACCATCTTCCCCGATGAAGACATCATCGTATCGGCCGGCAACTTCCATGGTCAGCCTATTGCCGTTGCGATGGACTGCTTGGCAATCGCCGTAGCTGAGTTGGGCAACATCTCGGAGCGCAGAACCTACAAACTCATTGCAGGCGTTCGTTCGCTTCCCCACTTCCTGGTAGCCAAACCCGGACTGAACAGCGGTTTCATGATTCCGCAATACACTGCCGCATCGATCGTCAGCCAGACCAAAGGGTTGTGTATGCCCGCCTCGGTCGACTCGATCCCCTCATCGCAAGGCCAGGAGGACCATGTCAGCATGGGATCGAACGCTGCTACTAAATTGGCACGTGTTGTCCTGAACGTAGAGCGTGTGTTGGCCATTGAGTTAATGAACGCCGCCCAAGCGCTGGAATTCCGTCGTCCGGCTCGCTCGTCGGAGCAGATCGAAAGTCTCGTAGCCGATTACCGTCAGGTTGTCCCCTTCATCGACAACGATGAGGTGATGTACCCCCACATCGAACATTCGATCCAATTTCTGCGCACAAACCGATGAAATTACTGATTCACCATATCGGCACGATTGTCGGAATAGATACTGCACACCGCGATCGAATCGCCGGCAAGGAGATGGACTGCTTGCAACGTCTCGACAACGCCTATTTCTTGGCCGAAGATGGTCGTATCACCGCCTTTGGACCGATGGAAGAGATGCCTGGAATAGTGGCAGACGAGGTGCTGGATGCCGAAGGCGGTATGCTCTTCCCTTCGTTTTGCGATTCGCACACCCATTTAGTCTATGCGGGTAGTCGCGAACAAGAGTTTTTGGATAAAATTCATGGATTGAGTTACGAGGAGATCGCCAAACGTGGTGGAGGAATTCTCAACTCGGCAGATCGACTGCACGAGGCCTCGGAGGAGGAGCTGTATTGCGAAGCCATCGAGCGAGTACACGAGATTATGCGCATGGGAACCGGTTTGGTTGAGATCAAAAGTGGCTATGGCCTCTCGACCGAAGATGAGTTGAAGATGCTGCGCGTGATTCGACGCATCCGCGAAAGCGAACCGATCGAGGTACGTGCGACCTTCCTCGGAGCACATGCCGTTGCTCGAAAGTATATCGGCCGCCAAAGTGACTATGTAAATCTGGTCTGCGACGAGATGATTCCTGCCGTAGCACAAGAACACCTGGCTGACTTTGTGGATGTATTCTGCGATCGCGGATTCTTCACCATCGAAGAGACGGAACGAATCATCCGCAAAGGAGCGCAGTATGGGCTCAAGGCCAAAATTCACGCCAACGAATTGGCTGTTTCGGGTGGCGTGCAGTTAGGAGTTCGAGAAGGCGCACTCTCGGTAGATCACCTGGAGCGTATGGGCGACGAGGAGATCGTGGCACTCCAAGGCGGCCACACGATGCCGACCATGTTGCCCGGTGCTGCGTTCTTCCTCGGCATGAGCTATCCGCCAGCACGAAAGATGATCGAAAGCGGCTTAGCCGTTGCCCTGGCATCAGATTACAATCCGGGCTCTTCGCCCTCGGGTAATATGCGTATGGTGATGGCGTTGGCTGCCACCCAGATGCGCATGACACCCACTGAGGCCCTCCATGCAGCTACCATCAACGGAGCAGCCGCAATGGGATTGAGCCACGATTTCGGATCGATTACGGTAGGTAAGGTAGCCAACTGCTTCATCACCAAGCCGATCTCGTCACCCGAATTTTTCACCTATGCTTACGCGACACCGCTGATACGTCACACGGTCTTACGCGGTCGCATATGGGTAGGATAATCTCCCAAGCCAACAACAAAGCGGGGTTCAGCCATGTAGCTCAACCCCGCTTTTTATTCGTCTCACCCGACATTACTTCAACTCATCGGGAATCTCGGCACGCACATAGACCGACACATCGGTCGGATCATCTTTAGCCACCCAGACCATCTCATTGGCCGTTAAACTGGTGATGATGTAGCGATGATTCCAATCACCGCCCTCAAAATCGTAGTTACCGCGAATCACCGCTCCGATTTCGGGATCGACCTCGATGACATATCTTCCCGTACGCACTACGTGCTGGAAACTGTCAATGTTCTGATACAGCGTGAAGGTACGATCGTTACGCACCAAATGCAGATAGACATAGCACCCTTCGCCAAGCGACTGGCCATTATTCCAGCTTTGGATCATCCACTCGCCGGCCACATTATTGGGGGTAACCTCCAATTGCGGCTCCACGTAGGGTTTCTCCTCCGCACATGCCACCAAGAGCGATGACAAGAGCATCAGGGTCAGATAAAACCAATTTTTCTTCATATCTATTTTTTATTTTATATTTCAAGCCTTTACTTAATACGAATTGTCAATTGTCGCTGACGCGCAGGGAGATAGACACCACGCAGATAGAGCGGCATGGTCGGGTTGATAAAGACGGCCTTCGACGGATCGAACGTAACCACCAATTCCCCCTCCTCACCAGGCAGTATGGCCTTGGGCGAGCTGCTGATGCGTAGCGCCGGTGAAGTCAGCAACGTATCCGTCGAAATACGCAAAGCCTCATCCCCCCCATTATAGCAGGCGACAGCGATCTGCTGACGATGTCCGCCACTGCTAAACGTCAGTTCACGCGTTCGAAGGCGTAACGGACCGCAAGTTTGTGGATAGCTCTCCTTAGGGTTCATCACGGGAAGCACCTCTCCATTGACCACCAATATAGCCGAAGGGGTATCAGCAGATGCAGTCGTATAGATAAATGCCCGTTGATACACCACGCCGGGATGGCCCTTTGGATGATAGGTCATGCGAACTACGGCAGTTGAATCAGTCATGACGGGCCATTGGTCAAAATCGACCTTCAAACAGCCACAAGTTGTTACAACCTTCGTCACCACCAAGGGCTCCGTCCCGCGATTTATCCACTGAAGTTCAGCACTCCACGGCTCGGCATCCTCCTTCATCTGCCCCATCTCCAACGTAGTGCTCTGCTGGAAATGCATCGGCATATGCGTCAGCGTACGCGGGTTGCGGATGCTATCAATACGCGACTGACTGATCAGGTGCAACTGCGCCATAGCATCTCCACCTCGCAATACTGCCAGGAGCAACAACACTATTTTACACAGTCGGCTCATTGCTTACATGCTATTTTTGATTACAACCAACCATTCGATCCGGCTCCATTGCGGACCGTAATCTGGAACGTTTGCGTTTGTCCGTCCGAGGTGCGAATTTCGGCCGACGTAGTACCCGGAGCAATACCCTGGAAATAGAGCATCTGATTGTAGCTACGTAAAGTTGCAATATTCGTATCGGCAATCGTCACTTGGTAAGTCAGTTGCTCGCCATTCTTGAAGTAACGAGCAGGCGACACAACCGAAACACCTCCCGTTGCAAGATAGATGTTCGGGAAACGCACCTCGACACCCTTTCCTTCGATAGCAGCCAAGAATGTATCGGCATTCACCTGACCCGATCCCATGCCGCCTCGATAGTTCGAGAGATTCATCTGCATCGGTTGAATCGGGCCGAGGTCTGCGGCATAGCGCATGTATAACTTCATACCCGTCTGGTAAGCATCAATCGGCGTAGCAGTAGCCATCAGCAACTCCTGCAACTCGGTAGCCTTGAAGTGGCGACGCAATTCAGCAGCATAAGAGACACCCAATGCAACAACACCCGACACATGCGGGCAGGCCATCGAAGTACCCTCCATGTAGCCATAACCGCTCTCGCTCTTCGACATCGGTAACGTCGAAAGGATGCAACCTACCTCACCATAGTTGTGCGTATCATCCACATAGTCGTAGTAGTAATCCTGATCGCCACCCGGTGCTGAAATCGAAGTTCCAAAGCCATAGTTCGTGTAGACAGCAGCCGTATAATCAGCAGCCGTACCGGCTACCGAGAGGTATTTATCCGATGCACCCGGATAACCGGCCATATCTGCCGACTCATTACCGGCCGCAAAAACAGCAATACCACCTTCAATCGGGCCATTTGGCGAACCTGCATAGTGGAGGAAATACTCCAGAGCTGCCTTTTCAAGGGGAGCATAGGCCTCAAACTCCTCCTCGGTACGAGGTCCCTGTGAGCCCCAATCGTAGATATTGGCCGAACCCGACATAAAGCCCCAGCTACATTGCAAGACAACCGCTCCATTATCGGCAGCGTATTTGATAGCACGCACCACCTGCAACGACGAACCCGAAAGATTACCCGAGAACACCTGGCACGACATGATACGCACACCACCCTTCTCGCCATTACCACCGGCAATGGAGGCAATGCCCTCACCGTTCTTATTCACAGCCGCAATTACGCCGGCTACGTGTGAGCCATGGCCCGAATCGTAAAGGTCATTCGTCGTAATTGTGCCGCTATTCTTGATAAAGTTATAACCATACACGTCACCGGCATAACCATTACCATCATTATCCTCGTGCGAGCCAGCGACCTCATACGGATTCACCCACATATTCGCTGCCAAATCGGGATGCGTTACATCAACGCCTTCGTCCAATACGGCCACGATGACCGACTCATCACCGGTCGAGCGCGTCCAAGCCTTCTCAACCTGAACATCTGCATCCTTAACCGACTTAACCACATCGCCCGAGGTAAACAGATCGCCACGATTGATCATATTCCACTGCATCGGCAGCAACGGATCCTCCTGCGATGCAGCGCGCGATTGAGCCGTCATACGCTCCAACTGCGCGCGCGACAACGGCGTCGCCTTGCCCGTGTAGGCACGTTTGATCGTACGGTTCAGATTGACACGCTGCACCTCGCCCAACTGTTCGAGACGAGCGGCTACATCCTCCACGTTGTACTCCTTGCCGAAGCGCACCACATACCAGCGATCGAGCTCAGCCTCACGCGTACGCTGCTCGGTGTCTGCCACATACGGGAAAACGCGCTCCAACTCATAGCCGTTGATCAACGAGAGCACCTCATCCACCGAGCCGATACCGCTACGGGTAACAGCACTGCGGGTCTGACACTGTTGCTCGATAACAGCCGCAGCATCAGCCGAGAACTTCACAATCAGTTCACCCTCCAGATAGGTGGTCGGTTGCTCCTCCTCCGGTGTTACATTGGGTTGCGCCGGCTCCTCTTTGACGCAGCTGCTCATCGAAAGCAGTGCACCGAGAAGCATCAGATATAAATAGGTCTTTTTCATAATCATCATCGCTTCATTACTCAAACTCGCCCGAAGGTTTCGTCTTGGTCGTATAGAGCTCATAGTAGTAGTTCATATTCACCGGCTCGTTTTCGAAAGCGGCAGCCACACCGTTTTTATCACGACCCTCCTGCGGGAATACCAAGCTAAACGGATACCATAGGTTCAGTGCCGGATGATAGAGCAACCAATCGGGCAACTTACCATGCAAACGATTCAGGTTTATCGCAAAGAGCTTCGTCGTAGGCATCACCTTCTTGATGCGGTTATCAACCAAGAACTGCGGCAACGAATCCACTGCATCGATTTCGGCCTGCGTATAGTAGGGAATCTCATCATCATCTTCAAAAGTCGGCAACTCGCCATGCAGATAATTCACCGACAACACCAACGTATCAAGGCCCCATTTGATCAAATCAACCGGGAACTCCGGCTCATCGATCAATCCGCCCAAATCCGTACGCGTTGAATTGCTCAAATCATAAACGGCCGAACGATGGTTAGCGTTCATGATCAACGTCTTCAGCTTCGGGAAATTCTCCTTGGTCAATATCTTGGGTACGACCTGCATATTATTCGAACCGAGGTCCAGATATTCCAGATTCTTCAGATTGGTAAAGGTCGGATGCAGTTCGGTCAGACCATAAGCACCCACGGTCAGACGCTTCAGCTGGGTCAATTCCGAAAGATACTCACCCGTCGAAAGGCTGTAGAGGAACGAGTTTGCATTACTGAAAATGTAGAGTTCCTCGGCAGCCGTCAGATAACGCACCTCAAAGGGGATCGGCTCCTTGGTATAGAAGAGAAAGAACTCGGCATACTTCACACGGCCCACCTTGTCGGGCGTACATCCTTCCATACCCTCTTCCCACAGCTTGACACCATTCCAACGCGACATAGGCTCGCCCATCTCCCAGCTGTTTTCCATCATATCGAGCGTACGCGCGATACTCAACAGTGCCACCGAGTCACCGGCACGCGTTCCGGCCTCGATCGGAGCAGCAGCTGCCTGCTTTACCGACAAGGCGGCCTGCTGGCTGAGCGACACCTCGCTAACGGGGGTAAAACTTACTGCAGCCAAGCGCTCTTCGGGACGTGTATTGATATCCCACTTGAATCGGATAGTCACCTCACGAGGACGCATACCGTTATCAAGCGTCAACTTGTAATTTTCATACGACAACCAATTGGTATTGTCCGGAATCTGCACCTTGAAATCAACGTTGGCGCGTATCTTCACATCGAAGTAACGTTCCTCGCTCTTGGCATAGTTTTCCAACTCGACACCCTCCTTGGCAACCTCAATGAGGTAGGGATATCCGGCCTGTTCGACAACGATCGTACGATCCTCCCAACTATCATTGTTTCGAATACGCACCTTTGCTCGACGCGGCTCGGCCGTTTTGGCGGAGTCGATCAAGAATTTGCAAATCGTCGTTCCACGACCATTGGCCGGCGAAACCGTAATCCAGGTCTCATCGGTCGAAACACTCCACTCGCCTTGAGCAGTCACCTGGATCAGCTCGGTGCCACCAATTTCATTTACTTGAATCTGTGCGCGATCAGTTGCGAACTCAACCGTATCGCCATCACTCGTACATGCCGTAAAACCGGCCACGAGCAACATCAGAAAGAGATATAATGACTTCTTCATAATTCGCATACGTTTATTCGAGCATCAAATCGCAATTCTTGATATTTTGGGTCTTGTCATAGTAGAGGATATAGGCACCCATCTGCCATGCATAACAGATATCTGATGCATCGAATACGATATTCGGGTTATCACTGATATCCAGGTAATAGCAGAGGGTCGAGATGGTATCGTTCACCTCACGCAGGTCGTTTGAGCCGAGATACAAACCGCGTAAACCGACATGCTGATAGATGCCCGTCGGCCACTCACGCAGGCATCGACGACCCTCCTTATCACGTTGCGAACGCACAGCTAACACCGTGAGTCCCGCAGCATCAAGCGGCTCATAGGGGAATTTGCTGAACGAATTGAACGACAAATCGACACCATAGAGATAAGGCACATTACCTGCATGCATCTCTCGAGGCAGATCCGTCAGGTTGTTATACGACAGATCGAGTGAAACCAGATTAATTATTTGGCTTCCCTGGAACGACCCTGCGGGGAACTCCTCCAAGCCACAAGCGCGCAATACGATATAGGCAATCTGCGAACCGGTCTTCCAAAGTATTGCAGGGTACTTCTTAAGGTTGTAGTTCTGCGACAACGTAAGTGTCTCCACCTTCAATCCGCGATACGTGCCATTCTCTTCACCCTCAAAACCCGTGATATCGTTACCCGAGAAATCAACCGATTTCATCGTATAGAGGCTCTTCGACGAGAAGATATTGGGAAACTTTTTCAGTTTATTGAATCGTACCGAGAAGGTCTCCATATCATCGTAACCGCAGAAATAACCCTCTTCATCAACCGGCAACGACTCCAACTGATTATTATCGAGATAGAGCTGCAGCGGAGCAATCTCTTTACCCCACGTCGGGGTCGTTTTAATCTTATTATAGGACAAATCCAACAGAACGATCTTCTTCATATTGCGAATCGAGAGCGGAATCTCCTCCAAATTATTTTCGCGCATGTAGAGAATCTGAATCTTCTCGTTCGAAGGGCCTTCGGCCAAAGCATTGAAACCCTTCAAAACCTCAGCAGCCGACCACTGCAGGTTGTTTGACAGATTCAACGAAATCAGCTCGGGCATCTTGGCAATAGAGACCGGAAAATTCTTCAGCTTCGGACAGTTGTAGATCTCTAAATCGGTGCAGGATATCAAGTTTTGCATCTCATCAGGCAGGCTCTCTATCTCGCTGTTGGCAATATAGAGGATTGCGAGCTTCTGCAACTGACCGATCTCCTTCGGAATCGACTTCAAACCATTACACAATGTACCATGTTGCGTATCGTGCAATACAAGACGACGTGTAGCACCCTTTTCGTCGATCAACTCGCGCTCGGTGAATTGCTCGTAATAGGCTGTATTCGGCAGCGAGATTTGATGTTCGGCCAAAGCACGGGCACAAGGCTCGGAGAAGGGCGTAGCAGGATGAATCATCTGCAGATACTGCTTATGATAGAGCTGACGATTCTGCTGGCGATCCTTCAGCGACTTATCGAGTGAAAGCACCGGATCATAGGTCAGCAGATTTGTATCATTGTGCGTACCCAAATAGAGCTCCACAAGCTCCGAGAGCTGACCAATGGCGGGAGACAGATGGCCACTGAAGGCAAAGTTGCTGATGTCGATACGCGCAATACGACCATTCGGATGCACCTGCACACCGGGCTGCGAGCACCACAAATCCGGATCTTTGTTAAAATCCCAATTCGTGCCGCTTGTATAATCCTCACCCACATAGTACCAATTGGGGCCATCGAGGCTCTTCCATATCTCGTAGAGTGCATAGTAATCTTTCAGATATGCATCTGCTGCATGGAGTTTGACCGGCACAGCAACATCGGTCGAAGAGTTATCAACCACGACAAACTCGATCGGGCTCGGATTGTTGCAAGTCTCGAGCAAGACCTTCTTCTCGTCAAATACCTCGTAACCGAGCAGACGATACTCTCCGGCCATCAGCGAAATCAGCGAATCACAAGCCAGTGAAGAGGTCTGATAACCATCGGCCTGATCATCCGTTTCATCAAAATGAATCGAAAAGTCGGTCGGCAGTTTTTCAATACTCGTCTTCAGTTGTGTAGCCTTATGCTGAACGGTCAACGAAGCCCATTTGATCTCATCAAACGTATACTCACGCTCTGCTGCACGCGTCAACTCCGAGAGGTCCTTGGTCAAAGTAAAGGCCACGCGGCCACGCGGCGTTACCGAAACGGGCAGATCGAACATGGTCAGGCCACCCATCACTACCTCGAGTGCTCGAGTTTGAGCCGGACTTCCATAGTAGATTTCCTGGTCGTTTACGTCGTAGAGCGTAAAGGTAAGCACCTCGTAATCACCGGTAAGCAGTTTGAGCTTCTCGGTACGCAAGCCATGGGCGGCTGCCTCCTCCTCCGTAGGTTGGAGGTTGAGCGTCTGCGAAATTGTGGTGTTGCCGTAGAGCATCGACACCTTGACCTTCTTGGCTTCGGTCAGGTTCTCCAATGGTGCTTGTACGGCACGCGATGCAGGAGTTAAACCTGCCTCTTTGCAGAGTTTAAACTGCACATATCCGTAGTCAAGCTCACGGTTATCGACCCCCTCGTTCTCCGAGCAGGCGACCGCAACAACGGCCATCAGCGTCACTGCTACGAATCGAAAAATTTTAGTAAGTTTCATCGTTTAAAACCTATGTTGTAAAACGCTTTTTTTCACTCATTACTCATTCAGCAACACACACTGAATTTGGGCAGCCACAGTGCCTTCACTCATATCAACATAGAGTGTCAGGTTACTTACCTGTCGCGACGAGCCCGTTGACTGCATCGTGATGGTCACCTCGCTCGAGCCTTCTTCCGGCCAATCGGGTGCACAAGTCAACCACGACTGATAACACCACGATATATAATAGGTCGGCACCTTGAGGGTAATCGAGCCAGCCTGCTTGAGCGTCAGTCTGTACTGCGGAATTCCCTTATAGCCCATATCCTTATCGTAGCTCTCATCCTCTTCATCAATTACCAAGAGGGTTGCACCCATCGACTCAGCCGAAGCCTGATCAAAGAAGGTCACGGCACCATAGGGATCATAGCCATCTCCACCGCCTGCCGTCAAATCGGCCACACAGATAATCTTCACAATTACCTGCCACGAAGCATCATAGATGTTCAAGATGCCTACTCCGCTCTCGGTATCCATCTGTACGCGGATCGTACCATCACCAGGCTCCTCCGCCCACAACCACTCGTTTTGCGAAATGAGCAACTGATAAGCCGGCACCTTGAGATAGACACCCTCGTTGGCTGTACTCTTGGTGTATGTCAGACGATACTGCTGAACACCCATCGCCTCATCCTCCTTGCTGTAATCGGCATCACCCTCGACAATGCGAGCCAACTTGGCACCACTCTTCGCAGCATAGGAGGGATCTACAAAGGCTACATCGCCATCAACGACCTCACCGCCCTGATTCGAATAGTTGGGATCAAGCACGAAGTAAATCAGCGCGATATTCTTACCTTCGGCATCCTTGAAGAGGAGGAAGGCCTCATTCTCGCCATTCTCACCAGGACAAGTGTTGGGATAATTTTCACCCAAACGGCTCACCACGCGTCGCTGATCCTCGATACCGTAGGGGCTCTTCTCTACCGTTACCCAGCTCGTCTCCTTACCATCGAGTGCCTTACCGTTATAGCCAGTGGTTTGCAATACGGTCGTTGCATCAAAGCCAATAATCTCAACCGTCGCATACGGCGTATTGATCTTCAAATCACCACCACTCGAAGTATCGTTCGTCGGATAGTTCATGCAGTAAGCATGCTCCACATCAAAGGCATTCCAGATCCAGCTATCCTCCTTGAGCGGTTCGAAATTACCACCAAAGGCACGCAACGCCTCCAAGCTGGCAATCTCAATCGGAGCTTTCTCGCCGGGTATTTCAGGCTCTGACTGGAAGATCGTGGCCGAGTAGGCGGCAAAACTATCCTTCACCGCTGTACCCTCGGCATTGAAGAGATCATAGTCGGGATCCGTAATCGTAGCAGCCAGCGACTGAGGTACCACGATCAAGACACCCTCACGAGCAACATCCGTATTGAGCTGCGTCTTAATGGTCAACGTACGCATCCATAAACCGGCTTCGGCATGCGCGCCCTCCTCGTACGATTCATTGATCACCATCCATTCAGTACGATCTGCAGCCGTATAATAAAAACCATTCTCCTTCACTGCCTTATAGATCACGGCACCTACCGGAGCCGTCAACCAACCGATTGCACCCGAATCGACATACGAACCTTCGTTATTATATTGTCCATCGGCATTGAACTTCAACTCCGAAGCCAATTGCAAATCGACATATCCAGCACAACCGGGAATAGAGACCGTAAAACGTGCGTCGGTCAACTTCGGGGCATGCTGCTCCGTCATGTCGTTAAAGCCAATCTCAGCCACCGTATCCTCAAACGGATAACCACTCTTCTTCGTACGCAGCTGCACCTCGGTACGACCAACTTCGGCCAATACGACCGACGGATCCAACCATGCAGGCAGTTCACCGGCAAAAGACCAAGCGTAATTCGACTCCACAACAATACGGTGCAGATAGAGATCGTTCAGATTCTTCACCAACTCGATAGCCGTAGCAGGCTGCTCGGAGTAGATATATTGATCGGCTTCATCCTTGCTGAAATCCGATGCCTCCTCATCAAACTCGGCAGCAGCATAGAGCGTCAGATTACGGTCAATCTTTCCACGCGTCAATATGGCAATCGTACGAGTCTCCTGCAGAGTGCCCTCACCGAGGGTCAATTTCACTTCGCACGTACGCTCGGTATCGAACTCCTCGATCGAAGCGACTCCGATTGTAAGATCGTAGCTGCCGGCAGCACCACGCATCGTATAGACCTTCGATCCCTCATCCAACAGGTGGAAATAGGTGGCCGACTCGCTCGAAACAGCTACGGTCCATGCCGTATTGGGCTCAATGTGCAGCGTATAGCTCTCCCCTGCAGCCACCGTAGCCGTCACCACCTCAGGGAAGTGCGGCACGATCGGTTCAGGATCCTCCGTACAGGCACAAAACAAAGCTAACGAAGCTGTCAACGTGCCCACCAAAGAAAAGATGTATTGTTTCATATCGTTCTCTGTTTTTATGCTAATTACATACCCTCTTCGCGTTGCAGACGCTCGGCCTCCTCATCGCTAATCCACTCCAGAACGTTGTAGAAATGGCCGATCGTACCGATCGTTTCGCCCAAATTCTCGATGTAGATCTCCATCCAAAGCTCGACAAACGATTGGCAAGCGTTGAAATAGGAAGGATAGTAGGAGCTATCGTCGCAGAGAATGTGATTATCACCAAGAATCCAACCCAATACCGAGGCTTCGTCGCTCAATACCTGGTCTCGATCCATCGTCACCAACGGATTAGCCGGCTCTGAAGGATCAAACGTAATAGTGATATCATAACCATCGAACAGCGCGTTATGCAGAATTACCGTATTGGCCTCGGTGGGATGTTGCTCGGTCTGAATCAGACGCTGATACGAAGCATTCTCACCCGGATAATCACGCAAGAACATCGAAGTTACCACACACCAACCCGTAAAGGTGTTGACATCAAACGGGCAGACTTTATACATCACCACCTTGGTTTCGTCATAACCCTCATACAAATCCCATTTGAGCTGCTCGGGCATCACCAAACGCATGCGGAAACCGAGCGAATCGGTAGGCTCAATGCGATCATAGTTACCTTTCACATGCACCTCACCGGCCAATTTTCCGGCAGGGATGGTAATAGTATTCGACTCAAGCGTGTAGTGCACCCCCTCGATGGCGTTGCTTCCGGCATCGATAATCTCCACGGCAAAGGTGCGGTCGTAATCACAAGCCACCGTTGCCGAGAAGGGTACGGTAAAATAGTCGGCATCGTGCGTCACAACATGCATCGAAAGCGTATCGGAAAACATCACATATTCGGGACCTTCGTAGGTCGTGTACTCTTCGTTGCAAGCCGTCATCAGACCCATTGCTGCGAAGAGCGACCAAGCCCATATCATATATCTTTTCATAGCGTATTCTCGTTAGCTGTTATTTATTGCTTTCGTTAGGTTGCACCTCCGAACCGGGCGACTCGAGCTCGTGTTGCGGGATTGGCCATACGAAGAGCGGATGATCGCTCGTCACCTTGAGCGAACTACCCTCCTTGAGCGAGGAGGTTTGCGGCTTACGCGTAAAGCCCTCACCGTTGCGATAGAGCTTACCCCAACGCTTCAAATCCCACAGGCGGAAACCCTCCATGTAGAGCTCGCGGACACGCTCGTCGGCAATCGTCTCGAGGTAGTTATCAGCCGTCAGGCTTACCGATGCCGAGGAGGTCATGCGTGCACTACGCAAGGTAGTAAGATCTTTCGCTGCTGCCACATAATTGGGCGTTGCAAGACGGCAATAGGCCTCGGCACGAATCAGATATTGCTCGGCCAGGCGGAACGGTTTGGGCATCGAAACCTGATAGATGTTTGCCTGCGAAATGAAATCCTGATTACCGAAATACTTGATCAAGACAGGCCACGTCAGCGCATGATCATAACCGGTCGTTACGCTTCTAAAATAGGTATCATAGCGCAAATCCGACGACGAATAGAGCCCCAGCACCCACTCTGCCGGCACATAGTCGGGATAGTAATAGGTGTAGTCGGTCGTCACATTCAGGAAGATTGATCCCAGCGCACCACCATACGACGTGGGCGTAAAGCCAACCTGCCAGATAATCTCGTAAGCCTGATCATAATTCCACATATAGTCGAAATAGCTCATCGACGACGTGTAGGCACTATTGGCATCGGCCAACGCAAACATATCATGCGGATGGTCAATCAACTTTGTGGCATAGGTAATGGCTGTCTCCCAATCCTGCATGTGCAGTGCTACACGCGCACGCAAGGCGCAAACCGATGCGTGGGTCATGTAGAAGGCCCCGTAGTAATCATACTCGGCGTCAAGCAACTCCTCGGCGTGCTTCAAATCATCCAGCACCAGCGCATACGACGCCTCCAGCGACGAACGACTCGACGGTTCGGGCTCGCTATACTTGGTACGAATCACCACACCCAGCTCCTGCTGCGCCGTCGTCGGATCATAGGCTTTGCAGAAACATTTGATCAGTTCGGAATAGCAAAGCGCACGAATGGCATATACCTCGCCTTTGTAGTAATCCAATGTCTGAATGTTTTCATCGATGGTCTGTGCCGCGATAACGGCATCGATACGCTCGAGGAAAAAATTACAGTTGGCGATGACGGCATAAAGTGATCCGTACACAGCCTCAATCTCAGCATTGGTGGGGCGAATATCCCACTGCCAAATGTTGCCGTAAACGTTCGTGTAGCCATCGACCGCATAGGCCAGGTCGGCCTGAATTTCGGGAACAAGGGTCAAGTAGCCGCTCCAAAGCGAACCACTCATCATACCGGCATAGATTCCGGTCAGGAACTGCTCGGCTTCCTGGTAGCTCGTCAGCGCATCCTCCTCAGGAATGGCCGATCCGGGAACCTTATCCAAGCACGATGTAAGGCTGAACGCAGCAGCCACCAACATCGCATAAAGTTTCGTATTTCGTACAATAGACATCATGGCACAGATTAGAATTTAAGGTCAATACCAGCCGTGAATTGGCGCGACATGGGATACTGGGCAGCGTAGATGTTGCTCGTTCCCTCCGGATCCAGACCTGAGAACTTCGTAAAGGTCAGCAGATTCTGCCCCTGAATATACAGACGCGCGCCACTGAATACACGCGATTTGCGAATCCAATTCGCAGGGAAGGTGTAGCTCAGCATCACATTCTTCAGACGCAGGAACGATGCATCCTCCAACAAGCGGCTGTCAAACTCCGTATAGACACCGTGGCGCGGGATATCGGTTACATCACCGGGCTCCTTCCAACGATTCAACAGACGATTCGACTGGTTGTAGGTCGAGAAGCGACCGTTCGACTCATCGAAATAGCGGTCGTTGTTGATCATCCAACGATCGGCTACCCAACTGAACTGAGCCGTCAACGAAAGACCGTTCCACGAAAGTGTCGTACCGAAACCACCCTGCCATGGGGCGATATAACTCTTGCCTACGAGCACCTTGTCACTATCTTTGAGTTCGTTGGTAATCTCACCCTCCTTCGTATACCACAACGCATCGCCGTTAGCAGGGTTTACACCGGCATAGCGGTTGATGTAGAACTCTCCCAGCGGATGACCGACTACGAGTTTCGTATTGGTATTCGAACGCTCATACTCCTGCACACCATTGTAAAGCTCGGTAATCTCATTGTGGTTGTAGGAGATGTTGGCATTGACCATCCAAAGGAATTTCTCGGTTGCAACAAGCGAGGCCGAAAGCGAAAGTTCGGCACCGACGTTCACCATCTCACCCACATTGTCCCAATAGTAGCCGTAACCCTTATCCGACGTGGGCTGCGGCACCTCCATCAACATATCCGAGGTCTGCTTATAATAGAACTCGGCATCGACATTCAGGCGATTCCAGAAGCCGACATGCAACGCAAGGTTGGTCGTCCAGGGTTTCTCCCAACCCAGATTGGGATTACCCGGCTGTGCCAGGGTCAAACCGGCATCACCCACATAATCCATACCTCCGGCGATGAGGGCCAGATGCTCATAGTTGGGAATCGACGAGTTACCCGACGTACCGGTCGAGAACTGCAGCTGGGCATTGGTCAACCAGCGCGATGACGACTCCATAAAATGTTCGTTGCGCAGATTCCACATAAAACCAACCGACCAGAATCCGGCCCAACGACGCGACTTACCGAAACGTGACGATGCATCGGCACGAGCAGCAGCCTCGACAAAATAACGGTTATCGAAGTTATACTCGGCACGGCCGAAGAAAGAGAGGAATCCGTAATCCGAATCGGTCGTATCGCTCCACGAAGTGGCTCGCGTACCGGTCGAGATATTGGTCAGCTTATCGTTATTTTGGCCTTTGGTCATCAAGCTGAAGGCCTCGTAGTGATAATCGATACCCTCCTGACCCACCATGAAATTGAAGTTATGCTTATTCCCCTTCGTAAAACGGTAGTTGGCCGTATTGGTAATGGTGAGCGTATGGCTGTCTGTCGAGCTACGCGAAGCAGAGCCCTCTCCCAAATTCGGGGCATAGCTCGGATAAGATTGGCCGAAACCGGTCGTATGGCCGTAGTCGATGCTGAACTGCGAACGCAAAGTCAACCCCTCCACCGGCTCAGCCTCGGCAAAGAGCGTCGTGATCAATTTGTATTTCTTATAGCTCACCGGATTGTTCTCCAGCCACTCGAGGGGATTCTGACCCATACCCGTCCACGAGCCATCTGACACCGAAGCCAACGAACCGTCGGCACGGTAAGGATTGTTGTAGGGCAACATAAAACGGGCGGCCGAAATCGGCGTAACAAGCGTATAACTACCCTCATCGGCTTGGCGGATCAGCTGATAGTTAAGCATCGTGTTCGTACCCACCTTTAACCAATCGTTAGCCTGACGCTCGACGTTGGTACGGAACGAATAACGCTCAAACGACGAACCGACAGCCGTACCATCCTGGCTGTAATAACCGCCCGAGATGTAGTAGTGGGTCTTCTCATCAGCACCCGAGATCGAAAGCTCGTGGCTCTGCAACAGTGCAGCCGAATTGAATACCTCCTTCATCCAGTTCACGTCGGTTTGACTCAGCAGGTTGTAGTTCTGACCTTCGGTCATACCGATCTCCTTTTCGTACTGAATGCGCTCGGCCGTATTCATCAAATCCCAATTACCGTGTGCGATCTGCGAAATACCCATCTGCATACGATACTCCACGTTGGGGCGATCGGCCATACGACCTCGCTTGGTCGTGATCACAATCACACCGTTAGCTGCACGTGCACCATAGATTGAGGTTGACGAGGCATCCTTCAGCACCGACAACGACTCAATGTCGGCGGGGTTGATCGTATTGAAGTCGCTACTCGAAATGGGCACACCATCAAGGATATAAAGCGGGGCCGTACCCGAATTGATCGAGTTCGTACCACGAATCGTCATGACGGCGGCGGCGCTCGGCTCACCCGTATTCGAGAGGACGGTCAAACCAGGCACCTGACCCTGCAATGCCTGATCAAAGGCTGCCGTCGGCGTGTTCTCGATCTTTTCAGCTTTCACCGTCGATACCGAGCCGGCCACCGTACCCTTCTTGCGGACGCCATAGGCGATCACCACCACCTCATCGACCTGCTGCGACTCACTCTGCATCTGCAGATCATAGGTCACTTGAACCTGGCCACGGGGTACCACCCATTCGACCTGTTGAAAACCGATGTACTGAAAGATGAGCTTCGTGCCTGCTTCGGCCTGAATCGTATACGATCCATCGATCGAAGTCGTGACACCGTTCATCGTCTCCGTAACGACTGCCACACCGATCAGCGGCTCCTGATCTTCGGCCGACGTCACCACACCGCTCACGGTCACCATCTGTCCACTTTGCGCCCAGGCAAATGTGGCAAACAGTACAAAACATACCGTAAGCAGGCTTTGCATTCGTAGTTTACGTGTCATATGTATGAAAAATTTTTACTCGTCGTGCTATAACAAAGGCTGACAAAGTTCGGTTTTTCTTTTAAGAAAAACAACTAAATAGGGCCAAAAATTGTTCAAACAGACAAAAAAAGAGGAGGCCTATCAACTTGCCTCCTCTTCGTCTCATCAGTTCACGGTCTAATGTCGAAAATCGAACTGCAATTCCATCCGAATTCCCTCATCGCCTTTTTTGATACGCACATGACCAGGTTGACCCGAAGGACCATGCTCCGTGAGGGGCTTGAAGCAACGCATGGCAGGAATTTCATACAGGAACGAGATATCACCCTCGGGAAAATCGGGATAGGCCGTAATGCCACTCTTGTTATCGGCCGGTTGCGTGGGTGTATAAAGGCGCATAAAGAGACCGTCGGAGGCCGATCGAATCGTAAAATCGCCCTCTGTGGTCTGCAGGGTCATCCAACGCATATCGGCATGATAGCCACGGAATTCGGGATAGACCAACCGCTCGAAGGCAGCGCCCGTCGAGCTGTCATTCCAGGCCTTCTCCCACACGCCATACTGTGTACCACGAATACGGTTTTTCCATACTCGTTGCGGACCGCGACCAAACCAACGAACACCCTTAACGTTTGCTTCGGGATAGCGGAACGAGAGGCCAAGATTGCTCACATTGGGCACCACAACGGCATCGTCGAAACCCTTACCGCCTTTGGCACGGTTGAGCATCACCGCCTCCATCGCCAGCACGCCATCGGGGGTCATCTCCCAACGGATCGAATCGACCGCTCCGAGGTAGTAGGCCGTCACTACCGCCTTGTCGCCCTCCATACGGTGCTCCAAGCGATCCAAACGTGCATTCATGCCCACTAAAATCGGGCCATCAGCAAACGAAACCTGCTCCTTGCCGTGGGCTACCGAGGCAATGCGGCCGGTCGTCTTATCAAACTGCACGCGCACCGCACCACCTGCGAGCGTTATGGTCTGCGCCTCCGTTTCCACCGAAGCAGCGACCTGCTCCGTGGCGGTCGGCGTCGGGATGTAATGCGCCGCCCGATGAATCGGCCAGTTACGGGTCACCATCTCTTCGCCCGAGGGGTGATAGAGCGTAATCTCCAACACATCAGCCTCGGAAAAGTTCGTCGGCAAGGACATCGTCGCAAAGCCCGAACAACGGGGCTCCAGGGCAGGCAGGTGCAGTTCACCCTCTCCGATCAAAGCCATCTGTTCCTCACCTGCACGTAACAGCCGATAGCTACCCGAGCAGGCCGATAGGTTGGTGTAGAGGTAGTCGTTGCGCGTCAGGATGCGCCCATCGAACGAGGGGGTGATGCGCAGATTCTCGAACTGAATCGGGGCCCACACATCGCGCACCGTGTAGTAGCTCGCCTCCTTCTCGCGGTGCGGGCCGAGGATGCCGTCAGCACCGTTCGATGCGTCGCTGTCGAGAGCTCCGTTGCGGTCGCTACGTACCACGGCATTGTCCGAAAAGTCCCACATAAAGCCACCCACAAAGAGAGGCGATGCGCTGTATTTCGACCAAAAATCCTCCAAACCCGAGCCGTGGCCCTGGTCATACATGCCGTGCATGAATTCGGTCGGCATGAAGAGCTTTTGACCATTCGTAAAGCGGGCTACACCCGTCTGATAAGCGGGATAGTGATGCGTGTCGATCACGCCGAAATCGGCCCAGGGGTGAATCAGCGGACGTTTTTGCGGATCGAGATCGGCAAAGTAGTGATCCAACTCCGTATTCCAGCCGCCCTCATTACCGTTGCTCCAGATGATGACCGAGGGACGGTTGCGATCACGACGCATGAAGGCCTCCACAAGCGATTGGCCCACCTCCGTATCATAACAGTTATGCCATCCGCACAACTCATTGAGCACCAGAATACCCAGCGAATCACACACATCGAGGAAGTGGCGGTCGGGAGCATAATGCACGCGCACGGCATTCATATTCATCTCCTTGATCAGTTCACCATCCATGCGGCTGATTTCGGCACTTGTCGTGCGACCTCCTTCGGGCCAGAACGAGTGACGGTTAATGCCCTTGAGTTGAAGTTTTACTCCATTTAGATAAAGGCCATCGGCCGGACGCACCTCCAACGTGCGGAAACCGATTTTTTCTTCGCGATAGTGGAGTATTCGACCCTTCGAGTCGAGCAGTCGAAGTCCGAGCGTATAAAGATTCGGCGATTCCGGATTCCAGGGTTTGATCCCGATCCATGAGGCCTCGACCGGATGCTCCGTACCCTCCTGCAGGGTATAGCGCAACACCCGCTCGCCATCGAGCGTCAGTTCGAGCATCGAACCTTTCGGAATGGCAGTTGTATAGAGTGTACCCCGCAGCGATCCATCGGCACGCGGATCGAGGGCGCAATCCACAATACGGGTTGTGGGGCGAGCCTCGAGATAGACCGGACGGAAGATTCCGCCGAAAATCCACCAGTCGGCTTTGCGCTCGGCGGCATTGACACTCTTGTTCGAGGACTCCTTCCAGACATGCACCTCGATTTCGTTCTCCGCGCCATAGCGCACCAACTTCGAGATGTCGTAATCAAATTCATAGAAGGCACCGCGATGTATCTCACCCGCTTTGCGGCCGTTGATCTTCACCTCGGCATCGGTCATCACGCCCTCGAAAACGACGCGCACCTGCTCACCACGCCACGACTTGGGGACAACAAAACGGCGACGATAGATACCCTCCTCGCGTGGCGGGTACTTCTTACCCTCCTTGTCCCAACGGCCGTAGGAGTACTCACCAAAGCCCTGAATCTCCCACTGCGAAGGGACTTCGATCGTCTGCCACGAGCCGCTGCGGCGACCCTCGGTGCAGTAGAAATCCCAGGTCATTGTATCGTCCCACCCTTTACCGCTGAGGTAGAGGCGTTCGTCTTGTGCCACAGCCTGCAACGCCACAAAGAGCAACAATAAGCTAAAAAGTCGTTTCATAGTTCTTGGTTTTCGACAAAGATAACTTTTTTTATATAGGTATCGAAAAAAAACGTAAAAAAAAACAAGAAAATTTAGTTCTTTGTATTGCATAATACCAAAACTTGTTATATATTTGCATTGAAATTAGAACAAAACCGTACAAACAAATACCAACAAACCATGAAAGAGACTGTAAATGCCAACATCGGTTCGGTAGCTTTTACCCTCGACGACGATGCTTATCGTGCACTCAAGCGCTATCTCAAGCGCATTGAGAATCGCCTGCCGGAGAGCGACAAAGACACGTTGGATGACATCGAGCGTCGCGTAGCCGAGATTTTGAGCGAGAAGATTCACCACCCGCAGCGTGTCGTAACGCTCGCCGAGGTGGAGGCTGCCATGCAGCAGATTGGCGACCCCGACACCTTTGGCAAGGCCCGTGTCGAGGATACCGAGACGGAGGAGGCTCAAGAGCCAAAGGCCAAGACGCGCCTCTATCGTCCGCGCACAAACCGTTGCATCGGTGGCGTATGTGCCGCCTTTGCCAACTATTTCGGTGGTGATGCAACGCTGTTTCGTCTGATTACCTTCATGCTGATCTTCTTCGGCGGCTTGTCGATTTGGATCTACGTCATCCTGTGGATCGTACTTCCCCAGGAGCCTGAACACGAATTTACCCTTAACAAAGAATAGCTATGACCGAAGAGAATGTAAAGGTGCAAATGCGCAAAGGTATTCTGGAGTACTGCATCCTCGCCATTCTGGCTCGAGGTGCCAACTACGCTCCGAGAATTATTGCCGAGCTCAAGGAGGCCGAGATGATTGTGGTCGAGGGTACACTCTACCCCATCCTCACGCGCCAAAAGAATGCCGGTCTGCTGACCTACCATTGGGAGGAGTCGCCCCAAGGCCCTCCGCGTAAGTTCTACTCGCTCTCCGAGAAGGGTTACGAGTACCTCGCCCAGTGGGACAAAGCCTGGGAGGATATGGTGAAACAGATTGAAAACATCCGCGGCAAAGCGGCCAACGAAGAGTAACGCTATGAAAAGCTATTTAATTGGTCTGATGACGGCCCTCATGTTGGTCGTTGCAGGTAATACGGAGGCTGCTCCGAAGCGCATCAAGGGCAGCGGTCAAATCGTCTCAAAGCAGATCGAGGTGGGTGCTTTCGATGGTATCGCCGCTTCGCGTGCCATCGATGTCAAGTTGGTTGATCTGACGCAGGGCCAAGAGGGCCAGGTGAAGGTCTATGCCGACGACAACCTCATCGATTGGGTCCGCGCCAAGGTTTCGAACGGTGTGCTGCACCTGACGATCGACGACGAACTGCACATCCTTTCAAACGCACACGTCAACATCATCGTTCCCACGAGCGGCAAGCTGACAAAGCTCAAGGCTACGAGTGCTGCGGACATCAAATCCGAGGTGCGCATCGTCCACAAACTCGTCAAGATCGAGGCGAGCTCTTCGGGCGAGATCAAGGCCGACATCGTAGCCGAGGAGTGTACGATCGATGTATCGAGCGCCGGCGAATACGAGGGCGAGGTGAAGTCGAACTCGTGCAGCGTAGATGCTTCGTCGTCGGGCGATGCCGAGTTGACGCTCACGACGCAGAAATGCCACCTGAGTGCATCGTCAGCCGCATCTATTGAGGTGCAGGGTGCAGCCCTCGAGTGTGAGATAGAGGCAAACTCTGCAGCCAGCATCAATGGCGAAAAATTCGTCGTGAAGAAGGCCGACGTAGAGGCATCGAGTGCAGCCGATGCAACGATCAGCTGTCTGGAGGAGTTCAAAGGTCACGCCTCGAGTGCCGGCGACATTGTGGTCTATGGCAAGCCCAAGAGCGTTTCGAGCTCAGCATCGAGCGGTGGTAGCATCCAAAACAAATAACCCTTAACATCCCTACAACCATGAACGAAGTAAAGAAATGCAGCCTTTCGGGGATTGCCTTTTCGATGGATATTGAGGCCTACAACGAGTTGCAAAACTACCTCACGGCCCTCAAACAAAACTACAAAGATTCGCCCGATGGTGCGGAGATCGTTGCCGACATCGAGGCGCGTGTGGTGGAGTTGATCCTCTCGACGCAGGACAATACGCGCGTCGTAGGCCTACCGCTCATCAAGAATATCATCGCCCAGCTCGGCACGCCCGAGGATATTCGTGGCGAGGAGTACGACGAGGAGCCGCAACCGAAGCATACGCCCCTGGATCGCAACCCGCGCCGTCTGTATCGCAATCTGGAGAATGCCAAACTGGGTGGCGTCTGCTCGGGTATAGCCAAATATTTTGAGATTGATCCGTCCTGGATTCGCATTGCACTGTTCATGCCGCTCCTGATGAGCTGCTTCGGCCACATCCCCATCTTCGAGTGGATGCGTCCGCTGATGAGCAACCTCTTCGGGGTCTTCATGATCTGCTACCTGGTGATGTGGTTTGCCGTTCCCGTAGCTCGCACAGCACGCCAGAAACTCGAGATGAACGGCCGTCCGATCAACGCACAGACCATCGCCTCGTCGGCTGCAGCCAACGATCCCGATGCCAAGGCCAAGGCGGTGATGGCCGGTACGGTATCTACGGCCGGTAAGATTGCGATGTTGCTGCTGAAGATGGTTGCCGGACTCATCGTCTTTGGTCTGGTACTCTTCGCCTGCGCGCTCCTCATTGGTCTGTTTGCCATCGTCGTAGGCGGTCATGAACTCATGCCGGCCGACATCCCAATGGCGGTACCCATCCTGGCCATCTTCATCCCGCTCATTCCGGCTATCCTGATGATTTACATCCTGATGTGCCTGATAGCCTCGCGCCACTCGAACGGAAAGATTCTCCTCGGTGGCGTAATCCTGTGGATCCTCACGATCATACTCTGCGCCATGATTGCCATCAAGCATGAGGTAGCCCCGCGTGCCATCGACGGCCTGGAGCTCAAGCGCGAGGAGATTCTCCAGCAGGAGATTGAGGTCAACGGCGAGCGCATCACGATCGAGGAGCTGATCAAGCAGGTCGAGGAGGAGGGTGAGATCAACCTGAACGGGGATTGGAGACTACCCGAAGAGAGCGAAACGCCCGGCACCAACAAACCGCTTGTCAAGATCGAGGCCAAGGATGCTAAGGTCGATTTAGGCAACGGCAAGGGGATCAAGATCAATGTCAACGAAAGCGAAAAGGGCGCCGACTTTACGGTCGAGGCCGGTGGCGAGAAACTGATCGAAGTAAAGGTAAACGAGCAATAGAAACGCCATGAGAATCCGCTACACATTAGGGGCTTTGCTGCTCCTGGCAAGTTGCACGGAGCAGCCCGCAAAACCCGTTCAGTGCCACATCATGGGTACGGTGATTGACCGCCCCGAGTCGAAGGTCTTGGAGCTTTACACCCACATCGACGGTGAGGCTGCCATGAGCTCACGTCCCGTAGCCGAGATCAAGATTCGCGACGGTAAATTCGCCTACGATCTTGCGCTCGACGAGGCCGACTACTGCACCCTCAGCTTTGCCGAGGAGAAGGCGCGTGGCTCGTGGTTTCCGATTCACTTCATTGCCGATGGCGACACGGTGCGCCTGACGCTCTACCCCAACGCAGAAGAGCATCGCATCGAGGGAACGGGCGCCACAGCCGAGTTTCAGGGCTACAAAGAGCAGCTCGCTCTCCTGAACGAAGCCTATTATGAGAAGGTCGATTCGCTGGACGAGTGCAACGCCTATAACTCGGAGGCATACACGGCGCTGATGGCTCAACTCGAGACCACCGACCAGCGTTCCGACGCATTCAAGGCCCTCGTCGAACAGTTTAACGCCATGCCCGACGAGGAGAAACTCACCGAGACCGCGTTCAATCAACGAAAAGAGTATGAGGCGGAGTATCTGGCATCGTTGCTTGCCATCCTCGATCAAAAGCCTACCCTGGCTCGTTATGCCCTGCTGGCCGAGCAGATGCAGTATCGTCTGCCCGATGGAGCGATTCTCGAAATCTATGAACGTCGCTATGCCGATGCGCTGACCGACCACTATCTATCAGCCTATTGCCGTCGCCAATTGGCCGGCTTACGCGTGGCCGCCGGCAAGCAGTACATCGACTTTGAAGCACCTGACGTAGAGGGAACGATGCACCGCCTTTCGACCTTGATGGAGGGTGCGGAGCTGACCCTGCTTGATTTGTGGGCTTCGTGGTGTGCCCCGTGCCGTCGTGGCTCGATGGCCGTATTGCCCCTCTACGAGCAGTACAAGGAGCGCGGATTCAAGGTCATCGGCGTAGCACGCGAGTCGGAGGATTTGAGCGACCTGAAACGTGCCATCAAACAGGATGGCTATCCGTGGCCGCAGTTGGTGGAGTTAGACGATCGCATTCACCTGTGGGCGCAGTACGGATGCAGCAATGCTGCAGGACGCAAATTGCTGATCAACAAGGAGGGGGTTATTATAGCCATTGATCCCTCGACGGAAGAGCTCACGGCAATCCTGCACGAGCAGTTCGGCCAAGAGTAGCCGACATACAGGCAAAAAAAATCGCTGTGCCGAGTTTGGTTACAGCGATTTTTTCATTAACTTTGTTCCAAACGAACCAATAAAACACACTTTTAATACTATGAAAACACGCAGTACGGTCTATCAGATCGAAAATGAGATTCAGTGGGAGCCCGCAGGTGAGGGCGTTCAGCGTCAGGTCATGGCCTATGATGGTCAGATCATGCTCGTTAAGGTAAAGTTCGAGACGGGTGCAGTAGGTGCTCCCCACACCCACTACCATTCGCAGGCTTCGTACATCGTAAGCGGTAAGTTTGAGCTGACGATCGGTGACGAGAAAAAGGTGCTCGTAGCCGGCGACGGCTACTACGTAGAGCCCGACATGTTGCACGGTGCAGTCTGCCTCGAGGCAGGTGTGCTGATCGACTGCTTCACCCCGATGCGTGCAGACTTCCTCAAGAAGTAAGCAGCAAAGCCACATACGGCTTCGGAGGGGGCCAAGTGCTCCACGCAAACAAAGAGGTGTCAGACTTGAAAGTTCGCTTTCTGTCCGACACCTCTTTTTATGGATTTCGCTACGGATTCACTCACTTCACCCGCTCGTACACCGCCATCAACTTGGCACACATCTCCTCCCACGAGAAGCGTTCGCGCTCCACAAGGCAATTTTGGTGGAAACGTTCGAGGTTGTCACCTTGCCAGATTTGGTCGATCTTTTCAGCAATCGAATCTACCTCGGGTAGACACAAATAGCCCACCTTCTGATCGGGTACAATCTCTCCCAAACCACCCACATCGGTCACGATCATCGGGGTTGAGAACTGATAAGCAATCTGCGTCACACCGCTCTGCGTGGCCGAGCGATAGGGCAAAACGACAAAGTCAGCAGCCGAGAAATAGGCCCCAACCACCGAATCGGGAATAAAACGGTCGTGCAGAATCACCTCATCGGCAATACCCTGCTCATCGACAAGTCGCTTATAAGGCTCGGGGGCCGTGTAGAACTCGCCCGCCACAATCAACTTACGACCTGCCGTTTTTCCTTGTCGTTTCAACTTTCCCCACGCCTTGAGCAAGAGATCCAACCCCTTATAATCACGAATCAGACCAAAAAAGAGGGCATAGCGCAGCGTCGGATCCAACTCCAGCTGCGCGCAGGCCTCCGTGCGATCGATGCGCTCGCCAAAGTTCTCAAAACGGGGATGGGGCGAAAAGAGTGCCGGGGCTTCGGTATAGTTGCGCAGTTGACGGAACACCTCATCCGACATATAGACAAAACCATCGACTGCACGCAGGAAATAGCAATTGCAGGGCTTGTCGATCAGGTGTTTCTCGTGCGGCTCGACATTATCGATCTGGCACAAGACCTTCGTATGACCGTTCTTACGCGCCAGGCGGGCGATCGTGCCGAAGCAGGGCGCCATGAAGGGGGTCCAATACTTTAAGAGGATGAAATCGGGTCGCTCACGACGCAACATCTGCCCCACGCGCAACCAATTGAACGGATTGACGGTCGAGACCTCCCGTCGAATTTTCAAATCTTTGGGTGCAGGCGTCGAGACTGTTTGGCTCTTGCCGGGGAACAAAAGCGAGGGATATTGCAACGTAAAGGTGCACACATCGACCTCATGGCCGTTGTGCTGATAGACACGTGCCATGGTCTGCATAATCGAAGCCAAACCGCCTCGATAGGGGTGTGCCGGGCCAAGAATTGTCAGTTTCATGGTGTAAAGATAATAAAAAAGAGGATTTCTCAAGGGAAATCCTCCGGAAATTATCAGTCAAACCCCTGCTTTCTACAACCAGCAGAGCGCTGCACGCACGCACGGATTCTCCACCGTCGAGATCTCGAACAGCAGTTTACCCTCCTCCTCCTTCGTGGCGATGGTCAGCACCTCGCCCAAGACGGCCTCGTGCAAGAAGTGCAGATCGAGACGGAACGGACGATCCTCGGCAATGGCATCAATGGGCAGGTGGTCGAAGATCATCTCCACGTAGCGAATCGTATTCATGTGGCGGTTGAAGTCGATATCGCTGTAACGCACCGTATGGCGGAACTCCTCACCCTCCGCCACGCCACGCAGACGACACGGGGCGGCACAAGGAGGCTCCTCCTGCACCATATATTTGTCGTGCACATCAGCCGTACGCGTCAGATCGACCGCCGAACGGGTCTTCACATTGAGCATGGCCCACTGCGAAGTCATCTTGGCAAACTGCTTGCCCTCCTCGTCGTAGATGCGGAAGTTACGGGTCGAGAGCAGACGGTTGTAGCCACTGATCCAGGTCTCGATCTCATAATCGGAGTATTGACGCGGACGATAGCTCACCTCAATAGCCATGCGGCTCAATACCCACGTATTGTCATCCTGCTCCATATCGACATAGTCGAAGCCCTTGTTGTGGGCATCGGCACCGGCGGCATTAAGCGCCGACATGATCAGTGCAGGCGACTTAAGGCGCGAGGTAAAATCGAGGCTCTGCGGCTCGACCTTATAGGTAAAATATGCTTTATCTGCCATAATCGGATTCGTTAATAGATTTACAAACATACAAAAATTTCCGATTATTTAGTACAAAACACCCTGAAAGTTTTAAAATCTTATCGTAAAACAATAAATTTTGTTTGTTTTTCGGAGAATTTATCTATATTTGCAAAACAAAAGAGACACTATGCAACAAAAATCGACCTATCTGAAACGACTGTTGGCCATCTACGTGGCCTTCTTTGTCGTGCTGCTTGCAGGGCTGACACTCCATGTGGCTCCCGAATTCCATCAGGGTCTCAAGGAGGGTGCACGCATGGGCAATGAGCTTAATGCCAGCCTTGAAGAAAGCATTCCGCAAACGCACTATCTGTTTTGGAACGTTCCCGTGCAAGCTACACAACCAACCGCAATCCAAACGGCCGATTCGACCCGCAACGTAGTCGGCCACCCCGCTACCATGACGCTCGACATCAAGGAGCCCGCCGGCGATCGGTCGGCCTGGTGGTTGGCCTTTGCCACTATCTGCGGTTCGCCCTGGATCTATCTGCTCACCCTGCTCAGCATATTGACCTACGTCGTGATCATCATATTGATGTGGCTCATCATCCGCTCGGTGCGTCGCTCGATCTGCAAAGAGCAACCCCTGGCCACCTGCAACGTGTGGCGACTGCGCGCCATTGCCCTTTTGACCATCGCCACCGATCTGATTACACGTACGGCCAATTGGATGGCCGCAACCAATGCAGCCCGCATGCTGGAGGGCAGTGACTACATCATCAATACCCGCTTTGCGCTGGATTCCGATCCCTTTATCTTCGGTCTGCTGATCCTCTTTGCTGCCGAGCTGACCGCCATCGGACGTGACCTAGGCGAGGAGCAAAAACTGACCATCTAAATTCGACCTATAAAACCATGAAGCACATTATGTTCAATACATATAAGGGGGGGGGTGAGCGATGGCTATAATCATCAACATCGACGTCATGATGGCCAAGCGCAAGATTTCGCTCGGCACGCTGGCCGAACGGGTGAATATCACACCCGCCAACCTTTCGATTCTAAAAACCGGCAAGGCCCGAGCCATTCGCTTCTCGACCTTGGAGGCCATCTGTCGTGAGCTGGATTGCCAACCGGGTGACATTATTGAGTACCGACCCGACGAAGAGTAACAAACTTTTTACACTTTAATATTATGCAAAAAATCACTTTATGGATTGCGGCTGTCCTCTTTACGGTCAGCGCAACGGCACAGGGTTTTAACCCGATGCAGCCGATTCCCGAAGACGAGGCTGTCCGCAAGGGTCAGCTCGAGAACGGAATGAGCTACTACATCCGCCACAACGAAAAACCGAAGAATCAGGCCGATTTCTATATCCTGCACCATGTAGGAGCCATTCAGGAGGAGGCCAACCAGCAGGGTCTGGCCCACTTCCTGGAGCACATGGCCTTCAACGGCACGAAGAATCTGCCCGGCAAGCAGCTCATCGAGTACCTGGAGACGATCGGTGTAAAGTTCGGTGCCAACCTCAACGCCTACACCTCGTGGGACGAGACCTGCTACAACATCGCAGATGTACCCGTACAGCGTGAGGGCGTGATCGACTCGGCCCTCTTGATCCTGCACGACTGGTCGCACTTCATCGCCTTGCAGCCCAAGGAGATCGACTCGGAGCGCGGTGTAATCCAGGAGGAGCTCCGCACGCGTGACAACGCCCAGTGGCGTGCGACGATGAAGATGCTGCAGGCGCTGGGTTCGGGCACGCGCTATGCCGAGCGCAACCTGATCGGTTACCTCGACGGTCTGCAGGGCTTCAAGTATTCGGACCTGGAGGACTTCTATGCTTCGTGGTATCGTCCCGAGTATCAGGCCATCATCGTAGTTGGTGACATCGACGTCGATCAGATCGAGGCCAAGATCAAGACCCTGATGAGCGACATCCCCGCCTCGCCCGCTACGGCTGCTCAGAAGGCCCACATCGTGGTGCCCGACAACGAGGAGCCCATCATCTCGATCTACACCGACCCCGAGATGAACGGCTCGCAGGTGCAGATCTTCATGAAGTACCCCGCCCTGCCGAAGGAGGCCAACAACACGATCTATGCCGAGATGCTGGCCATCATGCAGCACTACTTTGCCTCGATGGCCGGTGAGCGTCTGCAGGAGATTGCCATGAAGCCCAATGCACCCTTCCTGGGAGGTCAGATCATGACGGGCAGCACGATCGGCATCATCCCTACCCTCAACGCCACGGTAGCAGCCGCCTCGACCAAGGATGGCGAGCTGGCCAAGGGTTATGAGGCCATTATGACCGAGGTAGAGCGCATCCGCCGTCACGGTTTCACCATGGGTGAGTTCGAGCGCGCACAGAACGATCTGATGACCAGCGCCGAGCGTGGTTACAAGAACCGCAACGACCAAATGAACCGCTACTACGTAAACCGCTACCTGCAGGCCTTCCGCTCGAATGCAGCCATGCCCGACGCCGAGACCGAGTGGCAGCTCGACTCGATGCTCATCAAGAGCCTCAACGTCGAGGTGATCAACCAGCTGGCCAAGCAGGTGATCATGGACAAGAACCAGGTAATCATTGTCAACAGCCCCGCCAAGGAGGGTGTCAGCGTACCGACCGAAGCTGACATTCTGGCTATCCGCCAAAAGGTTGCAGAGAGCGAGATTGCTCCCTATGAGGACAATACGGTGAAGGAGCCGCTGATTGCCGAGGGTACGATTCTGAAGGGTTCGCCCGTAAAGAAGACCAAGACGAACGAGGCCTACGGCACGACCGAGTGGACGCTCAAGAACGGTATCAAAGTGGTGGTTAAGCCGACCACGTTCAAGGCTGACGAGGTGCTCTTCCAGGCTTTAGCTGAAGGTGGTGCTTCGGTGCTGAGCAACGAGGAGATCATCTATGCAGACCTGCTGCCGGCCATCTGCCAGATGTCGGGTGTGGGTAAGTTCTCGCGCATGGAGCTTCAGAAGCAGCTGTCGGGTAACACGGCTCACGTAGCCGTCAACGCTTCGAGCTACAACAGCAACCTCTCGGGTTCGGCCTCGCCGAAGGACCTCGAGACCCTCCTGCAGCTCGTCTACCTGCACTTCACGCAGCCCCGCTTCGACGAGACAGACTACCAGACGGTGATGAACATCGTGGGTGCACAGGTGGAGAACCTGGAGCAAAATCCCGACTACCTGATGCAGAAGAAGACCACCGAGATCGCCTACGGCAACAATCCGCGTCGTCAGGAGCTCTCGAAGGAGTTGCTCACCAAGTATAAGTTCGAGGAGCTGGCTCCCATCTACAAGAAGCTCTTCCCGAACGGCAACAGCTTCACCTACTACTTCGTGGGTAATGTCGATCTGGAGGTCCTCAAGCCGCTGGTTGAGAAGTACCTGGGTTCGCTGCCCGTAGCGAAGAAGCCGATGAACTGCGTAGATGACAACGCAGACTACGTGTCGGGTATCGTGGATGAGACGTTCCGCGCCGAGATGCAGCAGCCGAAGGTTTCGGTACGCTACATCTTCTCGGGTGACGTGGAGTACACGATGCAGAACCGCGTGAATATGGCCTACCTGACGCAGGCTCTCAATGCCCGCTACCTGGAGTCGATCCGAGAGGAGAAGGGCGGCACCTATGGTGTATCGGTTTGGGGCTCGCTCTCGATGCTCCCCACCCCTACCTACACGATGAACATTCAGTTCGACACGAACGATGCGATGGCCGACGAGCTGTGCGAGATCATCCTCAAGGAGATCGAGGAGATTGCCACGAACGGTCCCAAGACGGAGGATATCGAGAAGACCCGCGAGTTCTGCTTCAAGGAGTGGGCTTCAAGCCTCGAGAAGAACTCGAGTTGGATGAACTACATCGTAGCCAAGTGGAGCAACGGTCTGGACAACGTCGCTGATCAGGAGGCTGCTCACAAGAACCTGACCAATGCCGACGTACAAAACTTTGCCAAGATGATTCTCGAGAAGAAGAATCAGATCAAGGTTATGATGCGCCCTGCCGCTCAGGCCGAGTAAGCTTTAATACCCGATCCAACAAAACGAGCCTGTCAGCGATCAGTCTGACAGGCTCGTTGCATTTACAGCGGTTTTGAAAGTCTCTATTTGGCAAGATAGATATAGACCGGCAGGTGATCACTAAAACCCGCCAGGAAGGCATCTTCCTCGTACGTACGCAACGGATAGCCTCGATACCTTCCCGTGTATTGGATGAGGTAATCCGGACAAAAGATCGCACCATAATAGGGCGATCCTGCAGGCTTTTGAAGCTTTAATCCGCCTTGTGTCGATGTGATCAGATTCTCCGACACCACCACGTTATCAAAGAGATTCCAGACTCCCTCATAGGCCAAGGTTCCCATGCCGGCACGCAACAGTTCGTAATAGGGATTGAAGAGATCACCCACTGCCACCCGTTTGATGTCTCCTTTGGCACCCAACGCCTCCTCCATACTCGAATCGATCGGGTCATCGTTAAAATCTCCCATTGCCACTATCTTCGTCTGCGGATTTTGCAACCGCACCGAATCCGCCAAACGCCGCATTTGTCGACCCAATGCCATACGTTTTAGCTCCGAGGCCTCTTTCCCTCCACGACGCGAGGGCCAGTGCGCAACCATGAAATAGAAAGGTTCAGCGTTGATCGTACCCCACACGGTCAAGATATCACGCGTACGGAATTTAGGCAATTGGGGCACATCGGCCTTGACCGCACAACTTCCCTCGAATTGAAATTGGTCGGGGCGATAGATCAACGCCACGTCGATACCACGCGGATCGGGGGAGTCATAATGAACAATACGATAGGCATGCTGGGCGAGATCCTGCAAAGCGGTCATATCCTCCAAGACCGTCCGATTTTCAACCTCTGCGAATCCGATCACTGCGGGGTAGATTTGATCCGATGCTGCTACATCGGTGAGCACACGGGCTATGTGTTCGAGTTTCAGTTGATACCGAGCCTCGTCCCAGGCTTTTGCCCCTTTAGGCGTAAATTCTTCGTCGCGGATGTTGGGATCATCGACCGTATCGAAGAGATTTTCCAAATTCCAAAAGAGGATCTTATACGGCTCTTGCGCCAAGGCAGTCGCAACCACCCCACCCACCAAAAGCACTATGGTGACTATCTTTCGCATCACTGCTGCCCGTTTTGGGTTAGAACCATTGGCTCTTATTCTTCTGTCGTTTGGCCTCCTTGGGAAGCGTGGGGAAGAAGACAAAGCCACTCTTTTGCTCAATCTCCTCGACCGACATCACCCAACTCTCAGCTTCGGTTACCACATCCTTATTCTCCACCCAAAAGCCGATTGTCTTCAACTCATCGGCGCGATAATCTCCCAAACGATCACCCGCTTTGCGTACATTCCCCTTCACCGTGCGTGCCAACACCTTGAAGTAATGGGTCGGCACGGGGCAAACCTGTTTTGCCTTATCGGTGGTTGTCGATGTAGACGACGGATCCCAATAAGCACCCGTCACCACATAGAGCGTATCGTTACACTTCCAATTGCGCACCTTACTCTCCAAACGCATCCATGGACCACCGTTCAAGTCGTAATTCTGCGGCGTGCAATTCGAGTTGTAGAAGGTCTGTAGCTGCATCGTACGATTTGCATTGCGATCGGCATTGGCAATCTGATGACCTCGCGCCAACGACCAACCTGTATAGCTGCCCAACGCCAAATTGGCCTGCCAAGCGGATTCAAGCAGCGGATCGTAAGTCCAAGGCTCGTCGGGACGGGGCGAAGAGCCGAGATAGGCTGCATGCATCGGATAGGCAACCCACCACGAAGCACGCTTCGTGCGATCGAAGCAGAGGGTAAAGTTGCGTTTCGACACCTCCCGACCAAGCGTTTGATCATAAACAGGAGCAAAGTGAGTCACGTAGCTAAAATTGGCATTATCCACCCGCTCGGGCAGTTCAGGCCAAGCCCATGAGGTGTCACCACTCACATGCTCCCCACCTCCCAGGGCAGGCTGTTGTAGCGTCAACTCCACAGCGTCACGCCCATCGAAGGTAAACCGTACGGTCAGCGTACGATCCGTCGACCCGACATTGTCGAGGTAGTAGATCGCGATCAGACGCGACGCAGGCGAAGTCTCGACCTGGCCTTCGGCTGTCAGACGATAGCTGCTCCAATTGCCAAACGAAGCCCAATTTCCACTCGTAATCTCAGCAGACCAACGCAATCCGGGGGCTGTGGCATCGGCAATACGCAGACAAACAACCCCGGCTTCAGCCGTCAGGGTCATCTGCTCCCATCCGATTGCAGCATAGTCCGCATCGCCCGAAGCATTTCCCTTGGAACAGGCGGCAACGAGCAATGCTATTTCCACCAGCAACAGACAACAGAGCGCCTTTTTCACACACGTTAATCGCATACTTATCGCCCAGATTGATCCCGTTATTTCTGCGTAATTTTCAGGTTATCGAGGTAGTAACGCTGCTTCGATGCCGTAGCCGATTCGAAGGTGATCGTCGTGGCAGCTGATACCCCGACCAAAGCGTAGGTATAGGTCACCTGCTCACCACTCAGCGTTACATCCACAGAGGTTGCACCATTGATCGTACCACCGCCATTGACCACGATCTTGATCTTTGTCGAATCGACTGCGCCCGATGTCACGTTTGCCCATGCAGCCAAATCTACCGTCATCGTCGCATCTACCGTACCCGAAGCCTTCAGAGCGGGGGTTGTCAATGTACCTTTTTTACTCGACGAGCCGAGTTTGATTTTACCCGCTGCAGCATAGACCTTCGAGCCTGTATAGGCCTCCTTGAAACCGGTCAGTGAGCCAATCAGTGTTGTACCGAGATCGACCGTACCATCAGCCGTTTCGCCATCGAACTGCGAAAAGTCGTCGTGCCACAGCAAGGTGGCTGTCGAGGGGGTCGGATCTTCACCCGGATCCGGCGTGGGATCGGGTTCAGGTTCAGGCTCAGGCTCGGGGGTAGGAATCGGATCTTCCGTGCCGGCTGCGAGATCAACCTCTACCCCACCGACACCTTGCAGAATCGTCGGATCGTCGAGACGACAACCACCGGCCGTAGTCGAAGAGAATCGCATATAGAGCTGTTCGGGAGCCTCCTTGAGTGTCACAGAGGCCTGCGCCTCCACCCAAGTACTCTCCGCAGCCTCGGCAATCGCACCGGTCGTAAAGGCTACCGCCGACCACTTCTCGCCATCGGCCGAAAGATGCAGCATCACATCCCCCTCCTTGTAGGGTGACGTGTTCCCATGCAGGTAGAAGCGGATGTCGATATTTTTCGTCCCGTGGAGCGCCAATTGTTGAACTTCAAAGAAATTTTTATCGGCCGTTTTACCTGCCGGGAACCACAGGTGACCCTCACCCGACGTAGGGGGCGTAGGAGCTGTATAGGTACCGACCATGCGTGCCGTCACGCCATAACCGTCGTAGGTGGTCACACCTGCCACTACACCCGTACCCGACATGCAATTGGAACTATTCTCATTGGCATAGGGCCAATATCCCGTTGCAGCATCCTTCATCGGTGCACCGAAGGTCTCCGAGTAGATCAACCCGATTTTCGATACGTCGCCCTGCTTGACAACAAGGGTTTTGAGCTCATAAGCCGTATCTACGATTTGGAACTGCACCTCTCCCTTGCGATCGTAGTCCGAAGCCGGAATCGACAATTCCACCTCCGTACGCCCTACACCCTGCATCGGAGTCATGGCGATCCACTCACTCCCTTCGCTGAGTGTCGCCTGCCAGGGACGATTGGCCAACACGGTAAAGTGGACATTACCACCCTCCAACGTGAGGGGCAACTCCTCGATATCGAGTTCGAGATAGGGCGCACCGACCTCCTCACGATCCTCCTCGCAAGCTACAAACGACATGGTCGTCAGTAACAGCACCACCCCAAACAACACCTTGATCCAAAATCTTTGTTTCATACGCTTTCCGATTGGTTAATCTTTTCTTACCCTACGGGTATTTCTCTCAAAAATACGCTAAAAAGCGCAAACAACAAACAAAAAAGCACAAAAAAAAGGTTGCCGAACAAAATTCGACAACCTCTATCTGTTTAGGGGTTTCTTTGCGCCCTACTTCAGCAGGGGAGCGATCCAAATATACCCAATAATCACCAGAAAACCCACCACCGGCCAGGCAACCGCCAATACATCATCAAGCCGCCCAATAATCGGATAGCGTCTTTTGGGCATTTTCTCTCCGGCACGCTCCTTACCAATATTGCGACATACAGCAATAAGCGCAATAACAAACGCCGCGCCAGCAATAATCACCCCCCACGTTTGCCAAGGTTCAGGCACGAACATCACAGGGAATAGACTGATCGCAAAGACCAACATCGGGATACTATACCACAAGTCGGCCTCACACCTTCGCATCAAGCGAATCATAAAATGATCCTGATTTTCATTCATAAGTCCTAATATCAACTACTTCAGCAGGGGGACAATCAACTCACGCCCGATAAAGAGCAGAATCAGTGACACAAACACAGCAAGCCACAACACATTTTCCAACCGATCGAAGATTGGCTTCATCTTCGTAGCTTGAGGCTCTCGAGCACCCTTTTTACCGATGTTGCGGATCACGCCAATCAAGTCAATAATCAGGGCCACAATTCCGACATCAATCGCCCACAAGCAATAAGGTTCCGGCAACAATATCCGCAGCACCAAACAGAGCAACATCACCAACATCGGGATACGGCACAGCAGATCGGATTCGCATCGTTTCACAAACTCTTTCATAGTCGCATACTCGATTAAAAGTTAGACATATCACACCGTTTGCAATATAGCTAAATTTTTCAAGAAAAACAAGCAATATTCGTGAAATTTTACAAAACAAAAAAAACTGACCACCCGACAATTGTCGAGTAGTCAGTTTCACCGTAGAAGTTGTATAACAAGAGGAATTTTTAAGGGCGAGCGTAACGCCGCGATTAAGCCGAACGCAAAGCAAAAGTGCAAACTTTAGCTTTACTGAAGCGGAGCAGTGAAAAGCCCTCAAAGAGGGGTTATCCCAAGAATCACCTTATTAGACAGCTTCTCTTTTATGCTATCGAATGCGATCGGCTGCTCGCACCAGCATCTCATCACGGAAGATGGCACGCATGGCGAGCCACACCAGAGGCAGAGCCACCAGGGGGCAGAGGAGCGGCCAACGGAACGAGGTAGCCACCAACTCATAGGTCTCGCCAAAGAGCGAATAGAGGCGGTAACAGTAGAGACCCTCGAGGAGCAGTACGCCCACCAGGAGAACCATCTCGACCACGCAGAAACGGATCTGCGCCAGGCGCTTCTTGTAGAGGAAGATGATATAGACGGGCAGCCACAGCGCCACCAGCATCAGAAACTTCAAATACGAGGGCACCTTCTCCACGACGCCATCGGCACCCACGAGCTCATAGCTCTTGAAAACCGCCTCGCCGGCCTCGGTCATAAAGTGGCCGAGGGGCAGAAAAAAGGCCAGGGCCATCAGGATCGTAGCACCCAACAAATAGAGGGTTTGAATACGTTGAATCATTACTTAAGGTATTTTCTAAATCGTTTTATCAATCAGGTATTTATTACGGTCGGTTGAGTTGCGGTTGATCAGTTCGCCGAGGAAGCCCGCCAAGAACAACTGCACACCCAGAATCACCGCCAAAATCGCGAGGTAGAACAACGGTTGCTCGGTCACCGCACGCAGGGGCAATCCATGTGCCTGTTTCCACAACTTGGCAGCAATAACCCACACCGTCGTTCCGCCACCAAGCAGGAACATCATCGTACCGAGCGAGCCAAACAGATACATCGGCGAGCGACCAAAGTGCGACATGAACATCACCGAAATCAGGTCCAGGTAACCCTTCACCATACGCTCCAGGCCAAACTTCGAGTAGCCATATTTGCGGGCGCGGTGCTCCACCACCTTCTCGCCAATGCGCTTAAAGCCCGCCTTCTTGGCCAAAATCGGGATGAAGCGATGCATCTCGCCATAGACCTCAATCGACTTGACCACCTTCTTGCGATAGGCCTTCAGTCCGCAGTTAAAGTCATGGAGTTTGATACCCGAAGCCAGGCGCGCCGTGCCGTTAAAGAACTTGCTCGGCCAACGCTTGCCAATCGGATCGTAGCGCTTTTTCTTCCAGCCCGAAATCAGGTCGTAACCCTCCTCCAAGATCATGCGTCTGAGTTCGGGAATCTCATCGGGCGAATCCTGCAAATCGGCATCCATCGTGATCACCACCTCACCCTGGGCGGCCTCAAAACCACAATAGAGGGCAGCCGACTTACCATAATTGCGACGGAACGAGATACCACGTACGGCCGCATATTGTTTACCCAATGCTTCGACCACCTCCCACGAACGATCCGTCGAGCCATCGTCGATAAAGATCAATTCGTAGCTAAACTGATGGGCGTGTGCCACACGATCGATCCATGCGGTCAATTCGGGCAGTGACTCCTCCTCGTTATACAAGGGGACAACGATTGAAATATCGAGTTGCTGTTCCATGTTACTCTGCATCATTTTTCGGGGTAAAAAGTTGGGGATTACGCGACTGTATGCCTGCGATAATCAGACCGAAGAACCCACCAAAGAGAATCGAGCCGGTCACTCCGCCCCAAGCGGTCTGCAGCACCGAAGGTACGGGAGCAGCCTCGAGCTGGGCAAACATCTGCTTGAGCATCGGCTGCATCTGCGACGAGGCGGGCGACTGGCTCAAGAGCTGCTTCAGGGCATCGGCATACTGCTCGATGTAGGCACTATAGCCCAGCACACCGTGCACATAGATCGCCTGCGCCAAACCCACAATCACACCCGCACAGAGCGAGAGCAACAGCACATAACAATAGACGCGATAGAAGGGAACACCCTCTTCGGCCGGAAATTGTGCGGCATATTGCTTCGTGTAGCGATTCAGCAGCCAATAGTGCAGAATCACCACGGCCACCCACTCCACGAGCATCAGGCCCATCAGACCAACACTTCCGGAGAGCGTGGCACAGGTCTCAAAACACATCGAGGCGGCCAATACAAGGCCGATCACACCACCCTGGGTGGCGGCTACAGTTCTAAAACTCTTCTGTTCCATCATCCGTAGATTTTTATGCTTGGGGTTATTCCCCGGGCAAATATACTATTTTTATTTGATTTTGCGACGATTCAACTCGGCCGAATAGGCGCGCGCATTCTTCAAATGGTCGCTATATGAGGTTGCAAAGTTGTGGTATCCGTCGAACGTGGGGCGCGCACAGAAATAGAGGTAATTGTGACGCTCGTAGTTCAACACCGCCTCGATGGCATTCTTGCCCGGCATGCAGATCGGTGTCGGGGGAAGACCCTTATGCAAATAGGTATTATAGGGCGACGGATATTTCAAATGTTTGTGCAGAATACGACGCAAACCGAAGTTCTGCATAGCATACTTGATGGTCGGATCGGCCTGCAGGGGCATACCCTTCTTCAGGCGGTTCATATAGACACCCGCCACACGCGGCATCTCATCCGTCTGACGCGTCTCCTCATAGACAATCGAGGCAAGGGTCATCACCTCCAGGCGCGAAAGTCCTGCGCGCTTGCGCTTCGCCTCGCGCTCCTCAGTCCAAAAGCGATCCCACTCGCGCTTCATACGATCGACCCACTCATCAGGCGTAGTCGTCCAATAGCACTCATAAGTATCGGGCAGAAAGATCGAAAAGAGCGTTTTGGTAGTCATCCCAACCCGTTTGGCGGTCGCCGAATCACTCAAAACGCGCAAAATCTCCACCGAATCGGCATCAATCTGGCCGGCCAACTTACCGGCCAGCTGGGCCGGAATGCGCACATTATTCATGGTCACACGAATCGGAGTCTGTTCGCCGAGCTTCAGCACACGCACCAGACGAATGACATCCATCGAAGGCTCCAGGTGATAGTAACCGGGCTTGAAGCTCTTTTCGAGATTCAACCGCTTGGCATAGAGGTTGAAAGCTGTATGATATTTCACCTTCGGAAGTAGCGAATCACACACGGCTTGGTAGTCGGCCTTGTGGCTGATGTAGAGGTCTACGGGCTCTTTCAGGGCATTGGTGCGGAACATCACAAAGGCCGTCATTACCGCCACAGCGCTCAACACAATTCCCACGACAACACCACGCACAAAGAGCGTTCGCAAGCTATTTTTTGCCATCTTTTTCCATTTTTTTTGCAAAGATAAGAAAATTTCTCTACTTTTGTCCCCCGGTGTGAGTCTTATACGACCAGCTCCTGCAGAACCCCCCAGGTGCGGAAGCAAGCAAGGGTATGCGGTTGTAGCGGTGCGATATAAACAGCTCACACCTTTTTTTATTGCCCACAGGCAATAAAAAAAGGTGTGATACCACACCCATACCCACATTCCCTCCTAAATCCTCCCTTTGTTAAGGGAGGACTTGCAATCCCGACGACACAGCCCATAGGGCAATAATCGAAAGAGATGAAAGATTTTAAGGAGATTAAGGAGCGATTCTTTAATCTCCTTAATTTCTTTAAACTCATTAATATCATTATAATCATCCACCCACGACCGGTTTTTCATTTTAGGCGAGAAGATTCTGCGCTTCGTGAAGGAAGCCCCGGATGGGTAGTACTTGACGTACGTCCCATTCGGGGCTTGCAAGGGAAGTGCGAAAGGTTCCGCATAAAATGGAAAAACCTCTAATATTCGACCTTGTCGGTCTTCGCCGCCCACTTTCGGAAGGCACTTAAAGCACGGTCGTGCATAAAGTGCTCGCAGAGGATTTTGCGGTCGGAGTAGCTAAGTTCAAGCTGATCGTAGATAAAGGAGTCGTCAAAGTTGATATTGCGCGCATCGACCTTCGTATTGCCATAACAGATACGGCTCACACCCGCCCAATAGAGCGCCGAAAGACACATCGGACAGGGCTCGCAGGAGGTATAGACCGTACAGCCGTCCAACTCGAACGTACCAAGCTTTTGGCAGGCGTTGCGGATCGCCATCACCTCGGCATGGGCCGTGGGGTCATTATTGGGAACTACACGATTGGCACCCGTGGCAATCAGTTCACCATCGCGTACAATCACAGCACCAAACGGGCCGCCACCCGAATCCACATTCTCCTCCGAGAGTCGGATCGCCATTTCCATAAAACGAGCATCCTCCTCCGTGTAATCGAAACGTTCGGGCAAAAAATCCTCTTTACGCTTAATATCCATGGTATCAATCATTTAAATATCGTGCGACAACGGAGCAGGAACGGTCTGACTCATATCGCAATCGCCCCAACGCTCGGCCACAAAATCGAGCGTCGTGTAGAGTTCCTCGACATCGAGCGACGTAACGAGTTTCATGCGGGTCTGCTTGAAATCGGGCAACCCCTTGAAATAGTTGGTCAGGTGGCGACGCATCTCCAGAATACCGACATAATCGCCCTTCACCTCGAGCGATTTGGCGAGGTGCTCCTTGGCAATCTTGACACGCTCCACGACCGAGGGTTGCGGCATACGCTCTCCGGTGCGGAGGAAGTGTTTGCATTCCTCGAAGATCCAGGGACGGCCATACGTCGCACGGCCGATCATTACCGCATCCACGCCGTAGCGATCGAACATCTGGGCCGCCTTCTCGCCCGAGTCGATATCGCCATTGCCAATGATCGGAATCTTGATCAGCGGGTTGTTCTTCACCTTGCCGATCAGCGTCCAATCCGCCTCACCGCGATACATCTGAGCACGCGTACGGCCATGAATAGTCAGCGCCGCGATACCCACATCCTGCAGGCGGAGGGCGATCTCCTCGATATTCTTCGACTCCTCGTCCCAACCCAGGCGAGTCTTGACCGTCACAGGCTTCTTCACTGCCTCGACAATCTGGCGCGTCATCTCGACCATGAGCGGCACATCGCGCATCATACCCGAACCGGCGCCGCGACCTGCGATCTTCTTCACCGGACATCCGAAGTTGATATCCACCACCTCGGGACCTGCCGCTTCGGCCATCTTGGCCGCCTCGACCATCGGTTCGATGCGGTTACCGTAAATCTGAATACCGACCGGACGTTCACCATCGTCGATGTTGAGTTTACGCAACGATTTAGCCGCCTCGTGCATCAATCCGTCCGAGGAGATAAACTCCGTATAGACCATATCGGCTCCGAACCGTTTACACATGTAGCGGAACGAGGGGTCAGTCACATCCTCCATCGGGGCAAGCAAGAGGGGCTTTTCGCCCAAATCAATATCGGCAATTTTCATCTCTTCAACGGTTTTCTTGTGCAAAAATAGTGGATTATTGGCAATAAAACGCTAAATTTGTACCCAAAATTTGACTTATGAATATCGAAAAATGGATAGCCGAGAGTGTGCAAGGTGCAGTCGAGGCACTTTATGGTCCCCTCACGGGTGAGCAGTTGCAGATTCAGAAGACGCGCAAAGAGTTCGCCGGCGACTTCACGCTGGTCACCTTCCCGCTGCTGAAGAAGAGCCGCAAGAACCCCGAGATGACCGCCAACGAGATTGGTAGCTGGATGCAAGAGAACGTTCCGCAGATCAAGGGTTTCAACGTCATCAAGGGTTTCTTGAACCTGGAGCTTGACCCCTCGTTCTGGGCCGATCGCTTTGCCGAGATTTTGGCCGATAAGAACTTCGGCTATGGTGCTCCGACCAACCGTACGATCATGATCGAGTACTCGTCGCCCAACACCAACAAACCCCTTCACCTAGGCCACATCCGCAACAACCTGCTGGGTTACTCGGTGGCTGAGATTCTGAAGGCCAACGGCCACAACGTCATCAAGGCCAACCTGGTGAACGACCGCGGTATCCACATCTGCAAGTCGATGCTTGCCTGGCAGCTTTACGGCGAGGGCGAGACCCCCGCATCGTCGGGCATGAAGGGCGACCACCTAGTGGGTAAGTACTACGTGGAGTTCGACAAGCACTACAAGGCCCAGATCAAGGAACTCGTAGCCGGTGGCATGAGCGAGGAGGAGGCCAAGAAGCAGGCTCCGATTATGCTGGGCGCACAGGAGATGCTCCGCAAATGGGAGACGGGCGACGAAGAGGTGCGCACGCTTTGGTCGACGATGAACGGCTGGGTGTATGACGGCTTCGACGTGACGTACAAGGCGCTGGGCGTTGATTTCGACAAGGTATATTACGAGTCGCAGACCTACCTCTTGGGCAAATCGCTCGTCGAGGAGGGTTTGGCCAAGGAGGTATTCTACCGCCGCGAGGACAACTCAGTATGGATCGACCTGACGGGTGACGGTCTGGACGAGAAGTTGTTGTTGCGTGGCGACGGTACGTCGGTATACATGACGCAGGATCTGGGTACGGCCTTCCGTCGCTTCGAGGATAACAAGCTCGACGATATGATCTACGTCGTAGGTAATGAGCAGAACTACCACTTCCAGGTGCTGAAGCTCGTGCTGAAGAAGCTCGGTTATGCCGAGTGGAGCGACCACATCACCCACCTCTCGTATGGTATGGTAGAGCTGCCCGAGGGCAAGATGAAGTCGCGTGAGGGTACGGTAGTGGATGCCGACGACCTGATTGCCGACATGGTAAAGACGGCCCGCGAGATGTCGGCCGAGCTGGGTAAACTCGACGGTTGCACCGAGGAGGAGGCTGAGGCTGTATCGACGATGGTGGGTCTGGGTGCATTGAAGTACTTCATCCTCAAGGTCGACCCCAAGAAGACGATGTTGTTCGATCCGCGCGAGTCGATCGACTTCAACGGCAACACGGGTCCCTTTATCCAGTACACGCACGCACGTATCTGCTCCGTACTGCGCAAGGCTGCCGAGCAGGGCATCGCTTATGACACGAAGGCCGAGGCCGACTACATCGCCGAGGAGATCGAGTTGGTGAAGATGCTCGCAGACTACCCCGCTACGGTGGCTGCTGCCGGTGAGAACTTCGCGCCGTCGATCATCGGTGCCTACATCTACGAGCTAGCCAAGAACTTCAACGGCTACTACCACGACCACTCGATCCTCAAGGAGGAGCATGCAGAGGTTCGTAAGTTGCGCCTACAGCTCGCTGCCACAGTCGCTTCGGTGATCCGCAAGGGTATGAAGCTCCTGGGTATCGACGTGCCGGAGCGCATGTAGGGGCTTAAGAAGCCCCTTTTGAGGTGAGTTTGCAAGGACAAAAAGCAAGAAGCCATGAGATCGTTGGTCGGGCTAGTCATTTTGTTGCTATTTGTGGCGTGTGGGCGCAAGCCGAAACCCCAAGCAGCACTCCCCTACGGCCAAAAGATCACACTGACGGACTCGATCCTTACCCTCGGTGGATTGGATACGATTCGATTCGGTCGCATGCACGAGGGCGAGATTGCCGAAAAACCGTTGCAACTCGTCAACGCGGGGTCGCGACCGATGATTATCCAAAGCGTGGAACGCACTTGTGGGTGCACGACGCTCAAGTATGAGAATCAGCCGATTATGCCCGGACAAACGCACCAACTCCAACTCCGTTTCGATGCGCGAGGCGAATGGGGCTGGCAGCTTAAGCTGATCCGCCTATACCTCAATGAAGCAACCGAGCCTCTCCGACTCTATGTCGAGGCCGAGATCGAATAGCGGTTTTGGAAAACAAAGAAAAAGACGTATATTTGCATAATTGACAAACCTAATAAACAAAGAAAGCAATGATTAATTTCCTTCAAGCTGTTCCCGTAGAGCCGCAGCCCGGCTTCATGCAGCAGTACAGTTTCCTGATCATGATCGGTCTGATGTTCCTCGTGATGTGGCTCTTTATGTGGCGTCCCGAGGCCAAGCGCCGCAAGCAGATGCAGGAGTTCCGCAACAACCTCAAGAAGGGTGATAAGGTGATCACCGCCGGTGGTATCTATGCCACGGTTAAGGAGGTTAAGGAGACCACCCTGTTGCTCGAGGTTGACAGCGACGTTACGCTGCGCATCGACAAGAACATGGTTGTAGCCGATCCGACGGGTCTGCAGCAGCAGTAATCGGTCGCAAGGACCAAAAATCGAAGGTGGTTCCTGATGGGACCACCTTTTTTTTGACAAAACACCAAACCCTATGAAGAAAACCATTACTTACACCACGCAAGGCACCTGCTCGCAGGCGATTATCGTCACGGTCGAGGAGGGCGCGATCTGCGAAGTCTCGTTCGTGGGCGGTTGCCACGGTAACACGCAGGGCGTAGCCGCTTTGGTCAAAGGGATGAAGATCGAGGAGGCCGTTGCCCGCCTCGAAGGTATCGACTGCCGCGGACGCGGCACCTCGTGTCCCGACCAGTTGGCTAAAGCACTTCGACAAGCACAGGAGGCCTAACAGCCTCCACAGCACACGACACAACACGATTGATGCATCGGTCCTACCGATTCGCTAAAACGCTAAAAAAAGGGTCGCCTCCGTAATGGAAGCGACCCTTTTTGTGTAGGTTGCAGATGGATTACAATGCCGTCATCGAACCCTCTACATACTGGAACTTACCCGTATCAACCACGTCGAACGTGAAGCTGTAGTTTACGTTCGGACCGTAAGCGTATACCTTGATCACCACCTTCTTGTACTCGGCGGGGGTCATCTCGGGATATACATACGAGAGTACCTCGGCAAATACCTCAGCCGTGTGGATCTGGAGCTGCTCAACGATCTCATCATCCGTGAGGCTACCCAGACCGGCAGCAGCAAAGCCACCCTTGCAAGCCGAAGCACGCCAGTCGATGTTACCATAGTAAGCCGAAGCACCCGTGTAGAACTCGTTGTTACCGTAGTTCGATACCCAGAAGTTGCCGGCCGGCTTCTCGCCATTGATCGTTACGATGTCGGTCGATACAATCACACCGGCATTGTCACGGGCGGGAGCACCCAGGGGCACATCCTTGTTGTCATATACCCAGTTTACGCAATACTGGTAGAAGGCCTTCGTGTCGGCGCCGTTGCCCGTATAGTCGAGTTCCAACGTACGGTCGATAGCCCAAACACCCTCGCCCTTGCGGAACTGATCCACCTTGTTGGCGAAGTAAACCGTCTTGGTCCATACCGTACCGTCGGTCGTATACTCGTCAACCTTCCAGGTGTTGGCACCACCAACATAGCAGCGATAAGCTACATAAGCCACCTCACCGGCTACGGCGTAGGGCTTCGTCTTACCCAGGAACTTGGGCAGATACTTATCCTGATCGGGGTTGGTGAAGTTACCATACTTCTGGCCCATCTCCGTGTAGTCCGAAGGCTGTACGGCAACAATCGACGTATCCTCAAATGCAGTACCATTCCACTTCAGGTAAGCATACTTCTTCTCGCTCGTTACCGTAGCGGTCTTGGCAGTAGCCTTAGCCGTTACATTCTCCACGCTCGTTACGACCATGTTGATGTACTTCGGAACATCTTTCGACTTCGAGATCGAGCAGAAATAGCCATAGAGTGTGCACTTCTGGCCATCCGTAAGCCAACCCTTCACCTGATCCGTAGCACCATAAATGCTACCTACAGCCGTCGTAGCGCCGTCGATATTGAAGTTGTAGTAAGTACCGCTGATCGACACCGTACCCGTCATCTTGGCATAGTAAGCGTACTCGTCAGCCGTGCGCGTGGTGAGCAGCTCGTCGGCCTTGGCACCCGTCAACTCCATCGGAGCGGGATACTTCACCTCGGTCGTACCAACCTTCTCTACCGTACCACCCTGAATCTGGAAGCCGTAGTTGTACGACGAGATCGTACCCGAAACAGTGACTACATCACCCAAAGCAACACCCGTCGTTTTGTACAGCAGCACCGAGCCACCATTGTCGGTCAAGATCGGACCCTGAGCCGACTCAGCCGAAATGTAACCTTTGATCTCTACAGCGTCACCCTTTGCAGCAGCACCCAGCACCGACGTATAGTCGTTCGTGGGCTCAGCCGTGAGCGTAGCGATGTCAACATAGGCCGTACCCTCGTCGTTGAGCTTGTAAAGGTGAGGATAGGTACCCAGCTGCGTATCATACAGACCATACGAATCGTACGAGCCATCGCCCTGCTGGAGAATGCGACCCGTGCTTACGTTGGTGATGTGTACCGAACCATCCTCGTTGACTGTAACCGTAAAGGCATAGTCGGTCGAGGCTGCATCGAGCGTAGCTTTTACCGAGAAATTCTTGTACGTGCCACTGTTGTAGTAGTAGCGCGACGCCTCGCTCACCTCACGGATATGGAACTGACCCTCGGTTGCGCTCTTCTCGATCATGAAAGCACAAGCATTGCTCGTTTCATTAGCTGCAATGGTCGAATTCTCAGGCGTGAGATCCTTCGAGCTCTTCGGATAGCCATAAGTCTTGTCGGCGGGCACATGGCACATCGTGTAGTAGGTTTCACCCGTCTGAGCAACGATCAGATACTGACCGGCACCCGGGAATTTCACCTCAGGCTGCTCAGGCTCAATCGGTTGCTCGGGCTCAGGCTCCTCCTCCTTCTGGGGCTCCTCAGCCGAGTAGTTGTAGGTTACGGCCACATACTGACCGGCCTCCAGACCCTCGCTCGGGATCACCGTCTTGACCTTGGCAATCGTAGCAGGCGTTACAGCCTTTACATACTCCTCCTCGCCCCAGATGGTCTTGTAGTCATCCTCCGAAAGGGTGTACTCCGTAGCGGCGTTCATGGTCTGCATCTCGGCAGGAATGTCGAGAGCCGTCGTGTAACCTACCATCACGATCGAGTTGTTGTCGAGCGTGGGGTAAGCCGATGCGAGGAATGCCGGAACATAAGCGGCAGCCTCGTCGGGGTTCGCAAAATACTTATTCTTACCAATGGCAGCGAGGGCATCTACAGCCTCCTGGCCGGCAGCCTCGGCATTGGTCTTGTTGGTCGAGTTCTTCGAGATGGTCGAGTAATCGTCCTCGGTGAGGGTGTATTCGATGCTCTGTACATCCGTGATCTCGGTCTCAGGCTCATAGCCATCGATCATGTGCTCGTTGTAGAAATCGCTCTCGCAACCCCACGAAACGAGGGCCACAACTGCGAGCGACAAGAGCTGTTTGATATACTTATTCATAATTTATCTTCGATCTTTAGAAACGGAGTTTTAAGCGGAGCGTATAGGTACGGCCGAACGAATACATCACGGCGTAGCAATCCTCCCAACCCTTGGCATCGGTGGCGCACTGTGCGTCCATGATACCCTGCAGGTTGTAGACGTTGTTCACGTTACCGTAGAGCGTAGCGTTCACGTTACCAATCTTGAACGAGTAGCTGGCCGAGAGGTCGAGCTGGTGGCTCCAAGGAATACGCCAAGGATCGTTTACGTTGACAGCCGTGTTGGGCGTCAGGTTCGAACCGAGGTAGAAGTCGGCGTAGTTGTTGGCATATACGTTCCAATCGGCGCTTACACGCAGACCCTTCATCGGGAAGAAGTCAGCACCAACGGCAGCCGTCGTCTGAGCCGAACCGGCTACGTGGATACCCTTCTGGTTCAGGTCGATCCAAGCGTGGTCATCGGCCATGATACCCGAAGCTACCGTACCATCGAGCTTCTGCGTCATAGGCTGACCCTGCGAGTCGTAGATGTAACCGCGCGTGTTGCTCGACCAGATCCAGTCACCTACCGAAACCATACCCGTCAGGTTCATCCAACGCGTGGGCTTGTAGCGCAGGTCGAGCTCGATACCCATGTGGCGAGCATCAACACCGGTCATGTTCACGCGAGCGTAGTCACCGTTCGACATGAGCTTCGAACGTACGTCAGCCTTATCCATCCAGAGCGTGTAGTAAGCGTTCAGGTTCAGATTGATCTTCTCCGTGCGCAGACCATAACCACCCTCTACCGAGAATACCTTCTCGTTTACGGCGTCGGGGTTGGTCATGTGGCTCGTGGTCGACTGCAAGAATGCACCACCCGAGAAGAAGGGAGCACGCGAGATGTAACCTACATTGAGGAACACGTTCGACTTCTTCGTGAAGTTCCAGTTCATACCACCCTTAGCCGTGAAGCCGAGGAAGTTGATATGATCCGACTCCTGATGAGCCTCATCGTAGTAGAAGCGGTCAACACGCCAGTAACCCGTGTTCGATACCGAACCCGATACGAATGCGTTGATCTTCTCACGCGTCCACTCGAGCTGACCGAAGACACCCTCCTGGTGTACGTGGCCGTCATAGTCGCGGTAAACGATGTCACCTACCGACAGCTTCTCGTACTTCCAGTTCGGATCGGCAGCAGCAGCATTGTTGACAGCCTTTACGTTCTTACGGTCTGCATCGTCGATGAAGTAGTCACCACCATAGAGGTCTACGATCTCGTTCGTGTGCTTACCGATGTAGTAACGCATATCGATACCGGCCGAGAGCTCGAGGTGCTTACCGATCTGGTTCGTGTAGGTCGACAGCACACCATACCACATGTGGTTGTTCACACCGTCCGACATCACCATCTTCGAACCATCCGTGCTAGCGGCGTTCATATCCTGAATTGCACCGTAGTCGAACGTACCGTCGGCCTTACGGAAGTCGTAGCGCAGAATACCGTTGTTCGAACCGTTCCACATGGCGCGATCGTTCGACGTACGACCCTGACCCGAGTAACCGCCACCACGACCAATCGACATATAGAGGGCCGTCGAGAGCGACGACTTGTAGTCGATCTGCCACTGGTGGTTCAACGAGATCTGGGGCTTGTGGTAGTGGTTCCACTGCGAGGTGCGCTCCTTGCCGTTGTTGTCGAAACCGTAAACGGCGTTGTAGCGATACTTATCCTCCTCGCCCATCCACTTGGCAACCTTGTCCCACTCCTTGATCGAAAGACCGGCATAGAGGGGCTTACGCTGGTTGTGGGTCTGGGGAGCACCAAAGGCAGTCAGCGAGAGCTGGTGGTGATCGTTCAGACGCTTCGAAACGTTCACGAACCAGTTGTAACCCTCGAACGAGGTACCCTGGACGTAACCGTCACCCCAACGCTTAGCCAGCAGGATGCTCATAGCCCAACCGCTCTTCGTCAGACCGGTCGAGAGGCTCATCGAGATATTCTGCAGACCATCGTTACCTACGCCATACGAGAAGGTACCACCCTTCTGAGCGTCGATCGTGTTCGTTACGATGTTGATCGTACCACCGACCGAAGGCGACGAAATCTTCGAAGCACCCATACCGCGCTGCGTCTGCATCGAGCGAGTTACATCCGACAGACCGGCCCAGTTCGACCAGTACACGCCACCCCACTCCATATCGTTCACGGGTACACCGTTGATCATCACAGCTACGTTGGCAGCCTTAAAACCACGCATGTTGATCTTCGAGTCGCCATAACCACCACCGTCTTTCGTTACATAGACACCCGGGGTCGACTTCAAGATCTCGGGGAACTCCTGGCCACCGAGTTTGTACTCGATGTCCTGAGCCGATACGGTCGATACGGCAACCGGCGTCTTACGCTGTACAGCCACCGACTGGGTAATCACCACATCCTGCATGGCGATCGCCTCGGGAGCCATCTTGATCGTACCCAGCGCCTGGCGCGAGGCCGATGCCGAGACCTTGTAGGTCGCCGTTTTGTAGTTCAGGTAGCTGATCTGGATCTCTTCAGCACCCTTCTTCACCTGCAGCGAGAAGGTACCATTCAGATCCGAGCTCGTACCCTGCGTCGTACCCGGGACGATAATCGTAGCACCGATCAGCGGCTGATCGGTCTCGTCTACAACCGTACCCGTGACGACGGTCTGCGCTGCGGCCGTGAAACCGAGCACGAGACCAACCATCAGAAGTAAAAGTTTCTTCATAAATGTTTGTTTAAGTGAATAATAAGTTTGTTATATAAGTTATAGTCGTATTTCGCAAGAGAGAATCGAAAAGAGTTACCTCAGGCGGGGAGGCAACTCTTCGTTCTACTCCTATACAAAGATAGGCATTATATATAGTAAATCTTACTGTTTTTCATGAATAAATTGTTAAAAATTTATAAACATTTCCTGAAAACAGTAATACCATATCTTTACATCAGTCCACGACCAAATTTCTGAATGCGGCCCTCCTCGGTCAGCGATGCGGCAATTTTATCCAACACACCGTTGATAAAGGTGCTTGATCCAGCCGTAGAATAGTACTTCGAGATCTCGATCCACTCGTCCATGGTCACCTTGACCGGAATCGACGAGAAGTTGATCAACTCGGACATGGCGATCGTGATAATCATGTTATCCATCAAAGCAATACGCTCCACATCCCAGTTCGACGTATAACGCTCGACATAGCGCAGATTCTCGTTATAGTTGATCAGCGACTTCTCGAACAGGGTCTTGACAAACTGGGGATCCTCCTCGCTCTTGAACTTGTCGGCTACGCGCAACTCTTTGTGCGAGGGGCGCATGTTGCTCAGAGTACGCTGCACCATCATCAGCACAAAGGGCAGGTCATCGGCCCAGAGAATCGACATCTCCTCCAAGACATCATCCAACGCCTGAAAATCGGCCAGCATATCGTAGAGCTTAATCACCAAAATACGATCCTCCTCAAACGAACGCTCATCGCGCATCATGTAGGCTTTGAAGTAGTCCGTTTCACTGAACTGCTGATAGATGGTACGGATCAGTTCGGGATAGCCATGCCATGAGAGCTTTTTCGCAGCGACATAGTCGTTGATGGCATCGGTATTGGCGATGGTGTGAATCACCTGATTATCCACAAATTTGGTATTGGGATTCAGATCCTCGAAGGTGGGGAGCTTCTTCTGCTTGGCAATCTCCTGACGCTCGGTAGCATACTTCACGAGCATCTCAGGCAGAGCAAGCAGTTGAAAGTAGAGGTCGTAGGCCTTATCGATCGAAGCCATGAGGCTCTTTTCGGAAGCGATCATGTTGTCGGCTTCGGACTGAAGATGGGCATAGAGCGCCTTAGCGACCTTAATGCGGAGTAATCTGCGGCTTAACATAGTTAGAACGTTTTTTTAGTCTCTTCAATTGATATTCGAGCCTTTAGCGACGGAAACCTCCGCGACCCATCGGCATCTTGGGCAGCTTGCCACCGGCACCGGCTACCATCTTCATCATCTTACGCGTATCCTCAAACTGTTTCATCAGACGATTCACATCGGCCATCGTCGTACCCGAACCCTTGGCGATGCGCTCACGACGACGGGCATTGATGATCTCGGGCTTCTCACGCTCCTCGGGGGTCATCGAGCCGATAATGGCCTCCACCTGCTTAAAGGCATCGTCCGGAATATCGACATCCTTCAACATCTTGCCCATACCGGGAAGCATCGAGGCCAGATCTTTCAGGTTACCCATCTTCTTGATCTGCTGAATCTGCTGAATAAAGTCGTTGAAGTTGAACTGGTCCTTCACGAGCTTCTTCTTCAGTTTACGGGCCTGCTCCTCGTCGAACTGCTCCTGGGCACGCTCTACGAGCGAAATCACATCACCCATGCCGAGGATACGGTCGGCCATACGCTCGGGATGGAAGACCTGCAAGGCATCCATCTTCTCGCCACTCGAGATAAACTTCAGCGGCTTATCTACCACCGAACGGATCGAGATGGCGGCACCACCACGCGTATCACCGTCGAGCTTTGTGAGTACCACGCCGTCGAAATCGAGACGATCGTTAAACTCCTTCGCCGTATTGACCGCATCCTGACCCGTCATCGAATCCACTACGAAGAGGGTCTCCGAAGGATTGACGGCAGCCTTGATAGCTGTGATCTCCTGCATCATCGCCTCATCGACCGCCAGACGACCGGCCGTATCGACAATCACAACGTTGTACGACTTCTGACGTGCATATTGGATGGCGTTTTCGGCAATCTGAACAGGATTCATATTACCCTCCTCGGTATAGACCTCGACACCTACCTGCTGACCCAAAATCTTCAACTGATCAATAGCAGCCGGACGATAAACGTCACCGGCAACAAGCAGCACCTGACGACTCTTCTTCGACTTGATGAGCTGCGCCAGCTTACCCGAGAAGGTGGTCTTACCCGAACCCTGCAGACCGGCTATCAGCACAACGGCGGGCGTGCCTTCGAGTTTGATGTCGGTTGCCGTGCCACCCATGAGCTGAGCCAACTCATCGCGCACGATCTTGGTCATCATCTGACCCGGCTTAACGGCCTTCAACACATCCTGACCCAGCGCCTTCTGCTTTACCTGGTCGGTAAAGTTCTTGGCTACCTTGTAGTTTACGTCGGCATCAATCAGTGCGCGACGAATCTCCTTGAGTGTTTCGGCGACATTGATTTCGGTAATACGGCCCTCACCCTTCAGGATTTTAAATGACCGTTCGAGTTTATCAGTTAAGTTTTCAAACATAGTCTCTTGCAGTTTTGCGTGTAATAATTCGCGCGACAAAGGTAAGAAATAAATTTAGAATTCGGAATTTAGAAATCAGAATTATCGGGCTTGAAACCTCTTTTTATCGCTTTTTGTGAGGTATAGTGGGGTTGTCAGATTTTTTTTGGGGGGGGGTGATGCATTGGCTCAAAATTAACGTGTAGTTCTCGGGACGAAGTACTTTTATATACTTCGCCTTTTTTAAGTGAACTCAAATAAACAATCTCGGGGTTTGGTTTTTTCAGACTTTTTACAACAACCCTACCTCGTAATAGATGACAATCTGTTCCAGGACACGGTCCTCGTTCTCTTTGTCGTATTCGGATTTGAGATTGTGGCCAAAGATGCGGCCGATACCCTGCCAGAAACTGGCCACGAAACCGCCGCGAAATTCGCGAATCACTTCGTAGGCCGTATAGTCTGTTTCGCGATCGATAAGCTTCACCAAAACACGTCCCTGCGTACGGGTCATACGCTTGGCAACGGGGGTATATTCATCGAGTATCTGCTTGTAACACTGCTTGATATACTTTTGCTGATCGCGCTTATTCAGGGTCAGCAGCACCGCCTCCATATCGTGCATCTTCTGCTTGGCAATCTGGGCCAACGGATAGGTTCGTTTGACGGCCTCAACCAAACGACGATACTTCCTCAAATCGGCCTTTTTATTGAAGACATAGACGGGTAAAATATCGACTTGTAAGGTCGAATCGCCCCCCATAACGGCCCATCCGCTACTGCGTATACCACGCGTAGAGGATCGCGCCGTACGTCGTTGTGCCATACCGTCACCCGCCGCAAGGAGCAAAACTACCATTACCAAGAGCCACTTTCGCATTTTTTTCGTATCTTTACAGCAAAGATACAAACAAAACGGGAATTTTATACAGAAATTATGTTGGAAAAAGGATTGAAAGCAACCACTACGGTGGTTGTAAACGAAACGAATACGGCCAAAGTGATGGGCTCGGGCGATTTGGAGGTCTTTGCGACCCCTTCGATGGTAGCCCTGATGGAGAACGCCGCCATGATGGCTGTTGCGGCCGAGCTGCCTGAAGGCTCGACCACGGTGGGCTCGGAGATGAATTGCTCACACATCAAACCCTCGAAAATGGGGGCAACAATTTCCGCCACGGCCATCTTGACCGAAGTCGAGGGACGCAAACTAACCTTTGTCGTAGGCGCGACCGATGAACAGGGCATTATCGGCGAGGGTACCCACGTGCGCTTTATCGTTGACCGCGAACGCTTTATGGCGAAGCTGTAAGGAGTTGGAAGTTGAGCTCATCCCTTAGTATCAACACTCTTCGCGCAACCCGCACTTAAGTGAGAGTGCCGGTAGGAAAACAAAAAAAAAGAGACCCAAAAGGTCTCTTTTTCTTGGTTGAACTGCCGGGACTCGAAGGGCGGAGAAAGAGTGCTCCGCACTCGCGCAAATACCCGTGAAAATCCAATCTAATTATTTGCGCAACCCGCCCTTAAGTGAGAGTGCCGGCATGAGGACAAGAAAAAGAGACCCAAAAGGTCTCTTTTTCTTGGTTGAACTGCCGGGACTCGAACCCAGAACGACAGAACCAAAATCTGCTGTGTTACCATTACACCACAGTTCAATCCGCTGCTCGAAAGCGACGGCAAAGGTAGCCAAATTTTCTGAAAATGCAAAACTCCGTTGCATAAACTCCCCATTTTTGATGCCGATTTTTTTATTTTTAGCACGCAAAGATATATCTTTGCACCTATGAATTTGTACAAGCACGGCCCTTTTACGCTCGAGTCGGGAGTTACGCTCCCTGAATTGGAGATTGCCTACCACACCTACGGCGAGTTGAATGCCGACCGATCGAATGTGGTATGGGTTTGTCACGCCCTGACGGCCAACTCGGATGTTGCCGATTGGTGGCCCCACACGGTAGAGGCGGGTCGTTTCCTCGATCCCGAGGACCATTTTGTCATCTGCGCCAACATTCTCGGTTCGCACTACGGCACAACAGGTCCGCTAACGGTGAACCCCGCAACGGGAGAGCCCTGGTATGGCGACTTCCCGCACTACACGATTCGTGACATGGTCTCGGCACATCGTTGCCTGGCCGATGCACTCGGTATTGACCACATCGACTCGTTGGTGGGTAGCTCGGTGGGTGGTTTTCAGGCCGTGGAGTGGGCGGTGACCGAACCGGAAAGATTCTCGAAACTCGTGCTGATTGCCACCGATGCCAAGGCCTCGCCTTGGACCATCGCCATTGACGAGACGCAGCGCATGGCCATCTTTGCTGACCAAAGCTATGGCGAGCGTCGTCCGGATGCCGGCATGAAGGGTATGGCCGCCGCACGTGCCATCGGGCTGTTGACCTATCGTGGTTCGTTGGGTTACAACCTCACACAGCAGGATTATGAGACCAATCCGACAGCACACCGCGCCTCGACCTACCAGCAGTATCAGGGCGAAAAGCTCTGCCGTCGTTACAACGCCTACTCCTACGTAGCGATTCTCGATGCCTTCGACACGCACGACGTGGGACGCGATCGCGGTGGCTTGGAGGAGGCACTCAAACACATCACAGCTCGCACGGTGGTGGTCGGAATCACCTCCGACATCATCTTCACGCCCGCCGAAATGCGCCTCCTGGCCGAACGAATCCCGGGGGCCGTATACCACGAAATCGACTCACCCTTCGGCCACGACGGATTCCTAGTCGAGCATGAGCAACTCAATAGTATTATCTATCCCATTATCAATAAACTGACGAATAATGAGCAACATTAAAATCGGTCTTTTCGGATTCGGTGTCGTAGGCCAGGGAGTCTATGAGGTGATTCGCAAATCGAAGAATGCCCACGCCGAGATTGCCAAAATCTGTGTACACGATCTTTCGAAGCCTCGCTCGATTGAGGTCGACCCGTCGCTTTTGACCGACAAGGCCGAAGACATCCTGAACAATCCCGAGATCAACCTCATCGTCGAGGTGATCAACAATGCCGACGACGCCTTCTCGATCGTCAAGACAGCCCTCGAAAAGGGTATTCCCGTCGTTTCGGGTAGCAAGGCGATGCTGGCCAAGCACCTGCCCGAGCTGATCGAGTTGCAGAAGAAGCACAACGTAGCCCTTTTGTACGATGCTTCGTCGTGCGGTTCGATTCCCGTGATTCGCAACCTCGAGGAGTACTACGACAACGACCTGCTGCTGGAGGTGAAGGGCATCCTAAACGGTTCGTCGAACTACATCCTCTCGCGCGTATTCGACCACAAGGAGGCCTACGCAAGTGCACTGCGCAAGGCACAGGAGTTGGGCTTTGCCGAGACCGATCCCTCGTTCGACATCGAGGGTTACGACTCGCTCTTCAAGCTCGTGATCATCACCGTACATGCCCTGGGTACCTATGTGGCTCCCGAGAAGATCTTCACCTACGGTATCTCGACCATTCACGACTCGGACATTCAGTATGCCCGCGAGAAGGGTGTGAAGATTAAGCTGGTAGCGCAGGTTGTCAAGGTGAGCGACGAGCACTTCACGATGTTCGTCATGCCCGAATTTGTCAACCCAAACAAATATATATATAGTGTCGACGACGAGTACAACGGCGTGGTGATTCGCGGCGAGTGCTACGACCGTCAGTTTATGTTCGGTAAGGGTGCCGGTTCGCTGCCGACCGCCTCGTCGATCCTGAGCGACGTGATGGCCCGTCTGCACGACTACCGCTACGAGTACAAGAAGCAGAACTACCTCCAGAAGCCCGACTACACGACCGATATCACACTCAAGATCTACGTACGCTACTCGGAGACCAACATCCAGCACGTACTCAATTTTGACGAGATTCACGAGCAGTATATCTCTTCGGAGAGCAACTACGTGATCGGCGAGATCAAACTCTCGGAGCTTTTGGCCAAGCGCGACAAGCTCCACGCCAAGGATCTCTTTATCGCCAACATTCCGATCTTCTTCATCAACCAGGACAACTAAAGAAGATCGACGCAACGTAGCGACCGAGCTTCGGCATGTTCCGTCATCGAGATGCTGCATACGCAAAAAGACAGAGGTTAGTAGCGTGTGCTACTAACCTCTGTTTGTAGATAAATCGGTGTTGGGTTTGGTGATGATCTCACCCCTTCACATCTCTTCGCAACCCTTCACCTCCCCCATCAGAAGGCCATTCTCACGCCGACCAGGACGTTGATGCCGTATTCGGGATAGTTGGCAAAACGATAAAGGGGTTGATTGGCCAGGTTGTGACCCTCGACAAAGAATGTCATCGAAGAGCTATAGATCCACTCGAAATCGAGTTGCAGATCGATCGCAAAGGGAGCATAGAAAGCACCCGTCATCGTCGTCAGCTGGTCTGCTTTCACATAGGCCCATCCCCGTTCACTCATCGCCTCGGCACGCACTCCCAGGCGGAACTTGCGGTGTGTATAGTGTGCCGCAAAGGATGCCGTCAACTCCGCCTCACCATTCGGAAGCAGCGTCTCCTCGTTAAAGGCGCGGAAAAGCGCCTCGACTTCAAAGCTCAAGGCTGTGGTAGGTCGAAAATCCAACGCACCACCAAAACCGAATGACGTCAGGTTATCCTGCACACAGGTCATCCAACCACCGAAATAGTTCTTCTCCATGCCCCCCGACACCTCGGGCATCACCCAATAGCGATGGTTACGCACCAATTGGGCTGCAGCATAGAGTCGGTATGCAAAGCGGTCTCGTCCGAACGATCCCTTCAGACCACCCTTCAGATCGTAGTCGGTCGTCGGTTTCTCACCCCACAAGGAGGTTACCACATATGGATTTAACTCCGTGAGCGAAGCGTAATCGTTGATTCGGAGTTCGCTATTCAACTCCACAAAGGGTTTCAGGGCCTTACGCGCCAATGCAAACTCGAAACGGGCAAAGGGAAGTAGCTGGTTTTCCGCCTCATAACCAGGGACAAACGTAGCTCCATCTTGTTGATTGTGGACAAAGTTAGCACCCACCTCGAAGGTGGTTTTTTTGCGCTCTACCCCATAACTTACCCCGACATACAGCAATTGTTCACGCGCAGCATCCAACCCATTGTGCCCATCAAGCAGGCGATAACCCGCTTCCAAGCCCACACGGTGATGGGCCCACGCACGCCCCAACTTCACACGAGCCGAGGCGTTCAGTTGGTTGGCTGACTCGATGGCACCAATAGGGTCGCTATGGTCCATAAAGAACGTTCCGTCGAGTGCCACCTCGAAATTCAGGCGGCTGAGGTCGATAAAATCGTCACCGATGCGGAACGACAGATTGGCATCCGAATAACCGATGCGATCACCTGGGATCGAACCATTGCTCGGATAGTACATCGCAAAACGGCGATCGTGTCGATGGCGATAATACAGATCGGCCTCCAGCGTACGACGTCCGAGATATTTACCGATGGCTGCACCCACCCGATTTTCCATGCGTTCGGCTCGGTTGCGATAGCCAAAATCGTTTTCGATCGTTCCGAAGCGTCCGTCATGCTGAAGATATCCGACCACATAACCCGTACCGGGATTCTGCGTCGAAGCGTAAAAATCGAGTACCGACTGCAACGGATAACCGGCTCCTGCCTTCAGGTAGAAGGGCCGAGGGCGGTTAAAATTCCAATAGGTCACCGTCGCGGGACGGATCGGGCGTGTAGCCAACGTCGTCTCCAGCGACAAGGGGGTGATCGTATAGTCGATCTCGGGACGCAGGGTCGTTGTATCGGTCATATCGGGCTCAATGGCCAGCTTCACCGCCTGCTCCAACGAGGGGACATAAGCCTTCGTCACCTCAACCTGCTTCTCGACCTGCGCCGTTGCGGTCAGACTGCACCACAAAGCGATCAAGAGAGATATCCAACGTAGTTTCATCATTCGCTCAAATTTTGGATTCGTGCTTTGGCCTCGTCCACAATACCGTCATCGTGGGGCGAGTAGCCGTCAGCAACACTTTGATAGGTGGCTCGAGCCTGGAACAGGTCACCCTTCTTCACATACAGATCACCCAACAACAGATAGGCCTTGGCCAAATAGTAGGACTTCGGACCACGCTCGGCATAGGCAAAGACCGCCTGCTCGATCTGATCGAGCGTACCGTTTTCGTGGGTATAATCGTACTCGATCACGCGATAGGCCGCAGCCGATCCCTCCGTGCTCCGCACCTCATCGACGAGTTGCTTATAGAGAAGCTGGGCAGCCTCCGTACGTCCCTCTTCGCGCATCTGCTCGGCCCAGACATATTTGGCCTCGCGTGTCGCCGTCTGTCCGGCATCATCGTGGCTCACCACATCGGCCGCCATAGCCGCTATGGCCTCCCGATCACCCGTAGCAATCGTCTGACGCACATAACCCGTCATGGCCGCTTCACGGTCGGCCCCATTCACCACCACCTCATAGAGTTTACGGTAGGCCTCGGCGGCCTCCTTCGAACGGTTCGCATCGACACACAACACAGCCAACTGTTTGAGCGACTCGACCGTATATTGGTTCGTACCCATGGAGGTCAGCTCCTTCAGTGCCGTGATGGTTTCCTCCGTTTGTTCGGCCTTCAGCGACAACGAAGCGTAGTAGTAGAGGGCATCGATGCAATAGGCTCCCTTCGGGTAGCTCTTCAGGTAACTGCGCAACGAACGTGCTGCATCCTCCTCCCGCCCCTCGGCCAAATAGAGTTTCTGGGCGGCGGCAAACGACAGCGAATCGCGCGAAATAGCCGTCAAATCGCTCTCGACACCGATACGCTCGGCATAGGCAAAATAGTCATCCACCTTACCATCCGAGAGGTAGATATCGCGAATACCCTGCATCGCTTCACGCGCTTCGGAGGATTGAGGCGAGGACTCAACCACGCGGTTGTAGGCCACCAACGAACGCGCCTTGTCGCCTAAATTGAGGTAGGCCAAACCCAGATCGGCATAGGCCTGTACGCAACGCGGTGATGCGGGGTATTGTGCCACGAAGCGTTCGAGTGTAGCCGCACCCTCGCGATACTTCTCCTGCTGCAAACAGGTACGACCCCATTCGTAATGTGCCTCTTCGAGGTAGTTGCCTGCCCCTTCGCGCACGATCTGCTGCAAGGCCTGCTCCTTCTCCGCCGTACGTCCTAGAATACCCAACGTAATGGCTCGTTTATAGGCCGCATAGTCACGTCCTGCCACACCCAGGGCGATCGATTGGTTGTAGCGCACCAAGGCATCATCGAAACGGCGGCCCGCATAGGCGGCATCACCCAGGCGATTCAACGCATCTCCACGGTAGTCGCTGCGTGCAGTGGCGATCGAAATATACTGTTTGAAGGCCTGCTCGGCCTCCGACATGGCAGTACGCTGGAAGTGACAATAACCCAGGTTATACCAAGCCAACGCATACTCGCGCTCGGTACGGGGTGCCGTCTTGAGGTAGCTCTCAAATTTGGAGGCAGCCGACACATAATCCCCTTCGGCATAGGCAATTTCACCCTGCCAGAAACGGCTCAATGCCGTGTAGCGCGGCGAGACTCCCAACGCAGCCGACTCGGCCAGTGCCACATGCGCTGCTGCGATATTACCCGAACGATAGGCCTCCAAGCCTCGGAAGTAGGCGATCTTTTGCAAGATGGAGCGCAACTCGGAATCGGCCTCGGGCATCGCCTTAATGGCGCGATAGGCGGCATCGTAATCGCGTGAATTGTAATAGGCTGCAATCAACAACGTGCGTGCCTCGTCGCAACGCTTCGATTGCGGATACTGTTTCAGATAGCGGGTCAACAGGTTGATCGCTCCATTAAAGAGACCACCACCCAACTCGTATTGCAGTTTGGCCGAATTGAAGAGGGCATCTTCGGCAATCAGGGGGTCGAAGGCATCGTCCGTAGCCATGGCAAAGGCTTGACGAGCCTGCTCCTTATCACCCAAACGCAGGTAACAATCGGCCAGATGGTACGAGGCATTCTGCGTCAATGCATCCTGCGGACCACACGCCTGGCGCAGGGCAGGAACTGCCTCTTCGAAACGGGTCAGACGATAGAGCGAAAAGCCGCGCAGGTAGTTGCCGTCGCGATCGAGTCGGCCTCCCGATTCGACAAAATAGTCCAGGTGGGTCAAGGTTTTTCGGTAGTCGTCGAGGTGGAACCACGACTCAGCCATCACACGCTCCAATTCGGCTCTGCGCTCTGGCACAGCCTTCTCGGCCAGGGCTTCGCCATGCTCAACCGCATACCGATAATTGCCTTCGCGGAACTCGATCTGCAATAGATAATAAGGGGCCAATTCGCCATAGGCCGACGAGTTGCAAAGGGCCGTAAAGCCTCGCTTTGCCCGATCGTTGCGTCCCTCGATGTAGTCAATGTAGCTCTTATAATAGGTAGCATGGTCAGCCACCGAACTCTTCGGGTCAATGCGCTCGAAATAGGAGTAGGCCTCGCGGTAGTTGCTCTCGGTAAAGGCGACATAACCCATACGAATATCATAACGCTCCTTTTGGTGGGCCGAGAGCGCCTTGTAGCTGCACTGCGAAAAGTAACGACGAGCCTCATCCATCTTCGATTCGGCACAATAGTAAGAGCCCAAGGCAAAACGCACCTCGTTCGAGAAGGTCGAATTCGGATAGCGTCGCATAAATTCCTGCAAAGCACCCGCTGCATCCTCCGAGCCCAATTCAACAGCACAAGCCGCCAGGTAATAGTCTATCGCCTCACGATCATCCACACAATCGGCCGACGTGAGTTGTTGCGCTTCACGCAAAGCATGACGCGCCTCGCTCCAACGACCCGACTCGTAGAGTTGGCGACCACGCTCGATCCACTGCTCGGCTTCGCTCAGGCGTTGTGCCGAGAGTGTCGTCGCAAACAGAGATGCAAGAACAAGCAACGCTATTTTTCGCATAAGAGATCTCTTTTTCAGGTTTATTTCATCTGCTCGGAGGTCGGAATATCACGGCAGTTGTATTTCGCCACAATCGTACCATCGTCCAGCACCACCACACCGTTACGGGCACGCAGCATGGTCTTCATTGTCGAGGCATCGATGTTGTAGCACGGAATCTCCACCTCACCCATCGTGAGCGACATGCGGTCGTAGAGGGGATCGGGGGTCAGGCAGATCACAGACTCGCCCCTTTTCAGTGCTTCATGTGTCAAGGCGATGAGTCGCTCTTCACAGGGGTTGGGGATGCGATCCAGGCGCGTCAGGCAGAGCATATAGAGTCGTCCCTTGGTGGCAAGCACCTCTTCGGTGGCATCCCCCTCGGCGTTGTGGAGAGCAAACTCGCTGATGAGGGCCTTGACCACATTTTTATCACTCTCAATGCGGGTATCCACCCACTCCCACTTCGATTCATCCTGCCACTCGGTATCGTCGAGCTGGAACTCCTTTATACGACCATTTTTCAGGTTACGATAGACCAACACGGTCTCCACCTCCTCATCTTGTGCACGCTGCTCCTCCTGCATCGCATCGGCAATATGCACACCCACCTTGTAGGGCAAAAAGTCGATTACCGGCAGGTGGTAGTAGCAATAGATACCCAAGCCCATGGCCACCGAGAAGAAGATGGCAGCACACATCAACTCGAGTTTCGAGAACGAGAAGATGCGGTCGCGACGATAGCGCCACCACACGACCAAAGCCAAAGGCAGCAGCGCCAGGTTCTTGAAGAAGGTCAGCCAGGGGGTAAGTTTCATCGCCTCGCCAAAGCAGCCGCAATCCTCCACCGGGAGCACCGTAGCGCTGAGGAATGTAATCACCGTAAAGATGAGCATCGAGCAGACGGCAAAGATCGAAACGAGGCGGATACGCACCTTGAACAGGAGCATCAGACCCATCATCAGCTCGGCACCGCACATCCAGATCGAGAAGGGCATCACATAGCCCTGCAACGAATCCCAGCCGTAGATGGTGAGGTACTCGCTCACCTTGAGGGCCGTACCCCAAGGATCGACCGTCTTGACCACACCCGAAAAGATGAAGGTGATGGCCAGGATCGTACGACACAGATGGGCCAGGTTCTTGAAGAGGCGTTGGCGGCTAAACAGGCGCTGATTGAGCATGCTACAAGAGGGGTTTAAGTAGTTCTTCAATGCGGGCAAAGATCTCATCAGGAGTTGCCATTTCGCCCGTGCTATTGCTGCAATCGACCACCTGCAGATGGGCATCACGCTCGGCCGTAGCCAGATAGACCTCACGCACGCGCTGCTGCAGCGTGAGCGATGCCTCGTGGATATCCTTACCACCTTGCAGGTAATCGCGATCGTCACCTTCGCGCTGCTCGGTCAGCTTGCGCGCCGTGAACGAGAAGGGAACATCGAGAAAGAGCGAGAGATCGGGACGCGGAATCTGGTGGTAGTCGAACTCCAGATCGAGAATCCACTGCATGAGTCGATCACGCTCCTCGCCCGCCTCGAGCTTGGCACATTGGTAGCCGATATTCGAATAGACATAACGATCCAAAATCACCACCTTGCCCTCGTCGAGCCAACGGCGGATCATCGCAGCTGCATCGGCACGATCACCGGCATAGATCAAGGCCACCAGGTAGGGATCCACCTCCGCGGCCGATCCAAATTCACCACGCAGAAAACGAGCAATCAACTCGCCATATACGGGGGCATCGAAACGGGGAAAATGGAGGTAGGCACAAGCGCGACCCTGTGCTTCAAAGAGCTGCGTCAGACGTTTGATCTGGGTCGATTTACCCGCTCCGTCCAAACCTTCGAGTACGATAAACATCCTTCTATGTTGCTTTTTTCGGTTTCTTACTTCTGTTGGTAGTCGCTCTCGGCAAGGGCGACATCGAGGTATGCAGGCTTACGTACGCAGTCGGCCAAAAGACTCGACTCGCCATGCGCTACACTACCCTCTCAGCATGCGTACGGCACGCGCCACGCCCTTTACGAAGGCGTCGATCTCCTCCCGCGTATTGTAGAGGGCCAACGAGGCACGACACATACCCTGCACACCGTAGTGCTTCATCACCGGCTCGGCACAATGCTGACCGGTACGGACTGCAATGCCGAGTTTATCGAGGATCATACCCAGGTCGTAGGCATGTACCCCCTCGACATTAAACGAGAGAATGGCGCACTTATCGGCCGTGGTGCCGTAGATGCGTAACCCCTCAATCTGCTGCAGCGCCTCGGTCGCATGGCGGAGCAATTCCTGCTCATAGGCTTCGACCGCCTCCAAATCGAGTGTGCGGAGGAAGCGAATCGCCTCGGCCAAGCCGATAGCGCCGATATAGTTGGCCGTACCCGCCTCAAACTTAAGCGGCACGGGTGCATAGGTCGTTTTTTCGAACGAGACACGATCAACCATGTCGCCACCACCCATGAAGGGGGGCATCGCCTCCAAAAGGGCTCGTTTGCCATAGAGCACACCGATACCCGTCGGGCCATAGAGTTTGTGTCCCGAGAAGGCGTAGAAGTCGCAATCGAGGGTCCGGACATCTACCCCACCATGTACCACGCCCTGGCAACCATCAACCAGCACCACAGCACCCACGGCATGAGCCGCCTCGATGATCAGTTTCAGGTCGGGACGTGTACCCAACGTATTTGATGCCTGCGTGACGGCAACCATTTTCGTGCGATTGTCCAACAATTCGGGCAGAAGTTCCACCTTGAGGCGTCCCTCCTCGTCGAAGGGCAAGACACGAATCTCGGCCCCTTTGCGCTCAGCGGCCAACTGCCAGGGGACGATGTTCGAGTGGTGTTCCAGTTCGCTGACGAGGATATTATCCCCCGCCTCGAGGAAACGCTCGCTCCAGGCGTAAGCCACTAGGTTGATCGAAGCGGTAGCACCTGCCGTAAAGACCACCTCCTCCTTCTCGGCGGCACCGATGAAGCGGGCCACCTCCTGACGCGCCTCCTCGTATAGTTCGGTTGCCTGCTCCGAGAGGTAGTGTACCCCACGGTGGATATTGGCATTCAGTTCACGATGCAGGCGATCGACCGTGCGGATGACCGCCTCGGGCTTCTGCGCCGTTGCGCCACTATCGAGGTAGATGAGCTTGCGCCCATAGACCTCACGCTCCAGAATCGGGAACTCGCCACGTATGGTTTCGACGTCGAACATGGTTTACATCTTACTGAGTTTCTGTTCCAAAAGGGCCGATACCGCCTCACACAGACGATCCTCGTTGCAGTGCAGTACCAGATCCCCCACAAAGCCTGCAATCTGCAGACGGCGTGCCTGCGGCTCATCCAAGCCACGCTGGCGCATGTAGTAGATCGCCTCCTGGTCCATCTGTCCGACCGTTGCTCCGTGCGAACACTTCACATCATCAGCATAGATCTCCAACTGCGGTTTGGTCTCGATGCGGGCCACGTCCGAGAGCAACAAGTTGCGGTTCTGCTGCTCGGCATCGGTGCGCTGGGCATCTTTGGCCACATAGACCATACCTTCGAACTCACCGACCGATCGTCCACCGGCCACTCCGCGTGCAATCGAGCGACTGCGACAGTCGGCTGAGAGGTGGTTGGTGCGAATCGCCAGACGGGCATGCTCGCCATCGGCGGTGAGAAAGACACCATTGACCTCACTCTCGGCATCACGACCCGCCAGATCAATCGTATAGGAGGCATTGGCCGACCCCAACTCCACAGCGGTCAGCTTCAGACGGCTCGAAGCCCCCTGGGCAACCGTCACCGATGCAAAGGCCTCAGCCAGGAAGAGTTCGTTCACGGTCAGCGATGCACCCTCGGCAAGGCGAATCGTCACCTCGGCGCTCTTCGGCTCCTGGTGCAGCACCACCAAGTGGGCATCCACCCCCGCCTCGACAACCACCGTCAAATGTGCGGCATCGACAGCCACATAGGGACGCTCACCGGAGGCGGTAAGGGTCAGCGACTCCTTCACCGGCACCATTTCGCGTATCAAATCACGCAGCTCCATCCTCTACTCGTTGCTATCGTTAATCAACCAATCGTAACCCTCCTTTTCGAGTTTCAGCGCCAAGGTCCTATCACCCGTGTAGATGATGCGGCCCTTATAGAGCACATGCACATAGTCGGGGACGATGTAGTCCAGCAGACGCTGATAGTGGGTAATGACCACCGTGGCATTCTCGGCCGTGTGGAGCTTCGTCACACCCGTAGCCACGATGCGCAGGGCGTCGATATCGAGTCCCGAGTCGGTCTCGTCGAGGATCGCCAGTTTCGGATCGAGCATCGCCATCTGGAAGATCTCGTTCTTCTTCTTCTCACCACCCGAGAAGCCCTCGTTTACGGCACGCGACGTGAGCTTCGTATCGAGCTCGACGATCTGCGCCTTTTCGCGCATCATCTTCAGGTACTCGGCAGCCGTGAGGGGCTCCTCACCACGGAACTTGCGCTGCTCGTTGACGGCAATCTTCATGAAGTTGGCCATCGTCACACCCGGAATCTCGACCGGATACTGGAAGCCGAGGAAGAGTCCCATGCGGGCACGATCTTCGATCGAGAGATCGAGCAGGTTCTTGCCCTCAAACTCCACCTCACCTTCGGTGACCGTAAATTTCTCGTTACCTGCCAACACCGACGCCAAGGTCGATTTACCCGATCCGTTGGGACCCATGATGGCGTGCACCTCGCCCGGTTTAACCTCGAAGTTGATTCCGCGCAGAATCTCCTTACCCTCGACCGATGCGTGTAAATTCTTAACTTTCAACATATCTTTTGTCTATTTTTTATCCTACACTTCCTTCCAACTGCAAAGCCAGGAGCTTCTGTGCCTCGACGGCAAACTCCATCGGCAGTTTGGCCAGCACCTCGCGGGCATAGCCATTGACGATCAAACCCACGGCATCCTCGGTCGTCAGACCACGCTGATTGCAGTAGAAGAGCTGGTCGTCCGAGATCTTCGAGGTGGTTGCCTCGTGCTCCAGGATGGCGGTACGGTTGCGGCAATCCACCACGGGGAAGGTGTGGGCACCACAACGATCGCCAATCAGCAGCGAGTCGCACTGCGAATAGTTGCGGGCATTATCCGCACCCGGATTCACACGCACCAGACCGCGATAGGCGTTTTGGCTCTGACCAGCCGAGATACCCTTCGAGACGATGCGCGAGCGGGTATTCTTGCCGATGTGGATCATCTTCGTACCCGTGTCGGCCTGCTGGAAGTTGTTGGTCATGGCCACCGAGTAGAACTCACCCACGGCATTGTCGCCCAGCAGCACACAGCTTGGGTATTTCCACGTGATGGCCGAGCCGGTCTCCACCTGCGTCCACGAAAGACGGCCGTTCTCACGGCACAGACCTCGTTTGGTGACAAAGTTATAGACACCACCCTTACCCTCCTTATCGCCCGGGTACCAGTTCTGCACGGTCGAGTACTTCACCTCGGCATCCTTCTCCACGACAATCTCCACCACGGCGGCATGGAGCTGGTTCTCGTCACGCTGTGGGGCGGTGCAACCCTCCAGGTAGCTTACGTACGATCCCTCGTCGGCCACAATCAACGTACGCTCAAACTGACCCGTACCTGCCGCATTGATGCGGAAGTAGGTCGAGAGCTCCATCGGGCAACGCACTCCCTTGGGGATGTAGCAGAACGAGCCATCCGAGAAGACGGCGGCGTTAAGTGCGGCGTAGAAGTTATCCTTGTAGGGAACGACACTTCCCAGGTACTTTTTGATCAGCTCGGGGTGCTCCTTGATCGCCTCCGAGATCGAGCAGAAGATGATTCCCTTCTCCTTGAGCGTCTCGCGGAAGGTGGTCTTGACCGAGACGGAGTCCATCACCGCATCCACGGCCACACCCGCCAGGGCCATCTGCTCCTCGAGCGGAATACCCAACTTGTCGAAGGTACGCTTGAGTTCGGGATCCACCTCGTCCATCGAGCCTAGCTGCTTCTTGGGCTTCGGGGCAGCGTAGTAGATCACATCCTGAAAATCAATCTCGGGGATCTCGAGGTGAGCCCACGTGGGGTGCTCGAGCGTCAGCCAATAGCGATAGGCCTCCAGACGCTTCTCGGTCATCCATTCCGGCTCACCCTTCTTCTCGGAGATGAGGCGTACGACCGCCTCCGAGAGCCCCTTTTCGATCAGGTCGGTCTCGATGTCGGTCGTGAAGCCGTACTTATACTCCTCGCCCGTAAGGTCGTGCAATATCTCTTTTTCGTTTTTATCTGCCATAGTCGTATACTATATCATGCAAAGATAGTGAAAATTTTATTGCGTAGCAATAAGCGTACTGAGAAATTCACGCAGGGAATTGGTCAGATCGGCGGAATCGAGGGGCAAAGGAGCACCCATCCGTGCCCCTACCGCAGGTCGAGCCTGCCATGGCCCACTATTCACCTCACCCCTTCGTGCGCCGATACACTTGCAGCTCCGCCTCGTCCATTACACCGATTCACGCCATTACACCCATTACACGGATTACAGGTACACACCCCCTGTAATCGTGTAATCTGTAATTTTTAGCCGACGAGGCAGGGCTCAAAAAGTTCAACTTTTTTTACGCAAAACCCTTGACAAAGGGGTTAAAATTTTGTATCTTTGTAGTACCGTTCGCCGTCACGACCGCATCATCGGCAACTACGACTGCAGACACAACCTCCTGACACACAAGGTATAATTTAGTGAGTATTTAGCTATATGACTATATAGATAGATACCCACAGGGAGGGTGTATCCTTTAACTAAAGTTAAATGACTGAATAGTAATTTCGGTCCTTATGACCGATTCCGAAATTACAGATTACACCATTACAGGGGGTGTATACCTGTAATGGTGTAATCGTGCAATCTCTCCCTTTCGGTCACCGTCCTCGGGGGTGTACCGACAACCCGCAGCGGCCACTACTGCCTCGGTACTTCTCGCCCCTACGCACAAAAAAAAGGTGGCTGCCGAAGCAACCACCCCTTACGTTACAAGGACGAGAATTACTGACCCCTGGCAACCTTCCAAGCCTCGTTGTAGGTGTTGTACTTAGCCTCCATACCGGGCTCATCGCGCAGACGGAAGCAAAGCGCCTTCAGCGACTCGAGCGTATCAACACTCTGCGGGTTGATCTCCAGCGCCTTCTCGAATGCCGGGATAGCCTGACGATAGATATCGTTTACGGCAGCCAGATCGGCATCGTAAGCGGCCTGCGAGGTGTACTGCTTCTCGTTGATGATCTGGTTCTGCTGGTCGCCCTTCAGCGTGTAGAACAGGCCCAGGTAGAACCAACCGTCGTAGAGCTCGGGCTTGAGTTCGGCAACCTTCTGGAACGAAGCGATCGACTCGTCGAAGTTCTTCAGTGCGTAGAACAGACGACCACGACCAAACCAGAGGTCAACGCTCTCGGGATTCGTAGCGAGCTGGCCATCGAGCATAGCCACCAGGTCCTGCGGATCACCTACACCCTCCTCGGCCGTGTAGAGCTGCATCAGACCCTCGAGAATGCGCTCGTTCTTCGGGAACTTCTCGATACCTGCCAAGAGGGCATCCTTAGCCTTCATCACGTTGGCCTTGTCAGCCTCCTTCTGGCCGTAGTAGCAGTGGAAGAGGTAGTAGTAGATGTTACCCTCCTCGTCAGCGAAGTTCATCGCCAGAGCGTCCTCCAGGTGCTGAGCACCCTTCACGAACGATGCAGGGTTCGTAGCACCGTCCATCGTGCGCAGGTAACCGGCATAGTATACCAGCGTACCGTCGGGCTGGTTGCCCATCACGGGCTCGGCAAGAATCTTGTGAGCAGCCAGGTAGCCGTCAGCAGCCTCGGCATAGCGGGCAGCGTCGAGCGACGTGTTACCCACCTGCGAGTAGTAGTTAGCCAACTGCTGCAGACCCTCCTTTACCTTCTCGGCCTGCTTCGGATCGAGCTCAAGAGCCTTCTTGTAGGCCTCAATAGCCACCTCACCGGCACCCTCATAAACCGTCTGCTTCTCGGTCCAGGTAGCCACCTTACCGTCCTTCATATAGGCCGTTACAAAGGGATACTCCCAAGCCTCGTAAGCAACACCTGCCAGCGTAGCCTCGCCAATCGACTGGGGCTCACCTGCGGTCATCTTCACCATCATTACCTCCATACCCACGAAGAGATCCTTCGTCGGAGCTACAGTAGCCTCGTAGTAAACCTTACCACGATTCATCCACGTTGCAGCCTTCACCTGCTTCTTTGCATCGGCAATGTCAGCATCGCTCTTCTGGAGCTTAGCCACGATGGCCGACTTGTTTACCTTCTGTGCCTCAGCGGCCGGTACGGCCAGCAGCACGGCAGCCAAAACTGCCAAAATCAGTCTTTTCATAATCGTATGAATTTAGGTTTTGTGTTTATTTATTAAATTTTACTCTTCTGTTTGCGTCGTCTGCTCGGTTGCAGGAGCCTCCACAGCAGGCGTCTCGGTAGCCTCAACTGCTACTTCAACGTTCTCCTCCTCCTCGTTCTTCGGAACCACTACGACCGAAGCGATCGAGTCACCCTCACGCAGGTTAATGACCTTCACACCCTGCGTAGCACGACCTGCCAGGCGAATCTGATCGACAGCCGTACGGATCACCACACCCGAGCGGTTGATCACCATCAGGTCATTCTCATCGCAGACGGCCTGGATCGACACCAACTTACCGGTCTTCTCCGTCACGTTGATCGTCTTCACGCCCTTACCGCCACGGTTCGTGATGCGGTACTCATCCAGATCGGTACGCTTACCGAAGCCATTCTCGCTCACCACAAGCACATCCTTCTTATCGTCGGGCTCGATGGCGATCATGCCTACCACCTCGTCATCGTCCTCGATCGAGATACCACGCACACCGGCACCTACACGGCCGATAGCACGCACGGTCTGCTCGTTGAAGCGGATCGCCTTACCCTCACGGGCTGCAATCAGGAGCTCAGCGTTGCCACTCGTGATCGTTGCATCGAGCAGCTCGTCACCCTCACGTACCACGATGGCATTGATACCGTTCTGACGCGGACGCGAGTACTCCTTGACCTTCGTCTTCTTGATCGTACCACGACGCGTACACATCACGATATAGTAGTTCTCCTGGAACTCCTCATCCTGCAATTTCTCGACATTGAGGTAGGCACGTACCTTGTCGTTCTGGGCAATCTGGATGACGTTCTGAATGGCGCGTCCCTTAGAAGAACGTGTTCCCTCGGGAATTTCGTATACCTTGAGCCAATAACATCTACCCTGTTCGGTGAAGAAGAGCATCGTATTGTGCATCTTGGCCACATAAATATGCTCGATAAAGTCGGCATCGCGCGTGGCGCTACCCTTCACACCGATACCGCCACGATGCTGGGCACGATACTCGGCCAGCGGCGTGCGTTTGATGTAGCCCATGTGCGAAATGGTGATCACCATATCCTCGTTGGCGTAGAAGTCCTCGGGGTTGAACTCCTCGGCGGCATAGACGATCTCGGTGCGGCGCTCGTCACCATACTTCTCCTTGATCTCCAACAGCTCGTTCTTTACCACCTCGAACTGCAAAGCCTCGCTGCCCAAGATGTCGCTCATGCGCTGGATGAAGGCCATCAAATCGTCACGCTCGGCCATCAACTTGCCGTGCTCGAGACCCGTCAGGGCACGCAAGCGCATCTCGATAATGGCCGAAACCTGAATCTCGTCCAGGCCAAAACGCTCCATCATGCGCTGCTTCGCCTCATCGGGCGTACGCGACGAACGGATGATGTGTACGATCTCGTCGATGTTGTCCTGTGCCACCAACAGACCCTTGACAATGTGCAGACGCTCCTCGGCCTTGCGCTTGTCGTACTGCGTGCGACGTACCACCACGTCGTGACGGTGGTTGACGAAGTGCATCACCAAATCACGCATCGGCAGCAGCTGCGGACGACCCTTCACCAGGGCGATATTGTTCACTGCAAACGAGGTCTGCAGCGGCGTATTCTTGTAGAGGTTGTTGAGCACCACGCTCGCCATGGCATCCTGCTTGACGATGATCACGATGCGCAGACCCGTGCGGTCCGACTCGTCGTTGATGTACGAAATACCCTCCAGCTTCTTCTCGTTGATCATGTCGGCGATCTTCTTAATCATCTCCGCCTTGTTGACCATGTAGGGAATCTCCGTAACCACGATGCACTCACGACCCGCAGGCGTGGTCTCAATCTCGGTCTTGGCACGCATCACCACGCGACCACGACCCGTCAGCATCGCCTCCTTCACACCCTCGTAGCCATAGATCTGGGCACCGGTCGGGAAGTCGGGAGCCTTGATGTACTGCAGCATATCCTCACCCGTGATCTCAGGGTTGTCGATATAGGCGCAGCAGGCATCCACCACCTCCGAGAGGTTGTGCGGAGCCATGTTCGTAGCCATACCTACAGCAATACCGCTCGCACCGTTCACAATCAGCAACGGAATCTTCGTGGGCAGCACCGTAGGCTCATGCAGCGTATCGTCGAAGTTGAGCGTCCAATCGATCGTATCCTTGTCGATATCGGCCATCACCTCATCGGTGATCTTACGCATACGGGCCTCCGTATAACGCATGGCAGCCGCCGAGTCACCGTCCATCGAACCGAAGTTACCCTGACCCTCTACGAGCGGATAACGCATCGCCCACTCCTGTGCCAGACGCACCATCGCCTCATAGACCGACGAGTCACCGTGGGGGTGGAACTTACCGAGCACATCACCCACGATACGGGCCGACTTACGCGTCGGCTTGTCGTGCGTCAGACCCAGCTCGGCCGACATATCGTACAAAATACGGCGGTGTACGGGCTTCATACCGTCACGCACGTCGGGCAGAGCACGCGACACGATCACCGACATCGAGTAGTCGATGTAGGCGGCCTTCATCTGCTCTTCGATATTGACCGGCACAATGCGACCGACCAAGCCCTCCTTCTTTTCTTCTTCGTTAATCATTCTTATGTTTGGTTTATTGCTTTTTCACGAGTTAATTAACGTACAAAAATAGGCTTTATTTTCGATTTTGGCAATTTTTCAGAGGGCTTTTTCACTCGCGCGCGCGAGATTTTTGCGTTTATTGCCCCTTTTCGGGCGATTTGAGCCGTTTTGAAATTATCACCGACAAGGGGTCGGAGAATCAGACCACGCCACACAACAAAGGAGCCGCTGCGACTCGAAAAGTGCAACGGCTCCCGACAACATAGGGCCAAAGATCTTTACTTGATCTCGATCATACGCGAGGCAGCGGCTCGATGCTGCTCCTCCTTTTTGGGCAGGCGAATGTACAACACGCCATGCTTCATCGTGGCCTCGATGTGGTTGCTATCGACCTCATCGGGCAACAGAAAACTTTGGCGAAACGAGCTGTAGGAGAACTCTCGACGCAGATAGGTAGGCTCTTGCTGCACCTTCGACAGGGGCTTCACCGCCTTGTGCTCCGACGTCGATGCACCCTGCTCTTCACCCTTGGCGTCGTGTGTCGAAGTTGAATCTTCCTCCTTACGATCCATCTTTTCGAAGGAAACGACCAGGTGATTACCCGCATCAACCGAGAGTTTCAGCTCCTCTTTGCACATCCCCGGTGCAGCCATCTCAATACAATAGTGATCACTCTTTTCGAGGATGTTGATGGCCGGAGCCGTTTGCCGTCGGGCACGCATCGGAATCCACTCCTCGCCAAAAAAATCGTTGAAGATACTCGGCAACCAATGTTGATTTCGTACAATATCGGACATACGTTGTGTGTGTTTAAGTGTATGGTCGATACTGCAAAACACATACCAAAGAAAAAAGTCCCGAAGTGGGACTTTCTCATGCGTTGATTAGCGGAAATCGATCAGCTCGTAGCCGGAATAGGACTCCCGATCGAAGGGGATCAGCGGCCGGGTAAGTGGCGTAATCGACAAAATCTCGATCGTGAGCTCCAACCCCTCCATGAGATAGACAATCGAGGAGGGATAACCCGTGTGCGTATCGAGCGTGAGGCGAATCGAGGGTTGCTGCTCCTTGGTCGCCCGAAGCGCCAGCTCCGCCTTGCCCTGCTGCTCACCGAGCAACTCGGGTTGGTAGTGCGTCACCACCTGCTCGAAGGCATGCGACGGATTGGCCAGCAGATCGGCCGACGAGTCATCATGTTGCATGATGGTAATCTCACGGCGTTGCTTATTGATCTCGTAACGCTCCGCAGCCGCTCCCACGACCTCCATATCGGCCATATCGATGCGATAGCGCTCACCTTCGACAGCAAAACGACCCAAAAGTTGTTCGTCACCTGCAGCCACCACAAAAGCGGCCTCATAGCCTCCGAGTGCCTGCATCGAGGCACGCATCTTGGCCATCAGCGCTGCGGCCCGATCGACACCGAAAGCCCCGATGGGAGCGCACATTACGCCCACCACCAAACAGAGCGTAAGCAGCCCGACACACGCCTTTTTTATGCGATCAAAATCACCCATCATCATCTATCGATTTTACAATTATACGGCTTAAAACAGCCCCAAATCCTGCAATTTAGCCTCCAACGTCGGCAGGTCGTGGAAGAGCACATCACGCGGCTTGGCGCCCTGCGCACGTCCCACAATACCGGCACGCTCCAACTGCATCATAATACGTCCCGCACGGTTGAAGCCCACCTCGTAGTTGCGCTGAATCATCGAGGTCGAGATCGATCCATTCTGCACTGCATCGCGGGCAATCTCGGCAAAGAGCGAGTCGTACTTCTTGGGAGCAATATCCTGCTCCTCGCTACCCATGGCACCCTCACTACCCTCAGGCACATAATCGGGCAACAGATAGGCCGACGTGTAGCCCTGTTGGCGGGAGATATGGTCCACGATGCGCTCCACCTCGTCGGTCTCAACCAGCGCACACTGCACACGGGTCACATCGCCATTGAGCGAGAAGAGCATGTCGCCTCGGCCAATGAGCTGCTCAGCACCCGGACGGTCGAGGATCGTACGCGAGTCGATCATCTGAATCACACGGAAGGCGATACGAGCCGGGAAGTTTGCTTTGATACCACCCGTGATGACCTTCACGTCGGGACGCTGCGTGGCAACGATCAGGTGAATACCCACCGCACGGGCCTTCTGCGCCAAGCGCATCACAGGACGCTCGACCTCCTTGGCCATCATGATCAGGTCGGCAAACTCGTCAATCACCACCACCACATAGGGCAAGAAACGGTGTCCCTTTTCGGGATTCAAACGGCGTGCCGTGAACTTCTGGTTATACTCCACAATATTGCGCGTACCGGCCTGACTCAACAGTCCCAGACGGTTCTCCATCTCCGTACAGAGCGACTGCAACGTATAGACCGCCTTCATCGGGTCGGTGATAATCACCTTGTCCTCCGACTCCATCTTGGCCAGGAAATGTCGCTCCAACTTACCGTAGAGCGAGAACTCGACCATCTTGGGGTCGATCATCACCAACTTCAGTTCGGAGGGGTGTTTACGGTAGAGCAACGAGGTGATAATGGCATTCAAACCCACCGACTTACCCGTACCGGTCGAACCGGCCACCAGCAGGTGAGGCATCTTAGCCAGGTCGAAGACGTAGTTCTCATTCTGAATCGTGCGACCGATCACCACCGGCAACTCGGCTTTCGTCTCATGGAAACGTTTCGATCGGATGGCCGAATACATCGAGACGATGCGTTTGTTGCGATTCGGCACCTCGATACCAATCGTACCCTTGCCCGGAATGGGGGCAATAATACGGATACCCGAGGCCTTGAGGCTCTGGGCGATATCCTGCTCCAGACCCTGAATCTTGGCGATCTTGACGCCCTGCGCCTGCACGATCTCGTAGAGGGTCACCGTCGGACCTACGGTCGCCTTGATCTTCTGAATCGGAATACCGAAGGTCCTGAGCGTCTCCTCGATCTTGCACTTATTCTCAAAAATCTCATCCTCCGAGACCTCCGAGTCGGATTGATAATCCTCGAGCAGGTTAAAGGGGGGATTTTTATAGGTCAAGAGATCCTTCGTCGGGTCGTAAAGTTCGGCCACTCGCTTCACCTCAGCCTCCTCCTTCGGAGCCTCAACCACGACTACAACCCCTTCGGTCGGGGTCTCCTGAGTCGTCGGCTTCTCCACCTCGATCGGCGCAGCCACAGGAGCGACGGCCATCGGCTTTGTCGGTTTCTCCACCAACACAAAACCCTCCTCCGCAGCGATCGGCTCCTCGGGACGCAGCTCCTCGATCGGGGGTAGCTCTTCGACAGTCGGGGTCAAATCGATCTCTATAAAGGGTCCGTTTTGTATCTCGCGCGGCGTTTTGCGCTGCAACTCAACCAATCCGCCGGGGCCCATCACCACACGATCCTCCGTCGGTTTCGACAGATCAACCTCCACGAAGGGATCAGTTTCACCGACCAGCTCCTGACGCACCGCCTCCTGCAGCGCCACACGAGACTCCTCACGTTGCGGCTGCGAGCTAGCCTTGGGTTGCGGTTGCTGTTCGGGTTGCGGCTTCTGACTCACCACCTCCATCGACTTATCTGGATGTTTTTCAGGCGCTTCCTTAATCAGCTCGTCGTCATCCGACAGATCCTCTTCCAACATATCCTCCTCATCTATGGCGGCGTTGTATGCCGGCTCACGATGGCGCAAGCGCTCCAACACCTGACCACCCTTATCAACCAAAACTTCGGTAGCATCGTTGACCGTATTGATAAAGTTGCGATTGATAAAGACACCCGTCAGAATCCAACCGCCGACCAGCAACATCACCGTACCAAAACCGCCGATATGGCCATAGAGCACCTCTGCCACCGCAATACCGAATGCACCACCCCAACCCGTCGAAGCACAAAGACTCCACTTCGTGCCAAAGGCAAAGCCGAGGGTCAGCGAGCCGAGAATCATCACCAAAATCAACGACAAGGCGAGGTGATTCACCGGCAGCGGTCGCTGGCGTATAATGCGGATACCCAAGACCAAAACCACGATCGGCAACAAGAGGCCGAAGAGGCCGAATGCATGATCCACCAGTAACAGACCGATGCGTGCACCCAACCAACCGCACATGTTTTCAGGCGTCACGCCCAACGTCTCGCGTTCCTCGGCACTCAACATCAGACCACTTTGGTCACCCTCCCAATTAAAGAACGAGAAGAAGACCGACGCAGCCATAAAAAAGCCGAGGAAGATGGTCAGCAATCCCGCTATCCATCGTGCACTTTCCCGGTTGGTACGTTCAACGCGCTGCCGACCGTTTGAGGATCGTTTATTTGTTGTCATAACTTTACTTCTTATATATATAACGTGCATGAAGGCTATTTCGTATCAGCAGCTTTTTGTTCCAAGCGCTGACGATACGCCTCATTGGCAAAAGTTTCAAACCGATGACAGGCCTTATGACCTGCAGATGCCTCCAGCGAATACTCCTCGAGCAACTGCTTGACACGTCGTGCCACGGCAGCCGAAGGGTCGACAAACTCGACCTCACAGCCCTCCGAAGCCCGCTTCAGGGCATCGAGTAAAAAGGGATAGTGCGTACACCCCAAGACTATCTGATCAGCCCCACGCGCCAACATCGGCTTCACCACCGTTTCGACACATTTAACGGCCTCGTCGCTCTGTTCGCGATCCGACTCCACCAGCTCCACAAAACCCCTTCCGGGTGCCGTGATCACCTCGATATCGGCTCCATAACGGGCTGCCGTGCGGCGAAACAGATCACCATCCAACGACCGCTCCGTAGCCAGCACCCCCACCACACGGCTCTTTGTTCTGAGGCAGGCGGGCTTGATGGCCGGCTCCATGCCGACAATCGGCAGGTCGAGATAACGTGCCCTGAGGTGCTCGATAGCTGCAGCCGTAGCCGTATTGCAGGCCACCACGATCAGCTTACACCCCATGCCGAGCAGATGGTCCACCGCCGCCACGGAGAGTTCACGCACCTCTTCCACCGAACGTGATCCATAGGGGCAATTCTTGCCATCGCCGAGGTAGATAATCGACTCCTCGGGGAGCAGCCGACACACCTCGCGACGAACGGACAAGCCGCCCATTCCCGAATCGTAGATACCTATAGGTGCGTTATTCACAGTTTCAATCGTTCAAAAATCATTCTGCTTCAAAGTCGATAATCTCGCGGAGAATCGCCTCGTCGCTCTTTCCTTCGCACTCCACCACCTGGAGGGCCTGACTATAGAAAGGATCGCGTTGCGCCATGTCTTGGCGCATAAACACCACCAACTCTTCGTCGTTCAAGCCTCGCAGTCGGGGTCTTTTTTGCCGTCCATAGGGGCTCAATCGCGAAGCGATATTCTCGGCCGAACGCTTCAGATAGATGGTCCGTCCCACCTCGTTCATGCGCTCCATATTACCCCCCCAGGCAGGCAGTCCGCCACCCGTGGAGATCACCGCAGCCCCCTCGGCCGCAATCACCTCCTCGAGCACCTCACGCTCAATGGTGCGGAATCGCTCCTCCCCCTCGTAGTGGAAGATATCGAAGACCGTAGCCCCTTCGCGCTCCTCGATACAGTTGTCCGTATCGCAGAAGGGCAATCGCAGCACACGTGCCAACTTACGACCGATGGTGCTCTTACCGCACCCCATGTAGCCGACCAAAAAGAGTGGTTTCATCCCCGCAATTTTAGAAGAGATTCAATTGGGGCTGATCCACCACCTCATCCTCATCACCACGGGCACGCTCGATCTCCAAAGGCACACCCGTAGGGGCAATCGGCTCAACCGGAGTCAATGCCGGAGCCTCCGCTTCGACCTCAAAGCTCACCTCCTGCGCAGCCGACTCCTCGACGAAATCCTCCTCGGCGAAATCCTCCGACTCCACATCGGGTTCGGGCTCCGTCGGTTCGGGCTCGATAAAGCGCACCCCGGCCACATCGAAGGTTGAGAGACGCTTACCCTTGGCCTGCGGGCTCTTCACACCCACAAACGAATCGACATCCAACTGATCGGCCGGACGATGCTCATGGGCACCCTTATAGGTCAATTCGGCCACAGCACCCTCACACTCGGTGAGACAGATAAAACGCGAGCCCTCCTCGAGGAACGACTGCAGCTTATCCGAGAGTTTGATCGAGAAGCGCTTCAGGTAGTAGTACTGCTGCTCGTTATCGTAGTAAGCCAACGCATAGACCGTCTCGGGACGGTAGCGCGACACATGGATCGTATCGTCGGGGAAGTGCTGCGCCAGGTCGAAGCCCGAGACGTAGAACTGGTTCTTGGCCGTCCAGACAATCAACTTGTCATCGCCCTTGAACTCACCCAGCAGGCGACCACGACCATCAGCATTGAGGCGGCGAATATCCTCATCATACCAGATATTCTGACCGCCGAGGGTTGACGTTCCGCGCTCCTTGAGGACAATCTTGTGGATGCCGTAGCGCGAGAAGAGGTTACCCTGGCTCTGACGACCCTTAATGGCGAGCGTGGCGAAGTCCAAATCGACAATCACACGCTTCAGACGCGGACGGGGCTTGAAGTAAACCTTCAGCACCTCGGCCTCACCATTCGGGTTGACCGACATGTAGATAATCTCACTCTTGGGCGTACCCTTCGTGATATCGTAGCACTTATCGCGCGTGATGGCCTTGATGGCACAGCGCTTCATCATGATCGGGCCATTCTTGCCGTCGCGGTAGAGCACGTTGTAGATCGTGCGCTCGTCGCCACGCTTGAAGACGCCGATGTAGTAGATATTCTTCTCAAAGAAGGCCTTCTCCGAGACCTTCGTAATCACATAGCGGCCATCCTTCGTGAAGACAATCACATCGTCGATATCCGAGCAGTCGCAGACAAATTCCGAATCCTTCATCGACTTACCCGTACCGAAGAAGCCCTCGGCACGATCAACATAGAGCTTCGCGTTCGTTACGGCCACCTTCGTCGCCTCGATCTGATCGAACGTGCGCAGCTCGGTCTTACGCTCACGCCCCTTGCCGTGCTTCTCCAGGATGCGCTGGTAGTAGGCCACGGCATACTCCGTGAGGTGTGCCAAATGGTGTTTGGTCTCCTTGATATCCTTTTCGATCTGCTTGATCTCGTTGTCCGCCTTCTCCGAATCGTAGCGCGAGATGCGGATAAACTTCAGTTCCGTCAGATGCTGCACATCCTCGATCGTCACCTCGCGACGCAGCAACTTCTTGAAGGGCTCCAGACCCTTATCCACCGCCTCGTAGGCCGCCTCACGCGTGCGACAACCCTCGATGAGCTGGTAGAGCTTGTTCTCAATGAAGATGCGCTCGAGCGAAGCGGTATGCCAGGCCGCGTTCAACTCGTCGAGTTTGATCTCCAACTCGCGCCCCAGCAGGTAGCGCGTATGGTCGGCCGAACGGCGCAAAATCTCGCTCACACCGAGGAAATGGGGCTTTTCGTCCCAGATCACACAAGCATTGGGCGAGATCGACACCTCGCAATCGGTAAAGGCATAGAGTGCATCGATCGTCTTGTCCGACGACTCGTCGGGTGCTACCTGGATCACAATCTCCACCTTGTCGGCCGTCAGGTCATCCACCTTGCGGATCTTGATCTTGCCGCGCTCGTTGGCCTTGATGATCGACTCCTTGATCGACTCCGAAGTGGTCGTGAAGGGGATCTCGGTGATGGCTAACGTACGCTTGTCGATCTTCGAGATGCGGGCACGCACACGCACCGCACCACCACGCAGACCGTCGTTATAGCGGCTCACATCGGCCAGACCACCCGTCGGGAAGTCGGGATAGAGCTGGAAATCGCGCCCCTCGAGGTGGGCAATACAGGCATGAATAAGCTCCACAAAGTTGTGTGGCAGAATCTTCGAAGCCAGACCCACGGCAATACCCTCCGTACCCTGTGCCAGCAGCAACGGGAACTTCACGGGAAGGGTCACCGGCTCCTCCTTACGGCCGTCGTAGGCCATCATCCACTCGGTCGTCTTCTTGTTGAAGACCACGTCGAGGGCAAACTTCGACAGACGTGCCTCGATATAACGTGCCGCAGCGGCATCGTCGCCCGTGAGGATATTACCCCACGAACCCTGACAGTCGATCAGCAGGTCTTTCTGACCCATCGTCACCAGCGCCGACTCGATCGAAGCATCACCGTGCGGGTGGTAGGCCATCGTCTGACCCACGATGTTGGCCACCTTATTGTAGCGACCATCCTCCATGAGGCGCATGGCGTGCAGAATACGGCGTTGTACCGGCTTCAGACCATCCTCGATGTGGGGCACGGCACGCTCCAGAATTACATACGAGGCGTAGTCCAAGAACCAATTCTTGTACATACCCGTCAAGCGACGCACACCGCTCTCGTCCTGCATCAGGCGGTTGAACTTCTGCGCCTTGGCCGAGACCGCCACGGGGGCCTCTTCGACCTCCGCCTCCTGCTCAACCACCTCCTGCTCCGAGGTGCCTTCGAGCAGCTCCTCCTGCTCCAATATCTCTTTCTCGTTTGCCATAGTCGTTTAGTTCAGCTCTTGCTCCACGAGGTCCTCCTCGATACGCAGGTTGTTGATGATGAAGTTTTGACGCTCAAAGGTGTTCTTGCCCATGTAGAACTCCAGCAGGTCGTGGATCGGGTCATCCTTCGTGATGCGCACCTTGTCCAGGCGCATCGTCTCGCCGATGAAGTGCTTGAACTCCGAGTCCGAGATCTCACCAAGACCCTTAAAGCGGGTAATCTCGGCTGAAGCACCACACTTCTTGACCGCCACCTGACGCTCCTCCTCCGAGTAGCAGTAGTGGGTTTCTTTCTTGTTACGCACACGGAAGAGCGGCGTCTGCAGGATGTAGAGGTGGCCTTTGCGCACCACCTCGGGGAAGAACTGCAGGAAGAAGGCCGTGATCAGCAGACGGATGTGCATACCGTCCACATCGGCATCGGTTGCCACGATCACCTTCTCGTAGCGCAGGTTCTCGACATCCTCCTCGATGTTGAGTGCCGCCTGCAGCAGGTTGAATTCCTCGTTCAGGTAGACCACCTTCTTCGTCAGTCCGTAGCAGTTAAGCGGCTTACCGCGCAGCGAGAAGACTGCCTGCGTACGAGCATCGCGGCACTTCGTCACCGACGACGAAGCCGAAAGACCCTCCGTGATGAAGATCATCGTCTGGTCTGCAAGCTCATTCTTGTCGCCACGGTGAATCTTGCAGTCGCGCAGCTTCTTGTTGTTGAGCGAGACCTTCTTGGCCGTCTCGCGGGCCTTCTTCTGTACACCCGAGATCGCCTTGCGCTCCTTCTCGTTCTCGACAATCTTACGCTGAATAGCCTGGGCCGTTTCGGGGTTCTTATGCAGGTAGTCGTCCAGATGCTTCGCGAGGAAATCGACCACAAAGTTGCGTACCGAGGGACCCGACTTCGACATATCGCGCGAGCCGAGCTTAGTCTTGGTCTGCGACTCAAAGATCGGCGACGAGACCTTCAGCGAAATGGCCGCCACGATCGAGGTGCGGATATCCGACGGATCGTAATCCTTGTGATAGAACTCCTTGAGGGTCTTGGCGATCGCCTCACGGAAGGCTGCCTGGTGTGTACCACCCTGCGAAGTGTACTGACCATTGACGAATGAGTAGTAGTTCTCGCCGTAGCCCGTACCGTGGGCAATGGCCACCTCGATATCCTCACCCGAGAGGTGAATCGGAGCGTAGAGCGGATCCTCCGACATATTCTCGTTCAGCAGGTCCAACAGACCATTCTTCGAGACGTAGGTCTGTCCGTTGAGTTTGATCGTGAGCCCCTTGTTCAGGTAGGTGTAGTTACGCACGAGCTGCTCCACATACTCGATGTTGTAGCTGTAAGGGCCAAAGACCTCCTCATCGACCGTGAAGCGGATCATCGTACCGTTTTTATCCGTGACCCCCTGCTCCCACTGATCCGAGACCTCCAAGCCCTGCTTGAAGTAGACCGTGTGGGCCTCGCCATCGCGCACCGAGCGAGCCATAAACTCGCTCGAGAGGTAGTTCACGGCCTTCACGCCGACACCGTTCAGACCCACCGTCTTCTTGAAGGCGGCATTCTCCTCGTCGTCGTTGTACTTACCACCGGTGTTCATCACGCTGACGGCCGCCGAAAGGGCGCCCAGCGGAATACCACGACCGTAGTCGCGTACGGTGACCGTCTGGCCCTCGATCGCAATCTCAATCTGGCGGCCAAAGCCGTTCATATACTCGTCAATCGAGTTGTCGGTGACCTCCTTGATCAGGACATAGATACCGTCGTCGGATTGGGTACCGTCGCCCAACTTGCCGATATACATACCGGGGCGCAGGCGGACGTGTTCGCGCGGCGAGAGGGTTTGAATCGCATCGTCGCCGTAGTTCTGCTGTGTTGTATTGAGTAAATCTGCCACTGCTTTGCAGGTTTCGTATTAAGTTTCGACTGTTTTGTTCAGTTAGTTGCCCAGACGGATGGCCTTCAGCTCCGAGCCGATCATCGTCTCCACCTTCTCGAGCAACTCACGCGCATCGGTAGCTGCCACCTCCTCGGCCGGGATCGGATCGAGTACACGCACCGTCACTCGGTTTTTCCAGTTGCAGAGGAACGACTTGGGCTTGATGACACGATTCGTACCATCCATCACCACCGGCAGAATCGTAGCGCCGAGCTCTTTGGCCATCATGAAGCCACCGGCCTTGAAGCGCCCCATCTCGCCCGTCTTCGAGCGCGTACCCTCGGGGAATACGGCTACCGAGACACCGCGATCGAGCCACATCTTACCCTCGGTGAGCATCTGCGTCATGGCCTGCGATGCACGACCGCGGTTGATCATGATGTCGCCATGCATGAAGATCAGTTGACCGAAGAAGGGGGTCTTGATCACCTCACGCTTCGTGACCCAGCGGAACTGCAACGGCAGGTAGTACATCGACGTGATATCGAACATCGAGTTGTGGTTGGCCATGATCACATATGCCTTCTTGGAATCGAGTTTTTCGAGGCCCTGAATGCGGTGGCGCGTCATGAACGGAAAACCGTGGATGGTCCATACCAGGCAACGCGACAGCTCGTGCACCACCTTACGACGCTTGTCGAAGGGATAGGTAATCACCAACGCCACAGCCGACAGAATCGTAAAAATAAAGCAAACAAGAATCAACCAAAGCCAATAAATCAGACTAAACATATCGTGTTTTGTTTTAAATTAGACAAGGTTTCTGCACCCTCCAACCGCACTTCAACCGCACGTTCGGGCTATCTTTTGTGCGTTTTCGAGGGGGCTTTTCGGGTTTTATTCGGCAAAATTACAAAAAAATCGCCCACATTTCACCCCTCGACACCAAGAAAGTTATCAACAATTTGCTGAAGTTCCCCAAAGGGGAAAGGATCGGTCTCGAAAAAAAATGAATATTTTTCAGTTATTTGTATTGCATAATACCATTTTATTTGCATATCTTTGCATCACGAAACAAATCCAATTCCAATAATAGTATGAAAAAATTTACACTTTTCTTTTTCGCGCTCCTTTTTGCGATGGGTCAAGCCGTGGCCTCACGTCAGAATCCGACCACAGGTCAGGTGGTCGATGAGGCCGGCTCCCCCATCGAATTTGCTACCGTGGTGCTCCTCCATGGCACCGAGCAGGCAGCCGGCACCACCACCGACGAGGCGGGTGGTTTTTCGCTCATCGTACCGTCGGGCATTTACACCCTTTCGGTGCAACACCTGAGCTTTGAAACCTACTCGAAAGAGGTTAAATTGACCAATGGTATAGATTTGGGTGTCATCGTATTAAAATCATCGGCACAGAAGATCGACGAAGTGGTTGTCAAGGGGCAGTTGGTACGCCGCGAAGCGGACCGTTTTGTGGTCGATGTGGCCAATTCGGTTTCGGCCCTGGGTAAAGATGGCATCGAGCTGCTCGAACGTGCTCCGGGTGTATGGGTTACGGATGACAAAATCTCGGTAAACGGCAAGTCGGGATCGAAGATTTACATCAACGATATAGAACTCAAAATGAGTGGTGAACAGCTTATCACCTATATTAAAACTTTACGCGCAGAGGAGATTCAGAAAATTGAGGTCATCCCCACCTCGGGAGCCGACTACGACGCCGATTCGGCGGGTGGTATCATCAAGATCACGCTCAAGCGTCGCCGCGAGAACGGCATGCAGGGTTCGGTGCAGATGTGGAGTACACTCAGCCCCTTTGGTGAGCAGTGGAATCCCTCGGCCAACATCGCCCTGCACAGCGGCAAATTGGACCTCAACGGTGCCGCTTGGTACACCAATCAGCGCGGTGAGGGACATGCCATCGAGCGCACCACCTACTTTATGAGCAACGCCCAACTCGACTCAAAAGCCGACATGGAGCGCCAGCACGAAGATTATGGCGGACGCCTCGACGCAGTCTACGCACTACACAAAAACCACTCGATTGGTCTGGGTGGTCGCTTCACCCAAACAGCCGCCAACGAGGTCAACAACTCCTTCTCGCACCTGCAGCAGACCGATGCTCAGCGCACCACCGAAAGCCGCTATATGGAAAACAACGCCCAGCGCGACCTACGCGGCACATTCAACTACATCTGGAAGATCGACACCCTCGGCTCGACGCTGAAGCTCTTGGCCGACTACCAGGAACGCACCAACGACAGCCGTCATGATAACCACAGCGTGGTGAACACGATCGACTCGCTCTACCGCGACCGCACCGACTCGAAGTACCGCATGGCCACCTCGTCGCTGGCCTGGGAGCAGCGTCTCACACCCAAAATCGTCCTCCAGGCAGGTGGCAAGTACACCTACTACCGCATGCAGTCGGATGCCCGCTACGAGTACGAGAAGGGTGGCACGTGGCTCAACAACGAGCGCGAGAGTTTCAATATTGATTACAACGAGCAGATTGCTGCGGCGTATGGTATTGTGCGCGGAAACTTCGATCGCTGGAGCTTTGTGGCGGGTCTTAGAGGCGAATACACCCGCACCGAGAGCGACGGCACGAAGCTCGGCAAGGATTACTTCTCGCTCTTCCCAAACCTCAACCTCTCGTACAAGCTCAACAAGGAGGGCAAGCATATGCTGGTGGGGCAATACGCCCGCAAGATTACACGTCCCTCGTTCTGGGCCCTCAACCCGCAACGCTCGCAGATCTCGGACTACTCCTACCAGATCGGTAACCCGCTACTCGACCCCTCGTTTGCGCACAGCATCGACCTGACGTATGTGGGCTGGTATAAGTACACCCTCTCGGTGGGTGCATCGCTGCAAACGGATGAAATTCAGCAGTATATTCTCACCGATCCGAACGATCCGAATATCCTCTACATCCAGCATATCAACTACAAGGACACAAAGCAGTATTATGTCAATCTGAATGCCCCAATGCAGCTCACGAAGTGGTGGGAGGCCAACGCCAACCTGACGTATGTCGCCTGGGAGCAACGCGCCACGATCGACGCCCCCATTCGACTGCACCACATGCTGATGAGCTACTGCTCGACCACCTTCACCCTGCCTGCGAAGTTCTACATCGACCTTTCGTGGAGCTACCACAACCGCATCACGATGGGTAATGCCGTAATCGGTTCGGCCCACACGATCAACGGATCGATCAAGAAGCGCTTTGGCGAGCGTTTTACGGCCACTTTCGCCATGAAGAACATCCTCAACACGAAGCAGAAGTTGCGTGCCAGCAACGAGCAGTTTGACCGCTACTACGACCTCGAACAGTTCTGGAATTCGCGCATGTTCCAATTCGGCCTCGCGTGGAACTTCAAGAGCGGCAAAGCCTTCCGCCAGCGCACTCTGGAGAAAACGGATGAAGGACGACTTTAGGGGAATTAAGAATTAAGAATTATTTAATAGCGACTAAAGGTGGCTAAAGGGTATTAAAGAGGAAGGGTAGCTAAAGGGTTCAACCCCCTTAGCTACCCTTAATCGCCTTTAGTTGCCTTTAGTGATCTTTAATCAACAGCAACCATAAACGCTACGCACTTTCTAATTTTAGGTGAGAAGATTTCGTGCTTCGTGCAGTAAGCCCCGGATGGGTAGTACTCGTCGTACATCCCATTCGGGGCTTGCAAGGGAAGTGCGGAAGGTTCCGCATAAAATTAGAAAGTCACAACGGGTGCTTGTGCCGCAGCCTCATCTGCCTCAAAATAGGCCTTCGTGTCGAAACCACAAATGCCGGCCACGAGGTTGGCAGGGAAACGACGCACGGCCACGTTGTAGGTGCGGGCAATCTCGTTGAACTCCTTGCGAGCCACGGCGATGCGATTCTCCGTACCCTCGAGCTGGGCCTGCAACTCCAGGAAGTTCTGGTTGGCCTTCAGGTCGGGATAGTTCTCGGCAATGGCGATCAGACGACCCAGGGCCGAACGTACCTCCTGCTGTGCAGCCTGATACTCGGCAATCTTCTCGGGCGTCAACTCATCAGCCGTCAGGTTGATCGAGGTGGCAGCCGAGCGGGCAGCGATCACCGACTCCAGGGTCTCGCTCTCGTGAGCCGCGTAACCCTTCACCGTATTTACCAAGTTGGGGATCAGGTCGGCACGCCGCTGATACTGCGTCTCTACATTCGACCAAGCGGTAGCTACCGCCTCATCCTTCTCAACCAGACCATTATAGGTCTTAAAACCAAAAATCGCGAGGAGCGTCACAACGCCCAGGGCAATCATCCATTTGTTCATAATCTTCGTTTTTTAGTGTTACATTTTCTGATTTTTACCAGCGCGATCCGGCACCGCCACCACCAAAGTGACCACCGCCAAATCCGCCACCCATCGAGCCACCGCCAAACGAGCCACCTCCGAAGCCCCCAATAAAGGGACCTCCCAACGAGCCACCGCCGTGGTTGTTCTGCTCGAAGTAGTCGCGGTGACGCTTGCGCACCACTGCGCCACACTTCTGGCAACGATAGACATCCTCCACCAGTTCATACAAGGCGTTGCGACCCACCACAATCTGCTCTTGGAGTTGCAATTTGCGACGCCCGCATTGCGGACAACGACTGCGCAGGAGCGCCAGTACAAACAACGCCAGGAAGGGGAAGAAGAGGTAGATGAGCATGAGCAACATCTCAGGGTCTTCGCTCTCCTCCATCGGCAGGGGTTCCGATCCCTCCAACACACGCGCCACGGCCTCCACACCGGCCACCATGCCGGCGCTGTAATCCCCCTGGCGGAAATGGGGCAACATGTATTGCAGCTGGATGCGCTTGCAGATGGCATCGGGCAGGACTCCCTCCAGGCCGTCACCGGTCACAAAGCGAATCTCGTGCACCCCCTCTACGAGCAAGATACCCAGACCGTTATCACCCTCTTCGCGTCCCACGCCCCAGGTTGAAAAGAGCTCCATGGCAAACGAGAAGACATCGTCCGAAGCGATCTCTTTGACGGCCACCACCGCCACCTCGGCATAACCGCCCGTGCGCAGGGTGTCGCATATAAAATCGATGCGACGCACCGCCTCCTCCGAAAGGATCCCGTCGGGGTTGGCCGTATAGCGGGTGCGATCAGTCTGCTGCACGTTCTCAATATCCGCCACACGGTAGGCTGCTGCATGGGTGGTCCAGGTGAACCCCATCAGCAACACGAGTAACAATGTATGGCGCAAACGGGCAACCATCTCCTACTTGTTTTGCGTCAGCACACGGAACGACCAAGGAGCCATCACCTCATGCACCTCGCTCTCCAGGGTGTAGGGCGCCTCGGCCATGTAGTCGGTGTACTCACCGGCATAGATACCTGTATTGTAGTGTGCCTCAATCGTATAAGGCGAGAGGTTCATCACCGCAATCACGCGATTGTCGGCCGACTCACGCACCAGGATCATCAGACAATCCTCGGCATTGTTGCGAATCTCGACCCAATCGCCCTCACCGGCCCACAGGGCGCTGTTCTCGCGGTGCAGACGTGCCAGGCGGGTGTAACGCTCGGTGTGCTCGTTGAAGCTATATTTGCGGATCGGATCACGATCAAAGAAGGCAAAGACATGGTCGTAGCCGATCTCCTGACCCGTATAGATCAGGGGCAAGGCTCGCGGAGCCACAAACGTAAAGAGCGACAGCGCCTCATGCGCCTCACCCATACGCGTAAACTCCGAACCGCTCCACGAATTCTCGTCGTGGTTCGAGGTAAACGAAAGGCGCATCGTCGTGGCGGGATACTCCCCACGGTCCTTGTAGAGGTAGTCGCGCAGCGCCGTGACGCGGCATTTACCCTGCGCCATGTCGTTCATGATGTGGTGCATCTGCCAGCCATAGTGGGCATCAAACGCCGTCTCGACCAGGTCGCGTTCCTCCGCCTCGCAGAGCATGAAGAGATCCTCCTTGACCTTGCGCAGCTCCTCAGCGGTATAGTTCCAGAAGGGGGTCGGCACCAACATCGCCATATCGCAGCGGAAGCCATCAACCCCATGCTCCGTCATCCAGAACTTCATCGCCTCAACCTGCGCCTCCCAAAGGGCATGGTTGGCGTAGTTGAGCTTCGCCGTATCGGTCCAATCGCACGGCACTTTGGGCACGCCGTTCTCCCACTCGTACCAATCGGGGTGCTCGGCGATCCAGTGGTGATCGCGGGCCGTGTGGTTGGCTACCCAATCGAGCATCACCTTCATTCCCAGGCGATGAGCAGCCTTGACAAAAGCATCGAAGTCGGCCATCGTACCCATCTCGGGATTGATGGCACAGTAGTTGCTGATGGCGTAATAGGAGCCGAGCGAACCTTTACGCTCTTCCTCGCCAATGGGATAGATCGGCATGAGCCAAATGGCATCGACGCCCATATCGCGCAGCCCCTTCAGGCGACGCTGTGCAGCGCGCAACGAACCCGTGGGGGTCAGCTGGCGCACATTCATTTCGTAAATTAAAGCCTTGCGGCTCCAAGCAGGATGTATCATCTTGTTATACCTTTCTTTATTGTGCGGTCAAAGGTACGCTTTTTTTCGTAAATACCATGCTTTGACAAAATAATCGTCCGAAAGTATCAATTTATCGGATCAAGCTTCCATTTCCTGGATTTTTTCGCTATTTTTGCATACTTATCGGATTTTCCGCAAAAATCCAAAGGTTATTCAAAAATGAAAAGAGTACTTTTTGCAACCCTGATTGCCTGCACCCTCCTCTGCGTTTCGTGCAACTCGCACAAGCGCGTATGGTATCTGCAGGATGCCACCGACTTCGCCACCGAGCAGATCGCCACACAAGGACAGATCCGCATCCAACCCCTGGACCGACTGACCATCATCGTCAACAGTAAGGATCCCGAGTTGGCCGTTCCGTTCAATGCCGCCACCGGATATACGGCATTGACACCTCTCGCCTCTGCGAGCATCTCGAGCAGCAGTGCCCTTCAGGTGCGCACGGTCGATGAAAAGGGTTATTTGCAGATGCCCATCATCGGCGAACTGAAGGTAGTGGGGCTGACCCGTGGTGAATTATCGAAGCTCATTGCCGACAAGATCATCGCCGGCGGCTACATCAACGACCCGACGGTGAACGTCCAGTTTGTCGATATGAAATTCTCGGTGCTGGGTGAAGTGACGCATGGCGGCAACTTTGCCATCACGCACGATAAGCTGACCATTTTTGACGCTTTGGCCATGGCCGGCGACATGACCATTTTCGGTCAGCGTTCGGATGTAATGGTCTACCGCGAAGTGGACGGTGTGCGCCAAATCGAGTATCTCGATCTTACGTCGAAGGATATCTTCTCGTCACCGGCCTTCTACATCCGACAAAACGACGTCATCTACGTCAAGCCTAACAAGTACAAGGCCCAGACGGGTGAGATCAACCAAAATCGTAGTTTCTACATCTCGCTCGTAAGCACGGCCATTGCCGTGGCAACGCTCATCGTAACCATCACCAAATAATTCGGATAATTGCCAACACCATGACCGAACAACCCCTTATGCCGCAGACTCAGGGTTCCGACGACAATTCGTTCGACGCGATCACCCTACACGACATCATTGAAATATTCTTTACCAACTGGCGTTGGTTTGCCGTCTCGATCATCCTTTGCCTGGGTATCGCCTATTTCTACCTGTCTGCAACTCCGAGCATCTACAAGCGCGAAGCGATGTTGCTGATTAAGGATAGTCGCAAAGGTGGCGATTTGGAGATCACCGCATTCAACGACCTGGCCGGTTTCCAAAGCCGTCGAAACGTCGACAACGAGCTCTATATTCTCCAATCGCGTCGCTTGATGACCGAAGTGGTCAAGAAGTTGAATCTGACTACCAACTACACGACGCAACTTGGTCTGCGTACCAAAGATCTCTACAAACAATCCCCCATCGAGGTCGTCTTTATCAACGACAACCACAAGCACGGTCGTCGATTGACGGTAACCCCGATCAGCCACTCGCAGGTGGAGGTGAGCGAATTCTTCGACAACTACCTCACCCGTCGCGAGCAGCGCATGGAGATGGTCGCATCGTTTGGCGACACGATCGCAACCCCCGTCGGCCAACTGGTGATCGACAAGACCCTCTTTTTAGACTCCACCTATATCGGCAAGGCGATCGCTGTATCGAAAGGCACGCTGGAGTCTACTGCCAACAGCTACCGCAAACAGGTGCAGAGTGGCATTGCCAACAAACAGGCCTCGGTGGTCACCATCTCGATGAACTCCGCCTCGCCGCGACGTGCCGAGGATGTCATCAACACCTTGATCGAAGTCTACAACGCCGACGGTATCAAAGACAAACAGAGCATTTCGCAAATCACAGCCGAGTTTATCGCCTCACGTCTGGAGATCATCGGCTCGGAGCTGGGCAAGGTCGATCGCGACATCGCCTCGATCAAGCAGTCGAACCGCATCATCAATATCGAATCGGAGGCTACACGCACCGTAGGTGAAAGTTCGAGATACAAGGCCGAGACGCTCTCGCTCGAGAATCAAATCACGACGGCCGACTATATCCGTACCTACCTGCAAGATGCAGCCAAGGCACACGATCTGATTCCGATGGTGGCGTCGATTGCCAACAGCGGCATTTCGAACCAAATTGCCGATTATAATACGGCAATTTTGCAGCGCCAAAAGCTCTTGCAAAACAGTTCGGAGAACAACCCCGTCATTCAACAGCTCAACACGATCTTGGCCGGTACGCGCAACTCGATCATCGCCTCACTCAATTCGCACATCGAGACCCTCGAAATGCAACTCGGCTCAATGCGCCAAGAGGAGCGCCGTGTCAACAGCCGCATCTCCAACATGCCCACCCAGGAGAAGGTGATGCTCGACGTGGCTCGCCAGCAGAAGATCAAAGAGGAGCTCTACCTCTACCTGCTAAACAAACAGGAGGAGACCCACCTGAACTACGTGATCGCCGAGTCGAACGCCCGCATTATTGACCTGGCTTACGGTTCGAACTATCCGATTGCACCCCGCTCGATGGTCATTATGGCCATTGCACTGATGGTGGGTATCGCCTTCCCGTTCTGCATGTTCTTCCTCCTCAAGATGCTTGACACCACCATTCGAGGCCGTCGCGATATCGAAAAATACACCACCATTCCCTACCTGGGTGACATTCCGATGGCCGATGGATCTGCTATTTCCCAGCAGGGTATAGCCGTACGCGAGGATGGTCGTGACTCCATTTCGGAGGCTTTCCGTATTTTACGTTCGAACATGACCTTCATGGGCATCTCTTCGGGCAAGGACAACGGCAAGATGCAAACGATCCTCTTCACCTCGTCCAATCCGCATGCCGGTAAGACCTTCGTGGCCACCAACCTCGCCATGAGCCTTGCCATGGCCGGCAAACGCGTATTGATCGTTGATCTCGACCTGCGTCGTCATGCCATCTCGACCTACATGGGCCACGGCAAAAGCAAGCGTGGTATCACAAGCCTATTGACAGGCTCGCATCAAATCGACGATGTCATCGTAAAATCGGATCTGCACGAAAATTTAGATGCGATCTACATGGGTATTCAGCCCCCCAATCCGGCCGAGATTTTGCTTTCGGAGCGATTGGATCAAATCTTTGAAGAGCTGCGCACGCGCTACGACTTCATCCTGATCGACTCCACCCCGTCGATGTCGGTTGCCGACGCCTTCATCTGCGATCGTCTGGCCGATCTGACCATCTATGTGGTACGCGAAGGCATTCTGGATCGCCGTCAGTTGCCCGATATCGAGCGTCTGCATCGTGAGAAGAAGTTACACAACATGTCGATTGTCCTCAACGGATCGCACGCGCATCGCCACGGTTACGGATACGGCTATGGGTACGGTTATGGTTACGGCTATGGATATGGCTACGGTCATGGCGAGACCGAATACCGCGAAAAGAGCTACCGCAAGCGCATCATGAATTTCTTCAGTCGTCTGTTTACCAATAAATAAAAGAGAGGTATGGCAATTCGTGAAGCGGTCATAGCAATCGATTTCGACGGTACGGTAGTCACCCACGCCTACCCCGAGGTGGGTGATGATATAGGTGCCGTACCTGTACTTAAGGAGCTTGTTGCACAGGGCGACAAGCTGATTCTTTGGACCATGCGCAGCGGACGCCTGTTGGAGGATGCCGTAGCCTGGTTTCGCAAACACGATATTCCGCTATGGGCCATCAACGAGAACCCCACACAGGGAGGATGGACCACCTCGCCCAAAGTGCATGCCAACCTAATCATCGACGATAGCGCGTTGGGATGCCCGACCTGTTTCTTGGACGGGGAGCGTCGTCCGGCTGCCAATTGGCAGCGCATTCGCGAAATGTTGGTACGCATGGGCTATTTGGATTAAGCACACGTCCAACCATCAACAAAGAGGCCACCCCGATGAGGGATGGCCTCTTATTTATTAAGGTATGGAATAGCTTACAACCAAAACAGGGCTATCCAGGTGAGTATGGCACCTCCGGCAAAACCGACCAACACCTGCATCGGACAATGGCGACCCAGATAGAGTCGTGCCGAGCCCAACAAGCCGGCAGCTACGATCGTGCCGAGCAACCACGGAAAGAGCTGAATCATTCCCAACGAGTTGAGCACAAAGAGCATAGCCACCGCAGCTCCCATACCGGTCAAGTGCAGGCTCACCTTCCACTCAATCGTGAGCACCATGCAGAAGAGCTCACAAAGGGCTGCAGCAACCATAAACTTACGCAAAAAGGCCGCTTGAGGCACTTTGGCGACCACCAGGGCACACACCATGTAGGCGATGGCACCTATCAGAAGCGGCAGGACACGCTCCTTACGGGTATGAATATGGAGATCCTTTAACCAACCTATCTTGTAGAGAATCAGTATGGCCAAAATCGGAATCACCGTACCGTAAAGCACCACCGATCCGCCGAGATACCACTTCACACCGGTCGAAAAGACCGAAAAGGCGGTCTGCGTAAAGAGCATCGCCACCAAATAGAGGGGTAAGATCAACGGATGGAGCGCCATCGAGAGGGCTCGGGCTGATATTGTCAAATAATTCTTCTTCATCAACGCATTGATTTATGGCTCAAAAGTAGTGAATTTGCGCCACATAACGACGCCACTCGAAAAAAAATCGTACCTTTACCGCCAACAAAACACTTTTCAAATGGCTAAAATCTACATTCCTACGTTTGGCGAAGAGGTCGGCAATGCCGTGTCGCACGGCGTGATGAGCATCTTGGCACTCTGCGCCATCCCCTTTGCCACGCTCTATAGCTTTATCCACCACAACTACAACGTGACGGCCTCGATCAGCGTCTCGATCTTCGCCATCTCGATCTTCGCGATGTTCCTCATCTCGACCCTCTACCACGCCATGGCCCCCGACTCGCGCCACAAGGATGTCTTCCACGTTTTGGACCACATCTTCATCTATGTGGCCATTGCGGGCAGCTACACCCCCGTGGCGCTGATGATCATCGGCGGTTGGCAGGGGTTGCTGATCTGCATCGTGCAGTGGGTGATGGTGATTGTTGGCGTCTTCTATAAGTCGCTCTCCGCGCGCTCGATTCCGGCACTGAGTCTCACGATCTACCTCGTGATGGGCTGGACCATCATCTTTTTCTTCCCACTCTTCCTGCGCTCGGCCTCGCTGCCCTTTATCCTTTACATCGCAGGTGGAGGTCTCTGCTACACAATCGGTGCCGTATTCTATGCCCTCAAGGGCTTCCGCTACCACCACCTGGTGTGGCACCTGCTGATTGACTGCGCAGCCGTTCTTCACTACATTGCCATCGTTTGCTACCTGTAACCCATGATCTACGAAGCGACCGCCTATACCCCCGAACTGCTCGACCGCCTGCAGGCCCTGCTCGACCAGCTCACCCCCGCGCCCATCCTCTTCACGGAGGAGATGCTGCGTGCCGTGATTGACGACCCGTCAAGCCACCTCTACCTCTATCTGCACGAGGAGCAGGTGGTCGGGATGACAACCTTAGGTATCTACTACTCCCCCACCGGCTCGAAGGGGTGGATCGAGGATGTTGTGGTGGACGATCGTGTGCGCGGTCTCGGCTACGGCAAAGCGCTTGTTGAGCATGTCCTCACGGAAGCTCACCGCCTGGGCGTTCGCCAGCTCATGCTCACCTCCAATCCGCTGCGTGTCGCTGCCAATCGGCTCTACCAAGCCATGGGCTTCGAGAAGCGCGAAACGAACTGTTACAAAATGGATATAGGCCTATAAGACCTATATGACCTATGGGACCTATACGCAGACACAAAAATAACGCATCCGGTTTATGGCTGATTTTTTACCTTTGAAGGGAAATTTTCGTGAGCTAATTGTCTATCAAAAGGCGGAATGTATCTACGATATTACCTACCACTTTGCCCATCGATTTTTAGCTGTCAACGACCGCACCATCGATCAAATGATACAGGCCGCTCGATCAGGCAAACAAAATATCGCCGAGGGAAGTGCTTCATCAACTACCTCACGCGAAAGCGAACTCAAACTGCTCAATGTCGCCAAAGCAAGTTTCAAAGAGTTGATGCTCGATTACGAAGATTATCTGCGTGTACGCAATCTTGAGATTTGGTCGCCCGAAAGCGAAAAGGCGCAACAAACACGCACGATTTGCTCTGCACATAACGAATCTGCCTTCTATCGACAAGCGATTCCATCGCGCTCGGATGAAACAATTGCAAACATCGCACTGATTCTCATCCACCAGGTCGATTACCTACTCTACCGCCTGATTGAAAAACGAAAAGCCGAATTTCTCGAGAAGGGAGGTGTGCGCGAAGAACTCTATCGCGCGCGTAAAAACCACCCGAACCAATAACCCCATCCACCTTATATTATAGGTCTTACTGGTCTTATTGGTCTTATTGGTCTTATAAGTCTTATAGGCCTCATAACTCTTTTTCTAAAATTTTCCTGCCCAAAAATTTGGTTTATTTTATAAACTACTTTATATTTGCATCGTGATCACAACTTTTTTGTTGAACCTTAACACCCTAACGACGATGCAAGAAAGAAAATTGACCGAGGCCGAGAGCCTGGCCCTTATTACCCAGATGATTCAAAACACCCACCGCCGACTGACCGTCAATGCCGGCAAGCCCTATCTGGTGTGGGGCTACCTGACCGTTGCCGTCTCGCTCTTCGAATGGCTGGTTGTGATAAACGACTGGTCGCTCTATTGGCTCTATGCCTGGTGGCTGATCCCCGCGTTGGGATTCCCCTTAATGCTCCTCACCTGCCGCAAAAAGCCCACCGAGCCGAAAAACTACATCGACCGCGCCATGGAGTCGGTTTGGTTGGTCTGCTCGATTGCGCTGATTCCGGCCTTTCTCATGGTCCTCTGCACGCGAGGTCTTTCAATCCTTTCGGTTGTGCTGCTCCTGATTGGTATCGGCACCTGGATTTCGGGGCGCCTGATTCAGGCAAAGGGTGTTTCGTGGGGAGGTATTCTCTTTCTTGCAGGCTCGATTCTGCTGGAGGGATTCGGCTATTTGAACGCCTACCTCCGCGCACACGAAATAATTACGGACAATCGCTTTTTGCAAGGGGGACAAATTCTTATCTTTGCCGTGTTGTTTATCGTCGGGATGATTATCCCGGGCCATATTTTGAACGCCAAAACGCGCAAACATGCTTAAAACGCTCGATCCGTTGCTGCACTCGGAACTCCGCTTGGGGGTGATGTCGATCCTTTTGGGGGTCGAGGAGGCCGACTTTGTCTTCCTTCGACAGGAGACGGGTGCCACGGCCGGCAATCTGAGTGTGCAGATCGACAAATTGCAGAAGGCTGGCTACATAGCGGTCAAAAAGACCTTCCGCGGCAAGATGCCCTGCACCCTCTGCCGCATCACGGAGCAAGGCGCAAAGGCCTTTGAAAAGTATGTCGAGGCTTTGAGAAGTTATATTGAGAGATAATAAAAAGGCTGTTCAGCAAGTTTGCGAACAGCCTTTATTTTCGGGCAAGACAATTTGTTAGAGAGCTTCTTTTATATTTGTTTGCGCAATCGTGCTACGGGAATCCCCAACATCTCGCGATATTTAGCCACTGTGCGGCGGGCGATGCAGTAGCCCTCGTCGTTGAGCATGTTCATCAGCACCTCGTCCGTCAGGGGGTGGCGTTTATCCTCCTCGTCAATACATTTCTGCAGCAGGGTCTTGATCTCGTACGAGGAGACCTCCTCGCCCGACGAAGTCTGCATTGCCTCCGAGAAGAGCGACTTAAGGAGGATGATCCCGAATTGGGTCTGCACATACTTGCTGTTCACCACGCGCGAGATGGTCGAGACATCGAGTTCGGTGCGGTCGGCAATATCCTTCAGAATCATCGGGCGCAACTTCGAGCGGTCGCCCGTGCGGAAATACTCCTGTTGATAGTCCAGGATCGTCTGCATCGTACGCATCAGTGTATCGTGGCGCTGCTTGATGGCCGAGATAAACCACTTAGCCGAATCGATCTTCTGCTTGACAAACTGCAGCGCCTCCTTATCCTCCTCGCGCACCTTACCGTCACCCTTTACCATATCGCGGATCATCTCCACATAGCGACGATTGACCTTCACTTCAGGGACATTGTAGGAGTTGAGCGCAAGCTGAAACTCCCCATCCTGGTAATCGAGCAAAAAGTCGGGGATGATGTAAGGTGTCGTATCCGTACCACCCTCGGCATAGAGGTTTCCGGGCTTGGGCGAGAGTCGCTGAATCTCAGCGATCGCTTCACGGAACTGCTCCTCGGTCACCTGCAGGCGCGTCATCAGCCGTTCGTAATGCTTCTTGACAAATTCCTCGAAGTGGTGGGTTAAGATTTGCGTAGCCAAACGACGCACGGCGGTTGTTTGAGGCAACTGCCCGATCTGCAACAACAGGCACTCCTGCAAATTACGTGCACCGACACCCGCAGGCTCCAACTCGTGGATAATGGCCAGCAAGCGCTCTAGCTCTTCGACCGAGGCATCGATGCCGACCGTAAAGGCGATATCATCCGACACCGACTCCAAGTCGCGACGCAGATAGCCGTCCTCGTCAATACTCCCCACCAGATAGACCGCTAGGCGCATCTCGCGCTCCGTGAGGCTGCGGTAGCCGAGCTGCTCGACCAGATACTCCTGCAACGAACGCCCCTCGGTCAGATAGACCGGGCGTTGCTTATCATCGCGCGAATAGTTATTCAGACGACTCTTATAGCTGGGGGTATCGTCTTCGCGCAGATACTCCTCCACCGAGATCTCCTTCGGCTCCTCATCCTCGGCCGTACGTTCTTCCTCTTCGAGGACAATATTATCCTCGATCTCCTGCTTGATGCGTTGCTCAAGTTGTACGGTGGGGAGCTCCAGCAGCTTGATCATCTGAATCTGCTGCGGAGAGAGCTTCTGCTGAAGCGAAAGTACCTGTTTCTGACTAATGGCCATATATCCTAAAAATTAACGGGACCTCTTACCTAACGCGCAGAAGTCCCATTAAATTTTCTGATCGGATTAAAATAATCGACTACCGATTAGAAGTCTGCGTGCAGCGGGGTACGCGGGAAGGGGATCACGTCGCGGATGTTGGTCATACCCGTCACAAACATCAACAGACGCTCAAAGCCCAAACCGAAGCCCGAGTGCGGAGCCGAACCCCAACGGCGCGTATCGAGATACCACCAAAGGCTCTTCTCGCTCATACCCAATTCGGCTACACGAGCAGAAAGCTTGCCATAATCGGCCTCACGCTCCGATCCGCCGATAATCTCGCCGATTTTGGGGAACAAAACGTCCATGGCACGTACCGTCTTGCCATCCTCGTTTTGCTTCATGTAGAAAGCCTTGATCTCCTTCGGATAGTTAATCAGGATCACCGGACGCTTAAAGTGTTTCTCTACGAGGTAACGCTCATGCTCCGACTGCAGGTCGCAACCCCAAGCCACGGGGAACTCGAACTTCTGACCCGAAGCCTTCAAGATCTCGATACCCTCCGTGTAGTCCAGACGCTTGAAATCGTTGTTTACGACAAAGTTCAGACGCTCGATCAACTCCGGATCCCACATCTTGTTCATAAACTCCAGATCCTCGCGGCAATTCTCCAACGCATAGTTAATGAGGTACTTGAGGAAGTCCTCAGCCATCTCCATATTATCCTCCAACTCGTAGAAGGCTGCCTCGGGCTCGATCATCCAGAACTCGGCCAAGTGGCGCGGCGTGTTCGAATTCTCGGCGCGGAACGTAGGACCGAAGGTATAAATCTGACCCATCGACAGGGCACCCAGCTCACCCTCCAACTGACCCGACACGGTGAGGTTGCAGGCCTTGCCGAAAAAATCCTGCGAGAAATCTACATCGCCGGCTTCGTTCTTGGGTACATTGTTCAGATCGAGCGTCGTCACCTGGAACATCTCACCGGCACCTTCGCAGTCCGAGGCGGTGATCAGCGGTGTGTGGAGGTAGTAGAAGCCCTTCTTGTTGAAATACTCGTGGATGGCAAAGGCCATGGCGTGGCGAATGCGCAGCACAGCACCAAAGGTGTTGGTGCGGGGACGCAGGTAAGCAATCTCACGCAGGAACTCCAACGAGTGGCCCTTTTTCTGCAAGGGGTAGGTCTCGGGATCGGCCGTACCGTACAGTTCGATCTTCTCGGCCTGTACCTCGACACCCTGACCGGCACCGAGCGATGCTACCAAACGACCATCGACACGGATGCAGGCACCCGTCGTGATGGGCTTCAAAGTCTCCTCGGCGATCTTCTGCAGATCGACCACAATCTGGATGTTGCGCATGCACGAACCGTCGTTGAGCGCAATAAAGGCTACGTTTTTGTTGCCGCGCTTGGTGCGCACCCAGCCCTTGACTACCACATCGGTATCAACGGCGCCGGCGTTGAGAATTTCTACTATACGTTGCGTTTTCATATGGTTGTTGTTTCGTATTTGCTTTAAGTAACTGACAAAAGTACTATTTATTTGTGATTTGGCCAAAAAAAAAGTACCTTTGTGCAGTTATATAGTTTGAAAAAGCGATGAAACACCATATCCTGACTCTCCTGGCCCTGGCCGTTTCACTGACCGCCTCGGCCCAACATTTCTGGGAGCTGAATCCTCAACCGGCCGATCTCACTGCCGGTCGCATCTTCCGTACGGAGATCATTCCTTACGACACGCGCCACGATGCCGAATCGGGCAATCGTTCAGCTTCGGGTTATACGATCGACTTCAAACCGCAGGTATTGGCCGCTTCGGGCGAAATGGCCATTGTCGGACAGACGATTGAAATTCCCTACGTATGGACCGATGGTGTGGTCTATCTGCATTTGGAGAATGTCGGTTCGGCCTATTCACTCTACCTCAACGACCAGCTCGTTGGCGAAGTGGAGGAGGCTTTGACCCCCTCCGAGTTTCACCTCACCCCCCACATCCACCAAGGCGAGAACAGCATCAAGATGATCTTACGCCCGAGTCGTACCCCCGAGATCAACCCGGTGGCCACCATCGAGCGTCCCGCCTTTACCGACAGCTACCTCTACTACCAGGAGAAGCGTTCGATGCGCGACTTTGAGCTGAAACTCATCCCCGACTCGCTCCACCGCGACGGTATCCTGCGTCTGCGTATGGTGACCCAGAACGCCTACAACTACGAGGAGGAGGTCGAGATGGGCTACGACATCTACTCACCGCAGGGTAAATTGCTCGATTTTAACATGCGCGCCATTCCAATCCCGGGACGATCGACCGATACAATCAAGTTCGACCCCTTCATCTACCATGTCAATCAAAATCGTTGGAAGGCCGGATCGACCACCCCGCCGGTCTATAAGGTGATGCTCTTCTCGCGTCGTCACGGTGCCTACAAAGAGTATATGCCGCTCAAGATCGGTTATGCACGCCCGATGCTCGAAAACGGAAAGATCATCCTGCACGACACAGCATTGGAGTTGAAGCCCACGCGCTACAACGCAGCCATCGATCGCAAAACGACCCTGACCGAGCTTCGATCGCTCAAAACAAAGGGATACAACACGCTCTGCCCCACCTACCCGCAACCGCGCTGGTTCTACGAACTTTGCACCGAGCAGGGGCTGTATGTAATCGATTGTCCCGCCATCGCCGCACCCGAGAAGCGCATGGAGCGTCGTGTGGGCGGAACACCCTCGAACGATCCGAAGTTGGTCGACGAGTACATCGAGCGCATCAAGGCGATGTACTATCGTTCGCGCAACCATACCTGCGTCATTGCCTACACACTCGGCAACCCCTCGGGAAACGGCTACTGCATGTACAAGGCCTATGAGTGGCTCAAGAGTGTCGAGCAGGATCGCCCCGTGATCTACGAAGATGCCGCAGGCGAGTGGAATACGGATCTTTAGGAAATTCAAAATTAGGATTTCTCTTATGCAGATTGAATTGATCGTGGTCGGTAAGACCGATTCGAAGGAGGTGAACACGCTGGTAGAGATGTACCAAAAGCGGGTGAACCACTATTGTCGCTTCGGCATCACCACCCTGCCTGACCTGCGCAACACGAAAAACCTCTCGACGCAACAACAAAACCAAAGCGAGGGAGAACGCATCCTCGCCCAACTGACCGAAAGTGACTACGTCGTACTGCTCGATGAGCACGGCGACGAGCTGCGTTCGGTGGAGTTTGCTCAGTGGATGCGCAAACGGATGGTGAGCGGTCTGAAGCGCCTGGTCTTTGTCATCGGTGGGCCCTACGGTTTCTCGGAGGAGGTCTATCGCCGGGCCAACCAGAAGCTCTCGCTCTCGAAGATGACCTTCTCGCACCAGATCGTGCGTGCCATCTTTGCCGAGCAGATCTATCGCGCCTTCACGATCCTCAACAACGAACCCTATCATCACGAATAACGGATTAAAAATCAACCAATACCCACCCATGAAACTATATAGACTGACGCTCGCACTTTTGGTCGCAGGGGTCCTCTGCTTACCTGCTTCGGCACACACGAACGAGGAGCAACTCGTTGCGGATGCCGATACAACCATTTTGGTTGACCATGTGCAGGTGACGGCCATCAAGCAGGGTCTGGTGCTGCGTTCGGAACCCGTGGCTGCCACGATCGTGGGCGAACGCGCCGTGGATCGCAACCACATTACGGCTCTGAAGGATATGGCCGAGATTGTGCCCAACCTCCATATCCCCGACTATGGTTCACGCATGACCTCGTCGATCTACGTGCGTGGTCTGGGTGCCCGCATCGACCAGCCAGCCATCGGTCTGACGGTGGACAATGTCCCCGTGATGCAGAAGAACGGCTTTGACACGGAGCTCTCGGACATCGAGCGTATCGAGGTGTTGCGCGGTCCGCAATCGACCCTCTACGGTCGTAACACGATGGGTGGTGTGATCAACATCTACACCCTCTCGCCCTTCAACTACCAGGGTTCGCGCCTCGAGGCCGGCTACAGCAGCGGCAACACCTACCGTCTGCGTGTTTCGACCTATATAAAGATCAACAACAAGTGGGCCTCTTCGCTCTCGGCCTACACCACCCGAAGCGATGGTTTCTTCCGCAACGAACTTACGGGCAAGATAGCCGACTGGGAGAATTCGGACGGTGGTCGCTGGAAGCTCCTCTTCCGCAACAATAAGGGGCTGCGTATCGAAAACACGCTTTCGGTTGCCATGACCAAGCAGGGAGGCTACCCTTATGCCTTTATCGGTGGACGCTCGGAGGGGGTTGCGAATGCCGACGGCTACGTCGTAAAGCCCGGACAGATTGCCTACAACGACTCGTGTCGCTACGAGCGTTTCACCTTCAGCGACGGACTGACGATTCTCTACGAGACGGATCGTCACTCGCTCTCGTCGATCACCTCCTACCAGCTTACTGACGACGACATGCGTCTGGACAACGACTTCACGCCACTCGACTATTTCACGCTCGGCCAGGCTATCGAGGAGCACGTCATCACCGAGGATCTGATCTTCCGCTCGCGTGGAGCACGCACCTACAACTACCTCTTCGGTTTGTATGGCTTCTACCGTGCCCAGCAGATGGAGGCGCCGGTACTCTTCAAGACCGCGGGTGTGGATGAGATCATCTTCAAGGCGGCCAACGCCAGCGGTCGTGTCGAGATGCACGCCCTAGAGAATATGCCGCTGAACTCGTCGTTCAAGAGCCCGGCCTACGGCTTTGCCGCCTACCACGAGTCGAGCCTGCGTTTTGGCCGTTTTGAGGCCAAGGCGGGTCTGCGCGTCGAGCATGAGCAGGTGCGCCTCGAGACCCACGGCGAGGGTATGCTGAAATTCAACCTCAAGGCGGGGCCGATGCCCTTCCCCATTGAACAGGAGCCGATCACCCTCGACACGAAGAGTAGCTACAAACGTCACTTCACGGAGCTGCTGCCCAAGTTCTCGCTCATCTACCGTTTCGACGAGAATCGCAACCTCTACGCCTCCTTCTCGCGTGGCTTCAAGGCAGGCGGATTCAACACACAGATCTACTCCGATATTCTGCGCGAGATGTTGCAGACGCAGGCCATGGGTGGAGAGTTCGAGGAGTCGGACATCCTATCCTACGATCCCGAGTATAGCTGGAACTACGAGGTGGGTGGTCACTTCTCGTGTGCCGACGGTATTGTGCGTGGCGATTTTGCCCTCTTTGCCATCGATTGTCGCAACCAGCAGCTGACCGTCCTGGCCGATGCCAACGCCACGGGTCGCATGATGACCAACGCTGGTCGCACCCGCTCGCTGGGTGGTGAGTTTGCCCTGCAGATCAAGCCCGTGCAGGCACTCGATATCGACCTCTCGTACGGCTACACGAATGCCACCTTCCGCCACTATGTGGATGGCGAGCAGGACTTCCGTGGCAACTACGTTCCCTTTGCTCCGCAGCACACCCTCTCGACAGGTCTTACGTGGACCATCCCGACCGGTGTACGTTGGTTGGGCGACGTGGTGCTGCACAGCGGCATGCGCGGTGTGGGCAAGATCTATTGGAACGAAGCCAACACCGTCAGCCAACCCTACTACACCACCTTCAACGCCTCGGTGCGTCTCGAGCATCAACACTACGCGATCGACTTCTGGGGGCAAAACCTCACGGACAAGGCGTATGACGTCTTCTACTTCGAGTCGATCGGCAACCGTTTCGTACAACGTGATTGCGGCCGTATTTTAGGCGTTACTTTGCGTATTAATTTTCAATAATATAGTATCATGAAAGCTGAGTACAAACCTTTTGTCGATGAGTTAATCGAATTGGCCATCAAAGAGGACATCGGTGATGGTGACCACACGTCGCTCTGCTGCATCCCCGCATCGGAGCAGGGTCGCATGCGCCTGCTGTGCAAGCAGGAGGGTGTGATTGCCGGTATCGAGATTGCCCAGATCGTGCTGGAGCGTCTGGATCCGACGATGAAATTCGAGCAGATTCTGCACGATGGCGATCGTGTAAAACCGGGAGATGTAGCCTTCTACGTTTCGGGCGGTCTGCGCTCGCTGCTGCAGGCGGAGCGCATCCTGCTCAACATCATGCAGCGCATGAGTGGTGTGGCTACCCAGACGGCCTTCTACGTCAAGCACCTTGAGGGGCTGCACACGAAGGTCCTCGACACGCGCAAGACCACGCCCGGCATGCGCGTCTTGGACAAGATGGCCGTGAAGATCGGTGGTGGCGAGAATCACCGCATGGGACTCTTCGACATGATTCTGCTGAAGGACAACCATATCGACTTTGCCGGCGGTATTCGTCAGGCAGTCGAGGGTGCCAAGAAATACCTGACCGAGAAGGGCAAGAACATCCCCATCGAGTGCGAGGTACGATCCTTGGAGGATATCGACGAGGTCTTTGCAGCCGGTGGTGTGGATCGCATCATGTTCGATAACTTTAGCCCCGAGATGACCCGCGAGGCGGTGAAGAAGGTGGCTGGTCGCTGCGAAACGGAGTCGAGTGGCGGTATCACGCTCGAGACGATGCGCGCCTACGCCGAGTGCGGTGTCGATTTCATCTCGGTTGGCGCACTGACGCACCAGATCCGCTCGCTCGACATGTCGCTCAAGGCCTGCGAATAGAGTACGCATGATCCGTTTTCAGCCCATAACCCTTGCAGACCGCGCTCGCATTGAATCCTACACAATGGGGCGTGGTCTGTATAATTGCGACCTCTCGTTTGCCAACATCTTCTGTTGGCGGGCCTTCTACGACACAGCCTGGGCGGAGGTTGAAGGGTTTCTCGTCATCCGCTTTCGGATCGACGGAGGGGCAAAGACAGGTTACATGCAGCCCATTGGCGAGGGTGACTTTGGAGCCGTCATCCGCCTACTGATTGCCGAGGCGGAGGCACAGGGCGAACCGCTGCGACTGGTGGGGCTCACCGAAGAGGGCAAAAGTATGCTCGAGGAGGCCTTTCCTGACCACTTTGCCTTCGACGATAACCGCGCCACACGCGACTACCTCTATCGACGCGAGGATCTGAGCCGCCTGCAGGGCAAGAACTACCAACCCAAGCGCAATCACATCAACCGTTTCACCAGCAACTACCCCACCTACCGCTACGAAACCCTGACGCGCGATCACTTTGCGCAGTGCATCGAGCTCGAGCAGGAGTGGTGTCGCCACCGCAACGGCTGCACCGAAGGGGGCCTCAACGAGGAGCGTCAGGCGATGGTGGAAGCCTTTGATCACTTCGAGGAGCTGGGGTTACAAGGCGGCTGCATCTATGTCGAGGATCGACTCATCGCCTTTACTTACGGCTCAGCCCTCAACGACCACACGTTCGATATCCATGTCGAGAAGGCCGACACGCGTTATGAAGGAGCCTTCACCATCATCAATCGCCTCTTTGCCGAACAACTCGATCCGCGTTTCACGCTGCTGAATCGCGAGGAGGATCTGGGGCTGGAGGGGTTGCGCAAAGCGAAACTATCCTACTACCCGACCCGTCTGCAGGTGAAGTATCGCGCTGAGTTGCTTGATGCTGGGCAACAAGCCTGCCGACGCCTGTGGCTGGAGGCCTTCCCTGACGAAGGGACAACCTATGTCGAGCAATTCCTCATCCGCCACTACCGCGCGGAGCAGATGCTCACCTACGAAGCCGACGGCAAGGTGGTGGCCATGCTGCACCTGATCCCCTTACGAACGACCCTTGGAGAGTTTTCGTACCTCTATGCCGTAGCCACCGCCACCGCCTATCGCAATCGAGGCTATGCCTCGGAGCTGATTCATCGAGCCATTGCCGAGGGGCGTATCGCCGGCAAACGAGGACTCTTTCTCATCCCTGCAAGCAGTTCGCTCCGCAACTACTACGCCCGCGAAGGTTTCTCGGGCGCCGTCCCGACCCGCTTCTTCACGGGTGATGACTTCGATTTCGGCACAGGCGTTGTAGAGCGCGACCTGGCCATGCTACTCCCCTTTGAGGAGTTGGAACAGATGCCCGACGCACTGCTCTGCCATCTAAGCTACTAAATCCAACCCTTAAACACTTTCCAACCATGAAACGACTGCTAACGCTGGTGCTCGGCCTTGCGCTGACCGCCTGCGGCTCGACCATCGAGCAGGAACTTTTCCCCGCAGCGGGTGCACGTAACGTGAACCCCGACACGCGACTGACGATCTACTTCAATTCAACCCCCACGGTGGGTAATTCGGGCATGGTCCGCGTATGGGATGCCGATACGGATCAGGTCGTGGACAGCCTCGACCTCTCGATTCCGGCCGGTCCGACCGAGCGTCGCAAACTTCCCAAGGCCCCCTACACGTGGGAGCCATACAGCTACGATCAGCCGCGCCTGACAAATGCCAATACGAAGCCCGGCACCCCCTCGGGTGTGGCCTCGCCGACAAGTGACGAGTACCAACTCACGATCATCGGCGGCTTCACGGACGGTTTCCATTTCCATCCGATCCTGGTACGTGAGAACCGTGCCGAGATCTACCTCCACCACAACCTGCTCGACTACGGCAAGGAGTACTACGTCACGATCGACGAGGGTGTGCTGACGACCAAGGACGGCTCGTTCCACGGCATCACAAAGGGCGATAAATGGCGCTTTAAGACCAAGAAGACGGCTCCTGCCAAGAATCAGTACCGCCTGACGGTCAATGCCGACGGTACGGGCGATTTCAACACCGTGCAGGGTGCTCTGGACCACATTCCCGACTTCAACACCGAGCCCTACACGATCTTTATCCACAACGGTGACTACGAAGAGCTGGTCTATTTCCGCTCGAAGCGTAATCTCACGATCGAGGGCGAGAGCCGCGAGGGGGTACGCGTACACTATCCCAACAACGAGGTTTTCAACCCCTACCCCGCCAACGTAGCCACCAACGAGTGGCCGGGCACCTTCCCGTCGCGTCGTGCAGCCTTTATGGCCGACAACTGCGAGGACCTCACGATGCGCAATCTGACGATTGCCACCGACCTGAAGGGTCAGGCCGAAGGTCTGCTCGTCATGGGTGAGCGTATTTTGTTGGATCAGGTAACCATCATCGGCTCGGGCGATGCGCTGCAGGCCAACGGATCGGTCTATCTGAACAAGTGCCGCATCATCGGCGATGGCGATACGATTTTGGGTCGTGGCCCCTGCTTCTTCAACGCCTGCGAGTTGCAGTCTTATGGTCCCTTCATGTGGATCCGCAACACCGACCAAAACCACGGCAACGTCTTTGTGCGCTGCCACTTTGAGGGCCTCAGCAAGTATTCGGTTCTGGCCCGTACGAACCCCAAATATGACTATTGTGAGGCGGTGTTGATCCACTGCACAATGAACAACATCCACCCCATTGGTTGGATGGGTCTGCCCGAGAAGCTGGTTGATCAGCGCTACTGGGAGTACGACAGCCGCGACACGGAGGGTAACCCGATTGACTGCTCGCAGCGCCTCAAGGGCTCACGCCGCCTGGATGGCGAGAAGGACAAGGAGCTCATCGCCTCCTACATGGATCCCGCCTTCGTATTGGGTGGCTGGAATCCGATGGAGTAACCGAAACCTATCACGAAATGAAAGAGATAAAGCCGGCTTTTAGCCGGCTTTTGTTTTAGGATCGTTAGCGCCACGACCGGTTTTGTTCTGTCAAGCTCGACACCAGGCCCTGCTCTTAGCAGGGTCTTTCATTTTTGGTGAGAAGCTGCTACAATTTATGAAGTAAGCCCCGGATGGGGCGGCTTAAGAAGCCGCTTTTGTGTTAGAGTTATCAGCACCACAGTTTTTGATTTTAGAGGAGCAGATTTGTGCTTAAACGAAGTGAGGCGCGGATGGGTCATACAAAGCGTATTTCCCATTCGCGCCTCGCAAGTGCAAGTGCAAATATGCCCTATAAAATCGAAAACTATTTGCCGAGTTGCATCTTATCAATCAACGCCTGCGTTGCGGGCTTGTGACCACGGAACTTCACGTAGAGATCCATGGGATGCTCGGTACCACCCTTCGAGAGGATGTGCTCGCGGAAGGAGGCAGCCACCTTCTCGTTGAAGACACCCTGCTCCTTGAACATGGAGAAGGCATCAGCCTCCAGCACCTCAGCCCACTTGTAGCTGTAGTAGCCGGCTGCATAGCCACCCGAGAAGATGTGCGTAAAGGCAGGAGCCATTGCCGTACCGGGAACTACGGGCAGCACCTGCGTTGAGGCCATGGCCTGCTGCTCAAACTCGGCGACATTGCCCTCAAAAGGCTCGGTGAGGGTATGCCATGCCATGTCGCTGATACCAAATGAGAGCTGACGCACGTTGGCATAGGCGGCCAGGTAATTCTGGGCAGCCACGATACGATCGATAATCTCAATCGGCATCTTCTCGCCCGTCTCATAGTGCTCGGCCCACTGGTCGAGGAACTCCTTCTCGGTCGCCCAATTCTCCATGATCTGCGACGGGAGCTCCACAAAGTCACGATAGACCGCCGTACCGGTCATCGAGCCATACTCACCCTCGGCCAAAATGCCGTGCAGACCATGACCAAACTCATGGAGGAAGGTCTCCACCTCGTCGAAGGTCAGCAGTGCAGGCTTCGTCTCGGTGGGCTTCGAGAAGTTCATCACAAGTGATACCAAGGGACGCGTCTCAACGCCATCCACGATCTTCGAACCGCGGAAATCGGTCATCCAAGCACCGGCACGCTTCGTGGCGCGGGGGTGGAAATCAAGGTAGAGGACAGCCATAAAGCGACCATCCTTGTCAGTCACCTCATAGACAGTCGTCTCCTCGTGGTAGCCCTCGATCTCCTTCGTCTCGGTGAAGTTTAGACCGTAGAGCTTGTTGGCCAGCAGGAAGACACCCTTCTTCACGTTCTCGAGCTTGAAATAGGGCTTCACAACCTCATCCGAGAGGGCATATTTCTCGTCCTTATACTGCTCGTTGTAGTAGGCCCAATCCCAGGGCATCAGCTCACCCTCGAAACCCTTCGAAGCTGCATACTCGCTGATGGTCTTGTAGTCGGCATCGGCATACTCCTTCGTGGCGGTCAGCAACTCCTCGAGGAAGTTGTTCACAGTCTCACGATTCTCGGCCATGCGCTCCTCGAGCACGTAGTCTGCATAGGTCTCAAAGCCCAGCAAGTTGGCAATCTTGAGGCGCGTATTGACGATACCCTTGATCACCTCCGAGTTGTCGAACTCACCACCCAGGGCGCGCGAGTTCGAGGCCTTCCACAACTGCTCCTTGAGTGCGCGATTCGACGAATAGGTCAGGAAGGGAACATAGCTCGGGGCCTGCAAGGTCACCGTCCAACCCTTCTCACCGCGCGCCTTGGCCTCGGCAGCAAGACCCTCCTTCACGAAGTCGGGCAACTCCTCCACCTGCTTGGCATCGGTGATGTTGAGCGTATAGGCATTCGTAGCCTTCAGGGCGTTCTGACCAAACTGCAGGGTCAGAGCCGAGAGTTCGTTCGAGTACTGACGATAGAGTTCCTTATCCTCCTCCGAGAGGGCTGCACCGCTACGGGCAAAGCCTTTGTAGGTATCCTCCAAAAGCTTCTTGTCGATCTTCGAGAGGCCGAAACCGGGCTTCTCATACACGGCCTTCACGCGCTCGAAGAGCACCGGGTTGAGCGAAATATCATTGCTCAGTTCGGTCATCTTGGGCTGAATACGCTGTGCCACCTCCTGCATCTCGGGCGTAGCATCCGTACCCATCAGGTTGTAGAAGACTCCCGCTACACGATTCAACAACTCGCCACTGCGCTCCATCGCAACGATCGTATTGTAGAAGGTAGGTTTCTCAGGATTGTTGACAATAGCCTCGATCTCGGCACGCGAGCAGGCAATCGCGGCCTCCACAGCAGGCTCGAAATGCTCCAATTTAATCTGCGAGAAGGGAGGGGTCTGGTAGGGAGTATTCCACTCCGCCAGCAATGGATTCGTAAGATCCAATTCCGGATAGTCGGCCTTGGGAATCGACTGATCACCACACGATACGGCCAATGCGGAAAATGCCATAATGAATAACTTTTTCATCTTATTGCTTATTATTTGTTTGGTTTCGTTGCTAATTAAGGTCGCGGCCACTCTTCATCTCAATCTCGACGCCCACCGATTCACCAGCCTGCTCCTCGCTTGCATTTGCACCGTTTGCGGGCTCCTCGACCGGTTTTTCGATCAGTCCGCGCCCCAGCAGCATGGCCGTTTTATCGGGATCCTGACCACGGAATTCACGGTAGAGGGTCATACCATCCTTCATACCGCCGCTCTCGAGCAATTTGCGGAAACGTGCGGCAATCTCACGGTTGAAGTAGTCGCCACTCTCGGCAAAGGCGGCAAAGGCATCCTTATCAAGCACCTCGGCCCAGATGTAGAAATAGTAGCCGGCCGAATAACCACCGTCGAAGATGTGGCTGAAGTAGGGATAGTGGTAACGCGGTTCGATCTCGGGATTCATGCCTCGCTTCTCATACAGCGCATGGTGCTCGAAGGCCATCGGATCGAAGGGCTCATAGGTCGTAATCGAATGAATATCCAGATCCGACAGAGCGGCTGCCACCAGCTCGGTAGTCGTGAAACCCTGATTGAAAAGTTCGCTACGCTTGAGCTTATTGATCAGATGTTGCGGAATCACATCGCCCGTACGATAATGCACGGCATAATTCTTCAACAACTCGGGATGGAAGGCCCAATTCTCCATAATCTGCGACGGGAGCTCGACAAAGTCGCCCTCAACCTCCGACAGACCACGATACTTCACATCGTGCAATAGGAAGTGCATGGCATGACCAAACTCATGGAAGAGCGTCTCGGTCTCATCGACCGTCAGCAGAGCCGGCGACGAAGCTGTCGGACGCGAAAAATTGCAGACAATCGACACCACGGGAGCTACACGCTCACCATCGACATAGCGCTGCTCGACATAATTGCCACACCAGGCACCCTGCCCCTTACCATCGCGCGGATGGTAATCGAAATAGAGGACACCGATGTGCGACTGATCCTGGTCGAGTACCTCGTAGGCAGTCACCTCCTCGTGATAAACCGGTACAGCGATCGGGCGGAAGGTTACTCCGTACAGACGATTGGCCAGGAAGAAGATGCCGCCACGCACATTCTCCAACGAAAAATAGGGACGCAACATCTCCTCGTCGAGCGAATAATCACGTTTACGCAACTTCTCGGCATAATACCACCAATCCCACGGTTGGAATGTCTCGCCCGGATGGTCCTGCTCAAAGAGCGGCTTCATCGCCTCCACCTCCTGCTTCGAACGCTCGACAGCCGGCGTCCAAATCTCATCCAACAGCGCATAAACCGCTTTGGTCGTACGAGCCATCTCGTTCGAAACGACATAGTCGGCATAGTTTTTATAACCCAACAGATTGGCCTTTTCGATACGCAGACGGATAAAGTCGTTGATCAACTGCTTGTTGTCGTACTCGTTGCCATTATTACCGCGATTCAGATAGGCCTTATAGAGTTTTTCACGCAGGTCACGTTGAGTTGAGTAGGTCAGGAAGGGGATCAGACTCGGTTTGTGGAGTGTAAAGAGATAGCCGCTCTTCTCCTGCGACTGTGCCTTTTCGCGGGCCTGATCGCGCACATTTTGCGGCAGACCGTTCAACTGGCTCGACACCAATTCCAGGCTGTAGGCGTTATTTTCGGCCAGAATGTGCTGGCCGTACTTCACCGAAACGGTCGATAGTTCCTCGTTGATCGCCTTCAAGCGCTCCTTCTGCTCGCCGACCAGGAGTGCACCCGAGCGTACAAATTCGTTGTATGTCTTCTCTACCAAGCGAAGCTGCGTAGCATCCAACTGCAACTCTGCACGACGATCATAGACCGACTTGATGCGGCTAAAGAGCTGCTCGTCGAGCAAAATGCGATCGCTATGAGCCGACAAAAGCGGCATCACCTCGACCTCAATCTGCTGCATCTCGGGATTGGTCTCGGCAGCCGACAACATACCGAACACGAGCGATACCTGCTCCAAGGTGCATCCTGAATTGTCGTAAGCCAGGATCGTATTCTCGAACGTAGGCTCCTCGGCGGAGTCGGTAATGGCCTCGATTTCGGCACAGTGCTGTGCCATAGCCTCCTCAAAGGCAGGCAGATAGTGCTTGGTTTCGATCTGATCGAAGGGCGGAACTCCATACGGGGTCTCCCAAGCTGTCAGCAAAGGATTCAGCTCCTGCTGCTCGGTGTTACTGCACGAAATGTTCATCATAACGAGTAAAAGCGTAAAGAGGGCAACAATGTGTTTCATTGGTTCGCTTGTTTTCCGATTTTTTACTTCACTTTTTATTTCTTAACTTTGCAACACGCAAAGTGCGTGTCAACCGACAAAGATACAAAAAAATCGTCATGCAACTATTCTACGCTCCGGAAATTACACTTCCATGCTATACTTTGACCGAAGATGAGTCGAAACATTGTGTACGCGTGTTGCGCCTGGCAATCGGTGACGCAATTCACCTCACCGATGGTCGCGGATCGCTCCACCATGGCCGCATCATCGACGACCACCCGAAACGCTGTCGTGTCGAGATCGAGCGCACCGAAGAGAACTTCGAGCCGCTCGGTTATGCGCTGACCATGGCCGTAGCTCCGACCAAGAACAACGAACGCTACGAGTGGTTTCTGGAGAAGGCGACCGAGGTGGGTGTTTCCCGTTTCATTCCGCTCGAGACCGAGCATAGCGAGCGCCGTGTATTCAAGGCTGAGCGCAGCGAGAAGGTGATCATCTCGGCCATGAAGCAGTCGCTCAAGGCCTTCAAACCGACATTGGGCCCGCTCACGAGCTTCAAGGCGCTGATTGCCACACCGTTCGAGGGTCGCAAGCTAATTGCCCACTGCGACACTCCGATGACCGCCGAGGGGAAAGCCTACCTGGCCTCTACGCTCAAAAAGGGCGAGCCTACCCTGGTGCTGATCGGCCCCGAGGGTGACTTCTCGAAGGAGGAAATTCAGGCCGCTGTCGAAGCCGGCTTTGAGGAGATTACACTCGGCACGCAACGCCTGCGCACCGAGACGGCTGCCGTGGTGGCCGTAACAATGGTTTCGGTCGTAAACAACCAATAAAACGCCCTGCAACGATGCTGTTACGCCTCCTCGTGAGCTTTCTGAAGATTGGTGCCTTCACCTTTGGTGGCGGCTATGCCATGATTCCGATCATCGAGCGGGAGGTGGTGGATCGTCGTGGATGGATCGAAAAACAGGACTTTCTGGATCTGCTGACCCTGGCCCAATCGGCGCCGGGACCCATTGCCCTCAACACGGCGGTCTTCGTGGGTTACAAGGTGCGCAAAGTGGGCGGTGCGTTGGCCGCCATGCTCGGCATCGTGATTCCCTCGTTTACGATCATCCTACTGATCGCCCTGCTCTTTGCCGACATTCGCCACAATCCGTGGGTCGAGGCGGCCTTTCGTGGCATGCGTCCCGCCGTGGTGGCCCTGATCGTTGCCCCCGTGCTGAAGCTCTCGCAGCGCATGCACCGCGCGATGTATCTCGTGATTGTCGCCACCGCCTTTGCCATCCATTGGCTCGGCTGGTCGCCCGTCTACATCTTATTGGCAGCCGCCCTGGGTGGCGTCGCCTGGGAGTTGTCACACCTCAAAAAACTCAAGCGATGATTTTCTGGCAACTCTTCCTCTCGTACCTCAAGATCGGTTTCTTCGGCTTTGGTGGCGGCTATGCCATGCTCTCGCTCATCCAAAACGAGGTGGTTGCCCGCCACGGCTGGATGACGGGCAGCGAGTTTGCTGATATTGTGGCCATCTCGCAAATCACACCGGGCCCGATTGCTATCAACTCGGCCACCTATGTCGGCTACACGGTCGGCCTACAGGGGGGCGGTGTCGGCTACGGCATCCTGGGATCGCTCATCGCCACCTTTGCAGTCTGTCTGCCGGCCATGAGCCTCATGCTGCTCATCACGCACTACTTTCTGCGCCTGAAGCACAACTCGCTGATCGAGGGGGCGATGCGCGGCATGCGTCCCGTGGTGATCGGCATGATTGCCGCCGCAGCCCTCATGCTCATCTTCCCCCACTCGACCGACCCTGCGGAGCAGAACTTCATCGACGGCTGGAGCTGGGCGTTATTCGGTGCAGTACTACTCGGCCAGTGGCGCAAGGTAAATCCCATTCTGCTGATTCTGCTCTCGGCCGCCGCGGGCATCCTCATCTACCATTAAACAAAAAAGGACTGTCCCACAAGTTTGTTGAACAGTCCTTTATTTTTATTGCAGAAGTTGTATAACAAGCGGCACGCCAAAATCACCTTGTTAGACAACTTCTCGTTTTATTACAGAGCGGCCACCAAAGCCCCTCCGCCCAACAGCACCACCAGGAAGATGATCAGGCAGAGCAGTCCTAGGAAAGCAAGGATACCGCCAATGCAACCCAAACCTTGCTTTTGACCATCGGGAAGTTCCTCGGAAAGCAACACAATAATAAGACCCACCAGGGGTGTAAAGACAAGACTGAGTACAAAAGGCCAACCGAAGCCAATCCTGCGACGGCGACCTAGCATACCGACCAAAGCGGCCAGGAAACAGCCACTCAACAGGGCAAAAATCAGTACTAAAACCATAGTTATAAATATTTAAGGTTCAACATTATCGCTTAAAGCGGTAGTAAGTACCGAGCGGGAGTTCCTTACCGGCACGATCCGTAAAGGTCAGCTCACCCCACTGCTCCTTATCGGGCACACCGAAGGCCTGGCGTACCGCCGTACGGGCCAGAGTCGAGGAGAGACCCATCGAGTAGAGGTTCAGCACCAGGAAAGCATCTTGCTTCTCCAAGAGTTCGGCACAGCAGGCGAGCATCTCGCCGATGTGCTCCTCCAACACCCACTTCTCGCCATTGGCACCACGACCGTAAGCGGGCGGATCGAGGATGATGCCGTCATAGCGGTTACCTCGACGCACCTCACGGCGCACAAACTTCAACGCATCCTCCACAATCCAGCGCACCCCCTCAAGACGACTCTGCTCCATATTCTCGCGGGCCCACGTCACGACCTGCTTCACCGAATCGACATGCGTCACCTCGGCACCTGCGGCACGCGCGGCGAGCGTAGCACCACCCGTATAGGCGAAGAGGTTCAGCACACGCGGCTGACGCTTCTGCCCCAGCGCCTTGCAGTTGTCGTAGATAAAGTTCCAGTTGGCTGCCTGCTCGGGGAAGATACCCACATGCTTGAACGAGGTCATCGCCAGGCGCATCACGAGCTGCATCTCGTCGTAGCGGTAGGCAATCGTCCAACGGTCGGGCGTCTGGCTCTTCACGCGCCACTCGCCACGCTCCTCGCTCTTGCCATCGCGCAGGAACGAAGCGTCGGCCAACCGTTGCCACTCTGCCTCGGCGAGGCTCTTGTGCCAGATGGCCTGGGGCTCGGGACGTCGGGTCACCACACGACCAAAGCGCTCCAACTTCTCGAAGTCGCCCGAGTCAATCAGTTCATAATCCCGAAAATCGGGTGTCAGTTGCTCTTGCATACTATTTCGTACAATCAATCAAATTCATTTCGCACCGCTTGCAATCGAACTCCAAGCGGTATTTGTGGCCGGCCGTTTCGAGGTAAAGGTCGCCCTTCAGGCGCGGACGCTCCTTCAGGCACTCGCCCATCTCACGGCGCAGGCAGTAGGCCGACTGCATCACGCGGGCCCCATAGGTCGTGGGGGCCAACTCCAGCGGCTCAACAATGCGCTCCACACCGTGGTCACGGTAGAAGGCCTCGGCCAGGCTGTTCGTTACGTTCTCCTCGGCCGTGAGCGTACGATGCGGATAGACGGCATCACCCTCGGTAAAGATACGCGGCGAGGCAGGACGCGTTGTGCGAGCCTCCAATAGAGCTGCCAATCCCTCACGACGCAGCTCGGCCATGAGCGAGGCAGGAACGAACCAACAAGCGCCCTCAACCCACACCCGATCCACGCGGAAGATGGTCTCACCCGAGCGCATCACCTGACGCTCGATCGACTCGATATTCTTCGACTCGTTTTGGGCGGCGTCGAGTTGCACGGCACGCTCCACGCTTACCGCCACCCCCTCCACGTCGCACAGACGGAGTGTCAGGCGATCCGCTTCAACCGTCACCTCGGCCTCGGTCGGAATCACGCGTCGCGTGCGATCGGCCGTAAGTTGCTTGTGGAAGCGGTGGTCGTAGTTGCGATACAGGGGCGTACCCGGTGCCACGGCAACAGGTTTATTGGGCTGCACCCAGCAACCCTCCACGGCGTTGATGTTCGTACCGTAGAAGCCCTCTGAAGTCATTAGACAGATACCGTCACCGGCCGTAAGCGGTTTATCCCCCTCGATGCGCCATCCACGACGGCTTTTATCAACAATGCGACCTACATATTCGCCCACCGCCTTCGGTGTATCGAACGAGGCTACGCCGCGCTGCTTGCCGTCGAGGTAGTACTCCGATTCGCCACGCGTGAAGCTCTTGGCCGTGTCGGGACGGAATTCGGTCACCGACTCGCCCACCGAGGCGCGCACCAAGTCGGGACGGTGCTTAAGCTCGGCATCGAGTGCCGCACGGTAGGCCGCCACCACGTTTTTGATGTAGGTAGTATCTTTGAGACGTCCCTCGATCTTGAAGGAGGTCACCCCCGCATCGAGTAGCTCGCCAATACGTCTTTTGAGTGAGAGATCCTGCACCGAGAGCAGGTGTTTCTCTTTCAGGTAGCTCTTACCCTTGCCATCCGTGAGGTTCCATTTTAGGCGGCAGGGCTGGCTGCAACCGCCGCGGTTACCGCTGCGGGGTGACATTGAGCGCGAGAGGAAACAACGACCACTGTAACCCACACAGATGGCGCCATGCACAAAGCACTCCACCTCGGCCGACGTGTCGCTGCAGATCGCACGAATCTCCTCGAGCGAGAGGGCGCGCTCCAAAATCACCCGCGCAAAACCCGCCTCAGCAAGGAATCGGGCCAACTCGGGGGTGCGCACCTGCACCTGGGTTGAGGCGTGCAGCTCGCAATCGAGCCCCATGCGGCAATAGGCCATATCCTGCACAATGAGGGCATCGACCCCCGCCTTAAAGAGTGCTCGCGCCTCCTTTTCGGCCTCCTCGAGCTCCGAATCCCACACCAGGGTATTCATCGTGGCATAGACCTTCACACCAAAGCGGTGGGCATAGGCCACCACGCGCGCCACCTCGTCGATGGTGTTCGTAGCCGCCTGACGCGCGCCAAAGCGCGAGCCCCCGATATAGAGGGCATCGGCGCCATACTCCACGGCCGCCACAGCCGCTTCGTAATCTTTGGCCGGAGCCAGCAGTTCGATGCGTTTCATTCGTGCGATAATTTTTCACAAAAATAATCATTTTTGGGAATTGTTTTGTATTTTTGCGAATCAAGAACGCTAATTCTAAACAAAAGATCAATCAATATGCTTACAATCAAGCAAATCCGCGATGATAAGGCCGCAGCGATCAAAAAGCTGGCCAAGAAGGGCGTAAATGCTGCCCCTGTCATCGAGAAGATCGAGGCGCTCGACGACCGTCGTCGCGCCATCCAGGTAGAGCTGGACAACACGCTCGCCGCCCAGAACAAGGCTGCCAAGGAGATCGGCATGCTGATGGGCCAGGGTCGTAAGGAGGAGGCTGAGGCTGCCAAGGCCAACGTAGCTGCCCTGAAGCAGAAGTCGGCCGAGTTGCAACAGGAGTCGGTCACGGTACAGGAGGAGCTGAACGGCGCCATCGTATCGCTGCCGAACTTCCCCGCCGAGATCGTTCCCGAGGGCCGTACGGCCGAGGACAACGTCGTGGTGAAGATCGAGGAGAACTTCTCACAGCTGCCCGAGAATCCCCTGCCCCACTGGGAGCTGGCTCGCAAATACGACATCATCGACTTCGACCTGGGCGTGAAGCTCACCGGTGCCGGTTTCCCCGTCTACAAGGGTAAGGGTGCTCGTCTGCAGCGTGCCCTGATCAACTACTTCCTCGACTGCAACACGAAGGCAGGTTATCAGGAGGTGGAGCCCCCCATCATGGTTAACGAGGCGTCGGGCTTCGGTACGGGTCAGCTGCCCGACAAGGAGGGTCAGATGTACCACGCCACGGCCGACAACTTCTACCTTGTGCCGACGGCTGAGGTACCCGTGACGAACATCTTCCGCGATGTGATTCTGCAGGGCGAGGAGCTTCCCGTGAAGATGACGGCCTATACCCCGTGCTTCCGTCGTGAGGCCGGTTCGTATGGCAAGGATGTACGCGGTCTGAATCGTCTGCACCAGTTCGACAAGGTGGAGATCGTCCAGGTGGCTCACCCCGACAAGTCGTACGAGGCCCTGGATGGCATGGTGGCACACGTCGAGTCGATCGTCAAGTCGCTCGGTCTGCCCTACCGCATCCTGCGTCTGTGTGGTGGCGACATGTCGTTCACCTCGGCACTGACCTACGACTTCGAGGTCTACTCGGAGGCTCAGCAGCGCTGGCTGGAGGTATCGTCGGTATCGAACTTTGAGTCGTTCCAGGCCAACCGTCTGAAGCTCCGCTACCGCGACGAGCAAAAGAAGACCCAGCTGGCACACACTTTGAACGGCTCGTCGCTAGCACTGCCCCGCATCGTGGCTGCTCTGCTCGAGAATAACCAGACCGAGGAGGGAATCCGCATCCCTGAGGTGTTAATTCCCTACACAGGATTTGATTTTATCAAATAAATGACTATATTTGCATTTAAGAACACACATTAACTTAAAACAATAAGACTATGGCTTACAAAATTACTGACGCTTGCGTTGCTTGCGGTACCTGCATTGGCGAGTGCCCCGTTGAGGCTATTTCGGCCGGTGACATTTATGTAATTGACCCCGATAAGTGCATCGACTGCGGTACCTGCGCAGGCGCTTGCCCCACCGAGGCAATCGTTGCCGAGTAAGTTGCAACTTACAAACAAGAAAAAACCTTCAACCACTGGTTGAAGGTTTTTTTTCTTATTAGACAAAGAGGTACGAAGAATTTCCCTTAGCACCCTTAGTGCCTTTAATGGCTTATTTCTCTTTATTCAGCAAAAAGGCCTCCGCCTTTTCCAGGTCCTCAGGCGTATCAATTCCAATGGTCTCGATATCGGTCACGCCCACGCCAATCTTGTAGCCGTTCTCCAGCCAGCGGAGCTGCTCGAGCGACTCAGCCTTCTCGAGGGTTGACTGCGGTAGCGAGGTCACCGCCTGCAGTACCTCGGTGCGGAAAGCGTAGATGCCGATGTGCTTGTAGAAGGTGTGCTTTTCGAGCCACTCCTCACGCGGCACATTGCGCAGGTAAGGGATCACCGAGCGCGAGAAGTAGATCGCTTGCGACTTCTCGTCCATCACCACCTTCGGCGAATTGGGATTCTCCAGCGCCGCCAGACCATCCGCCGCCGCAAAGGGTTTCACAAGCGTAGCGATATCGGTTGCGGGATTGTCGAAACAACGCTTCAGTGCCTCCAACTGCGCTGCCTGAATAAAGGGTTCATCACCCTGAACATTGACCACCACATCGAACTTTTCGCCCTGCTTGCAGTAGGCCTCCCAACAACGATCCGTACCGCTGCGGTGCTCCGTGGAGGTCATCTCCACCTTGCCGCCAAAGGCCTTTACCGCTTCGTAGATGCTTTCGTCATCCGTGGCTACCACCGCATCGTCCAACACACCTGCTACCTGCTCATAGACGCGCTGAATCATCGTCTTGCCGCCCAGCACAGCCAACGGTTTACCCGGGAAGCGGGTCGAGGCGTAACGAGCCGGAATAATGGCTATAAACTTCATACCTATTATTTAAGGGCGAGGTTGAGTACCTCGTCGTTGGTTCTGACATAATGGAACGTGAGGCCCTCGATGTAGTCGACCTTAATCTCGGCCACATCTTTGCGGTTATCCTCCGAAAGGATCAACTCGGTGATACCGGCACGCTTGGCTGCCAGGATTTTCTCCTTCACACCACCCACGGGGGTCACACGACCACGCAGGGTAGTCTCGCCCGTCATGGCGATACGCTCCTTCACCTCACGCTTCGTGTAGGTCGAGACGATCGACGTAACCATCGTAATACCGGCCGAGGGCCCATCCTTCGGAATAGCGCCTTCGGGCACATGGATATTCAGATCATACTTCTCGAAGAGTTCGGGATCAATACCCAACTCGGCGTAGTGCGCCTTTACCCACTCATGGGCAATCGTAGCCGACTCCTTCATCACATTGCCCAGGTTACCCGTCAGGCTCAACACACCCTTACCGGGCGTAAGGAGTGACTCGATGTAGAGGATATCGCCTCCCACCTCAGTCCAAGCCAAGCCGGTCACGACACCCGTCATACCACCTACCTCATACTCATCCTTGAGGAATTTGGGCATACCCAACACACGCTGCACCTCCTCCGAGTTGATCTCGGTTGCATACTCCTCCTCGAAGGCAATCTGCTTGGCACGCGAACGAGCCAGCTTGGCCAGCTGCTTATCGAGCGAGCGAACACCCGATTCGCGCGTATAACCACCGATGATCTGCTCCACCGTAGCGGCCGACAGCGTCATCTGCTCGGCTTGGATACCGTGCGCCTCGCGTTGCTTGTGCAGCAGGTGCTCCAAGGCAATCGACACCTTCTCCTCCATCAGGTAACCGGGGATGTTGATCATCTCCATACGGTCACGCAACGCAGGGGCAATGTTCTGGATGTTATTGGCCGTAGCGATAAAGAGCACCTTCGAGAGGTCGTACTCCACATCGATATAATTATCGTGGAAGGTGGTATTCTGCTCCGGATCGAGCACCTCCAACAAGGCACTCGACGGATCGCCGTGGTTCGAGACGGTCAGCTTGTCCACCTCATCGAGAATGATGACCGGATTCGACGAACCACAACGCTTGATGGTCTGAATAATACGGCCGGGCATGGCACCGATGTAGGTACGACGGTGACCGCGGATCTCCGACTCATCGTGCAGACCACCGAGCGAGATGCGTCCGAACTTACGTCCCAGAGCGGCTGCCACCGACTTACCAAGCGAGGTTTTACCCACACCCGGAGGGCCGTAGAGACAGAGAATCGGCGATTTCAAATCGCCCTTAAGCTTAATGACGGCCAGGTGCTCCAGAATGCGATCCTTCACCTCCTCCAGGCCGAAGTGATCGCGGTCGAGCTGTTCACGAGCCGCCTTCAGGTCGAGGTTATCCTCCGTGTACTCTTCCCAAGGTAGCTCCAACAAAAGCTCCAAATAGGTGATCTGCACCGTATATTCGGCGACGGCAGGATTAATGCGCTCCAGCTTCTGCAACTCCTTCTTAAAGAGCTTACCCACCTCCTCGGGCCACTTCTTCTTCGAGGCAGCCTCCTCGAGACGCTGCAGATCGGCATCGTTCGTATCGCCCAGCTCCTCCTGAATCGTACGCATCTGCTGCTGCAGATAGTAGTCGCGCTGCTGCTTGTCGATCTCCTGCTTCACGCGCTCCTGGATCTCGTTCTTGAGCTCGGCTAACTGCTGCTCGCGGATCAAAATCTCAAGCAACTTGCGGGCACGGGCCAACAGACCGGGTGCCTCCAACAAGGCCTGACGATCCTCGTCGGCAAGCTCCATGTTCGAGCAGATGAAGTTGATGATACCGCGCTTCGAATCGATATTCTTGATGGCAAAGGCGGCCTCTTTGGGCATCGTGGGCGAGATATTGATAATCCCGAGAGCCGTATCGCGGATCGAATCCACGAGGGCCTCAAACTCCACGCTCTTCAAATCGGGCGTCGTATCGCGCAACGAGCTGACACGCGCCTTGAAATAGGGCTGCGTGGCTACATATTCGTGTACCTCGATCTTTTGCAGACCGTTCAAGATCACCGTTAGATTGCCGTTGGGCATCTCCAGAATCTTGATGATGCGGGCTGCCGTTCCGACACGATACATATCGGCCGGCGTGGGATCGTCCACCTCGCTCTCGCGCTGCAATACGGCACCCAACATACCTCCCTCTTGATTCACGGCACGCACCAAGGCGATCGACTTATCGCGGCCGACCGTAATGGGGGTAATGGCACCGGGGAAGAGCACCGATGAACGCAACGTGAGGATGGGCAGTATCTCGGGGATCTCCACCTCCTCCTGCGGTTCATCGTCGCCTACGACAATCGGGACCACACGCTGACGGCCATCGGCCATCTCAGTCACAAGGCTGGCATCCTCTAATTCAAAACTCTCTATCTTGGTCTTCTTACTCATACTTTTCTTACGATATAACGGCACAAAGGTAACGAAATTTCTTTCGTTTTTATTTCAACTTTGGCAGATTGTTAATAACTTTGCACCTTAAATCGGCCAAAACCGACTTAACGACGAAAAATAAACGCTTTTTTATCCGATAAACTATGCAAATCGCAGACAAGTACACGCCTCAACAGCTGGAGGCCAAATGGTATCAGTCGTGGATCGACAAGGGTCTGTTCCACTCGGAGCCCGACCATCGCGAACCCTATACGATCGTCATTCCGCCCCCCAACGTAACGGGTATGCTTCACATGGGCCATATGCTCAACAACACGTTGCAGGATGTGCTGATTCGCCGTGCCCGTATGTCGGGCAAGAATGCCTGCTGGGTCCCGGGTATGGACCATGCCTCGATTGCTACGGAGGCCAAAGTGGTTGCCATGCTCCACGAGCAGGGTATCAAAAAGGCCGACCTGACGCGTGAGGAGTTCTTGAAGTACGCTTGGGAGTGGAAAGAGAAGTACGGTGGTGTTATTCTCAAGCAGCTGCGCAAACTGGGTGCTTCGTGCGACTGGGATCGCACCTGCTTCACGATGGACGATGAGCGCACCGAAAGCGTACTGCGCGTCTTCTGCGATCTGTACGAGAAGGGCAAGATCTACCGCGGTGTACGCATGGTAAACTGGGATCCCTCGGCTAAGACGGCCCTCTCGGATGAGGAGGTGATCTTCAAGGAGTCGCACGGCAAGCTCTACTACCTGCGTTACAAGGTAGAGGGCTCGGATGAGGCGCTGATTGTGGCTACGACCCGTCCGGAAACCATTCTGGGTGACACGGCGCTTTGCGTAAATCCGAACGACCCGCGTTACCAGCACCTCGCCCCCGAGGCTCGCGTGATTGTACCTTTAGTAGGTCGTTCGATCCCGGTGATCCGCGACGAGTATGTCGACATCGAGTTTGGTACGGGTGCCCTGAAGGTAACCCCCGCCCACGACGTAAACGACTACATGCTGGGCGAGAAGTACAACCTCGAGACGATCGACATCTTCAACGACGACGGCACGATCAACGACAAGGTGGGTATTTACGTCGGCATGGATCGCTTCGAGTTGCGCAAGCAGATCGAGAAGGACCTGCTGGAGGCCGGCCTGCTGGAGAAGACCGAGGACTACACGAACAACGTAGGCTATTCGGAGCGTACGGGTGTAGCCATCGAGCCGAAGCTCTCGATGCAGTGGTTCCTCTCGATGCAGGAGATCGCCAAGCCCGCCACGAAGGCCGTATTGGAGGATATTATCCGTTTCGTACCCGAGAAATATAAGAACACCTACCGCCACTGGATGGAGAACATCAAGGATTGGTGCATCTCGCGTCAATTGTGGTGGGGTCAGCGTATTCCGGCCTACTACCTCCCGAAGGGCGGCTACGTGGTAGCCCTGACGGCCGAGGAGGCCCTGGAGAAGGCACGCGCCAAGTCGGGCGATGAGACGCTCGAGTTGAGCGATCTGCGTCAGGACGAGGATGTACTCGATACGTGGTTCTCGTCGTGGCTGTGGCCCATCTCGGTATTCGACGGCATCCGCAATCCCGACAACGAGGAGATTCGCTACTACTACCCGACCAACGATCTGGTAACGGGTCCCGATATCATCTTCTTCTGGGTAGCCCGTATGATCATGGCCGGTTACGAGTATCGCTCGGCCGAGCCCTTCCGCAACGTTTACTTCACGGGTATCGTGCGTGACAAGATCGGTCGCAAGATGTCGAAGCAGCTGGGCAACTCGCCCGACCCGCTCGATTTGATCGAGAAGTATGGTGCTGACGGTGTACGTCTGGCGATGCTCATGTCGTCGTCGGCTGGTAACGACGTGATGTTCGATGAGGCACTCTGCGAGCAGGGTCGCAATTTCGGCAACAAGATCTGGAACGCCTACCGCCTCGTAAACGGTTGGGAGGTCAAGCAGATGGAGCAGCCTGCCTGCAACCGTCTGGCTGTCGAGTGGTTCCACGAGACGCTCTGCCGCACGCTCCGCGAGGTAGAGGCCGACTTCGGTCAGTATCGCATCTCGGAGGCCTGCATGACCCTCTACAAGCTCTTCTGGGACGAGTTTAGCGGCATGTACCTCGAGATGGTGAAGCCCGCCTATGGTGAGCCGATTGACGCTGCCACGATGGAGGCTACGAAGAGCTTCTTCGACGCCCTGATGCGCATGTTGCACCCCTTCATGCCCTTCATTACGGAGGAGATCTGGCAGGATCTCGCCCCGCGTGCAGAGGGTGAATCGATCTGCGTAGCGCCGATGCCGACCGCTACGGAGGAGAATGGCCAGCTCTTGGCCCGCTTCGAATTGGCGCGCGAGGTAATTTCGGCCGTGCGCAACATTCGCAACCAAAAGAATCTTCCGCAAAAGGAGCAGCTCACGCTCAAGGTGGTTGCCGATGAGAACTACCCTGCCGAGTTTGCCCCCGTGGTAAGCAAGCTGGCCAATTTGACGGCCATTGAGCCTACGACCGAAAAGGATCCGACGGCTGCCGCCTTCATCGTGAAAACCACGCAGTACTTTGTACCGCTGGCCGGCATGATCGACACGGAGGCCGAGGTGAAGAAGCTCGAGGAGGATCTGAAGTACTACGAGGGCTTCTTGAAGAGCGTCATGGCCAAGCTTTCGAACGAGCGTTTCGTACAGAACGCCCCCGAAAAGGTGGTTGCCAACGAGCGTGCCAAGCAGGCCGATGCCGAGGCCAAGATTGCCGCCATCAAGGAGCAGCTTGCTGCCCTGAAATAGGCATTCGAACAATTCGATATGTAACACGAAATTGGGGTGACGAGATAACACCGCTCACCCCAATTTTACGTTTAATTACACACAGTGGAGATCACGATCTATACCGACGGTTCGTCGTTGGGCAATCCCGGGCCCGGCGGCTTCGGATGTGTCTTGTTGGCAGGGCCCTATCGCAAGGAGATTTCGCAAGGCTATCGCCTTACGACCAACAACCGCATGGAGCTCCTGGCCGTATGTGTCGCCCTCGAAGCCTTGAAAAAAGAGGGCTCACAGGTGACGCTCTATTCCGACTCTAAGTATGTGATCGATGCCGTGACGAAAGGATGGGTGTTCGGTTGGGAGAAAAAACGCTTCCAGGGCAAGAAAAACCCCGATCTTTGGATGCGTTTTTTGCGCATCTACCGTCGCCACCATGTCCGTTTCATCTGGGTCAAGGGTCATGCCGATACGATCGAGAACAACCGCTGCGACCAGCTGGCCGTAGCGGCGGCCAATGGTCAACATTTACTCGAAGATAGTGGTTATCAGCCCGAGTAACGCACCGAAAGTTGCAAACGTGCAAAAAAAATGTTATATTTGCTGAATAAGAAAGCCGTAACCAGCCATGTTTAAGACCTACCTTCGACTTTTGGGCTTTGCCCGCCCGATCGAAAAGTACGCAATACCCTACTTTTTCTATTCGCTCTTTTATGCGATCTTCAACTCGCTGACCTTCGTGTTGATCGTCCCGATCATGAACACGATGTTCGACCCCGACTATACGTTCGAGCGCGTCACCGAGTTACCACCGATGGAGTTCAACACGGAGTACCTGACCACCTTCTTCAACTACATGTACTCGATGATCTACCCCGAGTACGACCGCCAGAAGGTACTCATCATGTTGGCCTTATTCACGATTTTTATCAGTTTCTTGAGCAACCTGTTCCGCTACCTCGGAGCCTGGACTGTTGAGTCGATGCGTGCCCGCACGCTGCAGCGCATGCGTGACGAGATGTTCTCGCGCGTGATGGATATGCACGTGGGCTACTTCAGTGATCAGCAGAAGGGCGACATCATTTCGCGCATCACGGCCGATGTGAATGTCGTGCAGTTCTGCATCACAAACACACTGCTCGTGGCCTTCCGTGAGCCGTTCCTCATCATCGGTTACATTGCTATGATGATCATGCTCTCGTGGGAGCTGTCGATCTTCTCGGTCCTGTTCCTGCCGCTGGTGGCCCTCTTGATTGGCAGCATCGTGAAGCGTCTGCGCCATCCGGCTCGCACCAACCAGCAACGCCTGGGCGAGATGGTATCGGCACTCGACGAATCGCTAGCCGGCGTGAAGGTCATCAAGAGCTACAACGCCACGGAGTATGTAAAGCGTGGCTTTTTCCACATCAATTCCGATGTTGCCGAGTTGACCCTTTCGATGGCTCGTCGCCAACAGTTGGCCTCGCCCATGAGTGAGTTCCTGGGCATCTCGGCCGTGGGTGTCGTGCTGGTCTTCGGTGGTATTTTGGTCGGCAACGGCTCGCTCGACCCGGGCTCGTTCATCGCCTTCGTGGCCATCTTCTCGCAAATCACACGTCCCGTACGCCACTTCGTGGATCAATTTGCCAACATCAACCAGGGTATTGCAGCCGGTGAACGTATCTTCGAGATCATCGACGCACGTCCCTCGATCGAAGACAGCCCCAATGCTCGCGAGTTTGAGGGGTTGAAAGAGAAGATCGAATTGCGCAACGTACATTTCTCGTACGATGCTAGCCGCGAGGTAATCGGTGGCGTTTCGTTCGAGATCAAACGTGGTGAGACGGTCGCCTTGGTCGGTCCTTCGGGTGGTGGTAAATCGACCCTCTCGGAGCTCATTCCCCGCTTCTACGATCCGCAGCAGGGCGAGATTTTGATCGACGGCGTACCCCTCTCAGCCTACACGCAGGAGTCGCTGCGCGCCCACATGAGCATCGTAGCGCAGGAGACCGTGCTCTTCAACGACACAATCGAGGGCAACCTCCGCATGGGTAAGCCGACGGCCACGCATGAAGAGATCGTAGCTGCGGCCCGCATTGCCAACGCCCACGAATTTATCGAGCAGTCACCCGAGGGGTACAACACCAATATCGGCGATCGTGGCTCGAAACTCTCGGGCGGTCAGCGTCAGCGACTTTCGATTGCACGTGCCGTGCTGAAGAATCCCGAAATTCTGATCCTAGACGAGGCCACCTCGGCACTCGATACCGAGAGCGAAAAGCTCGTGCAGGAGGCGTTGAACAAGCTGCTCGAAGGTCGCACGTCGATCGTCATCGCTCACCGTCTCTCGACCATCCAAGGAGCCGATAAGATCCTGGTTGTAAGCGAGGGTAAGATTGCCGAAGCGGGTACGCACGAGGAACTCGTGAAGCAGGGCGGCATCTATGCCCACCTGATCGAAATGCAGAGCTTTGCGTAAAGCACCAGCACAATACAACATGAAAAATTAAAGGTGTGAAGAGCCTAAAGGGCGTGAAGGGAAAATCCCTTCACGCCTTTTTTACCTTTTACGCCCCTCTCACCTTCCCACCTTCCCCACTATTTTTTAATGTTTAATTTTCGATTTTTAATTCATTTTCGTATCTTTGTCCGTTAAAGCAGATTATCGAATAAAACACACAATATAACCATGAAATTCAAGGAGTACAAAGGCTTGGATTTAGCCAAGATCGCAGACGAGGTGCTCGCCCGTTGGGATGAGGATAACACCTTCGAAAAGAGTCTTTCGACCCGCGAGGGACACCCCTCGTTTGTCTTCTTTGAGGGTCCCCCCTCGGCAAACGGTATGCCGGGTATTCACCACGTAATGGCTCGTACCATCAAGGATGTCTTCTGCCGCTACAAGACGCAGCAGGGTTATCAGGTACACCGCAAAGCCGGTTGGGATACGCACGGTCTGCCCGTTGAGTTGGGTGTGGAGAAGAAGCTCGGTATCACGAAGGAGGATATTGGCAAGACGATCACGATCGAGGAGTACAACCGCACCTGCCGCGAGGCTGTGATGGAGTTCACGGGCGTATGGGAGGATCTCACGCGCAAGATGGGTTATTGGGTCAATATGCAGGATCCCTACATCACCTACGACAACAAATACATCGAGACCCTGTGGTGGATGCTCAAGCAGCTCTACGAGAAGGGGCTGTTGTACAAAGGTTATACGATTCAGCCCTACTCGCCCGCAGCCGGTACCGGCCTCTCGACGCACGAGTTGAACCAGCCCGGATGCTACCGCGACGTGAAAGATACCACGATGGTGGCTCAGTTCAAGATGGTGGATCCGAAGCCCGAGATGACCGAGTGGGGTACGCCCTACTTCATCGCTTGGACCACGACTCCGTGGACGCTGCCTTCGAATACGGCGCTCTGCGTAGGCCCGAAGATCGACTATGTAGCCGTACAGACCTACAACGGATACACGGGTGAGAAGATGACGGTTGTCGTAGCCAAGGCGCTGATCAACAGCCACTTCAACCCCAAGGCTGCCGATTTACAGCTGGAGGATTACAAACCGGGCGACAAGTTAATTCCCTATCGCGTGGTTGGCGAGTATAAGGGTACGGACCTCGTAGGCATGCACTACAAGCAGCTCATTCCTTGGGTGAAGCCCGTAGAGATGGTCGGCGACAAGCAGTGGCAGGTAGCCTCGGAGAAGGCCTTCCGTGTGATCTCTGGCGACTATGTAACGACCGAGGATGGTACGGGTATCGTACATATCGCACCCACGTTCGGTGCGGACGACGCCTTTGTGGCTCGTGCCGCAGGCATCCCCTCGCTCTACCTCATTAACAAGCGTGGTGAGACGCGTCCGATGGTCGATTTGACGGGTAAGTTCTACCTCATCGACGAGTTGGACGAGCAGTTTGTTGCACAGTGTGTGGACACCGCGACCTACGGCGAGTATGCCGGTCGCTACGTCAAGAACGCCTACGACCCGCAGTTCAATCCCGATGGTAAGTATGACGAGAAGGCAGCTGCCGCTGCCGAGACCCTTGATGTCTATATCGCCATTCGACTCAAGGAGGCAAACAAGGCCTTCAAGATCGAGAAGCATGTGCACAACTATCCCCACTGCTGGCGTACGGACAAGCCGGTACTCTACTACCCGCTCGATTCGTGGTTTATCCGTTCGACGGCCATGAAGGAGCGCATGATCGAGCTGAATAAGACGATTCAATGGAAGCCCGAGTCGACCGGTACGGGCCGCTTTGGCAAGTGGTTGGAGAACCTGAACGACTGGAACCTCTCGCGTTCGCGCTTCTGGGGTACTCCGCTGCCGATTTGGGCGACGGAGGATCGCTCGGAGGTGCGCTGCATTGGTTCGATTGAGGAGCTGATGACCGAGATCGAGAAGTCGATCGAGGCAGGTCACATGACCGAGAATCCCTTCCCGAAGTTCAAGGTGGGCGACATGTCGAAGGAGAACTATTCCGTTGAGAATATCGACCTGCACCGTCCCTATGTAGACAATATCATCCTCACCTCTTCGAAGGGTGAGCCGATGCGCCGCGAAAGCGACCTGATCGACGTTTGGTTTGATTCGGGTGCCATGCCCTACGCACAGCAGCACTATCCGTTCGAGAATAAGGCTGACTTCATGCAGGTTTATCCCGCCGACTTCGTAGCCGAGGGTGTTGACCAGACGCGTGGCTGGTTCTTCACGCTCCACGCCCTGGCCACCATGCTTTTCGACTCGGTAGCCTTCAAGCACATCATCTCGAACGGTCTGGTACTCGACAAGAACGGCAACAAGATGTCGAAGCGTTTGGGCAATGCCGTCGATCCGTTTGAGGTCTTGAAGCAGTACGGTGCCGATGCTACGCGCTGGTACATGATTTCGAACTCGCAGCCTTGGGACAACCTCAAGTTCGACCGCGAGGGTGTGGATGAGGTGCGTCGCAAGTTCTTCGGCACGCTCTACAACACCTACTCGTTCTTTGTACTCTACGCCAACGTAGATGGTTTCACGGGTCGTGAAGAGGAGGTGAAGATCGAGGCACGTCCCGAGATCGACCGTTGGATCCTCTCGGAGCTAAATTCGCTCGTCAAGCAGGTGACGCGCTACCTCGAGGACTACGATCCCACGCCGGCAGCACGTGCCATTCAGGAGTTTGTGGGCGAGAACCTTTCGAACTGGTATGTCCGCCTGAACCGCAAGCGTTTCTGGGGTGGTGAGATGACCGAGGATAAGTTGGCTGCCTACCAAACCCTCTACACCTGCTTGGAGACTGTTGTTAAGTTGGCTGCACCCTTTGCACCCTTCATTTCGGATCGCATCTTTACGGATCTGAATGCGGTCAGCGGTCGCCACACCGAGTGCTCGGTACACGTATCCGATTTCCCGAAGGCCGACGAGGCTTTGATCGATAGCAATCTGGAGCAGATGATGGCCATCGCCCAGCAACTTTCGTCGATGGTTTTGGCCCTGCGTCGCAAGGTTTCGATCAAGGTACGTCAACCGCTGCAGAAGATCATGATTCCGGTACTCGATACCGCCATGGCTGCCCACATCGAGGCTGTCAAGGGTTTGGTCATGAACGAAGTAAACGTGAAAGCCATCGAGCTGCTGCACGATACGACCGGCATCATCACCAAGCATATCAAGCTCAACTTCAAGAACTTCTGCACGCGCTACGCCCGCTATTCGAAGCAGATGGCTACGCTGCTTGCATCGTTCACGCAGGAGCAAATTACGGCTATCGAAAGCGCTGAGGAGAGCCGCCTCACGATCGAGGGCGAGGAGCTCGTGGTAACGCCCGCCGACTTCATCATCACCTCGGAGGATATGCCGGGATGGTTGGTGGCTACGGAGGGTAAGTTGACCGTAGCGCTCGACATCACGGTTACGGAGGAACTGAAGCGTGAGGGTGTAGCCCGCGAGTTGGTGAATCGTATCCAGAACATCCGCAAGGATTCGGATTTTGCCGTAACGGACAAGATTCGTGTCGAGATCGAAAGCAAAGAGGTGATCGATGCATCGTTGAGCCAATGGGCCGACTACATCGGACAGCAGACGCTGGCCGTCGAGGTCAAGTCGTCGGTGGATCCGCAGGGTGCCGTTGTGGTCGATAGCGATTTGGACGACGAGCCGCTCAAGATTGCTGTAACACGCTTGTAGCGTCCTCACAACGAGATTCGATTACAAATCATTACCCGCAGGCACAATTTTTGGGCGTAAAATTTGGTTATATGACAAAGTTTGCGTAATTTTACATTATAACCAATAGACCTACAACGACTATGGCTGAAGAGAGAACCCGTTACAGCGATGCAGAACTCGCTGAGTTCCGTGAGCTGATCTTGCAAAAATTGGAGAGTGCACGCGCCGATTACGCGCTGTTGCACGCGGCAGTCACCCATCAGTCGGGCAACGACACGGAGGATACATCGCCTACCTATAAAGTGCTCGAGGAGGGTGCTGCGACCCTTTCGAAGGAGGAGAACGGCCGTCTGGCCATGCACCAGATGAAGTTCATCCGCAACCTCGAAATGGCATTGGTACGCATCGAGAATAAGACCTACGGCATCTGCAAAACCACCGGCAAGCTGATCCCGAAGGAGCGTTTGATGAAGGTACCCCACGCCACAGAATGTATTGAGGCCAAGATGGCCAAAAAGTAACAAGAACTTCATAACCCCGGCCATTCGGTCGGGGTTTAGTTTACTGACAGAACTAAAATTTATGAAACGCCTACTTATACTGCTTGCACTCATACTCCTACTGCCTGCAATAGGCTTCGCCACCGAACTACATGTGGCCACCAACGGCGCGGACAGCAATCCGGGCACGGCTGACGCCCCCTTCCGCACGATTCAACACGCCGTAAATCGGGCCGAGGCCGGCGATATTATTTGGGTACATGGCGGTCGCTATGTCATCTCGGAGAGCATCCGCATCCCTGAAAAGGCCACTTCGGAGCGTCGTCGCTGCTATCTCTTTGCGGCAGGCGATGGCGAAGTGGTGATTGATGGGTCGGCCATGCACCACACCACCAAAGACGAATTCCGTTCGGCTCGCGGCATCTACCTCAACCGCAATGTAAACTACTGGCACATTAAGGGGCTGCGCATCTGTCACATGGAGGATAACGGCATGAAGGTCGAAGGTTCGTACAACATCATCGAGCACTGCACCTTCCACGACAACAACGACACAGGGCTGCAGATCGGTATGGGTATGCCCATCCCGGGCGAGAAGGCCGTTGTAGGACTTCCCGAGGGTGAGCCCATTGCCAACCCCGATTATCAATTCTGTCGCGGTAATCGCGTCATCAACTGCGACTCGTACAATAATGCCGACCTGCGCACCTGGATAGCGGGTGAGGCGGACGATGCCGGCGATGCCGATGGCTTTGCCTGCAAGCTCTATCCGGGCCCGGGCAACGAATTCTACGGCTGTCGCGCCTGGAACAACTCGGACGACAACTGGGACCTCTACATGGTCTATCACCCCGTGCTGATCGACCACTGCTGGGCGGCACGCGCGGGATATACCCCCGATGGACAACCAATCGGCAAGAACGGCAACGGCTTCAAGATGGGTGGAGGTGGATCGAGTGGCGGAGCCATGTTCCCCCGCTCAACGGGCGCTCACGTCATCAAGAACTGCATCGCCTTTGAGAATCGCGACAAGGGTTTTGACCAGAATTACGCCTCGGAGGGTATGTACCTGATCAACAACACGGCCTGGGGCAACCGCTACAACTACCGTTTCGAAGCGCCCTTAGCTCATGGCCATTACTACCTCCGCAACTGTGTGGGATTCAACGCCTCGGTCTGCAACCACGAATTCCGACCGACAGACGTGAACAATCAGGCTGTAGCGCTCGATGAGAGCCACAACTCGTGGACCCTCCTCGACGGCTGCAACCCCTACCGCGAGGGAGAGCCCAACGACCACCACGTGCGCAACCACACGGCCGATTACAGCGCCGAGTTCCGCAGTTTGTCGTTTGCCGACTTCACTGCTCCGCGCGAGCACGATGGTTCGCTGCCCAACAACGGCTTTGGCGCACTCTATCCGCACAGTAAGTTGCGCAACCTAGGTACCCCCATCCAGCGCGTCGTGCCCCGCCGCTTCATTACCGAGAAGAGAAAAGAGCGTCTCAACCGCATCACTATCCCCTACCGAGGCTCGGCCCCCGACCTGGGTGCAAGAGAGGAGTAACGGCGCATCTTGGACCACGAACTGCGTGCGTAAAAAGAGCTCATAACCCACCAAACGGTAAACGAACAGAGGGCTATGAGCTCTTTTCTTAAGCGGATGCTTGGCATTGCGCTCGGCATACACTATATTTGCAGCAGATTACAGTTAGGTTATGGATTATCTCCGATTACTCTTTATCGAACACTCTGCGCTACAGGCTATTATCATACTGTCGCTTATTTCGGCTGCGGGTGTATTGTTGGGAAGAATCAAGATCTTCGGCATCTCGCTCGGAACGGCCTTTATCTTCTTTGTTGGCATCCTGGCCGGCCATCTGGGACTTTCGATCGATCCTCAAATGCTCAAATATGCCGAATCGTTTGGTTTGGTACTCTTTGTCTATGCACTCGGTCTGCAGGTAGGCCCCGGTTTCTTCTCATCGATGCGAACTGAAGGGGTACGTCTTTTAGGCCCCTCGTTGGTGGTATTGGGGGTGGGCACCCTGCTCGCTATCGGTTTGAGTTTCGCATGCAAAGTCCCCATGTCGGACATGGCCGGTATCTTGTGCGGAGCCACGACCAACACTCCTGCCCTAGGAGCTGCGCAACAGACCCTCGAACAACTCGGCATCGAGGCAAGCGGTGCGGCGCTGAGTTGCGCCCTGACCTACCCGCTGGGTGTCGTGGGTGTCATCCTGGCCATTGCCCTGCTGCGTAAGTTCTTCGTACGCCCGGGCGACCTCACAGGCCCCGATAACGAACACCGCAAGAACATCTTCATAGCCAGCTATCGCCTCACCAACCCCGCCGTGTTCGGGAAACGGGTATCGGAGGTAGCCGCCGAGAGTCATCACCACTTTGTCATCTCTCGCATCTGGCGCGATGGTCATGTCTCCATCCCCACCTCGGACAAACAGCTCCTATCCGGTGATGTGTTGATGGTGATCACGACGCCCCAGGATGCAGATGCACTGCGCCTGATTTTCGGTGAGCAAGAGGAGAAAGACTGGAATGCCGAAAATATTGATTGGAACAAGATCGACAGTCAACTGATTTCGCAGCGTATCCTGATCACACGACCCGAAATCAACGGAAAACGGCTCTCGTCACTGCGCCTAAGAAACAACTACGGCATCAACATTTCGCGCGTCTATCGTTCCGGCGTGCAGCTTTTGGCAACCCCCGACCTAATTCTCCAACTCGGTGACCGACTGACAGTTGTGGGTGAGGCAGCCGATATCAAGCATGTGGAGAAGATTCTCGGAAATGCTGTAAAGAGCCTCAATGAGCCCAACCTCGTATCGGTCTTTATCGGCATGATTCTCGGTCTGATGCTGGGTTATATTCCCTTCTCGATACCGGGTATCTCGATCCCCGTACGATTGGGTTTGGCAGGTGGTCCTATTTTGGTGGGTATTCTGATCGGTACGTTTGGCCCGCGCCTGCACATGATCACCTATACGACCCGAAGTGCCAACATGATGTTGCGCGCGCTGGGTTTGGATCTCTACCTCGCCTGCCTCGGTTTAGCATCCGGCGCTCGCTTTTTCGAGACCATTATTCGCCCCGAGGGTATGTTGTGGTTAGGTTTAGGTCTCGTGCTGACGGTTATCCCAATTTTTGTGGTAGGTCTATTGGCCCTGCGTTTGTGGAAGATCGACTTTGGCTCGATTGCGGGTCTTTTATGCGGCTCTATGGCCAATCCGATGGCGCTCAACTATGCCAACGATACCATCGAGGGCGACAACCCTTCGGTAGCCTACGCTACGGTGTATCCCGTCTGCATGTTTTTGCGCGTGGTAATTATCCAGGTCGTCCTGATGTTAGCCTTGTAGGACGACCAAGAGGTTTGCACATAAAAAAGGGGGATACGGCTCGCTTGCCATATCCCCTTCTTTTATTCGGATCGTGCACCTACGGAGGAAGTCACCCCGCAAGATGCCTATTCCCACAATTGAGCGGGATACTTACCCTCCTCAATCATCTTAGTCAAAGCTGCCACCAAGGCCGGTTTATCCTCCTTGTAGGTGACACCATGCCACTGGGCATCGGAACGCAACACACGCAGTTTGGAGGTTCCGTCAGCGATGAGCTTATTGACCATGGTCGGAATATAGAACTCACCCTTCAGATGGTCGGGATTCTCCTTAAACCACTGCTTGAAGTAGTTCTCGGTATGGGTGAAATAGTCGGGCGTAAAGCCAAAGAGATTCATCGACACCGGCGTCTCCTCCTCCAACGGTTGATCATCACCCAAATCATGGAAGACGATTTGACCCGACGGCATGCGCTCGATTTTGGTACGCTCGACCATCGAGATCAGATTCTGATCCTGATCGACACCACACACACCACGCGAAACGGTACCATTCTCCGAAAGGGTCAGATTGAGGTTGTAGGCCACCATGCAGTAGCTGTCGCTCGACTGGTCGAGCTGCGAAAGGTAGTCACCAATCACCTGATAGGCCTCCGCACCATAGAAATCGTCGGCATTAATCACGGCAAAGGGCTCATGCACCACCTCTTTAGCCATCAACACTGCATGATTCGTACCCCACGGCTTCACACGATCTTCGGGCACAGCACACCCTTCGGGCAGATAATCAAGCTCTTGGAAGACAAACTCGACGTCGATCTTACCACCAAAGCGCTCCTTCGAGAAGACCTCGCGGAACTCCTTCTCAAAAGCATGACGAATCACAAAAACCACCTTGCCAAAACCTGCACGAATGGCATCGTAGATCGAGTAATCAATAATGGCCTCGTTGTTGGGGCCTACACCATCCATCTGCTTCAGCGAGCCATAGCGCGACCCCATACCGGCAGCCAGCACCAATAAAGTAGGTTTAACCATCGTATTATTTGATTTAAATAGTATCGTTTTGTGGTGTAAAGTTAAAAATTTCAATTCAAAGCACCAAAGATTCATGCAAAATTGGTTATCTTTGTCGTTTGTTGGAGAGGGCGCGCAACGCCTCTCCATCTAAAATTTGCAAACGATGAAACTCATTCGCAACATAACTGCCTTTTGGCAACAACTCTTCCGCAAACGTCGCTTGTCGCTGACGCGCGTAACCGATGGCACTGAGGAGTGGCACATGCACCTGTCGCCTGCCTCTATCATCGCTACGGCTGTTTCATTTGTGCTTGTGATGTTTTTCCTGATGCTCATATTGGTTGCCTACTCGCCCGTACTGGAGATGTTGCCCGGTTTTCGTACCGAGGCCAACCGCTCCCGCGAAAGTCTGATGCAGAACATCATTCGCCTCGACTCGATGGAGCGCGTCATGAACGACATGATGACCTACAACGAGAACATTGCCATGATCATGGCGGGTAAGAGCCCGGTAGCACGCACCGTGCAGGCATCGGACAGCACGCGCCAAAGCAAAATTCTGGTGATGCCGTCTGCTGAGGATTCGCTCCTGCGAGCACAAATGGAGGGCGAAGGCCCCTACAACCTGCAACACGATGCAGCACGCCGAGCCGTACGTGAGGCTATCGAGCTGATTACGCCGGTCGAAGGTATCATCACCGAACGTTTCGCCATCGAGGAAGGTCGTTTCGGTATTGCAATTGCTACCCAACCGGCCGACCGTGTAACAGCCATTGACGACGGCACGGTCATCGCCACCATTTGGAGCCCTGACATGGGACACCAGCTCACAGTACAACATCGCAACAACCTGGTTGCGATCTACAAAAACCTCTCCGAGCCGTCGGTATCGGTAGGTCAAAGTATTCGCTCGGGCGAGTTGTTAGGTTACACTGCACTCGAGCAGAGCTCCAAAGAGGAGGTAAAGGCCTTCGTATTGGAGTTGTGGAGCGATGGTAAGCCGGTTGATCCGGAGGGCTACATCGTCTTTTAACCCGTAAAAAACGAAGAGAGACAACCATGAGAGAGAAGTTGTGTATACTCGGCTCGACCGGCTCGATCGGTATCCAGACGTTGGATATCGCCCGCGAGAATCCCGATCGCTTCGAAGTGCGGGTTTTGACGGCACATCGCCAATGGGAGCGATTGGCCGAGCAGGCCCGAGCCTTTGATGTGGATACGGTGGTCATTGCCGACGAACAATATTATACGCCGCTGAAAGAGGCGCTCGCCGACACCGACACCAAGGTCTATGCCGGTGAAGATGCCGTTGCTCAAGTGGCCGGAGGAGGCGACACGGATGTAGTTGTCAATGCCCTGGTCGGCTATGCAGGCCTAGCCCCTACGGTGGCTACCCTCGAAAAGCGCAAAAAACTGGCACTGGCCAACAAAGAGTCGCTGGTGGTTGGCGGCGAGTGTGTGATGGCGCTGGCCCGAGAGAAGCAGGCACCGATTATTCCGATCGATTCGGAGCATTCGGCAATCTTCCAATGTCTGGTGGGTGAGCGTTCGCCCTTGCGTCGATTGATCATCACCTGCAGTGGCGGCTCATTCCGCGACCTGAAGGCCGAAGAGTTGGCCCACGTCACCGTGGAGCAGGCACTGCGCCATCCCCAATGGGACATGGGTGCCAAAATCACGATCGACTCTTCAACCCTTGTCAACAAGGGTTTTGAGGTGATTGAAGCGCACTGGTTGTTCGATGTGCCAGCTGAGCAGATTTCGGTCATTCAACACCCCCAGTCGATCATCCACTCGATGGTCGAGTTCGACGACGGCGCCATCAAAGCTCAACTTGGCACACCCGATATGCGCATGCCGATCAGCTATGCCCTGCTTTTTCCGGAGCGTGCCCACCGACCCACGGAGCGATTCAATTTCCTAAATCATCCCGAACTGACCTTCTCGGAGGTGGATCGTGTTAAATATCCGGCGCTCGATATCGCCTACGACTGTCTTCAACGTAAAGGCACGGCGGCTTGTGTCATGAACGGAGCAAACGAAGTTGCTGTTGGTGCCTTTTTGTCGCGACATTGCTCCTGGCTCGAGATTGTCCGCACGATCGAATATGCCTTGACCAAGGCTGACTTTACGCTGAATCCCACGCTGGAGGATTATGCTGCCTCGAATATCGAAGCGCGTCGTCTGGCCGCCGAATATCTCAAACTCTAAGAAAACAGCTTGATAACTATGGATATTGTCATTAAACTACTTCAATTTTTCCTCTGCTTCACGGTTATTGTGGGGCTTCACGAATTTGGACACTACATCATGGCGCGCATCTTCAAGATTCGCGTCGAGAAATTTTTCATCTTCTTCGATCCCTGGTTTTCGCTCTTCAAGTTCAAGTACAAGGAGACGATCTACGGTCTGGGCTGGTTACCGCTGGGTGGCTACGTGCAGATTGGTGGCATGATCGACGAATCGATGGACAAGAGCCAGATCGAGGGCCCTGTTCGCCCCGATGATTTCCGCGCTAAACCCGCCTGGCAGCGCTTTTTGGTAATGATTGCCGGCGTGGTAATGAATCTGCTGACGGCCATCGTGATCTATTGCGCCGTGTGCTACACCTGGGGTGACAGCTACCTGGCCAACGAGGATGTTCAATGGGGATATGAGTTCAACGAAGCGGCCGAATCGTTAGGCTTTGTCGATGGCGACAAGATTCTTCAGATCAACGGCAAAACAATCGAAAATGCTGCTTTGATTGTCAATTCGTTGCTCCTTTCGGACGGTGACGCAGAGGTTTTGGTCGAGCGCGAGGGTGTCGAGATGGCACTGCACCTACCCATGGAGCAGTTGATCGAGATGCGTCGTCAGGAGGGCTACAAAGGGTTCATGACCCCGCACGTGCCGTTCATTGTCGATAGCATCAGTTTCGAGAGTGCACGCGTGTTGCGTCACGGTGACCGTGTCGTATCGGCCGACGGATTGGCTGCAAACGATCTGATGAGCGTTCGTGACTACATCCACCAGGCCGCAGGCAGCGATGTACGTCTTACGGTTGAGCGCGACGGTAACCTGATCGAGGTGGTCGTACCGGTCAATGAGGAGGGTCTTATTGGTGTTTCGCTGCTCGATCCCCTTCCGATGCGCACCCAGGAATATACCCTTTTGGGGGCTATTCCGGCGGGTCTGAAGCGTGCCGGCACAACGATTGCCGACTATTGGGAGCAGCTGAAGCTCATCGTTAAGCCCGAAACCAAAATGTACGAGGAGCTGGGTGGCTTTATTGCCATCGGCAGCATCTTCTCGCCCGAATGGAATTGGCTCGACTTCTGGTTAAAAACGGCCTTCTTGTCGATCATTTTGGCCGTGATGAATATCCTTCCCATTCCGGCGCTTGATGGTGGCCATGCGTTGTTCACCTTCTGGGAGATGGTTACCGGACGTAAGGTAAGCGACAAGGTACTGGAGATCGCTCAATACATTGGTCTGGGTATTCTTTTCACGCTGTTGATCTACGCCAATGGCAACGACATCTACCGTTTCTTCATCAAATAGCTTTCGCTGCATGAACCGCTTGTGGATACTTTTTACCGCACTTTTTCTGTCGACAGCCTGCTCGAACAAGGAGGGTGAGGTCTTTTATTCGGCCCACTACCCCGTCACCGAAGTCGATGTACGCATCACCTTGGCGGCTACAGATGTAGCGCTCGAAGAGGAGATACGTACCCGCGTGTTAAACGAAGCTCCTGTCACGGCCGGTGGTTGCTATCGCCTGGATTTCAATCGCTTTGACGGGGGACTGCTCTACACGCAACACCATGAAGGTGCTGAATTCGTAGTGAGCAGCTTTGACAAAGTTCCGGCAGCCGGAGAATTGACCTTTCACTTCGGAGAGAAGAGTTACATCGTCACCAACGGATCATACATCAATGAAGAGGGAATTGAATGTGCTACCTTCTGGGTGGATTTGACCGAGGAGTTCCACCTCGAAAATGAATCGATTCAAACGGTTAGACGAATCGAGTTTACCTCTCATCCGATCCATTAAGTTCACCCCAAAACAACGCGCACGATGGCAAAGGTAAAGAAGGCTTTTTTCTGCCGAAATTGTGGTTTCGAAGCCCCCAAATGGTTGGGCAAATGTCCCTCATGCGGTGAGTGGAACACCTTCACCGAGGAGGTCATTGCTCGCGAGGCTTCAACACCCTCGCTCCAGGCAGCAGGTGCAGTGGTTCAAAGTCGCCCGATGCACCTGAACGAAATCAGCGAAAACAACCATCGTCGTATCGATACCGGAAGTGCCGAGGTCAATCGAGTATTGGGCGGAGGCTTGGTTCCCGGCTCATTGGTTCTGCTGGGCGGAGAGCCCGGAATCGGCAAATCGACCCTCTCGCTGCAGTTGGCGCTGGCGGACAACCGACTGAAAACGCTCTATGTCTCGGGCGAGGAGTCGGCCGAACAGATTCGCATGCGTGCCGACCGCATCGGCATCCACAACGAGGAGTGTTTGATCTACTCGGAGACCCTGCTCGAACGCATCACCACCCAGATTGTCGAACAAAAACCCGATGTCGTGGTGATCGACTCGATCCAGACCATCTACAGCGAGGTATTGGATTCGTCGGCCGGCAGCGTATCGCAGATTCGCGAATGTGCCGCTACCCTGCTCAAATATGCAAAGACAACCGGCACAGCGATCTTTATCATCGGTCACATCACCAAGGACGGCACCATCGCCGGCCCCAAGATTTTGGAACATATCGTCGATGTCGTATTGCAGTTTGAGGGCGATTCGAACAACTGCTACCGCATTCTGCGCGGCATCAAGAACCGCTTTGGCGCCACCTTCGAAATCGGTGTGTTCGAGATGCTGGATCATGGATTGCGTGGCGTAGAGAACCCCTCGGAAATCCTCCTTTCGCATTACGAAGAGCCGCTGAGCGGTATTGCCGTAGGTGCATCGGCCGATGGACTGCGCCCCTATCTGATCGAGGTGCAGGCGTTGGTGAGTGGAGCAGCTTATGGTACGCCGCAACGATCGGCTACAGGCTTCGATGCCCGACGCATGAATATGTTGTTGGCCGTATTGGAAAAGCGTGTCGGCATGAAAATGTATCAGAAGGATGTCTTTTTGAACTTTGCAGGCGGATTTAAGGTGGCCGACACCGGACTCGACTTAGCCGTTGTGGCGGCAGTGATCTCCTCCTACTTTGATCGTCCGATCGGCGACGGAATCTGCTTTGCCGGAGAAATTGGTTTGTCGGGAGAGGTACGCCCCGCCCCCCGCACCGAACAGCGCATCAGCGAAGCGGCTCGTTTGGGATTTAAGACCATCGTTGTATCGGGCTACATCACCAAAAACCTGAAAACCCCCAAGGGTATCCGCATCTATTCGATCAACAACATCGCAGAACTACCCAAAGCGATGTTTATGGAATAGTATTTGCTCTTGTTGCCCTAAAAAGGGAACAAGATGCCAAAGAAGCGAACCGTAGTCCTGGGCGGAGTGGGATTCATCGGCTCCCACCTCTGCCGCCGATTGATCGAAGAGGGCCATGAGGTCTTTGCGATCGACATTCGGGATATTACCCATGCGCCGATACTGAACGAAACGCGCCACAACGCCTCGTTTCACTACATTCATCACAACATCATTCACCCCTTCGGGATCAGATGCGACGAGATCTATAACCTCGCCGCACCATCCATGGTCCATTACAACAAAGCGCTACCGGTCGAAACGTTGCGCGTCAACATGATGGGGTCACTCCATGCGCTTGATACGGCACGCAGCGAACACGCACGAGTCGTACTCGCCTCGACCGGTAAAATCTACCACTACAAACAGACCGCCACACTACTCGACTGCCCGACTCGGCGCGCCCTAATCGAGGGGAAATTGGCAGCCGAGGCACTTCATCGTGCCTACCGACAAGAGTTTGGCGTCGACACGCGCATTGCCCGCATCTACAACTGCTATGGCCACGGAGCCGATTTGATGGACCAACGGGTCGTGATCAAATGGGTGGTGTCGGCATTGCAAAATCGGGATCTGAGGATCGAGGGAAACGGAGAGCAGATTCGCACCTTTTGCTGGGTGGACGATATTGTCGATGGGTTGTTGCGCCTGATGCGTGCCCTGCCGACCGACCATACACGCACGGTCAATTTAGGCAGCGATCACGAGATTTCGATCCTCGATCTGGCACGTCGTATCGTTTCACTGACCGGCAGTCGGTCGCAAATCATTTACACAACAGCTCGTCCGGAGGAGTACCAACGATCTGTACCGGACCTTCAGGAGACGCGAAAAGCATTGGGATGGGCACCAACAACCTCGCTCGACGAGGGGTTGAAACGAGTCATCGCCTATGCCGAACACGAACTGACAGAGCGCTCCAATGCCTTCTTTTCGTGGGTAGAAGTCAACAACTAAACATATATCGCTATGTCATTATTCGAAAAAAAGATTTGGCAAGAGAACCTGACCTTTGTTGAGTTCTACGCCACCTGGTGCGATTCCTGCCAACAGATGCATCCCATCATCACACAATTCGAGGAGCGTATGGGTAACCGTACAGATGTTTATCGGATCGACATCGACGATCCGGCCATGCAACCCATCATACATCGCTATCATGTAGTTTCAGTGCCGACCTTGATGTTCTTCAGACGCGGAGAGGTCTTATGGCGCGAAAGCGGCAGTGTGAGCTACCACCACCTGGTCACTATCTTGGAAGAGTTGGAAGAGTACGAGTTAGCCGGTCACCACTATTAAAGGATCCGCCACGCGAGTTCCTCCTTCAGATAACACTCCGACGGGGTTGTTCCGAGCACAGAGAGGTGTTCGAGGACAACCCTCTTTTGGGTTTCGTCGCTATTGGCAATCTGCGCCCAAAGCGTCGTCACGGCTTGCCGTATCAATCGATGATCCTCCGCCTGAAGCAACTGAAGCGTGGGGTGCAACCACTTCACGGAAGGGGTTGTTTGGCGGGCGGCTGCCAACAACAAGGCATAGCGGGCATAGAGGGGCGTTTGCAGGTTGAGCGCACGCTCCAAGAGTTCGTCCAAAGTGGCTGTGCGTACTAAAAGGGCATAAGCAGCCTCCTCTGCTAATTCCGAATTTTGAAGTTTGGAGAGCCAAAAATCGGCCACGGATGAATCGACTAGAGCAGTGGGATCAGCCAAATGCAGGGCGGCTAATTGCAGACAGCGCACCTGCTGTGATACCAAGAAACGGGCAAAAGCCTCATCGCGGATCGGCTCATTTTCACGCACCAAACTGCGCACCGTGGGGAGGCTCACGCCATAATTCAGCCCATAACGCGCCCCATCGTAGTGCATCGTATCGGCCACCAAGCCATTACGCTCACGACGAAAAGCCCCCAACAAACGGGTCATACGCGAGGTATGCGAGCCCGCAGCCACAAGTTTTGCCTTTAGCGATGCTTAGGTTGTGCAACCTGGATCGTACGACCGAAGGCATAGATCGGCAACACCTCACGACACAACTCCTCACCCTGGGCCTGTACCGTACAGGTTGCTCGGTTGGCAATGATGCAAGTCAGCGTAGCAGTCTCCTTCGGACCGGCCTCGGGGATCGGCGAAACAACCTGCTCGGCAGGGGTAATCTGCAAGACTACCATATTACCGGTCAAATCACTCGAGGGTACAATTCCCTGATCGGGGCTGAAACGGCACACCACATATTGCTGACGCGAAGACTCGGGAGTTACCACATAGCGATATGCCACACGACTCGTAATGCGCTTACCGAGGAAGAGCTCCAGATAGGCCTGCTCCTGACGAGCAATCTCGTTCAGAGCCGCCTCCAGACCCTCGCCAAAGACATGCTCTCCGGCTTCACCCGTAATCAGCTCGGTACGATGACGACGCAACGAGAAGATAGCATTGGCTGCTGCCATGGCTGCACTCTCGAGCGTGGCTGCATTGGTCGAAGTCTTATCAGGCAATACAACGGGGAAATCAACCTCCGAGGTGGTATAGCTCATTGTCTCAGGAGCATCGGCATCAAAGGGCTCCTGCTGATAGATATCGGCATCGGCAAGTCCCACCGCGGCACGCGTCATTCGCCACTCATTCTTATCGGTCAGCGGGGCACGAACACCCAGATATTTCTGCGCATAACGGGCATAGGGACCGCAAATCGTGCGTTCACACTCGGCTTCTACATCGACTGTAAGGGTCGTCGTAGGCACCGACAGCATCACACCGCCATCGGCTGTATCAAACACCCCCAAAAGGGCTATATAGGGATTGTTTTGTGCATAGAGCGACATGGATAGCACCACCATCGCAACCAATATCAGAAGTCGTTTCATAAGCGTAAACGGTTTAGTTCCGAAAGACAAATTTAAGAGATTTTGCGTAACTTTCAAAATTTGAGGTAAAAATCGCCCGTCAAAGCACGATACTCATCGGTATAGGTTTCGTGTTCACCGGTACCGATCATCAGTTCCGTCATGGGTTCCACGGCCTGTTCCGAAGCGGCATGCACCATCTCCAACAAGACGCGTTTAGCCGGATGTCGCGGTGTGGTACGAACCTCCGTGCGACGAATCGGGCGCAACACTTCGGCCGCAAGTGCCACAAATCGTTCAGCCTCGACGATGGGCAAAACCAGCGCAAAACGACCTTCGGGCTTCAACAGGCGCACTACGGCATCGCGCAACTCTTCAAATGGTAGCGCCACCGCATGGCGTGCCATGGTGCGTCCGCGATCGGGACAACGCAACGACTCGACAAAAAAGGGCGGATTGGATAGAATCAGGTCAAACGGTGCTGCTTGAAATTCTTGAACGGGGGTCTGTTGCAGATGGATTCGACTCCCCCACGCCGACAGGTCGGCATTCAGACGAGCCTCTTCGATGGAATCGATATCCACGCCCAAAATCTCGGCTTGAGGCGCACGCTGCGCCATCATCAAAGCAAGCAACCCCGTACCGGTGCCGATATCAAGGATGCGACGATCCGACGATCCGATCCGCGTCCATGCCCCCAACAGGACACCATCCGTACCCACTTTCATCGGGCTTGCGGATTGAATCACCTGAAAGGCTTTGAAGCGGAAACAAGACATAGTGGCACCGTTTACTGGGCTACGAGACCATCCTCGATGCGAATGCAACGATCTGCCGTCGAGGCGAGTTTTTCGTCATGGGTGACAATCACGATTGTCTGACCGAGCTGTTCACGCAACTCAAAAAAGAGCCGATGGATCTCATCGCGGTTACGCGAATCAAGATTACCCGACGGCTCGTCGGCCAACAGCACGGCCGGATTATTGATCAACGCACGTGCAATCGAAACACGCTGCTGCTCACCGCCTGAAAGTTGTGACGGTTTATGATCCAGGCGCTCGGCGAGCCCCATCATCGTAAGTAATTCACGCGCACGAGCCATCACCTCCTCGCGATTACGCCCAGCAATCCATCCCGGAATGGAGACATTCTCCAACGCCGAAAATTCGGGCAGCAGGTGGTGAAATTGGAAGACAAATCCGATACGTTGGTTACGAAAGCGAGCCAAAGCCTGGTCGCTTAAAGTTGAAAGATCGCATCCGTCAATCTCGACCACACCCTCGTCAGCTCGCGACAGGGTTCCGATAATCTGCAACAAGGTGGTCTTACCGGCACCACTAGCACCGACAATGGAGATCAATTCTCCCTTTTTGACCTCCAGCGAGATACCTTTCAGTACCTCCAACGCGCCAAAACGTTTGTGAATATTGGTTACCTTAATCATCGTTGCAAGGCAATTTTTTCGTAATAATTATAGAGATCAACTGTTTGACGAGCCGCAGCCACATCATGCACACGCAGTATCTGTACGCCACGACACAACAACTCCCAATGCAAAGCCGTCGTCGCAGGCAAAGCCGCCTCTTTCGAAATACCGAGCGGACGGGTAATCATCGACTTGCGAGAAACTCCCGCCAAAATGGGGAATCCCAACGTCCGAATCCGATCCACCCCTGCCAGTAGCTGATACTCTTGTTCGAGACTCTTGGCAAAACCAAAACCGGGATCAAGGATGATCTGCGATGCATCGACCCCCGCACCACCCATCAGTTTGGTACGTTCATGAAGCCATGCCGTCACCTCTGCCACGACATCGTCGTAATCGGTCAATTGTTGCATCGTACGGGGTGTACCGCGCATATGCATCGCGACATACTGGACTCCGCTCTCGGCCACTAACTGATAGATCGACGTATCGTATTGACCTCCGGTGACATCGTTAATCATCCCCACGCCAAACTCCTCAATGGCTCGCTGCGCCACCTCGTGACGAAACGTATCAACCGAAACACAGGGTTTCACTCCGCGTTCACGACAAATCTCCTCGCATGCCAAAAGACCCGCCTTCAAGCGACTCCACTCCTCTTCGATCGAAATATCGGTTGCACCCGGACGGGTCGAATAACCACCAAAGTCGAGCAGGTCGGCACCCTCATCGAGGTGTTGCGCGATCAGCATCCGTAACGCCTCTCGACACGGCATAACGCCCGATCCTGTATAAAAAGAGTCGGGGGTACAATTGACAATGCCCATGACCAGGCGACTTTGTGGGGATTTCATCAAAGGTGATTTTTGAATCTGAAATCAAGCTCCTGCACCATCGCTTCAAGCTCCTCCTCAAAGATATTGACCAACGCCACATCAGCTCTGTCACGCAACGTATCGTCATCCATCTGGGCAGCCATGCGGTTCTCGATCTGCTCACGACTTGCCCCATCACGCAGCATGGCACGCTCCAGGCGCAAACTCTTCGGTGCCAAGACTGCAACCACACGATCCAGGTGTTGATCCAAGCCGGCTTCGTACAAAATAGCACTCTCCAAAAGCACATACGACCCCGTCTGCGACTCAGCCCATTGCTCAAAATCGGCGATTACAGCCGGATGTACCAAGCGATTCAACGCCTCGCGCTCCTGCGCATCACCAAAGACTCGTTGAGCCAAATAGGGACGATTCAACTCACCATCACAATAGCTCTCTGCACCGAATCGGGCAATGATTTGTGCTTTGAGCTCCTCCGACTCGGCCATCAATCGTTTGGCGGCTGCATCGGTATCATACACCGCCACCCCGCGTTCGGCAAAAAGACGGCAAACAGTACTCTTACCGCTTCCTATGCCTCCTGTGATTCCGACCTTGAACATTACTCCACGAAATTTTCGAGCGGCGGCACATCCCCAATCGAGATAATCTTGATATCGGTACAACGAACCGAGATGGCATTCTGCAACGAGTGGGGATCGATCATAATCTTACCATACGTCTCCTCCTCATACGAGGTCTTGGTACGCAACTCCGCAAGCGGAATACGCAGTACCTTGTCGTGATAGAGACGATAACCAACAAGGTTAGTACCTACTCCCTCAACTACACAGGTAATGGGGAATTGACTTCCCTCGACATTGAGGCGCATCACCTGCTCGGTGGTATAGGTATAACTCAATTTGGCGATATACCAAAGAATAAACGAAGCTACCAACATCACGATAAAAACAGGCGAGATGGAGCGACGAATACGATCAAAGAGTTGTTTCATGGTGCTGTAATATATATTACAAAGGTATAAATTTATTTAGATAAAAAAAAGCCCCGCGAAAATTCGCAGGGCTTTCTATCAATCAGAATGAAGGATTACTTCTTCAACTCCTTCTTCTTGTCGGCACGCGTCATCAGACCGTAAGCGATCGGCGTAGCCACGAAGATCGTAGCAGCCGTACCGATGCAGACACCGAGAATCAACGCGAAGATGAAACCACGGATCGTCTCACCACCGAAGAGGAAGATGGCGATCAGGGTTACGAGCGTCGTAGCCGAGGTGTTGATCGTACGCGACAAGGTCGAGTTGATAGCCTTGTTCACATTCTCAGCCAACGAGCGCTTCGGATAGAGACCCAAGAACTCGCGGATACGGTCGAATACAACCACCGTATCGTTGATGGCGTAACCGATGATCGTCAGGATAGCGGCGATGAAGGCCTGGTTAACCTCCAGGTTGAAGGGCAGCAGACCGTAGAAGATCGAGTACAGACCGATGATCATGAAGGTATTTACTGCCAGAGCAATCGTAGCACCCGAAGCCCACTGCCAACGCTTGAAGCGGAACGTGATGTAAAGACCAATAGCGATCAGCGAGAAGATTACCGAGTAGATAGCGTTCCAGGTCGTATCCTTAGCAATCGAAGGACCGATCTTGTCAGCATTCAGGATACCGTTCTCGTCCGTCTGCGTGTCGCGGAACTGCTCGAAGGTGATATCGTAGGTGTAGAGACCCTTCATAGCCTCGTAGAGGATCTGCTCTACCTCAGCCGTAGCCTCATCCGACGTATCGTCGAAACGGTACTGCGTCACGATGCGCATCTGGTTCTCACCACCGTACTGCTTCACCTCGTACGAAATCGAAGCGGCGTCAGCATCCTCTACCTGAGCGAACTGCTCAGCCAGGTTAGCACGTACCTCCTCAGCCTCAACAGCCTGGTCGAAACGTACTACATAAGCACGACCACCCGTGAACTCGGCACCGAGGTTCAGACCACGAACAGCCAACGAGATGCACGACAGACCCAGTACAACAGCTACCACGATGTAAGCCGTCTTGCGCTTCGAAAGGAAGTCGATCTTCGTGTTGCTGAGGAAGTTCTCCGACCAAGGACGCGAGAACGAAACCGAACCGAACTTAGCAGCAGCCCAGTCAATCAGCAGACGCGTAATAAATACAGCGGTAAATACCGAGGTGATGATACCAATAACGAGGGTCGTAGCGAAGCCCTGAACCGGACCCGTACCGAAGATGAAGAGGACGATACCGGTGATGATCGTGGTCAGCTGACCGTCGATAATAGCCGAGTATGCGTTCGAGAAACCATCCTTGATAGCGAGTGACAGGCCCTTACCACCACGAAGCTCCTCCTTGATACGCTCGTAGATAATTACGTTGGCATCCACAGCCATACCCATCGTCAGTACGATACCGGCGATACCGGGGAGGGTCAACACAGCGCCGAACGATACAAGTACACCCATCAGCAGGAATACGTTCGTCAGCAGGGCGATATCCGACAACCAACCGGCCGTCTTGTAGAACAGACCCATGTAGAGCAGTACGAGGATGAAGGCGATCACGAACGACAACAGACCGGCGTTGATCGACTCCTGACCCAGCGACGGACCTACTACGGTGTCCTGGATAATCTTGGCGGGAGCAGGAACCTTACCCGACGAAAGTACGTTGGCGAGGTCCTGAGCCTCCTGGATCGTGAAGTTACCCGTAATCGACGAGGTACCACCCTCGATCTTGTTCAGTACGTTGGGAGCCGAGTATACATAGCCGTCGAGTACGATGGCGATGCACTTATTTACATTCTCACCCGTCAGGCGAGCCCACTCCTGAGCACCCTCAGCGTTCATAGCCATCGAAACCTCGGCCGTAGCACCCTGCTGCGAGTACTGCTCGCGAGCCTCGGTGATTACCGAACCATCCAGCGGAGCCTTACCATCGGCACGAGCTACGCGAATTGCGAAGAGCTGGTAGCGACCATCCATCATGTCGTCACCCTTCACAGCCCACTTGAAGTCGATGTCGGCGGGGAAGAGATCACGAACGGCGGGCATAGCGAGATACTTCTCAACCTGAGCCATATCGGCCTTGTAAGCAGCACCGACAGCGGCACCACCGGCAAACGAAGGATCGAGCACGGCAAAGAGCGGGTTCTGAGCACGGTTGTAACGACCCTCCTGAGCCTCAACCTCCTCAACCTGCTGCTCACCGATCTCGGCGATCAGGCCCTCAGCCTGCTCACCCTCCTGAGCCTCAACCTCCTCCGTAGCGGCAGCCTCCTCGGCTACAACCGACTTCAGATACTGGTCAGCCTGCACCATAGCGGGCAGCACCTCGTTGGCGCTGTAGGTGGTCCAGAACTCGAGCGAAGCGGTACCCTGAAGCAGGTCACGCACACGCTGCGGCTCCTTAACACCCGGCAACTCAACCAAAATGCGGTGCGAGTTGGGCAGACGCATGATGTTGGGCTGCGTTACGCCGAAGTGGTCGATACGGCTACGCAATACGTTGAACGAAGCTGCGATAGCGGCCTCGGTCTCACGCTGGAGCACCTTCTGAACCTCCTCGTTCGTGCTCTCGAGCATGATGTCCTTACGATCGGGGCTGACAAACAACACTGCCAGCGAACCGCCGTTGGTCTGACGCTCGTAGATCTCTACGAAGTCGGCGATATAATCCTTCGACGTACCGCTCTTGAGGTTGGCGTTAGCCTCCTCGATAGCGGCGATAAAGGCGGGATCCTGGGCGCTGTCACCGGCCAAAGCCTTCACAACATCCTCCACCTGTACCTCGAGCATGACGTTCATACCACCCTTGAGGTCCAGACCCAGATTCAACTCCTTCTCTTTGCACTCCTTGTAGGTGAAGGACTTAAAGCCCATGTTGAACACTTGCAGATTCTGAATCGAATCCAGGTAGTGCTGCTCCGCCTCGGCCTGCTGCTCAAGGGGGAACGCGGCTGCATACTCTGCGGCCTTCTTCTCTACGCTACGCGTCTTGAACGTAAACGAGAGCTGGTAAACACATGCCAGTGCCAGCAGCACGGCGATGAGTTTGATAAAACCTTTGCTTTGCATTGTAAAATTAATTTGTTTTTATGTTGTTTATTTATTCTGATTTGGCATACAAACCATAATAGCACGCAAAGATAGAAAAATAAAGTGAAACGAAAAAACAACAGCCCAAAAAATCCTATTTTTTCCATATCTTTGTACTTCGGACACGACACATTATGTTACGTTATCACCTCTTTGCACTATTTGCCGTTACCGTTTGGGGTGCCACCTTTGTCTCGACGAAGGTGCTAATCGGTTACGGACTATCACCAGCCGAAATCTTCGTCATACGCTTTCTGATGGCCTATATCTGCATCCTGCCCTTCACCTGCAAACGGTGGATAGCCGATTGCTGGCAGGATGAATTACGGTTGGCCGGAGTTGGCATCACAGGCGGATCGCTCTACTTTTTGGCCGAAAACATGGCGTTGGAGTTTGCGCCGGCCTCGAATGTCTCGCTCATTGTCTGCTCGGCGCCCCTTTGGACCGCGCTGCTGCTTGCACTACTCTACCGCAACGAGCGCATGAGTCGCCGCCAACAGGTGGGCTCACTGTTGGCCTTCCTGGGCATGGTATTGGTGGTCATGAACGGCCGTTTTGTCCTCCAACTTGCCCCGAAAGGCGACCTTTTAGCGTTGGGAGCCGCCTGGCTTTGGGTCTTGTACTCGCTCATTATCAAACAACTCGGCGATCGCTACGAAGCCCTTTTCATTACACGTAAAACCTTCTTCTACGGACTGATCACGATTGTACCCTGGTTTCTTTACGAGCCATTTTCGATTGATAGGGCCCTCTTGCTATCCCCCATCGTGGCCGGCAATTTACTCTTTTTAGGGGTCATTGCTTCGATGCTTTGCTACCTGATGTGGGCAATCGCCATGCGCGGACTCGGTGCAGTGCGCGCCACCAACTACATCTACCTCAACCCCTTGGTAACCATTATCACGGCAGCCCTCTGTATCGCAGAACAAATTACGCCGATTGCGCTCCTTGGAGCCATTCTGATTCTCTACGGCATGTGGCAGGCAGAGAAAAACGAAGATTCAAAGCTCGATTCTTGAATTTTGGGATTATAAATTCTACCTTTGTAGCATGGATTTTCAGCTCATATCCGATTACGCTCCGCAAGGGGATCAGCCGGAGGCTATCGGCCAATTGGTTGAGGCGATCCGTGGCGGTTCGCAGCACAACACATTGCAAGGTGTCACCGGATCGGGCAAGACCTTTACGGTGGCCAATGTCATTAAGGAGCTGAATCGTCCGACCCTCGTATTGAGCCACAACAAGACGTTGGCGGCGCAGTTGTATGGTGAATTCAAAAATTTCTTTCCCGACAACGCCGTCGAATATTTCGTATCTTACTACGATTACTACCAGCCCGAGGCCTATCTTCCCACAACCGACACCTACATCGAAAAGGACCTCTCGATCAACAACGAAATCGAGCAGTTGCGTCTGCACACGGTAGCCACGCTGCTCTCAGGACGACGCGACGTCATTGTCGTATCGAGTGTGTCGTGTCTGTATGGCTGTGGCAATCCGTCTGATTTTCACGCTACTGCAATCCCGATTCGGGTCGGACAACGCATCGGCTATAAGCAGTTGCTCTACCGCTTGGTCGAGGCACTCTACACCCGTACCGAACGTGAGTTAGGGCCGGCCACCTTCCGTGTCACCGGCGACACCGTCGATATCATGGCTGCCTTTGGCGAGTTTGGCAACCAATGTTTCCGCGTCATGTTCTTCGACGACGAGGTGGAGGCTATCTTTTCGATTGACCCGACGACAGGGCAGCGAATCGCCTCGCTCGACACGATCACGCTCTACCCCACCAACCTCTTTGTAACAACCAAAGAGCGCATCCACCAGGCCGTACAGGAGATCTACCTCGATCTGGGTAAGCAGATTGCTTACTTCGAGGAGATGGGACGCCAAATGGAGGCACAACGCATCAAGCAACGCGTCGAATACGATTTGGAGATGATCAAGGAGTTGGGCTACTGTTCGGGCATTGAGAACTACTCGCGCTATTTTGACGGTCGTGCGGCCGGCACACGCCCCTTCTGCCTGCTCGATTACTTCCCCGAAGATTACCTACTGGTTGTGGACGAGAGCCATGTCACCCTGCCGCAGGTACACGCCATGTTCGGTGGCGATCGGGCCCGCAAGGAGAACCTGGTTGAATACGGATTCCGCCTACCCGCAGCCAAAGATAACCGTCCGCTCACCTTTGCCGAATTTGAGCTGTTGCAAGGCGACTCGGTCTATGTGAGTGCCACTCCAGCAGACTGGGAACTTTGCAAAAGCGAGGGAGTCGTTGTAGAGCAGTTGATTCGCCCGACCGGATTGGTGGATCCTCCTTTGGAGGTACGTCCGACCGAAGGCCAGATTGATGACCTGATCGAGGAGATTGACCGTTGCGCCAAACGGGATGAAAAGGTGTTAGTCACGACCATCACCAAACGTATGGCAGAGGAGTTGTCGAAATATTTCGATCGCGTCGGTATTCGCAATCGTTATATCCACTCCGACGTGGACACATTGGAACGTGTACAGATTTTGGAAGATTTACGTGCCGGCATGTTCGATGTATTGATCGGAGTCAACCTCTTGCGTGAGGGTCTTGACCTACCGGAGGTGGCGCTTGTTGCCATCCTCGATGCCGACAAGGAGGGATTTTTGCGCAACGTGCGATCGATCACCCAGATTGCCGGTCGTGCCGCACGCCACGTGCATGGCAAAGCCATTCTCTATGCCGACACCTGCACCGATTCGATGCGACGCGCCATCGAAGAGTCGAATCGTCGCCGCCAGAAACAGATCGCATTCAACATCGAGCATGAGCAGATGCCCCGTCGCGCACAACGTAGCGGAACGGGACAAAGCACCCTGCTGGCGGGACGCTCCACCGAGGGCGTAGACCTCATTGTACACCTCACAACCGAAAATCATTATGCGGTGGCTGCCGATGTCGAAGCACCCTACACTGTCGGTAAAGAGGCCACGGAGAATCTGGAAGAGCTGATTCGTCGGGCTCGAGAGGATATGGAGCGCGCAGCCAAATCGCTCGATTTCACCGCGGCCGCACGTTTTCGCGATCGCATGTACGAATTGCAGCAGCTCCGCGAAGAGCGCCTCGGCACTCGCTAACCACACAATCAGACCTATCCCCGTAAAAACAAGATCCCGAAGGCTTCAGCCCTCGGGATCTTCCCATTTAATCAACTCAAATTTTCACTAATTCAACCAACATTAAGCTATCGTTACGGGGAAACCATTTGTATCATAATAGAGGTAGATATCGCGATCATTCACCTCGGTTTCAAGGAGATAGTAAATCAAATCAGGTTTTTCGATCAGATAAGCCTCCTCAATACCATAGCGCGCATAGTCTGAGTTGGCAAAAGCGTCGCGCACCGCCTGGGGGAGTTCGGCACTAGTCAATTCTGTCTCGGTCCGCTTCCAATTGCCGGCTACATCGAAGTAAAGCTCACGGTGCTTAGGACCATCGAGAATTTCGACTTCGATTCCATTTCGCTCATTATCCATATCCAGGATCCGGGCCTTCGGATAACGTTGTTCGATAAATTGCTGTACAAGTGACGTATAACTTGCAGGGAGCAAATCGGCATAATCGGAGCGCGCATCCTGATTATCCACCTGTTTTACCAACAGACCATCGGGCGAGAAATAGAGTACCAAATCCTGCTCCATACCCTGCGCGTTTCGGCCTTCAACCTCCACGACATAGAGCATCTCCAAGCCGTCACGCTCGATCTTATCGACATCATCAATCTCCCAACGTCCCCACTCGCTATCCTTCAAAGCCGCTTGTACGTTCTCGGGCAAGGAGCGGTAAGGAATATCGAATTCGGTCATATACCATGTACCCGTTCTATCAAACCAGGCCTTATTATCGGTCGTTTCGATCGAGCCAGGGATGGTAAATTCGGCCACATAATAGCCTCCTCGGCTCTCCCACTCCACCCCTAATGCATCGGGGTAGCGGGCTTGGAGGGCAGCTCGTACTTCGTGAGGTGTGCGACTCCATCCGTTATCATCTTTTGCACACGCTGTCAGGATCATGGTCACTGCAGCAAGCAACAATATCGTTCTTTTCATAGTGGTCTAATTTTAGGTGTACAGATAAACTCGGATTATCGATTAGTCATCGTAGCCTGTCAGGCGGAAATTACGATCAAAGATCAATTCCATGCCATTCGAGAGCTTCACCTCATAGTGCTTAAATTCACGATTGATCGCCCTCACCACGACATCGGGATAACGCTGATTGATCTGACTGTAAATTGCCTTCGGAATGATTTCAACGGGGACGGAGGCATAGCGGCAGGAGACCTCATCCCACTCTCCCGAGCGTGTAAATTCAATCTTCTCGCCATCGACAAGGACAACCTCGTAGCGCAGATCGAAAATCTCGCGGTCCACTTTTGCCAACGATACCGCTTTATCACCAAAATGGGTAGCCAAAAATTCGCGCGCTTTGGCGGGAAGTTGCTCGCGATCAATCAGACGATCGCCATCGGCTCGTGCCGTCAGCGCAATGGCCAACATCAGCACACTCATCAACATCTTTTTCATACTTATTCTATTTTTTGTAATTGGTTACTCACCTTTTTTGATGCAAAGGTCTGTGTCAATTTTGTAGCGAATCTGTAATTCGCTACTTTTTTGTGTTTTTTTTGAAAGAGATCAAAAAAGGGCGTCTAACAATCCTGTCAGACAGCCCTCCTTTACTTCGTATGCACCTATTTCATTAGGCCACCATGGCTACGACGGCCACGTCAGGCAGAATCGATGTTGCCCACCTTCGAACGCGTAATGCAGTGCTATTCCATAACTCTCGGCAATGGCTCTTACCAAGGCCAACCCCAATCCGGTAGAGCCTTCGCGTTTGGATCCCTGGTAAAAGCGTTCAAAGATTCGCTCCCCATCGAGTGCTTCATCGCCCTCATTTTCCACAATCAAAGAGTGGCCCTCGATCGAAAAACGCACCTTGCCCCCCTCTTCACTATGCAGATAGGCATTGCGCATGAGGTTGGTAACCAGGATCGAAGCCAACGATTCGTTCATGACGACCACAAAATTTTCGGGTAACGAAAGCGTACAACTGATCCGACGCTCCTCATACATCTCGGAGAGGATCTCCTGTTCCGCGCATACCAGCCCAACCAAATCCACCGCTACACTTTCGGGGAACTGTTGATTGTCGATCTTCGTCAGGAGCAACAAGTTGCGATTCAGTCGCACCAAATGGCGCTGTGTCGACAGCAGACGAAGCACCTCGGCCATTTGCTCCTCGTCCAAATGCAACGAATCAAGCATCCATTCCAAACGATTACCCAAAACGGCCAACGGGGTTTGTAGCTCATGCGATGCGTTGCCGATAAACTGTTTCTGACGGTCGTAGAGCTCCTCTGCACGATTCACCATCTGCTCGGCAACCTCATTCAGCCGATTAAATTCGGCAATATCGGTCTCATTCGACAACGGTTCGACCTCATGTCCGGGCAGGTAGCGGTCGAGCCAATGAAGCAAGCGATAGAGCGGACGCATAGCACGACGAAATACCCACATCGTCAATCCTACACCGACAATCAACAAAACAAAACACAGAAAGATGATACAACCGAGCACAGTCATCAGCAGATCATCCTTCTCGAAGGTCGGCGTAGCCACCTGCAATTCAAACCATTCTGCACGATTGTTGCAAAAGATCGTAGTGAATACTCGCGCCGGCTCGGTCTCTCCCTTTTCGGGGATATACCACGCTACATCTTGATACGAAATGTGGGGATGGGTAGCGGCATACAGGCTATCTACGGGGCGCAACTGGTAACTGTTATTCGAGCCATCGTTGAGGGGCGGGAGTTCGCGTCCGGCCAAATGGCGAATGATAATCAATTCAGCATACCCCTCCAATGCGTCATCAGCCTCGTCATTGATCTCATCGACCACGGCAACATAGAAGAGTGCAGCCCAAAGCGCCAACACCGGGATCATCACCAGCGAAAGGTTGAGTGCTACACGCGAAGTCAGTTTCATAGTCGAGAAGTGTTATGCCGTTACTACTAATTTATAGCCAAAGCCATAGACCGCCTTAATCTCAATATCGGCTTGCGCCTCCTGCAATTTGCGCCTCAGATTCTTGATTTGGCCATAGACAAAATCGAAACTATCCAGTTGATCGGCATGATCACCCCATACCGCTTCGGCCAAAAGTGTCTTATCCACCAAATGGTTGGGGCGTTGCATAAAATAGGCTAAGATGCGGAACTCTTTTTTCAGCAGCAAAAGCGGTTCTCCAGCCACCGTCACTCGCTGCTCCTCGGGTTCGAGATAGACATTTCCGATACGTACACCACGCTCGCCGCCACGATTACGACGCGCCACGCTGCGAATACGGGCCGAAAGCTCCATCAGATGGAAAGGCTTGGGCAGATAATCATCGGCTCCCAACTCCAACCCCGCCACCTTATCCTCAATCGAATCACGGGCTGAGATGATGATTACATTTTCACGCCGTCCCTGCGCCTTGATCTCTTCGAGCAGGGTCAAGCCGTCACCATCGGGCAACATCAAATCGAGCAAGATGCAATCATAGCTATAGCCCGCCAATTTAGCATCAGCCTCCTGATAGCCGGCAGCAACCTCCACTACATGGTTCTCACGTTGCAATTCGCGACACATCAACTCGCGCAACGAGGGTTCATCTTCGATAATGAGAATCTTCATGGCACAAAACTACGACTCAATGTTGTAGTGAAACTGTAACCTGGCTTTTTTAACAGCTCTCCGCTCCGCGAAAGGTAAAATACTTGGCTGCCAAATAGCTGTAAACGACCGTAATGACCGTAGTCAACAATTTTGAGGGTGTGGGCCAGACATGACACACCTCCACAAAAAATTTCAATCCTGCATAGGTCAACAGCAGCGATCCGCCGATAGAGAGTGCATAGCGAAAAAGTTGCGTCTTTCCCGTCAGGGGCGAGTGGCGAAACGCAACATGGCGATTGAGCCAAAAGCCATTGAAGAAGGTGATCGGAAAGACTAGGATCATCGACGCGATGTGGGGCGAAAGGATCACAAAACCCAAATCAAAGAAGCGATGAGCCACTATGAAGTTGTAGATCACAAAATACCACACTGCATCGAGCACCATATTCATTCCACCGCATGCCGCATACCGAAAGGTCTGCAAAGGGAGAATCGGTCGCAACGGCTTCAGGTAGAAGCAGTCGATCAGTCGGGTTATGGCTTCGGCCAAACGCATCTACTTGGCTTGATAGATCCAAAGATCGGGATAGGCGGCACTATGCGCACGACGGAACGCATCCATCTCGGCAGCGTCAGTTGACATGGCCGGCGAAACCATCCACTTTGAACCAAAATAGTAGATCTTGCAGGTCAACGGATCGGCGCCATTAGCTGCCGTAGCGACAGCTCGACGGGCATTCTCCTCCGACGAGAAGACTCCAAACACCACATAATAGCTTCCCGAGACCATGCGCAGCACCGCATCGGTCGATCCAACTGTCGACGGTGCAACAGGGGCCGTGGTCGGCTGCTGGGATTGCGCCTCCACAGCGGAAGTCGTCTCAACCGCTGCCACAACCACCGAATCGCTCTTCGGAGTATAGGTCGATTCAATCGGCTCCACCTGCGGCGTGGGTTGCTCCTGCATCAGGCGATAGCCATACCAGGCGATGGCGCCTGCCACCAGAATAGCCACAATACCGAGCAGATACATCCAATCGAAACCCCGACGGCGACGACGGACTTTAACCGGAGCATTACCGGCAGGGTTTAGGCGGCTTTCGAAGGCCGGATCCATGTAAAAATGGTGTTGCTTGAGCACTCCGACCCCTTCAATAGTCAGCACCCCATCCTGCTGCGTATATCCTAACCAACGACGATATACCTCTTCCGACTCCTCGGGAGAACATGCTGCGGCAACAGCGATGCGATCCACCAGCGACAAGCCTCGCTCCTCGGACGAGAAGTCCACGGCTCGCATCGGAGGCTGTATCGTATGCTTCGAGATTCGTCGTGCCGGTCGCGTAATCGGTTTCAACGACCCTATGCCGGGTAACAATACCCGTTCACCACCGGCAAGGAGATCACCCGTAAGGCGATTCACCTCGGCAACCATCGGATTGGGATTCATAGTTTTAACGTTTTTTAGTTTTTACTTTCGGGGTCATGCGCGGTCCCTTTTCAACCACTACCTGCTGCTCGGGGCGCTTCAACGACCAATAGATCACCGCACCGGCCAACAAAATGAAGGGAATCGACAACCACTGACCCATGTTGAGGGTCATACCCACCTCAAAGGCCTCTTGTTCGGTCTTGATCAACTCCAACAAAAAGCGCGAGAGGAAGATACCCATCAAACCTACACCGAAGATCAAACCCGGACGACGACGCGCCAAATCGCGGCCATAATACATCCAGGTCACAACAACAAAGTCAACCAGGTAGCACAATGCCTCGTAGATCTGCGTGGGGTGCACTGCCAGCGGCGCATATTCATGCTGCCACTTGCCCGAGCGAACAAACTCAAAGCCCCACGGCAACGTAGTTGCCTCACCAAAGATCTCCGAATTACACAAATTACCGAAACGCACCAAGGCACCACCAATCGCCACACCGATAATGATACGGTCCAACGACCAGATGTAGGGCAATTTATTCTTGCGCGAGAAGAGCCACAAACCGACCAAAATACCGATCGCAGCGCCGTGCGAGGCCATACCTCCGTCACGGAACTCGGTCAAAATGGTCCAAGGTTGCGCGAGGTAATAGCTCGGATCGTAGAACAAGCAGTGGCCCAAGCGCGATCCGATGATGGTGCCGAGTGTTCCATAAAGGAAGATCGACTCGGAGACCGACTCGGGAAGTCCCTCTCGCTTAACAAAGTTGTCAAAAAATTTGGCGGCAATCAAGATCGCCAATGCCCACATAACCCCGTAATAACGAATATCGAACGAGCCGATGCGGACCAATACGGGATCAAAATCCCAAACGACTGAAAGTGTTTGTAACATGCTCTTTTACTGCTTATCCAACTCTCTTACGGGCACCTTCTTGAGCGTAAAGGAGAAGGTCGTACCCACTCCCTGCTCACTTCTGACGGTGATACGCTCACCGTGTGCCTCCACGATATGTTTTACGATGGCCAGACCGAGACCCGTACCACCCTGCTCACGCGAACGACCCTTATCGGCACGATAGAAGCGTTCGAAGATGCGCGGTTGATCCTCCTTGGCAATACCTTGACCATTATCCTCCACCTCGATCAGAATCTTATCGAGCATATCGCGGAATTTGATGCGGGTCTGACCACCCTCTTTGCCATAACGAATCGAATTGATGACCAGATTAACCAATACCTGACCGATATAATGTTTATCAGCCGACACCCAGAAGGGCGAAGGCAGGTTATCGGCCCCCTTCACCGCCAACTTAATGTGGCGTTTATCGGCCTCCATCTCGGCCTGCTCGACAATTTCGCGTGCCAAAGCCACCACATCAAAAGTATCGCGAGCGAGGGTGTGCATATTGCTCTCCAACTTGTTGATCGTATCGAGATCGTTCACAATATTGATCAGACGCACGATGCTCTTCTCGGCACGCTCGAGGTAGGTACGGTTAATCAATTGATCCTCCAAACCGCCATCAAGCAACGTCGAGATATAGCCCTGAATGTTAAAAATCGGGGTCTTCAGCTCATGGGCCACATTGCCCAAATACTGTTTACGGAAGACCTCCGCCTCCTTCAAGCGGGTGATTTCGCGATCGTTCGTATCGGCCCAGGCCGTCAACTCTTCGCCAATGTTCTCTACACGCTTATCCTGCAACTCGTCGAAGATCTCATGCGTGCGCACATCGCGCGAGAGAACGATCGAATAGATCGGCTTCAGCTTATACGCCACATATTTACGAATCACAAAGAGCGATGCGACAAATACCAGTGCATAGACTCCGATGGCAACGAGGAGACTCGCCAGCCAACGAGCATCAAAATAGATCATCAACGCCACGATAATCACCGTTACCAAACCGGCGATCAGAGCCGAGGCAAACTCTTTGGTTTTAATCTTCATGACCTTGTCGTTTTTCGAGGGGGCTATTTTTGCATATAGTTCTCCATCAGGCGGGCGATGTATTTACCCACGATGTCAAATTCGAGATTCACAACCGTACCCGGCTCAATGGCGTGAAAATTGGTATGCTCGAAGGTGTAGGGAATAATCGCAACACGGAACGACGAAGGGGTCGGATCACACACCGTGAGACTGACACCATTCACGGCCACAGATCCCTTCTCGACGGTCGTCATACCTCCGCCCTGCGGCTCGTACTCAAAGGTGTAGTACCAGCTACCATCGGCATCCTCACGCTTGGTGCAGCGAGCCGTCTGATCAACATGTCCCTGCACGATATGACCGTCCAACAGGGCCTCGGGACGCATCGAACGCTCTACATTGACGCGATCGCCCACCGTAAGCAACCCCAAATTCGACCGATCGAGGGTCTCCTTCATCGCTGTTACGACATAGCAATCGCCTTCAATCGCCACCACTGTCAGGCAAACACCGTTATGCGCCACACTTTGGTCGATCTTCAACTCACCCGTAAAGGGACAGCGCATCGTAAAATCTTTGTTGGTTCTATCTTCGCGGATGGCCACCACCTCAGCCATCGCCTCTACAATTCCGGAAAACATCGTTTAACAAGCTATTTTATTGGTTGATTGTCAATTTTGCACACACAGCATATACACGCTCGATTTCGGAGCGCAACAAAAGCATATCGTCGTAGTTTTTACGATCACCGGCCACCAGGCGCACCCAATCAGGCTGCTCGGCCGTACGTACCACGCGAAGCGCATCGAATTTAGCACTGCAGACCAAATACTCCTTGCCCGGGATCAACGCATCGGGGGCCACTTCACGCAAGAAAACAATCGTTCCGGCAGGCAACTGTCGCCCCATAGCCGCATCGGAATAGACCATCGCCAAATCACATTTTTCGGCCAAGGGAAGTCCCAACATGCACTCGGGCTCGAGTTGGGCCACCTGACGAATGGCTCGCTCGGCATCGACGCGATAGAACGGTACCTCCAGCGACGAATGCATTGCACCCGCAATCATCTCACCGTCGCCCGTAAGCAGCCACAGTTTGTTGATTTCCGGAAAATGCTTCACGATACGCTCTGCCAAATTGAGCGAAATACCGTTATTTCCTCGCTTAATTTGGTAGAGATTCTCACCTCGCGACAAACCGATATGGAGCGCAAAATAGTTGGTGGACATATTCGCCCAACGAATCACAGCTTCCAACCGCTGCCAATTTTTGTTTTCTTGCATTTTATTTGCAACAGTTAATTTTTTTTCTCACCTTTGTCCGACCGGTCCCGTAGTTCAATGGATAGAATTTAAGATTCCGGTTCTTACGATTGGAGTTCGAATCTCCACGGGATCACCAAAAACCGCCTCCTATACATTTCTGGAGCGGTTTTTTTGTTTCACTTGCACAACCAGCGCATCACACTCCCGCAACAAACGACCAACACAGGGCAAAGATAACAAAAAATTCGGGTTATACAATAGTCTATTAGGATGTTTCGAACTTTTCTATCGATAATTTTGCTTCATATTTTCGATTTATACCTCCCCGCATCCAAAAAAAAAGAGACGCGGACAAATCATCCTTATCCGTAATCGAGGCCTTAGACTGCCCGCACATAGAATAAAGTGATAAGCCCGCGCCAAGCGCGAACCATCAACTTTGATTCCGTTTGTGCTGAAAGTGTCTAAGTTTCGATTACACAGAATAAAGCTGTTAGCTCAATATGTCAATCGGCACATATAACACCGATCTGTTGCAAAAATAATATCTTTTATTGTATTCTCCAAACGATCAACCGATAAAATTTAGCGGCACGATGTTTCCTATTCTCGCTTTTTTGTTGTAAATTCGCAGAAACAAAACACCGCTTATGTCCATTATTCGCAATACGGAGAGCGACCTGGATTTCGAAAACAAGATCCGCCCTCAAGAGCTCGGCAACTTTGCCGGCCAGGAGAAGATCGTCGAGAATCTGCGCATCTTCATCAAGGCTGCACTCATGCGTGGCGATTCACTCGACCACGTATTGTTGCACGGCCCTCCGGGCTTGGGTAAAACGACCCTGGCCAACATCATCGCCAACGAAATGGGTGCCCAGCTGCGCCTGACGTCGGGTCCCGTACTCGACAAACCGGGTGATTTGGCCGGTCTGCTCACCAACCTCAATCCGGGCGATGTGCTCTTCATCGACGAGATCCACCGCCTCTCGCCCATTGTCGAGGAGTATCTCTACTCGGCCATGGAGGATTACAAGATCGACATCGTTCTCGACAAAGGGCCCTCAGCACGCTCGATTCAGATCGAGCTGGCCCCCTTTACGCTCATCGGAGCCACAACGCGCAGTGGTCTGCTGACCTCGCCCTTGCGTGCCCGCTTTGGCATCAACTGCCACCTCGAATACTACGACACCCCCGTTTTGGCAGGCATCGTAAAACGTTCGGCACGCATCCTCGATATCGAAATCGACGATGAAGGAGCCCTCGAAATCGCCATGCGTTCACGAGGAACGCCCCGCATTGCCAATGCCCTGCTGCGTCGTGTTCGCGACTTTGCCATGGTCAAAGGCGAGGGTCACATCGAATTGAGTATCACGAAATTCGCCCTTTCGGCCCTCAACATCGATGCGCGCGGCTTAGATCAGATGGACAACAAGATCCTGGCAACGATCATCCAAAAATTCAAGGGTGGCCCGGTCGGGTTGAACACCATTGCCACTGCCGTCGGCGAAGACTCGGGAACCATCGAAGAGGTCTATGAACCCTTCCTGATTAAAGAGGGTTTCCTAAAACGTACCCCACGCGGCCGTGAGGTAACCGAGTTAGCCTACCAACACCTCGGATTCATACCCGAGACAAAGGCCGGCGAGCTCTTCTAAAAGCACCAACAACAAGGGTATCCGACACCAAATCGCGATACCCTTGTTCGTTCATACACCCGACAATGCGAGCGTTTTTGTACGGCATTTGCAATACTGCTCCTCAAATGCCTCTTACCATGACACACGCGCTTCGACCCCACCTGGCCCTGCTACTCTGCAACACGATATGGGCACTGGATTATCCGTTCTACGTCCTGGTGCTTGGTCGCTATATCCAGCCGTTGCCGATGGTTACGGCAGCACTGCTAATCACGGCACTCCTTTCCCTGATACCGCGCCTTTGGGAGTCACCCGAACGGGTTGAAACACGCGACAAATGGATCTTTGCCGGCGCGGCACTTCTCGTGGCCATCGTACGGAAACTACTGATGATGTATGGATTATCATTCACATCGCCCATCGACGGCGCGATCATCAGCACCATTGGCCCATTGCTGATCCTTGTGCTTTCGGTCGCGATCGGTCGCGATCATTTCACACGACGGAAAGTGATCGGGTGCCTGCTCGGCATGGGTGGTGCCATTGCCGTTGTAATGACCAGCGGCGGCTCACAGCATGCGCACTCGGACTTGACCGGAAATCTGCTCTTATTCGGTGCCTCCTGTACCACAGCTCTTTACATGGTATTTTTCAAGGGCACCATCGCTCGCTACAAGGTTACTACCGTCATGCGGTGGATCTACTGTTTGGGGGCGCTGATGCTCCTCCCCTTTGGTGCCGAATCGTTGCTAAAAACCGACTTTGGAGCATTACACGGCCGCATCGCCTTCGCCACGGCCTTCGTAATTTTTGTACCCACTTACCTGCCCAACCTGATGTTAAACTTTGCGCTAAAGCGTATATCTTCCACAATTACAGGCATCTACAGTTACCTGCAACCTCTTTTGGCCATTCTCATCTCTGTAGCCATGGGGCTCGACAAACTGCATGCCGACACCCTCATCTTCGGTCTGATAATCGGGCTCGGCGTTTGGTTGGTTGTCGGCGCTTACCACGCACCGACTCACCCCGATGTAACAATCCACCAACAAAGTTAAACCCACAGTCCATTCCATTCCTCTTACGCTTCCGAGAGGTCATTATCGGCCGTTCGTCATTCAAAAACGGCCATTCGGCAGAAATTTCCCGACACACGTATCAATCAATATGAAATTTCGCTATCTTTGTATAGAGGGATTGTACCCTAACAACACACACAAGACCAAACTAACATAAAATAGAACTACTACTATGACTGTTCAATTCAGACTGGAGTATGCGACCCAATACGGCGAAAATCTCGTCTTGGTGCTCGACGGTGCTCGTCCCAAAGCCGAGCCGATGCGCTACATCGGTGGCAATATTTGGGAGTGCGAGCTGAAGACTGCCGCAACCACTCGCAACATCCGCTACCACTACGAAGTACACCGTGGCGAAGAGCTGCTGCGCAAAGAGTGGGGATCGGGACATAGCCTCTCGACCGACAAAGCGGTAAAGCGAATCTCACTCTACGACCGTTGGCACGATATGCCGGCTGACCGTTCGTTCCGTTCGGCAATGTTCACCGATGGCGTTTTTGCCCGCCCGAAGGCCCAAAAAGCGACCATACTCGGTGGCGATGAGGTGATGATCCGCGCCGAGATTCCCGTTGTTCGTACCCACCAGCATGTAGTACTCGTCGGCGATCAAAAGGAGTTTGGCAACTGGGATATCAAGAAAGGTATCGTGATGAACGACGCCGAATCGCCCGTATGGACGGCCGTGATCAAACGCGAGAAGCTCGCAACCCCCTTTACCTACAAGTTTGTCATTGTAGACAGCGCCACGGGCGATGCCGTAGCCTGGGAGGAGGGCGAGAATAACTTCTTCGACCGTCCGCTGCGTGAAGGCGAGTGCGTCGTGATTGACTCGTTGCGTCCCCGTTTCAAGATGAATCCGTGGCGTGGTGCCGGTGTAGCCATTCCGGTCTTTGCACTTCGCTCGAACGACAGCTTCGGTGTGGGAGAGTTCAACGACCTGAAGTTGATGGTCGATTGGGCCGCTTCGACCGGTCAGTCGATTATCCAGATTCTGCCCGTAAACGACACGACGATGACCGGCACGTGGCAGGACTCCTACCCCTACAACGCCAATTCGACCTTTGCGCTCCACCCGCAGTTCCTCCATCTGCCCGACGTGGGTAAGCTGAAGGATAAGAAGGCTGCAGCTCACTTTGAAAAGTTGGGCCGCGAACTGAACGCCTTGGAGCAGATCGACTATGAGTTGGTAAACAACACCAAAAACGCCTATCTGCACGCATTATACACGCAGGATGGCAAGAAGTGCTTTGCCTCGAAGGAGTTTAAAACCTTCATGGCCTCGAACGAGCATTGGCTGCGTCCCTATGCCGTATTCTGCGCATTACGAGATGCCTACTCGACACCCGACTTCACCGCTTGGGGCAAGTGGGCCGACTACACCCCCGAGAAGGCTGCTCAATACGAGGCCGAACATCCCGAGGAGGTTGCCTACAACCACTTCGTACAGTTCCACCTCGATCGCCAGTTGCGTAAGGTACGCGACTATGCGCACTCGAAGGGCGTGGTATTGAAGGGCGATATTCCGATCGGTATTTCGCGCACGAGTGTCGATGCCTGGGTCTATCCTGAGCTCTTCAACATGGACTCGTCGGCGGGTGCTCCGCCCGATGATTTCTCGGTGATGGGTCAGAATTGGGGCTTCCCGACCTACAACTGGCAGAAGATGGCCGAGGACGGTTTCGCGTGGTGGAAGGCCCGCTTCGTGAAGATGGCCGAGTATTTCGACGCCTACCGCATCGACCACATCTTGGGCTTCTTCCGCATCTGGGAGGTACCTTTGGAGGCTGTAAATGCCCTTCTGGGTCGCTTCAACCCCGCCCTGCCCTACTCGGAGGAGGAGATCCGTTCGTACGGCTTCTGGTTTAACAAAGATTGGCATACGGCTCCGATTTCGATGACCGACGACGTACTCTTTATCGAGGATAAATACAAGCCGGGGCACTACCATCCGCGCATTTCGTCGCAGTCGAGCAACTGCTACCAGAATCTGTCGCAAGATCAGAAGGACGCCTACAACCGTCTTTACAACGACTTCTTCTATTACCGTCACAACGACTTCTGGTACGGCGAGGCGATGCGCAAGCTGCCCGCCTTGATCGAGGCTACGGGCATGCTCGTGTGTGGCGAGGATCTGGGTATGATTCCCCACTGCGTACCCGCCGTGATGGAGGGTGAACAGATTCTCTCGCTCGAAATTCAGCGCATGCCGAAGGATCCGACCGTGGAGTTTGCAGTGACGCAGCTCTACCCCTACCTTTCGGTCTGCACCACCTCGACCCACGACATGAACCCCGTACGTGCTTGGTGGGAGGAGGATCGCGCCCTCTCGCAGCGCTTCTACAACCAGGTGCTGAACGCCTGGGGCGAGGCTCCCTACTACTGTGAGCCGTGGATCTGCGAGCTGATCGTCGAGCAACACCTTAAGTCGCCCGCCATGCTGACTATTCTGCCCTGGCAGGATTGGGTAGCGATGGATGGCAAGCTGCGCCGCGAGAACCCCAACGACGAGCGCATCAACGTGCCCGCCAACTCGCGTCACTACTGGCGTTACCGCATGCACATGACCCTCGAGGAGCTGCTCGCAGCTGACGAGATGAACGGTATGATTCGCCGAAAGATCGCCGAAAGTGGACGATAAGAGGTGAAAATTGAAAACTCAAAGTTGAAAGGGTGGGTCTAAATAGGCCCACCCTTTTTTTGCGTGTGTAAAATGTATAACAAGCGGGATTTACCGTAGTCGATTCCGCTCAAAATAGCCGTGTGTATGGAGGAAATAGGTGGCAACTGCAATACCGTTGGCGAGCGCAGCCACCCAGAAGGCGGTGTCGTAGCCGAGGTGCTCGGCGATCGAGCCGCCCACGATGATACCGATACCGATGCCGATATCCCACGAAACGAGGAACGTCGAATTGGCCGTGCCACGCTGGTCGTTGGTACCAAGATTGAGGAACATGGTCTGGAAAGCGGGGAAGAGGTGGCCGTTACCGAGGCCGATCACGAGGGCTGCGCCATAGAATCCCCACGGATTGTGCAAGAGGGCAAAGAGCAGATAGCCAACCAAAGCAACCGAGACACCGATGGCGGCATTTTGGTGGATCAGCCCCTTGCGGAGTGTGCGGCCGCCCACCAGGCGTGAGAGAATCAGACCAATCGAGAGCAACATAAAGAAGAGGCCCGAACCACTCGTAATACCCAGTTCCTCTTTGCCGTAGATGGCCAGGTAGGTCGAAAGAATACCGTACGAGACGGCAAAACCAACCATGCAGATACCCGCGCTCCAGCCCTTCTTCAGCACAAAGCGATCGAGCGACATGGGCGCCTTGCCGGCCACCCGTTCGCGGGGCTTGAGATCGAGGGTCGAGTTGATCCAAAGACCAATAAAGGCCACCACAAAGGCAATCCAGAACAACACCTCGTAGCTGTGGCAGAAGCCGTAGATGAGCAGCGCCACTGAGGGGCTGATGGCCGTGGCGATGTTGTTCGATAGTCCGTAGTAGCCGATACCTTCGGCGCGCCGCGTGGGGTGCAGGACATCGATGGCCACCGTGCTATTCGAGACCGTGGCTGCTCCAAAGGGTGCGCCATGCAGCGTTCGGACAATGGCAAAAAGCAGGAGTGAGCCCGCCACTAAATAACCGGCAAAGAGGGCCGCAAAGAGGAAATAACTAACCAAGAGCACCGTGCGTCGCGGAAAGCTATCGACGAAATAACCACTAAAGGGGCGAATCAAGAGTGCCGTGAGCGTATAGCCCGACAGCACGAAGCCGATCATCTCCTTGTCGGCCTGGAACGTGTCAGCCAAATAGAGCGGCAAGAGAGGCGTGAGGAGCATGAACGAGAAGAAGATCATGAAGTTGGCACTCCAGACCTTCAGGTAGTTCTTATTCCATAGCTTTGCTTGTTCGCCCGTTGACATGGTTGTAGTTTTTAGAGAATCTCCTTTGCGATAGCGGCACACGCCTCGGCATCGGCCAACGCATGGTGGTGGTCTTCAAGAATAAAGCCACATGCCTCAGCAACTGTATGCAGTTGGTGATTTTCGAGCGTGGCACCAAACTTCCGCCGTGAAGCCGCCAAGGTATCATGGAACGTATAACCCGGGTAGCACATATCGTAACAATCGAAGGCTGCACGCAGGCAACTCTCATCAAAGCGGGCATTGTGGGCCACGAGCGGCAAGCCGTAGATGCGCTCCTCCACCTCTGCCCACACCTCCGGGAAACGGGGTGCGTTACACGTATCGCGTCGCGAAAGGCCGTGCACGCGCTGACAAAAATAGGCATAATAATCCGGCTCGGGGCGTATCAAGCTGTAGAAGCGATCCACCACCTCTCCATTACGCACCACGACTACACCCACCGAGCAGACACTCGATCGTGCACCATTCGCCGTCTCAAAATCTATGGCTGCAAAGTTCTCCATCGTATCAGTTTGACGCTCTTGACAAGTTCGCTACGACCACGTACCAGCCGCACACGAAACAATGGTTAAAAATAAGTCTTTAATTGCTTTTAAGCAAACTTTTACCTCTTTTTCTCGCCAAACCACTCCTGCCATATATCGTTGTAATCGCAAAAAAAATTGCCACTCCTTTTCAGGAATGGCAATTGAATCACGGTGAGAATCCCCCACCAATCGAATTTACTCGGCAGTCTCCTCTACCACCTCAGCCGGAATCTCAGCCTGCGGAATAGCGGTCTCGGTCTCCAGTACGCGCTCCTGCAGGGCAGCAGCATCTTTCGAAATCGAGCTGTTCGACTCAGCTACACGGCCGCCGTCCATAGCGGTCGTAGCTACGAGGCTCAGTACGAGGATAGCAACAGCCATCGTCCAAGTAAACTTCTCAAGGAAGTTGGTCGTCTCACGCACGCCCATCACCTGGTTCGATGCGCCGAAATTGGCGGCCATGCCGCTCTTGGGGCTCTGAACCAATACAGCCAGGATGATCAAAACGCTGGCAATCAGGATCAGAACAATGCAAATCGTGTATAACATATTGTTAAGTTTTTAATTTATTGTTTCTCTAATTTGGCAATTAACTCGGCAAAGTAAATACTTTTTTCGGGATTTAGCAAACTTAATTTGCGATAAATTGCTTTTGCCTCCTCTTTCAACCCTTGCGCCTGATAAATTTCGGCCAACTCTTCACTCACCAACTCCTCCTCATCCGAGAGATCGGCATCCAATCGCAGATCACCCTCCGGCTCGCCCTCCTCGGCCACAATCCGCAGATCCTCAGCAAGCAGGAAGCGATCAATCACATCATCGGTCGACAGATACAGAAGTGCTTCAGCGTCATACACGCTACCTGTAGAGCATCCAGCCGACTGCCAGGGAGTGGTCACATCCGCAGCCGGGTGCATCGCAACCCCGCGACGGCGCGCCTCATACTGCAAAGGGCGATACCACGGGAAAGCGGCATAGAGTTTTTCGAAAGCCTCGGCCGAGAGTCTTGAGACTCGTTTCGGATCGGCAAAAAGTTCATGCAGTTCCGCCATACGACTACCAGTTCGAGGCCGAAGCCATAAAGATATCGGTCACGATTTTATCAACAATATCGGGAATCAACGTACCCTCCACCTCAGTCAGCAGTTGAGTCGAATCATAATCCTCATAGGCCGAAAAGCTCTTATTGAACGACATCGACTCGTCGATGGCATTCGTAAAACGCACCTTTACCGTAATCGTCAAGCGGTTCAACAAGGCATAATCGTCTGACGAAACCGACGAGGTGGTCGACGTATAGTTGGTAATCTCTCCCTCGAAGGCAAAATCACCGCCCTCTTCCACCTGCTGCAGACGGGTACGACGCGAGAACATATCTACCAAAGCGTCGGTCAACGTCGAGGACAAGATCGGCGACACCATGGCTGCATTATTCGGGAAATAGGCTACCGAGAAGGTCTTGGCATCGGGTGGAATCGAAGCGCCCGAAAGCGAATATTTGATGGCCACACCACAGCCTGTCATCAGCAGGGCGGCAGCCAGCATGGCTATAATTTTTTTACACATATTTTCGTTCTCCTTTAGTTCGATTTAGGCCTCAATACCCAACTCTTTAATCTTACGATAGAGCGTTCGCTCCGACATGAACAACTCGGCTGCAGCTTCACGACGACGTCCGTTATTGCGCTTCAAGGCACGCAGGATATGCTCACGCTGCACATCGGCCTTGGTACGCTCTTTGGGCTCCTCCTCCACCTCTTCGGTCTCGGCAAAAACTTCCTCCGTAGCAAACTCCTCGTAATGGGGCTTTGCGCTCGGCAACAAGGCTTTCACATCGCGCGGAGACTCCATCGGACCTCCACCTGTACGATGCATCAATTCGGCAATCATGCGCTTCAAATCACCAATCTCGGAACGCATATCGAACAGCAGTTTATAGAGCAGTTCGCGCTCATTCGCAAAATCATTGGTTGCACCACCCAGCGGACGCGTAGTCGCGGGATGTGAAGCATGCACCTCGGGCAGGTATTTGGCCAACACCTCTGCCGAAATTGCACGCACCGATTCGATAGCCGAAACCTGTTCAGCCACATTTTTCAATTGACGGATATTCCCGCGCCAATAATAGTTCATCAGCAGTTCGCGGGCCGAGTCATCCAAGACAATGGCCGGCATTCGATACTGCACTGCCACATCTGCCGCAAACTTACGAAACAGCAACGGAATATCGCTTTTGCGCTCACGCAGAGCAGGCACCGTAATCGGCACCGTCGCAAGGCGGTAGTAGAGATCCTCGCGGAATCGTCCATCCATGATGGCCTGTTGCAGCTGCACATTCGTAGCCGCTACGACACGCACGTTGGTCTTTTGCACCTTCGACGAACCGACACGAATAAACTCACCCGATTGTAGCACACGCAACAAACGCGCCTGCGTCGGCAAGGGCAACTCGGCCACCTCATCCAAAAAGATGGTACCACCGTCCGCCTCTTCAAAGTAACCTTTACGGCTCTCCACAGCGCCCGTAAAGGCACCCTTCTCGTGGCCAAAAAGCTCCGAATCAATCGTACCTTCGGGAATTGCCGCGCAGTTTACGGCGATATATTTTTGATGCTTGCGAGCCGAATAGGCGTGTATTACCTGCGGAAAGAACTCCTTTCCCACACCGCTCTCACCCGTCACCAAGACCGTAAGATCCGTGGGGGCTACGCGCAAGGCAACCTCCAAGGCTCGATCCAGCAGTTCGGACGTACCGATGATGCCAAAGCGTTGTTTGACTGTCGAAATTTCCGTCATGGTCGTTATTACTTAATGGTTTAATTACCAGCAGGATCGTCCTTCGCCTCCATCTCGTTCCACGGGTCGATCATCTCAATCGGCTCCTCGCCCTCTCCGGCGTTCATGGCATCGTTATAGAGGCCGAATGCGATAGCCATAAGGGCAATTACGGCTGCGACAATCGCTACCAGCAGGAAACGATCAGGTTTCTGCGCACCTTTTTGTGGAGCACGGCGATGCGGCGCTTTGCCGCGATGCGGAGTCTTCGTCTGCGACTGCATCGGCTCAACCTCATCAGCCAACAGCTCCTCTTCGCTTACCTGCTCGACAAATTCATCCTCCTCATCATCCAGATCCTCTGCCGACCATACGGGTTGTTGCGGCTGAATGGAATTTGGCTCGACTACATCGACACGATTCTCCTCCACTTGACGTGCTTCGGGTCGCACCTTCTCAATCAAATCAGGCATGATCTCGATGGGAGACTCGGGTACAACACACAAGCGCGGATGGTAGTCAAAGGCGATGGTTGCATTTTTACCGGGCTTAAACTCGCCGAAATCGGAGAGATAGAAACACTCGCCCTGCTCGATGGCATGACGCACCTCGTACACCAGCCGATCGATCTCGCCACGCGCTTCCACTTCGGACACACCCTGCTCGACCAGCAGTGCTTGCAACACCCCGTCGTCGCGACGCATCAGCTCGGAAAACACGATCATACGCGGCTCCTCCTTCACAAGAAACGCGCCCAGCTGCGGAATCACAAGACGTTTGTGGTTCTCTAAATATTGCTCTATGATGCGAATCAACACAATCGTTGTTTTTACATTGTTTTCAGGGCTCAAAATTACCCATTTTCAGCAAAAAAAACAAGATTCACACACCTATTTTCAAAATAATAGCGCGAAGTATTACTGATCCCGATTTAATTCGCCTAATTTGCATTATTGCATTTTGAGCAATCCGATCGAGCTACTTTGGCAAAATATCGACCATGTAATCGAGTTGGATTTTACAAAAATTTAAAAACCGCCCTTTTCGGATCATGAAAGACAAGTACATCGACCTGATCGAACAGACATTCGATTTCCCTCAAGATGAGTTCTCGGTGTAGGACGGCGAATTGCAATTCTACGACATTCCTTTGATGGAATTGATCAAGAACAACAAGAAGTTTCAACTCAAGATGTTGCATTTCTTCATCAATACCGGCATCCGCGATACGGCCTACTATTGGAATGAACTTTCGAAGTGCATGAATCTCTACTGCGAGTTGAAGCAGATCTGTCCTGAATTGGACTGCCTCAACATCGGCGGCGCATTCCCCGTAAAGAACTCGCTCGACTTCAACTACGATTACGAGTACCTGACCGAGGAGATCATCGCCCAAATCAAACACATCTGCCAGCGCAACGACATCGAAGAGCCCAACATCTTCACCGAGTTCGGCTCCTTTACCGTGGGCGAGAGCGGTGCTGCGCTCTACTCGATCGTCAACCAGAAACAGCAGAACGACCGCGACAAGTCTGATAACGAATACTACACACGCCTCTTTTCCAAAGAGCAGTCCTATCGTTCGATGCGCAGAATCCCGGGTTACTAACATCAAGAAAGCAGTCCTTTTGTGGACTGCTTTCTTTCATCTTGGGGCAGCGACTCTCAAATCTCTTTTCACCCTTCGCCCCACCGATTTTGAGGTTTTCACACTTTTTGCTATCTTTGTCCATATTCTATTTTTTTAAGTGGTAATATTATGGCAACTTGTAAATGTATCGGCATATTGACCTCGGGCGGTGACGCACCAGGTATGAACGCGGCCATTCGTGCCGTGACGCGCAGTGCAATCTTTCACGGCTACCGCGTAAAGGGCATTATGCGCGGCTACAAAGGTTTGGTGACAAACGAAATCGTCGACTTCGACTCGCACAGCGTCTCGAACATCATCCAACTCGGTGGTACGATCCTCAAAACGGCACGCTGCAAAGAGTTCACCACCCCCGAGGGGCGCAAACTGGCCTACGAAAATATGCGCGCAGCGGGTATCGATGCACTCGTTGTGATTGGTGGCGACGGCACATTGACCGGTGCCAAAATCTTTGCCGAAGAGTATGACGTTCCGATTATCGGTCTTCCGGGCACGATTGACCGCGACTTGGGTGGCACAGACCATACGATTGGCTACGATACGGCACTGAACACCATTCTGGACGCCATCGACAAATTGCGCGACACCGCCTCTTCACACGAGCGTCTCTTCTTTGTCGAGGTGATGGGACACACCGCCGGTTATCTAGCACTCTACAGCGCGCTGGCGTCGGGCTCGGAGGCCGCCATCATCCCTGAGATGGAGACCGAGGTGGACCAACTGGGCGAACTGATCAACCACGGTTTCCGCAAGAGCAAGAACTCGGCCATCGTAATTGTTGCTGAGAATCCCGAGACAGGAGGTGCCACCGCATTGGCCGAACGCGTCAAGAAGGAGTTCCCCGAGTACGATGCACGTGTCACGATTTTGGGTCACATCCAACGAGGCGGCTCACCGACGGCACGAGACCGCATCCTTGCCTCACGCATGGGCAATGCCGCCATTGAGGCAATCATGGAGGGGCAACGCAACGTCATGATCGGTGTACTGAACGGTCAAATCACCTACGTCCCGATCTCCAAGGCGTTACAACACCGCAAACAGATTGACCGCGACCACCTGGAGTTGGTCAAAATACTCTCTATTTAACCTCACGCACAAAAACCAAACTTATAGAGCATGAAACGCGTAATCGGCATTGGAAATGCCTTAACCGATATGCTGGTTAATCTCAAGTCGGATGCCGTCTTGGGACAGTTCAATTTGGCCAAAGGATCAATGAGCCTGGTCGACACCACCCTGCAAACCGAGATCTCGAAATCCGTAGCCGGACTTCCCTATTCACTCTCGTTAGGTGGCTCGGCCGGTAACACCATTCGAGCCATGGCACGCCTCGGCACCGAGGTCGGCTTCATCGGCAAGGTAGGCGAAGATACCACCGGAGACTTCTACATTCAGGCACTCAACAACCTCTCAATCGAGCCGGTGATCTTCCGTGGCACCGAGAAGTCGGGCAAATGCGTATCGCTCATCTCACCCGATGGTGAGCGCACGCTGGTCACCCACCTGGGTGCCGCATTGGAGCTCGATCCCGAAGAGATCGACCCCGCCATTTTCGAGGGATACGACTGCCTCTACGTAGAGGGTTATTTGGTACAAGATCATGCACTGATCGAAAAAGCTGCGGCAACAGCCAAGCTGTGCGGCTTAAAGGTGGCTATCGACCTGGCTTCGTTCAATGTCGTGGCCGAGAATCTGGAGTTCCTGCACCGACTGGTAGAACAGTATGTCGACATTGTCTTTGCCAACGAGGATGAAGCCAAGACCTTCACCTGCGAAGGCGAACCGGTCAATGCACTGCAAAAGATCTCGGAACTGTGCGAGTTGGCCGTCGTTAAGATCGGCACGAAGGGTGCGCTGATCAAGCGTGGCAACGAGGTGGTGCATGTTGGCATCATGGCCGCCGCCAAGCGTGTCGATACGACGGGTGCAGGCGACTTCTATGCTGCCGGTTTCATGTCCGGACTATGCGAGGGGCTGACCCTGCGCCAGTGTGGTACGATCGGCGCCATCACGGCGGGCAAGGTGATCGAGGTCGTTGGCACGACCTTCGGCGAGGAGGCTTGGGAGGAGATCTTCCGCCTCGTGGAGCGTGTCAAAACCGAGAAATACCTCTTCTAAACTGAACATACAACAAAAAAAAGAAGGTCGTCTTAACGGACGACCTTTTCTATTTGTGCAACAATCTGTTCTGGGGTTATAGCTGTTAGGCAGCGATAATCGCCATACTGGCAAGGCTTGGCTCCAAAGACCGAGCAGGGTCGGCAGGGCAAATCGGCCTGCAAGGCCTGCTCCATGGCACAACCCCATCCTAAAAAGCCGAGATTCGGATGTGTGGCACCCCAAATCGACACGACGGGCGTAGCGACCAGCGAGGCCATGTGCATCGCCATCGAGTCCATCGAAACGAGGCAGTCCTCATGGCTCATCACCTCCATCTCTCCGGCAAACCGCACCTTCCCGAAAAGGGCCGTCACATTCGAATAACGTTGCTCCATCTCCTCGGCAAAAGCCAGCTCTTTACCGCCACCTCCATGCACAAAGACCCGCTCATAGCGCGCCGCCAAGAGCTCCACGAGCGCACGGCTTTGCGCCTCGGGATAGGTCTTACCGGCATGGGCCGAGAAGGGGGCAAAGCCAATCCAAATTCCCTGTTTCTCACCCATCGGGTTGGCCATCACGGGCTTCACAGCCGGCGACGGATCTTCAAATTCGAAGCCCAAACGACGGAACGTATCACAATAGCGCACAACGCTATGTTTCAACGGCGTAAAGCTACCTCCCGATTGCAGAGCATGCTTTTTCCCCATACGTCCCTTGCGAATGCGGGCCACCCGAATACCGTGCAACCACATCGAGAGATCGAAGGCTGTCGAGCGCAGCACATCGTGGACATCGGCCACAGCATCGACTCCGCGACGACGTGCCTCACGGGCCAAACGCCACATACCCACAATCGAATGGTGTTCCTGTTTTACCTGCACCTCCATAAAATCGACATCCAGCCCACGGAAGAATGGCTTGAACATCGCCTGCGTAGCAACAGTGATCTTCAGCGCAGGATAGGCTGCACAAAGCGCACGAAGGGCGTGCGGCAACATCGCCACATCGCCCATCGCGGAGGTTCTTAACACCAAAAGGTGTTTCGGAAGTTGCTTATTTCTTGCCATACAACACCGGATTGAGTGCCGGATCGTTGTACATCTTCATCTGCTTGTAGGTCTTCATATATTTGCGACCTGCCTCGATGTCCTCGATCAACTCTTCGATCGCACGCGAGAGATCGACCTGCTGCGTCAGCAACACATCGAGCTTCTTCTGACATGCGGCGCGATGCTCATCGCTCACATCCTCACGCTTGGTCTCAACACCCATGTGGTAGATCTTCAGTGCCAAAATCGACAAGCGGTCGATTGCCCAGGCAGGAGTCTCGGTATTAAGGCGTGCATCCTCGGCGACAACCACATCCTTGTACTTCTCGAGCATATACGAATCAACATACTCCACCATATCCGTACGATCCTGATTCGATTTGTCGATGCGACGCTTAATCGCCAAAGCCTCCACGGGATCGATCTGCGGATTGCGGATAATATCCTCAAGGTGCCACTGCACCGTATCGATCCAATTCTTGTGATAGAGCAATGCATCGAGCGATCCGGCTTCGAAGGGGTTCTCCATCGGGTGATCTACATCATCCCAGCGGTGATAGTCGGCAATCACACGCTCAAAGATTCGGTTAGCGTTTTCGGTAAACATTGTGTATGGTTTTTTGTGTTGTTATTTCAACGAAATTTGCTACCTTTGTACGGTATCATTCAACAAAGATAATGATTATTTCCAAAAAAGCAATCATTTTTGGCGGATTCTTGTTTTTCTGCCTGTTTGCATCCGTAAATAACGCGGCGGCACAAAGCCGCGCTACGCGCCAAACCCGCGAAGAGTATATCGAACGTTACAAAGCCATTGCCATCGACCAAATGGAGCGTTACGGCATTCCCGCCTCGATCACCTTGGCGCAGGGCATCCTCGAGTCCGACTCGGGCAACAGCCTGCTGTCACGCTCATCGAACAACCATTTCGGCATCAAATGCAAAAAGAATTGGACCGGCGAAAAGGTCTATCACGATGATGACGAGAAAGGTGAATGTTTCCGCGCCTACCCGTCGGTCGAGGCCTCTTACGACGACCACGCCGAGTTTCTGGATCAGCAGCCGCGCTACGATTCTCTTTTCCGCTACGATTCGGACGACTATCGCAGTTGGGCACGTGGTTTGAAGGCTGCCGGCTACGCCACCGCACCCGACTATGCCGCACGACTGGTGAAGATCATCGAGGAGAGCAAGCTCTACCTGTTGGATCGCCCCAACGGCGACCGACTTTATGCCCAGCATCGCACCGAGCAACAAAACCCCGATGAATGGTTCTCTTCACAGTCGAGCACCTCGGATCACACCACTACCATAGGGATCGACCCCAACAACTACCGCGTAACGATCAACGCCCACGAGGGTTATAATGTCTATCAAACCAATGGCGTATACTACGTATTGGCCAAGGAGAACGATACGTTTGAACATATTGCCGAAAAGTTTCGCCTTTCGCCGCGCAACCTGCGAAAATTCAACGATCTGAAGGACTCCTCGGCTCAACCGATGACCAACGAGGTAATCTACATCGAACGTAAGAAAAACCGTTGGGAAGGAAACGCCCGACAACATATTTGCCGCGAAGGAGAGACCGCCTATGCCGTCGGACAAGCCTATGCCATCCGCACCAGTCGGATCGAGAAGATGAATCATCTCGACAAGGGCGAAATACTCGAAACGGGTCGCAAAATTCGAATCAAATAAACATCAATATCAATTATGGAAACTACCCCCATACGGGAGCAGATTTTGGAGCAAATCATCCGCAAATCCTCCCTCAAACAGAAGGTATTTGACAGCACCTTCTCGACTATGAATCTTCTCAAGGAGACCTTGCTCGAGGTCGCCTCGGAACTTGACGACGCCCTTGAGGGCAAACTGGACCGTCGTGTCCGCCTCGAATACCGCGACCGAGGTAAATATGAGGCTCAATTGCAGGTGGCCAATGACCTGTTGATCTTCCAGATGCACACCGACGTCTTCGTCTTCGACACCAACCATGCCGTGTGGAAGAGCAACTATGTAGCCGGCGATCGCACCCGTGCCTACTGCGGTGTGATCAACATCTACAACTTTCTCTCCGATTCATTCAAGCTCAACCGCAATGCCGACGAGGGTTACCTGATCGGTCGCATCTTCATCAATCGCGAAGGCTATTACTTCGTCGAGGGCAAGGAGCAGCATTCATTACGCGCCGAACGATTTGGCGAACAGGAGATTGGTCGCGACACCCTCATCCCGATTTTGGAGGATGCAATCCACTATTCGCTCGACTTTGATCCGCTCATCCCTCCCTACGAGGAGTTTAAGCGAGTTACGGTGGATCAGTTCAACACGAAGATGGATAACTCGAAGTTTGTCACAGGTAAGCGCCTCGGTTACGACTTCGACACAAGCGACATTTAACCTATGAGAAAACTCCTGCTTTTGGTGGCTCTGCTCTTCGGCGGCATGGCCATGGCTCAAAATGAATACCGCGAGATTGCCCGTCTGCGTTCGATGAACGAGTCGGTGCGCGGCATCCGCTCGATGGCCGACGGCGAGCACTACACGGTGCTCGAGCGTGGCGATATCCGTCGCTACCAATATGCCCTGAAAAGTGAAGGCTCAAGCCTGCTACCCGAGTCGGCCCGTCACCTCGACATCACCGACTATCAGTTCTCACCCGACGAGCGTCAAATTCTCATCGCTTCGGGCTATACCCCCATCTACCGCCACTCCTACACGACGACCTACCACCTGGTGGCCGATGGTCGTGTGGAGGCGATTATGCTTCAAGCCGAGGCTCCGCGTGATGCACAGTTCACCCCCGATGGCCGTAGCGTGATCTACTCCGACAAGAACAACCTTTGGGCCTACGACATTGCCGCTCGCAAGAGCCGCGCCTTGACGACGGACGGCGCATGGAACGAGGTCATCAACGGCACCACCGATTGGGTTTACGAAGAGGAGTTTGGCAAGACGGTGGCCTATGCCTGCTCGCCCGACAGTCGCGAAGTGGCCTATCTGCGCTTCGATGAGAGCCGTGTCCAGGAATTTCAGATGATGCGCTTCGACAGCAAGCTCTACAACGAGGCCTACTCGTTCAAATATCCGAAGGCCGGCGAGCCCAACTCGATTGTCGAGCTCTGGACGGTGGATCTCACAACGGGTGCTCGCAAAAAGATTGATACGGGCCGCGAGACGGATCAATACATTCCGCGCATTGGTTATACGCCTGACGGACGCTTGTGGTACTATCGACTGAATCGCCGCCAAAACATCTTTGAGATGGTCGTGTGCGAAAAGTCGGGAGCACAGCACGTAGCCTACGAGGAGCGTGCTCGTCAATACGTTGAGCGTGTCGATGATCAAACGATCACCTTCCTCGACAAGAACCACTTTATCGTGCGCCAGGAGAGCCACACGGGCTACATGCACCTCTACCTCTACACCGTGCGTGGCGGTCTGCAAGGCCCCATCACGCGTGGCGATTGGGAGGTAACAGAGGTTGTCGGCACGGACGGCAAGCGCGTTTGGTACCTCTCGACCGAGGGATCGCCGTTGCGTCGCGCCCTCTACAGCATCCGTATCGACGGCAAGGACAAGCAACTACTGACTACGCGCGAGGGCTACTACACCATCGCACCGAGCGCCGGCATGAAATACTACATCTCGACCTTCTCGTCGGCCACCACGCCCAACCGCGTGGAGATTGCCACGGGCGAAGGCGAGGTTGTACGCACCCTGCGTGAGAGTGCCGACCTGCAGGCCGAGTTAGCCTCCTCGAAACGCCCCGTCAAGGAGTTCTTCACCTTCACCACCGAGCGTGGCGATGTGCTGAATGCCTATCTGATCAAGCCGGCCGATTTCGACCCCGCTAAAAAATACCCCGTCCTGCTGACCCAGTATTCGGGTCCGGGATCGCAATCGGTTGCCGACCGCTGGTCGATGGATTGGGAGGACGCCTTGGTCGAGAAGGGCTATATCGTGGCCTGTACCGACGGCCGTGGCACGGGGTACCGAGGCGAGCAGTTCAAGAAGGCCACCTACGGCCGTTTGGGTCAGTTGGAGGTGGAGGATCAACTTTCGTTTGCCAACTACCTCGCAGCCCAAAGCTACATCGACGCTTCGCGCATCGGCATCTACGGCTGGTCGTATGGCGGTTTCATGGCATTGGGATGTGCCCTGAAGGGTCTGGGCCTCTTCAAAATGGCAATCGCTGTAGCCCCTGTCACCTCGTGGCGTTTCTACGACACGATCTATACCGAGATCTACAACAACCTGCCGCAGTACAACGCTGCAGGCTACGACGACAACTCGCCGATCAACTTCGCGCGCATGTTGGACGATCGTAAAACGCGCCTGTTGATGATTCACGGTACGGCTGACGACAACGTGCATTTCCAGAACACGATTGAGATGGCCCGGGCGCTGAATCGTGCCGGCAAGCAATACGACATGATGGTCTATCCCGACCAAAATCACTCGATGATGCCCGACGACACGCGCAACATTCGTCAAAAGATGATTGAATACACCCTTGAGCACCTTTAACAAGAATTAAACATCTACGGAAACCATGAAAAAGTGGCTCTTTTTGGCCGTTTGTGGCCTTTTGTCGGCCTGCTCGCAGTCGGGTATCGAAGAGTTGAATACCCCGACGGGCGGCGATGCGCCGATGTTTTACGCCTCGGTCGAGGACGCTGATGCCGAATCGCGTACCTACCTCGACGAGACTGGCAAGATGCGTTGGACGCACGATGATCGTATCTCGATCTTTGTGGGGGAAAACTACAACCGTGAATTTGCCTTTACGGGCAAGACGGGTGCCCTGTCCGGTGATTTTACGCAGATCTCCACGGATGGCAGTTTTATCACCGGTACGAAGGTCGGGGCCAACTACGCCCTTTATCCCCATTCGAGCGAAACGATACTCGATCCGGCCGGCTATTTCGAATGCGAATTGCCCGCCACGCAAAACTATGCCGAGGGATCGTTTGGCCTGAATGCCAATACGATGGTCTCGGTCACCAAGTCGGTGGACGATCGCTTTTTGCAGTTTAAGAATGTCTGCGGCTACCTCAAACTCAAGCTCTACGGCGCTAACGTTACGGTGAAGCAGATCACCCTGCAGGGTAACAACAACGAGCCGTTGGCAGGTGCTGCAATCATCACACCGACCTACGGCGGTGAGCCTACGCTGACGTGGGCTGCATCGGGTACGACGCAGGTGCTGACCCTCGATTGCGTATCGGGTGTTAAGATCGGCCAAACCGAGGAGGATGCTACCGCTTTCTATTTGGTTGTTCCGCCCACCACCTTCGAAAAGGGCTTTACGGTTACAATTACCGATACCGAGGGAAAGGTGTGCACCAAAAGCACATCAAACGAGCAGACCTTTACGCGCAACGTCACTAAAAACATGCCGGCATTCGAGGCAAAATGCAAAGCGTCGAATCCTGTGCCGAGCAACCAGATTTGGTACACTTCGACCGATGGTGATATCGTTACGCCTGATAACACTGGTGCTTTTGGCGTAGCGATTAAATCCAACACCTACACCGACGGCAAGGGTGTTATTACTTTCGAGGGGGATGTGACGACAATTGGAGCGAATGCATTCTTTGATTGCAGAAGCCTTGCGAGCATCACGATTCCTGAGGGAGTGACGACAATTGTAGGTGATGCATTCTATAGTTGCACAAGCCTTGCGAGCATTACGATTCCTGAAAGTGTAACGGAACTTGGAGCAGACGCGTTTGCTCATTGTAGCAATTTGCAACATTTTGAAGGTAAATACGCTTCTGACAATGGTCGATGTTTGATCAAAGAGAATGTTCTTATTGCCTTTGCGCCTGCCGGATTGACGACCTACACTGTTCCCGAGGGGGTGACAACGATTGGTGATTATGCATTCGAGTATTGCAGAAGCCTTGCGAGCATCACGCTTCCCGAGGGGGTGACGACGATTGGAGAGTCTGCTTTCTATTATTGCAAAAGCCTTACGAACATCACGCTTCCCGAGGGACTAACGACGATTGGATATGGTGCATTCTCTTATTGCAGAAGCCTTGCGAGCATTACGATTCCTGAAAGTGTAACGGAACTTGGAGCAGGCGCGTTTGCTAATTGTAGCAATTTGCAACATTTTGAAGGTAAATACGCTTCTGACAATGGTCGATGTTTGATCAAAGAGAATGTTCTTATTGCTTTTGCGCCTGCCG
>JAFYQI010000005.1 GCA_017547175.1 Alistipes sp. | reverse complement strand
TATCCGGGTCAGGTGAAGATCACCGTAATTCGCGAAACGCGCGCCGTATCGTACGCAAAATAATGAAGTCTATCCGGATAAGCCATCCGGCTCCATAGACAATCCCTCCAAACCTCCCTTTGATAAGGGAGGCTTTTTTTTACCGGGTCAGGTGAAGATCACCGTAATTCGCGAAACGCGCGCCGTATCGTACGCAAAATAATGAAGTCTATCCGGATAAGCCATCCGGCTCCATAGACAATCCCTCCAAACCTCCCTTTGATAAAGGAGGCTTTTTTATTTCGGTACGACAGATCGGTCCTGCAGCCATGCTCCATCTTAAAAACACAAAGGGCATCCAGCGATTGGATGCCCTTTGTATTTAAGAGTTTCCTCTTAAAATACTACTTCTTCTCCTCGAAGAACTCCTTTACCTCGGCGTTGGGAACGATAGCCTCCTTGAACATGTAGGCACCGGTCTTATCCGACTTAACCATCTTGATGACCTTGGTGAACTGCTTACCAGCACCGGTCTTCAGTGTTGCTACTACTTTCTTTGCCATAGTCTTAAGCTACTATTTAATTTCACGATGAACCGTTACGCGCTTCAGATACGGATTGTACTTCTTACGCTCCAGACGCTCCGGCGTGTTCTTCTTGTTCTTGGTGGTGATGTAACGCGACATACCGGGAACGCCGCTCTCACGCTGCTCGGTGCACTCAAGAATGACCTGCACTCTGTTACCTTTCTTTGCCATTTCTTAAAAGCGTTTTTTAGTAGATCTTCTTCGGTGCTACAGCCTCACGCATAGCAACTGCCAGACCCTTTTTGTTAATAGTTTTCATACCGGCTGCCGATACCTTCAGGGTAATCCAGCGGCCCTCCTCTTCCGACCAGAAGCGCTTGGTTCTCAGGTTAGGACTGAACGTGCGCTTGGTCTTGTGGTGCGAGTGCGACACATTGTTGCCGGTCATCGCTACCTTGCCAGTGATTTCGCAAACTTTCATGATTCGTTAAAAAAGTTTAGTTATACTTCCCGTAAGGGAGTGCAAATATACGCAAAAAATCAGAATCCAACATTCAAAACCCAAAATTATTTGCATTTTGCATCGAAAAATAGCGATCGTCCCTGCAGCTCGTCACGCAACAAGCGGATTGCAAAGGCCGTAGAGCGGTCAATCACCTGCCCACGGTCCGTTCCACAAAGGTGATGAATTGCTACCGTTTTTTCGGGCGTGGCCAGTGCAAACCAGACTGTTCCGATCGGCTTTTGTTCCGACCCGCCTGTCGGACCGGCAATTCCAGTCGTGGCCACTGCATAATCGGCTCCCGTTACGCTGCGAGCCCCTTCGGCCATTGCTCGTGCCACCTCTTCACTAACAGCGCCATGCATTTCAATCAATTGAGGATCAACACCCAACAGTTGCTCCTTTGCTTGATTCGAATAGGTTGTAAGACCAGCCAAAAAATAGGCTGAGGCACCCGCCATGGCGGTAAATTTCGAGGCAATCTTACCGCCTGTACAACTCTCTGCCACCGCAAGGGTTTGACCTCGCTCACTCAAAATTTGATGGATCTGCTCCTCGACTGTAGCCGTTTCAAAGCCCACCACATAATCGGGGATCATGTCACGCAGGGCCGCGAACTGGCGCTCGATCTCTTCGCCGACAACACTTCCCTCTACCTCATAGGCCGAAAGGCGCAAACGCACAATTCCCGGAGCAGGCAGATATGCCAGCTTTAAATAGGCTGGGAGTGATTCCTCCCACGGCGCAATCGTTTCGGCCAAAATCGATTCGGCCATACCGGACGTTATCAGGGTGCGATGGACGATTTGGCGCAAGGCGAAGTGGCTCTTCAAACGCGGCATCACTTCATCCTGCATCAGGTGCTCCATTTCAAAGGGGACACCGGGCAGCGAGACAATCACACATCCCGCATCTTCAAACCACATACCTGGAGCTGTTCCATGAGCATTGTGCAGCACCGTACATACCTCAGGGACCTCCGCCTGCGAACGATTCAGCGCGTTAAAAGCAATTCCGCGTACCGTGAGCATCTGCTCCACATGATGAGCTACCGCCTCATCAAAGCGCATTCCGCACTCAAAAAGTTCGGCCAGCGTCTTTTTGGTGATGTCATCTTTCGTCGGCCCGAGTCCGCCCGTAATGACAATTACCTGCGAATGTTGTTCGGCTCGACGTATGGCGGCGATAATGTCATCCCGATTATCACCAATCGAGCTCTTTTCGCGCACCACAATACCTGCTGCATTCAATTGACGCGCAATGGAGACAGAATTGGTGTCTACAATCTGACCAATCAGGATTTCATCGCCAATTGTAAGAATAGTTGCTTGCATATACCTATTTATTATATACGAAAAGTGCGTGCCTACTCGACACGCGCCTCGTCGGTTTGCGTATGTTCACGCATCGGCTCTTCTGCCAACGCCGTGTCCGGGGCTTTGGGCTGCGGAATCAGCCGATGGCAAATCTCCTTCAACAGACTCGGTCCCTCGTATAGATACCCCGTATGAAGTTGTACCAAATCGGCTCCTGCCGCCAACATCTCCTCCACATCCTCGGGCGTCATCATGCCACCCGTACCAATAATCGGATAATTACCGCCCGACTGCTCGTGAATCCGACGCACCAATTCGATGGCACGTTTGGTCAGCGGGCGACCGCTCAGGCGTCCCGCGCCGATGCGTTTGAGTGACGACGGAGAGGCGATCAATCCCTCGCGAGAAAATGTTCCATTCACGGCTACCACACCGTCAAGCGGCGTTTCGATCAGGATTTTGGTCACACGGTCAATGGTTTCATCAGACAAATCCGGTGATATCTTCACCAAAATCGGACGATATTGATTCTGCCCTCTGCGGAAATCGAACAATGGCTCCAAAATGCCGCGCATGTAGGCTTCGGAATCCAGCAGTTCATCCTGCTGCATATCATCGCCACATAGATTGACCGTAAAGTAATCGGCATATTGGTACAAATTACGGAAACAGCGCAGGTAATCGGCCGAAGCTTCTGCAGGGGGTGTCGACGCATTGCAGGCGATATTACACCCTACCACGACCCCCTTATGTCCGTTACGCAAATGACGGATCGCCGTTTCAAGCCCTCGGTTAGCCATGCCCACCCGATGAACCACCGCACGATCGCGCTGCAGGCTGAAGATACGCGGAGTCGGATTTCCGGATTGAGGTCGCGGTGTCACCGTTCCAATCTCGACAAAGCCAAAGCCCATGGCCGACAACTCGCCATAGACCTCGCCATTGCGGTCAAAACCAGCTGCCATGCCGATCGGGTTGGGGAACTTCACACCAAACACCTCTCGTTCCAGTGCAGGATGCTCTACAGCACAACAACGTCGCAACAGCCAGCGACCACCGGGCACAAATCCAGCGATCCGCAGGAGCAGAATTGCCATGCGGTGCGACTGTTCGCATGAGAGCGAAAACAGCAACGGACGTATAAATCGGCGATACATAACGCGGCAAAGATACGAAATAACCCGCTAAAATCAAAAATACTCCTCTCGGTAAGCATAGCCATCGCGCAACTCCTCAAAACGATCGGGCTTGACACGCAACTCCTCGCTCTCTCGCTGAAGGTCACAATAAACTCCAATCGTCCGGCAAAGAGCCTTCCAACTGATCGGGGTCGGATGGGGTGGCTTCACTCCGTCAGGATACCAATCCGCGAGTGGCAGATCAAACATTTCGGATAAAATCCGAGCTGCGATAGCCGATGCATTGGCCTTACCCTGTACCGTATAGCCTGCCACATGCGGAGTAGCCACCTCGGCATGCGCCAAAAGTGCTCGATTCACCGTCGGCTCTCCTTCCCAAACGTCGAGCGCACAATGCAGTCCGCTCTGCAACAATGCATCGTTATCGACAACGGCTCCACGTGACGAATTTATCACCAGACAGGTCGGTTTCAAACGAGCTAGCAATGCAGCGTCCGCCAAGTGGAAGGTAGTATCATCGAGTGGGGTATGAAATGTAATCAAGTCGGCCTCCTGTGCCACCTCCTCCAATTTTCGAAAGCCGAGGTGTTCTCGTTCCTCGCGTGGCGGATCGCAACACAACACTCGAAATCCCCAGGACTCGGCATACTCCTTCACCAACGAGCCGACATAACCGACACCAACAATGCCCAGGGTCTTCTCCGATGGCTGCCACCCCTCTCGATGCGCGGTTGCCGCCAACACGGCCGACACCCACTGCAATACACCACGGGCATTACAACCGGCAGCCGTCTCGACACGAATTCCCTGTACCTCGCACCAAGGGCGATCGATGTGATCGAAGCCTATCGTTGCCGTAATAACGACCTGTACAGTCGATCCCTCCAACAACGTGCGATCGCAACGGGTACGGGTACGCACGACCAACGCATCCGCATCCCGCACATCCGAGGGCGCGATAGCTGCTCCATGGAGCGCTCGAACCTCACAATAGGGAGTCAGTGCTGCCTCCAAAAAGGGGATAGCACGATCCATTACGACAATAGGGCGCTGTTTTTTCATGGAATAAAGAGGTTTTACATCTACAAATATAGGTAAAAATATAATTTTTTGTAATTTTGTGGGATAGATTACCCTAAATATGGCACAAGAATATTTCGATCCGGATGGCGTAGGTGTCGATAACGGCAACTACTTCTGCATGCCCTTCACCCCCGAGGAGGCAGCCCTTGTGTTGCTTTCGGCTCCATGGGATGTCACAGTCTCGTATGGCGCAGGCACCGCCTATGCTCCCGATGCCATCATCGGGGCTTCGACTCAACTCGACTTTTACGACATTGCTGCGCCTGGCGCTTGGCGACGTGGGATCGCTACAGCTCCGGTCGATTACACGATTCAAGAGCTTTCGCAAAGGTTGCGTATTGACGCCCGTCGTGTCATTGAGCATCTGGAGGGTGGCGGAGAGACGACCGACGACTATGTGGTGCGCAAAATCCGCCGTGTAAACGAGGGATCCATCGAATTGAACCGCAACATCCGTGAGCAGGCCGAGCAGTGGCTCGAGCAGGGTAAGCTGGTCGGTTTGGTCGGCGGCGACCACTCGACCCCCTATGGATTGATTCGTGCCCTCGGAAAATACCACGAGCAGTTTGGTATTCTGCACATTGATGCCCATTGTGATCTGCGCAAGAAGTATGAGGGGTTCGAGTTCTCGCACGCCTCGATCATGTACAACGTCTTGCACGACATTCACCAAGTGGAGCGCATCGTGCAGGTTGGCGTACGCGATTTCAGCCAAACGGAGCGCAACCTGGCCGAGCAGTCGGGCAAGGTTATCGAATTTGACGATCAGCGCTTGTTGGAGGCCGAATTTTCGGGTCGCACTTGGGACGATGTTTGCTACGAGATCATCGCCCATCTACCCGAAAAGGTTTACGTAAGCTTCGATATTGACGGTTTGGATCTCCCCTACTGCCCCCACACGGGAACCCCCGTACCGGGTGGATTGAGCTTCAACAAGGCGGCACGTCTTCTGCAGTTATTGGGCGAAGAGCGCCGTATCGTAGGATTCGATGTTGTGGAGGTTTGCCCCCATAAAGATGACCATATTGACGCATCGGTCGGAGCACGCATCTTGTGGAAGTTGTGCGGTCAGACGTTACGTTCAAACGAAAAAAGCGAATAACAATGCAAAAATTTCTCTCAATAGCGATCATCCTGGCGATGATTGCCGGTTGCTCAAACAACACGAGCAACGAAGCCAAAATTCAGCAGGACACCGATTCAATCGCCTATGTATTGGGTATGAATGTTGGTTTGAATCTGCTCAAAATGGATTCAACCATCAACATCGAAGCGGTTTGCCGCGGTATCCGCGATGTGGCATACGACCAGCCGATGATGACCCTCGAAGAGGCTGAAACCTTCTTTTTGGGTTACATGAACCACACACTGCCCGAAAAGGCAATCGCCATGGAGGAGCAGCTTTTGATCGATCTAGCCAAAACAAGTCGCGACTATGCCCGTACCCGTAGCGGCATCACCTATGCCGTACGCACGTTGGGTAATCAGGAGCGTATTCCGACCGCTTCGCGCGATTCGCTCTACCTTCGCTACCGCATCCTCAGCCTCGACAAGCAGGAGATCTACTCCTCCTACGAGCAAGGCGACACCATACGTGTTCGACTGCTCGACATGAAGAACGGTTTGCAGGAGAGTGTTAAATTGATTGGCGAGGGAGGTAAGGTCGAGGCTTGGATCCCTTCGCAGTTGGCCTATGGCACCGAGGGTGACACCACATTCAACATCGCGCCCAACGCCACGCTATGTTTTGAGATCGAGCTCGTTAAATTAGACAAGTACGCCGAGTGGCAACGCCGATAGTTTTTGGCAGACAGATCGACTGAATCTACCAATAAATTATTATCTTTGCGCCGACAATCGTAAAAATTAATTCAATAACCAATAATAAGAATGAAAACATTACGCTATGTTGCAGCTCTCGTAGCTGCTGTTATGCTCGTTTCGTGCGGTAGCAACGGAACGAAAGTTCAGATGGGTAACAAATCGGAGATGGATACCCTGTCGTATGCCATCGGTACCAATGTTGCTTCAGGCCTGAAGTACCAGATGCGCGACATTCCCTTCAATATGGAGGCGATGGTTAAGGGTCTGACGGAGGCTGCCTTCGGCAAGGCTTCGATCAGCCATGAGGAGGCTATTGAGCCGCTGCGCGACTACTTCACGACCAAGCGCAACGTTCGCGCTCAGGAGATCGCCAAGAAGCGCAAGGAGGCCGACAGTGTACGTTTCGCCCAGGGCGACTCGACGCGCGTAGAGTATCCCGTAGCTGACGAGGCTATGTTTGAGTCGGAGCAGGAGCGCGAGGAGCTCTCGTATGCTTTCGGTGTTGATTTGGGTACGAACCTCACGCAGAGCCCCATGCCGCTGCAGATCTACTGGGTCGGCAAGGGTTTGGCAGACTGCATGGCCAACGAGGGTCAGATGGATGACATCCAGGCCACCAACATCCTGCGCACGTTCTTCACCGAGACGCTGCCCGCCCAGAATGCAGAGGCCTCGGCTGAGTGGCTCAAGAAGATCGAGAAGCGTTCGGGTGTACAGAAGACCGAGTCGGGCCTGATGTACAAGGTTGTAAAGGCCGGTGATGAGACGATGAAGGCTACCGACGACCGCGATGTCGTAAAGGTACACTACACGGGTCGCCTCCGCACGGGTGAGGTATTTGACACCTCGATCTTTGCCAACCGCTCGAAGGAGCAGCAGAAGCAGATTCTGGAGTACAATCCCGCAGCTGCCGAGGAGGATCAGCCCGTTGAGTTCCCCCTCAACCGCGTTATTTCGGGTTGGACCGAGGGTATGAAACTGGTAGGTAAGGGTGGCAAGATCATCCTGTGGATCCCCGCCGAGATGGCCTATGGTGCTCAGGGTGCCGGTCAGCTTATCGGCCCGAACGAGGCTCTCGAGTTTGAGGTTGAACTGCTTGATGTAATTCCCCACGCCCAGCCCGAGGCTGAGACCGAGGAGGCTACGGAGCAGCAGGCCGAGTAACAAGTCGGATACAAAAAGAACACGAAAGAGGGGTTGTCTTTACGGACAACCCCTCTTTAATTATTTTCGAATAGAGCAATCTCCTATTCAACCAACGCAAAGGCGCGCTCGAAATCTTCGATCAAATCATCTGCATGCTCCAATCCGGCCGAGATGCGCAATAACGTCGGTGTAACACCTGCCGCCTTGAGATCTGCCTCGGAAAGTTGTTTGTGCGTGGTAGATGCAGGATGTGTAATCACGGTGATCGAATCACCAATCATCGTCATATGGGCAGCCAACTGCTGCGCCTCCACAAAACGCACCGTGCTCTCGAGCGTACCCTTCAGCTCTACCGTAAACACTGCTGACGAGCCGAAACGGTAATACTTCTTAGCATTCGCATAGCTCGGGTGATCCTCGAAGCCTACAAAACTTACACGCTCCACCTTCGGATGCGAGCGACAATACTCGGCTAAGCGCCAAGTTGTCTCGACCTCCTGCTTCACACGCAACGACAACGTTTCGAGTCCGATCATCATCAGGTAGGCATCGAAGGGCGAAGGGCAGCAACCAAAATCGCGCAAACCATCCACACGACACTTCACGATGAAGGCCGCAGCACCAAAAGTTTCGTAAAAATTCAGTCCGTGATAACCCTCCGAGGGGCCATCAATCTGCGGGAACTTGCCGTTACCCCAATTGTAATTACCGCCATCGACAATCACACCGCCCATAGCCGTACCATGGCCGTTGATCCACTTCGTAGCCGAATCGACCACGATATTGGCGCCCCACTCAAAGGGGTTGCAAAGATAACCTGCAGCGCCAAACGTATTATCGACCACGAAGGGTACATCCTTCTCCTTGGCCACTGCTGCCAACCCCTCCAAATCGAGTACCGCACAGGTCGGATTACCCATGCTCTCGACATAGATGGCCTTCGTACGCTCATCGCACAATGCCGCAAAGGCGGCCGGATCCTCCGACTGAGCAATGCGCACCTCGATACCGAGATTACGCAACGAGATGCGGAACTGATTGTAGGTGCCACCGTAGAGATAAGGGGCAGCCACAATGTTATCACCCTGCTTGGCCAACGCCGTCACAGCAATCAGAATGGCTGACATGCCCGATGCCAACGCCAACGCTCCTACACCGCCATAGAGTGCGGCAATGCGCTCCTCGTAGGCCGATGTGGTGGGATTTTGCAATCGGGTGTAGATATTACCTGCCTCCGAAAGCTCGAAGAGCTTGGCAGCATGGTCACAACTGCGGAAACGGTAGGCTGCCGTGGGGAAGATACCCACGCCACGCGAACCATTCTCTATTTTAGGATCGAGACCCGCGTGAATTTGGCGGGTCTCGAAACGATATTTTTTAGCATCCATTATACAAAGGGAATTTTTACTACCTCAGCCTCAATCAAACGGTCACGGATCACTACGGCGATCTTCGTACCGGCTTTCGCATAGGCGGTCTTGACATAACCTAATGCGATGCCACACTTCAGACAGGGCGACATCGTACCCGAGGTAACATGGCCGATCTCCTCACCTTCAGGCGAAGCGAGCTTATACTCATGGCGAGGAACACCGCGACCGATGAGTTTCAAGCCCACCAACTTATGCTCCACGCCATTTGCCTTAAGCGCCTCCATCTTATCGCGATCGATAAAATCTTTGCCCTCTGCGAACTTCGTAATCCAGCCCAAACCGGCCTCCAGCGGCGAAGTCGTATCGTCGATATCGTTTCCATAGAGGCAGAAGCCCTTCTCCAGACGCAACGTATCGCGTGCACCCAGGCCAATATTCTTCAGGCCATACTCCTCGCCGGCCTTCCAAAGCTCCTCCCAGAGTTTGTCACCGGCCTCGTTGGCAACATAGATCTCGCAACCACCCGAGCCCGTGTAACCCGTGATCGAAAGGATGGCATCCACACCGGCAACCTCCATCTTGCGGAAGGTGTAATACTCCATATCCTCTACCGGCTCGGCGCAGAGCTTCTGAACGATCTTCATTGCCAAAGGACCCTGAACGGCCAACTGGCAAATCTCATCCGAAGCGTTGTAGAGCTGCTTGCCATGGCCGGCTTCCATGCCCAACTTGGCACCCTCGGCGCAGATGTGCTGCCAATCCTTCTCGGTATTGGCGGCATTAACGCACAACAGATAGCACTCTGCATCGATGCGATAAACCAGAATATCATCCACAATACCACCCTTGCCGTTGGGCATGCAGCTATACTGCACCTTGCCGTCGTAGAGCTTCGACACGTCGTTCGTCGTAATCTTCTGCAGCAGCTCCAGGGCCTTCGGGCCTTTCACCCAAATCTCGCCCATGTGGCTCACGTCAAAGACACCTGCCTTTTCACGAACGGTCATGTGCTCATCGTTGATACCCGAAAACTCGATCGGCATGTTGTAACCGGCAAACTCAGCCATCTTAGCACCATTTGCAATGTGGTACTTCGTAAATACAGTCTCTTTCATATGATTGTGTGTTTTAAGATTTTGCACGTTGTAAACCTAAGCGCGGACAGCGCTTGAACTCTTTTTCGCGGTCGAAGAGATAGCGATACGTCGTATGCATCTTGTGACATTCGGCACCTGCATAGCTGACCAACATACGATTCATTACCGGATTAAAATCACCAATCCAAGCCATCTCGACCGATTTATATTCATTCTCGGGCGACTGCACAAAGGCGTGGTAGCGGCTCATGATGGCCGACTCGACCCCCTTGCCCTGGTAGTCGGGCGAGATACCGAAGATGATGCCGAAGACGCGATCGCACGACTTGCGAATCTTCAGATTCCACATCATGCGGAGCTTTTGCACAAGACCGAACTTACCATTAAACCCGCCGATGAGGCGATTCAAATCGGGAACCGTGATGAAAAATCCGATCGGCTCGTCGTTGTGATACGCAAAAAGGATGATGCGCGGATCGATAATGGGCAACATAGTTTTCATGATCTGTTGCGCCTCCTCCCGCTCCATCGGTTTTACACCTGTGAACATCGACCAAGCCTTGTTGTAAATCGTGCGGAAATGTTCGGCAGCCTCGGGCAACTGCTTCTTGTTGATCGGCTCGATGTGGTAGGCGGGATCAGCGAGCAGACGCGATGCGCGATCGTGGATACGCTGCGAGGCCTCCGACTGCCCCACACACCACTGGTAGCTGTGCTGGTTGAAGTAGTTCTGGAAGCCGTAATTCTCGAACAGCGCCTGGTAATAGGGCGGGTTGTAGGGATTCATGTAGAGGGGCTGATAGTCAAAGCCCTTCACCAGCAGACCCCACCAATCGCTACGCTGACCGAAGTTGATCGGGCCATCCATCGCCTCCATCCCCTTTGCGCGGAGCCACTCGCGCGCGGCATCGAACAGCAGGTTTGCCACCCGCTGATCGTCGATCGACTCAAAGAAGCCGCAACCGCCCGTCGGCTGTTCCTCGAGAGCCGCCTTCTCGCGGTTGTAGAAGGCCGCAATGCGACCTACGATCGCCCCTTTGCTATCGCGAACCACCCAACGGCACGCCTCGCCGGCTGCAAAAAGTTCGTTGCGTTTCAGATCAAAGACCTTCTCGACATCCACGTCGAGCGGACACACCCAATTCGGGAACTCCTTGTAGAGCCCCTTTTTCGGGAAATCGATCCACGCCCGCTTTTCGCTCGGCGTCAGCACTTCGCACAACGTATAGTGTTGAATACCCATATTGCGTTAAATAAAGATGTACTTCAGTACAAACAGTACGGCCAAAATAGCAGCCAGTACAGGGATCTTCTTCACCTTACCGCAGCAGAGGTTGATTGCCACGTAGCTGATCATACCGAGCAGGATACCATCCGAGATCGAATAGGTAAGCGGCATGGAGATGATGCAGACAAAGGCCGGAATCGACTCCGAGAATTCGTTGAAGGGGATGTTGCGCACCGGCTCCAACATAAACAGACCCACGATCACCAGCACCGGAGCCGTAGCAGCAGCCGGAATGGCCAGGAAGAGCGGCGAGAAGAAGAGCGCCACGGCAAAGCAGCAAGCAGCTACAAAGGCCGTCATACCCGTACGACCACCCTGGGCCACACCCGACGCGCTCTCGACATAGGTCGTCGTCGTCGACGTACCGATACAAGCACCTACGGTCGTAGCGATTGCATCGGCAAAGAAGGCCTGTTTGAGGCGCGGGATGCGACCATCTTGACCGATGATATTGGCCTTGATGCAGACGCCCACCAGCGTACCGACCGTATCGAAGAGGTCGATGAAGAGGAACGTGAAGACTACGGCCAACATATCGAGCGTAAAGATGTGCTCCCACTCAAACTGCATAAAGAGCGGCTTGATCGAGTGCGGCAACGAAACCACACCACCCCACTGCGTAATACCCATCGGGATACCAATCAGGGTCGTAATCAAAATACCGAGCAACATGGCGCCACGCACGTTCTTGGCAACCATTACAGCCGTAATGATCAAACCGATCAGGGCCAACAAAGCACTGCCCTGCGTCACCTCGCCCAGCGTAACAAGCGTAGCCGAATTATCAACAATCACGCCGGCATTCTTCAAACCTACAAACGCAATAAAGAGACCGATACCGGCTCCGATAGCATTTTTCAGTGCTGCGGGGATGGCATGAACGATTGCTTCTCTCACATTGGTTAAGGTCAAAACGATAAAGATCAAACCCTCGATCAAGACAGCCGTCAGTGCAAACTGCCACGAGTAGCCCATACCCATACACACCGTGTAGACGAAGAATGCATTCAGACCCATACCCGGAGCCGACGCAAAGGGGAGCTTACCCCAGAGGGCCATCACAAGCGTACCCACGATGGCGGCCAGTGCAGTCGAAGTAAAGACGGCGCCACCGGGCATACCATCCAACTCCTTAAACATATTGGGATTGACGGCCAAGATATAGGACATCGTCAAAAAGGTGGTGATACCGGCCAGCACCTCTGTACGCACCGAGTGTTTCTTGGCATCAAAGCCGAAAAGTCGTTGTAACATCATTTATTAATTGGGGGATAATCTAATTCTTCTTATTTAAAAGGTCCACTTTACGGCCAGCGTAGGGATGGCGTAGAAGCCTTTAGCCACAAAGTTGTTCGAAAGCTCCACCTCAGCACCAACGCTCAGCTTCACATCCTCCCAACCCGAGATCTTGTTCAGATTCAGCCACAGCTGCGGCTCAGCCAAAAAGATATGGGTCGTATTCTGCCACGGTCGGCACTCGCGCCAAAAATCAACAAAGCCCGAGAACGAACCCCAACCATCGGCAATCGAGATCCCCCAAACACCCGTAATCTGGAAATTGGCCTCGGCATCTTCACTCTTCATATCGACAGCATCGGCGATATGCTTATACATTACCGACAGCGACCAGGTCTTCGAGTAATCCTTCGAATGGCCCGAATAGGTCAAACCGGCCAGGAACGCATCATCGTAGCTGCCTACCACATTATTCAGACCGCCATTATACTCCACGTGCACCGACAGCCAATTCATCTTCGACTGCAGCCAAAAATTCAACTCACGCGAGATCTCCCAATAGGCGCCACTCACACCCTTGTTATAATCCATGTCGACAAAGAAGAAGGTCGAACCAAACTTATCGGGACGGAACATCTCAACGGTAGTCGTCAGCACAGCGCGGCCATTCGACTCAGCCGTCTTGTCCAAATCGTTGTAGAGCGATCGTCCAAAATCATAGTGCAACTGTACGTTCTGGGCCATAATCGGCAAACTCAAGAATAACAACGCAATCAGCAAAACTTTTTTCATAGCGGTTTCTTTTTAGTTTTGTAGCGTAAATATAGTATTTATTCGCTACACGAGCAATAAAATTCGCGAAAATTGGTGCGATCTCACCACTTTTTTAGATACCTTCCACGCCCCAAAGTGGCCGTCAGGACCCCAAAGCAACTACCAAAACCCCGGTCCGAACCCCAAAATCGGATTCGTTGTGCGCAGAAATTCCCGCACAAGCAAAGCGGCAAACCAACGAGTTGAATCGTCACTATTTTTTTTGCTCATTTTTTGCCTTTTTGATAACCACATGACGGAAAAAAGTTTATATTTGTATTGCAAAACACACAATCCGAACTAAAACCTTAAACTTCTTATACTATGAATGTAGAAAAACTTATGGCAGATCTCGAACTCCGCCACCCGGGTGAGAGCGAGTACCTGCAGGCAGTACGTGAGGTCTTGACCACCGTTGAAGAGGCCTACAACAAGCATCCCGAATTTGAGGCAAACCGCATTGCCGAGCGCATCGTAGAGCCCGATCGCCAATTTACGTTCAAGGTAACGTGGGTAGACGATCAGGGTGATGTTCAGGTAAACACGGGTTACCGCGTGCAGTTCAACAACGCCATTGGTCCCTACAAGGGTGGTCTGCGTTTCCATCCTTCGGTAAATCCTTCGATTCTGAAGTTCCTCGGCTTTGAGCAGATCTTCAAGAATGCCCTGACGACCCTCCCGATGGGTGGCGCAAAGGGTGGTTCGGACTTCAACCCCAAGGGTAAGTCGAACCGTGAGGTGATGCGCTTCTGCCAGGCCTTCATGACCGAGCTGTGGCGCCATATCGGTCCCGAGACCGACGTTCCTGCCGGTGATATTGGTGTAGGTGCACGTGAGATCGGTTTCCTGTATGGTATGTACCGCAAGCTCGCGCTGGAGAATACGGGTGTTCTGACCGGCAAGGGTATGACCTACGGCGGTTCGCTGATTCGTCCCGAGGCTACGGGTTATGGTGCTGTCTATTTCCTCTGCCAGATGCTTGCTAAGCACGGCATGGAGCTCAAGGGTCAGCGCGTGGCTATTTCGGGCTTCGGTAACGTAGCATGGGGTGCTGCCAAGAAAGCTACCGAGTTGGGCGCTAAAGTGGTGACCATTTCGGGTCCCGATGGTTACATCTATGATGAGGCTGGTCTGAACGAGGAGAAGATTGCTTACATGTTGGAGCTCCGCGCATCGAACAACGATGTGGTTGCCCCCTACGCCGAGAAGTTCCCCGGTTCAGTGTTCGTAGCCGGTCGTAAGCCCTGGGAGGTTGCTGTAGATATCGCTATGCCTTGCGCTACGCAGAACGAGCTGGGTGGCGAGGATGCCAAGCAGCTGCTGGCCAACGGCGTGAAGATCGTGGCTGAGGTTTCGAACATGGGTTGCCGTCCCGAGGCTATCGAGGCATTTATCGAGGCTAAGGTTCCCTACGGTCCTGGTAAGGCTGTCAACGCCGGTGGTGTTGCCACGTCGGGTCTGGAGATGACGCAGAACTCGCAGAAGCTGAACTGGACAGCCGAGGAGGTTGACGCCAAGCTACACCAGATCATGAACTCGATCCACGAGGCCTGCCTCGAGTATGGTACGGAGCAGGACGGCTATATCAACTACATGAAGGGCGCCAACATCGCCGGCTTCATGAAGGTTGCCAAGTCGATGGTTGAGCAGGGTATCATCTAATACGCTGAAACTATTCACTCAAAAAAGGGGGTGCGACGAAAAGTCGTACCCCCTTTTGTTTTGTGAAATGTTTTCATTAACTTTGGTACTATGAAACGTCTATTCACTCTTATTGCAGCTTTCACAATTTGCGCCACCTCGTTCGCGCAACTGCCCGAGCGTACGCCCGAAAATATAAAAAAATACACCGACATCTGTCGCAAGCACATCTACCGCGACATGCGAGGCATGTATCGTGAGGCAGGTGGCGCATTGGTCTATCCCTTCCTCGCTCCGGGCAGCAACCAATATTTGGACATGCTGTGGGACTGGGATTCGTGGCTCAGCAATGTGGCGCTGCGCCAAATTCTGCTCGAGAACGGCTCGAAGAAAGACCACGAAGAGGCGCTCGCCTATGAGCAGGGCTGCGTGCTCAACGCCCTGAACTATGGCGGCATGGAGGGTTGGATTCCAATTTGGATCGAGCGCAACGCCCCTTCGCGCGAGGAGATGCTCAAAAAGCGCAACCCCTGGAAGAGCAATATGCACAAGCCGACCATCGCCCAGCATGCAGCATTCATCGTGCGCACGATGGAGGGAGATGCGGAGTGGTTGCGCGAAAAGTTCTACCATCTGCAAGCCTTCGTATCGTGTTACTTGAATCACCACCGCCATCGTGCCACGGGGTTGATGTACTGGCAAACAGACGAAGCCATCGGAGTAGATAACGACCCGAGCACTTTCTACCGCCCACACGGAAGTTCCGGATCAATCTTCCTCAATGCACTGATGTACCGCGAATTACTCGCCATGGAATACCTTGCCGACTGCCTTTCGATGCCCGAGATTGCCGATCGCTACGCACGAGAAGCCGAAGAGCTGAAAATTGCGATTCGCAAGCATTGCTGGGATCCGCGTGATGGATTTTATTATAGCGTCGATCTGAATCTGCTCCCGATCGCAAAACCGGAGATCGAGAGCCTGCAACCGGGAGAGCTCTACCTGCATGTGGGGCAGCCTCGCACATACGACTGTCTGATTCAACGCTTTAGTGTGTGGAGTGGCTTTATGGCATTATGGGCAGGTATTGCATCCGAAGAGGAAGCACGTGAAGTAGTTGAACGACAATTCCACGACACTCGCTCGTTCAATGCTCCTGCCGGTATCCGCACCCTCTCACCGCTCGAGAAGATGTATGATTTACGGGCAAGCGGCAACCCCTCCTCGTGGCAAGGTCCGATTTGGATAAATGTTAACTATCTGGTATTTAGAGGCCTGGTGCGTTACGGGTTCAACGAAGAGGCTCGCGAGGTGGCAGAGAAGACAATCATTTTGTTAGGCCGAGATTATGAGCGCCATGGAGCATTACATGAATATTATCTGCCAGAAAATGGCGAGCCGGTCTTAAACAAAGGTTTCCAAAATTGGAATCTGCTGGTACTCAATATGGCAGCCTGGCTGGAAGGGAAAAAGACCGTTGTGGAATTTTAGGGTAAATCCATCCTACATATAGGCTCAACTATTCAACCGGTGGAGTCTTTTTCATACAAAAAAGGCAAATAATAATTTTTTATCTATCTTTGTGCAGTAGCCACTGCTTCCGTTTGGATGTACACGGCCAACCATGACGAAGAGAAAACGACTGCTTATGGAACCAAAAGTAAGTATTATCGTGCCGGTTTTCAATGCACAGGACTATTTAGCGCCTTGCCTTGACTCGCTATGCAACCAATCGATGCGTGAGCTGGAGATTATCTGCGTAGATGACGGCAGTACCGACTCATCGCCTGCAATCCTTAAAAGCTATGCACAACGGGATAGTCGCATACATATCGTTACGCAACAAAACAAGCGACAAGGTGCTGCTCGTAACAGCGGTATGGATGTTGCGCAGGGTGAATATATCTACTTTATGGATGCCGACGATAGCATCGATGCGACGACGTGTGAAATCCTCTATGAAGCAGCAGTGCGACATCGGGCCGACATAGCTTGCGGATCGATTCGTAAAGAACGTCGTCAGGGAAATCGTTGGGCCATCTACTTTGAGCAAGAAGAGTTACACACCTCCCTGGAGGCTCGTTTCAACGCCGTAAATTGCCCACCCGATTTCTATGTCATGCACAAATTAATTCATCGTGCAACCCTTCAGAAATTGGGGCTTCGCTTTGCCGAAAAGGTACAATACGAAGATGTGATGTTTATGGCTGAACTCCTACACGGCATTGAACGTATGGTCACCGTTCCGGGGCCGATCTACCACTACATAGCGCACAAGGGATCGACCGTCAAAGGGAAACAAACCATTGCCAAGCAACAGCAACACTACGAGGCACTCCATCTCTTTGTAGCCTTTGCCGATCATATTGGATTGTCCATTTCGAAAAAACACCGTACCGTCACGAAACGATTTTACGAATGGATGGGGGTAACCATCCTGAAAATTAAGGAACGAGACGGGATGCTGTATTGGCGACTTTTTGATGCAATTCCGATTTTCTGCAAGAGAATCCGCAACTAACCAAGCCAGCACTTGGTGCATGACGCATTTTCGCCAACAAGCGACAAGAGCATGTTTTTCCGCTTGTAGCCGCCTTTGTGGCACGAAAAAAAGGATACCCGACGGGGTATCCTTTATTATTATATGGGGACTCGTTACTCAGCCGTAGCCAGGGGCGAAGCCTGCGTATAAACACGAGTTGCAAGCTCCTTATCAAGCTGATACATACCATACTTATCACCCTCTACCGACTCCGTGGCGAAGATCATATCACGAGCCGACTCCTCCTCCTCGATCTGCTCATCGATAAACCATACGAGCATATTCGACGAAGCAAAATCACGATCTTCAGCAGCGATGGCAGCCAGGTTATTGATCAGACCGGTTACCACCTTCTCGTGCTTGAGCGTCTCCTGGAACATCTCCAACACCGAACCCCACGAGGTCTGCACCTCATCGATCGGCTTCAACTCTACCTTGCAATCGCGCGAATTGAGGTAATTCATCAGGATTCGAGCATGATCCTGCTCCTCCTGCCACTGAACAAAGAACCAATTGGCTACACCCTTATAACCCTTAGTCTCGGCATCCATCGACATCGAGAGATAGAGATAGGCCGACCACAACTCGGCATTAATCTGTGCGTTAATCGCATCGTGTAATTTCTGGCTTAACATAGTTGTATTGTTTTATGTGTTTGTTTACTGCTTATAGGATTTTTTCCTTTTCCTGTACAAATATACACACAAAATTTGAAATTCGTATGTATTTTCAATCATATAAATTGATAAACCCATAGACTGAGCCTATAGCTATCATTCTCTCAATCATCAACCTCTATCAACTCCGCATGCGAATTGAATTTCATCTCCATACCGCTTCGCAATTCTACATCATAGCCTTTGCGGGAACGCTCAATCTTCACAATCGGATCTCCCGAAAAACGTTTACGTAGCACACGCAAAATTCCATCGGGAATCAACGCATCGGGGACCGAACGCCGACTCCCATCAATCTCCGTCCATTTCCCGTAACGGTCAAATTCAATCGTACCCCCATCGGAAAAAAACACCTTATAGTCCCTATTCAAAAAGTTGCGATCCGAAGCGGCATAGCTTATCCGATCGTCAGGGAAATGAGCCGTTAGGAGTTCTTGCGCATTGCGTGGCAACTGCTCGACAGTCATCATACGATAGTTGTCGGCATAAGTGGGCAGCACATAGAGTACTACGGCCGCGATCCATAAAAGTTGTTTCATGTAAACAGTGATTTTTTACCTTGCACAGCAAAACCAAGGCCAAAAAAAGCGGGATGCCCCGTCAAAGGAGCACCCCGCGCAATTACTTGGTTACGGTCAATCCTACATCATACCGCCCATGCCACCTGCGGGCATCGGGGGCATAGCAGGCTGCTCCGACTTCTTCTCGGCCAGCACGCACTCCGTCGTAAGGAACATCGAGGCGATCGAAGCGGCATTCTCGAGGGCTACACGAGCCACCTTCGTCGGGTCGATGATACCGGCAGCCATCATATCCTCGTAGCGGTCATCACGAGCATTGTAACCGAACGTACCGTCACCCTCGCGCACCTTGTTTACGACTACCGAGCCCTCGCCACCGGCATTGGCTACAATCTGGCGCAACGGCTCCTCAATGGCACGCTTCACGATCTGAATACCCGTTGTCTGATCCTCGTTTGCACCCTTCATGCCCTCGAGTGCAGCCGTAGCACGGATGTAGGCAACGCCACCACCCGGAACGATACCCTCCTCGACGGCAGCACGCGTTGCAGCGAGTGCATCATCTACGCGATCCTTCTTCTCCTTCATCTCAACCTCGGTAGCAGCACCTACATAGAGTACAGCCACACCACCGGCCAACTTGGCCAAACGCTCCTGCAACTTCTCGCGGTCGTAATCCGAGGTCGACTTCTCAATCGAGGCACGAATCTGCTGTACGCGCGAAGCGATAGCTGCCTTATCGCCGGCACCATCCACAATCGTCGTATTCTCCTTGTTGAGCGTCACCTTATCGGCCGTACCCAACATCTGGAGCGTAGCATCCTCGATCTTCATACCCTTATCGGTCGAGATCACCGTAGCACCGGTCAAGGTGGCGATATCCTCCAACATCTCCTTGCGACGATCACCGAATCCCGGAGCCTTGCAGGCTGCAATCTTCAGCGCACCACGCAGTTTGTTCACTACGAGAGCCGACAGCGCATCGCCATCTACATCCTCGGCAATGATCAGCAACGGACGACCACTCTGAGCCACCGGCTCCAGCACGCCCATCAACTCCTTCATCGTCGAAACCTTCTTGTCCGTAATCAGGATGAAGGGCTTGTCGAGCTGTGCCTCCATCTTCTCGGTATCGGTAATGAAGTAAGCCGAAATATAACCGCGATCAAACTGCATACCCTCTACAACCTCGACATGGGTCTCGGTACCCTTGGCCTCCTCGACAGTGATGACACCCTCCTTGTTGACCTTCTCCATGGCCTCAGCAATCAGTCGACCGATATTCTGGTCGTTGTTGGCCGAGATGGTGGCTACCTGCTCAATCTTGGCATAGTCCGAACCTACCTCCTGCGACTGCTCACGCAGCGACGCTACTACCGTAGCTACAGCCTTATCGATACCACGCTTCAGGTCCATCGGGTTGGCACCTGCAGTCACATTCTTCAGACCTACACCGATGATAGCCTGGGCCAACACCGTAGCGGTCGTCGTACCGTCACCAGCATCGTCGTTGGTCTTCGAAGCAACCTCCTTGACCATCTGAGCACCCATGTTTGCAAACGGGTCCTCCAACTCTACCTCCTTGGCTACCGACACACCATCCTTCGTGATGTGGGGTGCACCAAATTTCTTGTCGATGATAACGTTGCGACCCTTGGGGCCGAGCGTTACCTTCACGGCGTTCGACAGGGCATCTACACCCTCCTTGAGAAGCTCACGAGCCTCTACGTTATATTTGATCTCTTTTGCCATTGTAATCGTATTTTTTCAGTTTAGACAATTGCCAGGATATCTGCCTGACGCATGATCAGATACTCCACGCCATCGATCGTGAGCTCCTGACCCGAATACTTGCCATAGAGGACTGTGTCGCCCTCCTTGACCTCCATCGTCACATCCTTCGTGCCGGGGCCTACTGCCACCACCTTACCTGCCAGGGGCTTCTCCTTGGCCGTGTCGGGAATGTAAAGACCACCTGCGGTCTTCTCTTCTGCCGGATTCGGGAGAATCAGCACCCGATCCGATAACGGTTTTACATGCATAGTCGTTCTGTTTTTAGTTATTTTGTTTTGTTGTTTGCTAATTTTGTTGCCTCACGGCTACGCAAAGATAACAACAAAGGTTGTACCAACCGCACTTTTCCTGCCATTTTGTCATTTTTTTTGACAGAAAGATTTTCAGTCCAACAATCACGCATTTCCACCCTATCCATCGATTGCCTGATACCGCTACTTGCGTGGTGGTGGCAAGGCTGATAAACAAACGACAACCATCCCTGTTCGGGATGGTTGTCGTTGAACTGAAAATCATTACTGATTAATTGACTCTTTTATAAAGAGCTGGCTTGACAAAATTAGTCGAGTTTCCAGATACCGTAGCAGGTTTGAAATATCGGAAGCGCATATTATTCGAGTTATTGTTAAAAGCAAACACACTCGTATTGCTGGTGATCGTAATCGCACCACCCTCCATTTCAAGAGTATTCAATTGGGGTGAAGCCATAAATACAATTTTATTACTACCGGCTTGACCAGACATATAGTAATCTGCCATATTCTTATTCTTCGGAGTTACCTGAAGTGAATATCCACTATTCAAAGGTGCGATAATAATCTCATTCTCCTCCGTGGCATCGCTTACCTCAATCGTATTGGCACGAATCACAACTTCTGCATTATTCGAAGCTGCATCTGCGCCATTAAACATACATCCGTTAGAAGTGTCCACCTCATACACAATCAGGTAATTACCACTCCAATCAGCAGGCGCCGTTGTCACCTTGGTATAATAGGAAGCATTGGGATCGATCGTCGCCTCAGAAGCTCCCTGCACGACCGTAATGACAGCCTGCACATTTGCATCCTGTGTGTGTGTCAAAACAATATTGTCCACACGCTCCGCGCCCTTATTCTCTGTCGGCGTCACCGTTAACGTCGTTGTATTCGTGTGTTCGGCCGTCACCCATGAAGGTGCCGAAGTAACCGTCCAATCCACATCAGTGGTGATGGCAACGGTTTTAGCCGTCAAATCCGTCGCACTCCAACTCAACGAAGTCGTAGTAGGTGTCAAGAAATGCTCTACGTACTGAATATCAGTCATGAAGAGGTAGAAATAGGTAGAGCTTGCCACATAACCCGCATAACCCGCATAACCCGTAATCCGAACAGCCTGATTATTGAATTGAGAGATATCCTCTACCGGTGCCACCAACGATCCCTTGTAGGTCGCTCCATCGACATAGAAGTTGATATAATTTCCAACCGTAATCTTCGATGCGTCAACCGAAATATAATCACCCACCGAGAACGAGGTGGCCAATGCATCAAAAGCAGCACCATCCGCAATGTTGGTTGCAGTCGGATGAGTCACCGTGGTTGTTCCGATTTTCTCGACCTCGGCGCCCGACTTAATCTGGCGCTTGCCATAGGTCGATGTCTGAGCGTTGCGAAGATTAATCACATCACCTACTGCAACATCCAGATTTTGATACGAATAGAGATATCCCGTAGCATCTTTCAGCAAACAGCTCTTCGCCATCTTCACGACAACCGTAGCATTTTGAATGTTATAAATACCCTCAGCATCGGCAGCATGGATGTCGGCAATCGTTGTCCATGAAGTCTCAGCGTCAGCGGCAAAATCAAAATTCAAAGTGGTCACCTTACCCGCAGCGAAACGCTTACCGGCAGGAATCGTGTACTCGCGAACACTTACCTCATCACTCATGTCAGTCACCGTCACCGTGAGCTTCTCGGACTGACCTACAGCCACGGCAAACGGACAAATCGTCAAGTAGTAGGAGGCCGAAGCTTCAGGCTGAATCTTTCCGCCACCTGTCACATTCAACGTCACACTGTTGAAGGTGTAGCTATCACCACTACTCTCATAGGTAGGAACTGCACCGGTGATATCAACATAGTAAGTACCCGAGATTCTCGTCTGCTGGGTCTCGACCAAGATACTTTTAATCGACACCGCCTCATCGAGCGTATTGGTTACATTCACCTTAATCATCGAAGAGAGGTGCTTCATTGAGAATTCGGGAGCAGCTGCGCTACCACCCTTGATAACGCCATAGAGTGGTGCTTCGCCCGTATGAGCAGTATTGTTATCACCCGCTTGGGTCTGTGTCTGCGCCGCAATCGTCATATAACCGGCTCGGGCAGGCGTTGTATTATACGAGCTATAGGGATAAATTGCGTACCAATCGTACGAATTCCCCGCAAGCGACGAAACTTGACCTTCAAATGTACCCAACTCCGCATTGGTAAGCGTAAATTCACCATCCGACACGTAGGTAGATTCGCCGGCAGGGGCATGGAAAATATTCAAATTGTCGCCCGTAACCCATGACGTCTGATAACCGTCAGCAACCGTACGCGTTGCACCGAGATCGGCATAAACCACAAAATCATTTGCTACCACAGGGGCAACGGACTCCTCTTTCGCGCAGTTCGTCAAGATCAATGCTGCAAAGAGCATCAAACACAATGCAAAAAACTTTTTCATCTTCTGATCTCTATTAAAGATTACTCATAGTCAGGATCCATCGGTTCATCGTCCTCCCAGTCGTAAATCGACGATGCAAAACCCTTCTCAACAACGATATTGAGCACCTCAATCATTGGAGCCTCATAAGTTGCGCCCATCATCCGTGCATCCATAGTATTCATTTTTAAATTGTAGATTTTATCGTTTTAATTGATTTTTGCATCTCAAAATTAACACATTTAATCCGATTAATGATCCAAAATAAGCGAAAAAAACTCTCTCAAGCCGATTATTTTTCAAAAACAACTTGCCGGAAGAGGCTTAGAATTTGCTTTCTGACTGTTTTCAATTGCGATCTCACCCTTCTCGACAAGCATTTTCCTGCCATATCACACCTCTCTTGTTCGGTTAAACAAGCAGTTCAAGGGCTAGTTCGCTTAATTTTGGGGGTTAGAAGGGCCTGCTTAGAGCTGGCTCTTTAAGGAGCAAATAGAACCACAAGCGTACACAACATTCTTTTTGTTTATAGCACTCCGCCCAAGAACTTGCTCCTCTTAATTTTTGGTTATAGTGCATCGTATGCTGTGCAAAGCAAAGAGGTGATGTTTGGGATAGTACGTCTGTACAGCCCAAACATCACCTCTGGCGGAGCGTAGCGACCAAGTTCCCCTCACAGGATGGGGATTTAGGGGGTGGGTAACACACATTTGGCGGCCAGACATACCGTCAATAGAACGTAGAGGGAATCTATTAGTGAGCTTAACTTGAGCAACAAAGCCTTTGGCTTTGATTGCTCTTCGGTCGGCGGCGGCTCGGCATAGCTCGCGAGCGGCTCTGCGCTCGCCTTGCACGACCGTCCTCTGTCACACGTCGCAGTTAAGCTCACTAATACCTATGAAC
>JAFYQI010000004.1 GCA_017547175.1 Alistipes sp. | reverse complement strand
CCAGGATCAAACTCTCCATTGTAAAAAATAGTTTTGTTAAATCTTTAGCTCTAATCTCAAAGGTATTGTTTGAAATCACTCTTTCGAGTGGATAAAAACTTTGCTGCTCAATAACTTCAAAGAACGTTGTTCGTATATTACTATAAGAACACTTTCAATTCCGAGAGATCTTTCGATCTCTATTGTTTGACCGCTTATTTTCGAAGCGGAAAGTGGTGCAAAGGTAAGACCTTTTTTTTAAACCACCAAATCTTTTTGCAAGATTTTTCAAACTTTTTTTTCAGAACATTGCTTTCGTTTTTGAGGCGAAAGCGGTTGCAAAGGTAAGACAAGTTTTTCTTTTCTCCAAATCTTTTTGCAAGAATTTTTCAAAAATCTTTCAGAACCTGTTTCCTTGCGCTTCAGAGATCGTTTTGATCTCAAAGCGGTTGCAAAGGTAGTGACTTTTTCCTATTCTGCAAATAATTTTTAAACTTTTTTCAAAATTGTTTTTATACCTATATTATATATATAGGCGAAACCACGCGCAGAAACCAATGTATAATATTATGCACTGATTATAAGAGAATTAAGGCCGTCAAACATTACACATATAACATCTGCAATCTTGACGGCCTTTATCACCTTCCATAGGGGGGGGGCATTCCCCTGCAACCAGCTACTTCAGCAGTGTCTTCAAGGTCTCATTGACAATTTTGCGCGTTGCGGTTGTCGTGGCCGTTTGAGCGGCTTTACCAAGAATTTGCTTTCCTGTACTCTTCTTTTTCGAAGAACCTCCTACGAGCGATTTTGCCATTGAGGTGCTCACACTACGGATAAAACTTGTTGCCGCAGCGCCGATCAACGTGCCGAGTAGTCCGCGCCCTACCCCACTGCGTTCACGCTTTCGATCCTCCTGTTCTTCTGATGCAGCAAGCTGCGCCTCTTCTTCAGCCTGCCTCTCCGCCGCCTCGCGCTGTTTATTCAGCACCTCGTATGCACTCTCTCGATCAACGGCGACATCGTAGGCTCGGATATCGATAGGAGCCGAAGCCATCAACACACGTCGCTCTTCATCGGTAATAGCACCAATTTGGCTCAGTGGGAAGAGAATTTTAGCCCGTTCGACCACCGATGGGGCACCCTTCGCATCGAGGAACGAGACGAGCGCCTCTCCCGTGCCAAGTTCCATAATTGCAGACTCGGTTGAGAACGAGGGGTTGGCGCGGAAAGTCTGAGCAGCCGAGCGAACCGCTTTTTGGTCTTTCGGAGTAAAGGCTCGCAAGGCATGCTGAATACGATTTCCGAGTTGTCCCAAAATCTCCTCAGGTATATCCGTGGGCGACTGCGTAACAAAATAGACTCCTACTCCCTTCGAGCGAATCAAGCGGACCACCTGCTCGATTTTATCGACCAAAGCTTTGGAGGTGCCATCAAAGAGCATATGGGCTTCATCAAAAAAGAATACCAACTTCGGCAATTCGGCATCGCCGACCTCCGGCAGGTTCTCATAAAGCTCGGATAACAACCAAAGCAGAAAAGTCGAATAGAGCTTCGGATTGAGCATCAACTTGTCGGCTGCCAGGACATTCATAACACCTCGGTCGCCTTCGGTACGAATCAGGTCAAAGATATTAAAAGCCGGCTCACCAAAGAACTTATCACCACCTTCGCTCTCAATAACGAGCAGCGAACGCTGAATAGCACCGATCGAAGCGGCTGATATATTGCCATACTCGGTTGTATATTGTTTAGCATTCTTAGCCACAAAGTCGAGCATCAGACGCAAATCCTTCAAATCGATCAGCAGTAGGTTCTGATCGTCGGCAATACGAAAGACGATGTTCAACACCCCACTCTGGGTTTCGTTCAACTCCATCAAACGGGCCAAGAGCTGAGGCCCCATCTCGCTAACCGTCGTACGCATTGCATGACCTCGCTGACCAAACACATCAAACAGACGTACCGGTGCACCCGCAAATTGAGGATCTTCGATACCAAACTCCACGCGACGCTTCTCTATAAATCCGCTCATGACACCCTTTTGGCTGATACCCGAAAGATCGCCCTTCATATCGGCCATAAAGCAGGGCACCCCCGCCTGCGAAAAGGTTTCAGCCAACACTTGCAACGTTACAGTCTTACCCGTACCGGTTGCACCGGCAATCAGACCATGACGATTGGCCATCGCTCCTTCAATCGAAATCGGTCCTGAGGGACCATGCGCCACATAGAGTTTTTTATCGACAGTATACATCGTGTATATTTGAAATTTATGGGTTTATTTATGCAAATATAACACTTTAATTTGTGGTTTTTCACGCCGGGGAATTGCTTTTGTCTCGAATTTCCGCTATTTTTGACTATTCAATCTACCGAAGATACGATAATCGAGAACTCAGAATCTGATGACGGCACTTTTTGAAAATGTAATTTTTGGTCCTATACGTTCGCGTCGTTTGGGCCTTTCGTTAGGGGTAAATCTGCTTCCGATACATGCCAAGCTCTGCACATTCGACTGCATCTATTGCGAGTGTGGCTGGAATGCCGAGCGACGTGGCGAGATGCGATTCAACGACCGTGAGGTGGTACGCACGCAACTTGCCGAAGTGCTGGAAAAGATGGTTGACGAAGGAACGCCTCCCAACGTGATCACCTTTGCAGGAAACGGAGAGCCTACCATGCACCCCGATTTCGAAGCAATCATCGACGACACGATCGCTCTACGCGACAGGTTATGCCCGAAGGCTGCAATCTCGGTTTTGTCGAATGCCACGCAACTACATCGTCCGGATGTATGCCGTGCCTTACGGCGAGTCGACAACAACATTCTAAAGCTCGATTCGGCATTCGACGCGACAATTCGGTTGATGAATAATCCGCAACAAGCCACCTATTCCGTAGATGACACCGTCCATAAACTGCTCGATTTTGAAGGTCAGCTGATTCTTCAAACCATGTTTTTGCGAGGCATCTACCAAAACCAAACCATCGACAACACTACCCGCGAGGAGGTGGACGCTTGGCTGAAGATCGTTGCTAAACTTTGTCCACGACAAGTCATGGTCTATTCGATTGATCGCGATACTCCGTGCCAAACCCTCGAAAAGATCCCCAAAGAGGAGCTTCAACGGATTGCCGATCAGGTAGTGGCATTGGGTATTGCCTGCTCGGTAGCCTGATAACGTTCATCGCCAGGCTGATCAATAAATAACAAGGGTGCGGTCGGATAACCTCGCTCCTCGGCCAGTCGAAGAATGCGCGCGATGGTGGCTGCCGACAGGTGAGGCGTACGTGCAAGGATCCAAAGGTATTTCGGAGAGCGACTGCCAATCAGGGCCCACTCATAGTCGGGGCCCAATGCCAGCACATTGTAATCCGAATAGAAAAACCAGAAAAACGAGACACGAAGGCGACCGACTACATCGGTGGTGTGAGCTTTTCCACGCACCACCTTCTCTTCTCCCGTGCGCTCATTGATACCCCGATTAACCACCTCGATTTTTCCATCGGGGCGCATCAGATAATCGGTACATACAGCCTCCAAATTGCGCTCAAAAGAGTGATCATAGCGCGCAATCTCATACCATCGGCCCAAAAAGCGACTTAACTCGAAATCGGCAACCGTACTACGGTCAAAACACGTCGAAGCGGGTGCGCACAACACGCATCCGACCAAGAGCGAAACAAGTAAAGATATAAAGAGTATTTTCATGCAACGACTCGTTGCATGTTTTATGCCAAGCAGCCAATCGCACGGACTCAACCCTTCACTATAGCCTTCAGGATACTCTCGACATCATAACCACACTCCTCATGCAATTCTTGCGGAGTGCCGTGTCGAATCCAGCGATCAGGAATACCGAGGCGGCAAATCTCACCCCGAAACCCCTTCTCGTGCAGGTAAGCCGCGACTGCCTCACCCACACCACCACGCAACGCACCATCCTCTACGGTAATCACGCGCTCATAGTTCGCAGCCACCTCATCGAGCAACTTTGTATCAAGCGGTTTTACGAATCGCAGGTCGTAGTGAGCGGGACGCACACCTTGCTCATGCGCACGATCGAGCGCCTCGGAGGCACTCTGAGCCGTCGTACCAACCGTGATCAGCGCAATCTTCTCACCGGCTCGCAGCAACTCGCCACGCCCCTCTTCAACCAACGTAAAGGGGATATCGCGCCAGGCAACACCAGCGCCCGTACCGCGCGGATAACGGATCATATAGGGATGACCCGACTCCTTAGCCGAGTACATAAGATTACGCAACTCAAGCTCATTGCGCGGTGCCGCAATCGTCAACGACGGTACCGAAGCAAAGGCACTCATATCGAATGTTCCGTGATGGGTCGCACCATCTTCGCCGACCAGACCGCCTCGATCCATGCAAAAGACCACCGGCAAATTCTGAATAGCCACATCGTGAATGACATTATCGTAAGCACGCTGCATAAAGGTCGAGTAGATCGCACAATAGGGGATCATCCCCGATGCTGCCAAACCAGCCGCAAAGGTAACGGCATGCCCCTCGGCAATACCCACATCGAAAGTCCGATCAGGCATCTGACGCATCATCTGCGAGAGGCCGCAACCCGACGGCATAGCCGCCGTAATGCCCACCACGCGTCGATCTTCGGTTGCCAAGTCGATCATCGTCTGCGCAAAGACATCTTGATAACGATCCGCCTTACGCGACGCTCCAATTCGCTCACCGGTCTCTGCATTAAAACAACCGGGCGCATGCCATGTAGGCTGATCTTGCTCGGCAGGTTCATAACCTTTACCCTTGGTGGTTAATACATGGAGCAATTTAGGACCTTTAACCGCCTTCAACGCACGCAACGTTCGTACCAATTCCGGCAAATTGTGACCGTCGATAGGGCCGAAGTAGCGAAAATTCAGACTTTCGAAAAGATTACTTCTATTGAGCAACACCTGTTTAGCGGCTGTACCGGTCTTTTGCAAGAAGCGCAGCAGACGAGGCATGTGCGAGAAGAGCGACCATACCTGCTGCTTCAGTCGGTTATAGTGATGCGACGAGGTAATTTTCACCAAATAGCTCTTAAGGGCTCCCGTAGCATGGTCAATGGCCATGTTGTTGTCGTTCAAGATCACCAACAGATCCGAGACTCGACTTGCACCCGCATTATTCAACCCCTCGAATGCAAGACCACCCGTCAGTGCACCATCACCGATCACTGCCACGATATGCTCGTTCGTGCCTTGCAATTCGGCCGCTTTAGCCATACCGAATGCCGCCGAAATCGAGACCGATGCATGACCACCGCCAAAGGCATCATACTCGCTCTCGTCCATGCGCGGGAAACCACTGATCCCCCCCAGCTTACGCTGATTGAGGAAGGCTTCGCGACGTCCCGTAATGATTTTGTGAGGATAGGTCTGATGGCCCACATCCCAGACAATTTTATCCTGCGGAGTGGTAAATACATAATGCAATGCGGCCGCCAATTCGACCGTACCGAGACTCGACGCCAAATGACCGGGATTGACCGAACAGGCATCTATAATATAATGTCGCAACTCCTCGCAATAGACCTTCAACTCGGTCTGCGTAAGCCTCTTCAACTCATCAGGGGAGTTGATTTTATCGAGAAATTGATACTTCTGTTCGATCATGGTAGCACAAAGATACAATAATTTGCCTATTTTTTCAAAGAATTTTTTTATCTTCGCATAGTGAATCAAAAATTACGTAGATGAAATACAACAGAATCCTGCTAAAATTGAGCGGGGAGTCTCTCCAAGGTACCCAAAAATATGGACTCGATCCTTCACAACTGCAATCCTATGCCGAACAGATCAAAGCGGTGGCCGAGTCGGGCATCCAGGTAGGCATTGTCATCGGCGGTGGCAATATCTTCCGCGGCATGACGGGAGCCAAACGCGGATTCGACCGCGTAAAGGGCGACCAGATGGGTATGCTAGCTACGATTATCAACTCGTTGGCCCTGCAGTCGGCACTCGAGGACAACGGCGTAAAGTGCAAGGTACTCACCTCGATTCGCATGGAACCTATCGGCGAATACTTCTCCAAAGCACGTGCCATCGAGTATCTTGAGGCCGGTTATGTAGTCATCATTGGTGGAGGCACCTCAAACCCCTACTTCACAACCGATACGGCTTCGGCTCTGCGCGGTATCGAAATCGAGGCGCAAGTAATGCTGAAGGGCACCCGTGTAGATGGTGTCTATACGGCCGATCCGGAGAAAGATCCTACGGCTACCAAGTTCGACGAGATCACCTTTGATGAGGTAATCAGCCGTCAGCTCAAGGTGATGGATCAGACCGCCTTCACGCTCTGCCGCGAGAACAAATTGGAAATCATCGTATTCGATATGGACACCCCGGGCAATCTTGGTAAGGTGCTTGCAGGCGAACAGATCGGAACTCTTGTAAAATTGGCATAATATGGCAATTCGTACACGCAAAAAACAAAGTCCCGTACGCTTATGGCTTCTTGTAGCCCTCTTGGCAGTGGTATGCGCAATCATTTTCATGCTCCCCACGGCCAACGAGGCGATACCCGAGGTTGCGGCCGAAGCCGAGCAGGTGGAAGATGAGACCGTTGCGACCACATTGGCCAAGGTTGGCATGCAGGCTCCGGACTTCACCGTCACGATGTTTGACGGATCGTCGCTGACCCTCTCCGAGCAAAAGGGCAAGGTTGTGCTAGTGAATTTTTGGGCAACCTGGTGTCCTCCCTGCCGTCAGGAGTTGATGCGCGTTCAGAGCGACATCGTGGATCGTTTTGCCGGTCAACCCTTTGTCTTCATACCCATTTCGCGTGCCGAAGAGAAGGAGACCGTAGCCGCATTCCGTGAGCAAATGGGATACACCTTCCCCATGGGCCTCGATCCGGATCGTGCCATCTATGATCGTTACGCCTCAAACTTCATCCCCAGAAATTTCCTCATCAACAGCGAAGGTACAGTAGTTGCCGCCACGGTAGGCTACGAGCAGGAGGAGTTCGATGCGTTGATTGCGCAAATTGAAACATTGTTGAATCAATAATAATTAAAAAAACGATACTATGGATACCCAATCGATTCTTAACGACGCCTCGTCGCGCATGCAGAAGGCTGTCGATCACCTCGACGAGGAGTTGCTGAACATCCGTGCAGGCAAGGCCTCGGTCAATGTATTGAACGGCGTAATGGTGGAGTACTACGGTTCGCAAGTTCCGGTTTCGGGTGCTGCCTCTGTTACCGTACCCGACGCCAAAACCATCTTAATCCAGCCCTGGGACAAGAATCTGATTCGCGTCATCGAGAAGGCAATCATTGACTCGAACATCGGCCTGACGCCCTCGAACAACGGCGAGCAGATCCGCCTTACGATGCCCCCTCTCACAGAGGAGCGCCGTAAGGAGCTCGTGAAGCGTGCACGCGGCGAAGCTGAAACCGCTCGTGTAAGTCTGCGCAACGCACGTCGCGATGCCATCGAGAATTTCAAGAAGGCTCAAAAAGAGGGTATGCCCGAGGATGAGGCCAAAGATGGTGGCGACCGCGCACAAAAGATGCTCGACAAATTCTCGAAGAAGATTGACGAGATTTTGGCAACCAAGGAGAAGGAGATCATGACCGTATAACCGCCCTCCAAGGTTGATCACACCAAAACAAACTGAATATTGTACTCAAAAAGGCCTTGCATGTGCAAGGCCTTTTTAGCATCTCACCTGACTCTAACCTGCTCCCTCATAAAAGCAGAAAGCGCAGCATCACTGCTGCGCCCTCCTCATCAACCTAATTCATTCACAAATATCCTTTTACAATGCTGTCTTCCACAGTCCGTGCAGGTTGCAATATTCATATACAGCCTCCGCCTTGTAGGGATAGGTATTGATCACCGCCTCGGGTTTCTCTCCGAGATTAACACGAATACCACCCTGTTCGGTCTCCACATAGATAAAGGCGATATGGTGCTCAGGAAGCATCGGATGAGCCACACTACCCACCTCAACCTTCAGCGTCCACTCATCCAGACGGGTTACAACCGGCAAGTGCTTCTCACCGCTTGCATCCACCGTATTGGGGATCAGCTCCTCCATCTTCTCGCCGCAACATACGACGGGAACCTTCGAATCCACTACCTTCTCGATAACATTGCCACAGTGGCTGCATTTATAAAATTTCGTTGCCATAGTTTTACGCTGTTTATGTGTTTTTTCTTTTTCTATGACAAAGATAATGCAAAGATTTGTATTTGTCAAATTGATAATTTTTATGCTACGATCAGCTAAAACTATACACAAGGCGGTAAACAAAAAAGGTTGCACCCTTTTGGATGCAACCTTTGCAATTATGCGCGTTTTTTGATTACTCAACCTTCGGGCCGGCAGCAACGAGGTTCTTACCCTCCTCGTTACCCGTGAACTTCTGGAAGTTCTTCACGAAGCGACCAGCGAGGTCCTTAGCCTTAACCTCCCACTCGGCAGCGTCAGCATACGTGTCGCGGGGATCGAGAATAGCGGGATCAACACCCGGCAGCTGGGTGGGAACCTTGAAGTCGAACATCGGGATCGTCTTCGTAGGAGCGTTGTCGATCGAACCATCAAGGATGGCGTCGATGATACCACGCGTATCCTTGATCGAGATACGCTTGCCCGTACCATTCCAACCCGTGTTTACGAGGTATGCCGTAGCACCCGACTTCTCCATACGCTTTACAAGCTCCTCACCGTACTTGGTGGGGTGCAGCGACAAGAAGGCAGCACCGAAGCAAGCCGAGAAGGTCGGCGTGGGCTCCGTGATACCGCGCTCCGTACCAGCCAACTTAGCAGTAAAGCCCGACAGGAAGTAGTACTTCGTCTGCTCGGGGGTCAGGATCGAAACGGGAGGCAGTACACCAAAGGCGTCAGCCGAGAGGAAGATAACCTTCTTAGCGGCGGGAGCCTTCGATACGGGCTTCACGATGTTATCAATGTGGAAGATGGGGTACGATACACGGGTGTTCTCCGTAACCGACTTATCCGAGAAGTCGATCTTACCCTTCTTATCTACCGTTACGTTCTCGAGCAGTGCGTTGCGACGGATGGCGTTCCAGATATCGGGCTCGTTCTCCTGCGAGAGGTTGATTACCTTAGCGTAGCAACCACCCTCGAAGTTGAAGATACCATCGTCGTCCCAACCGTGCTCGTCATCACCGATGAGCTGACGCTTCGGGTCGGTCGAGAGGGTCGTCTTACCCGTACCCGAGAGGCCGAAGAATACAGCCGTCTCACCCTTCTCGTTCGTGTTGGCCGAGCAGTGCATCGAAGCGATACCCTGCAGCGGGAGCAGGTAGTTCATGTACGAGAACATACCCTTCTTCATCTCACCACCATACCAGGTGTTGATGATCACCTGCATCTTCTCCGTGAGGTTGAATACAACAGCCGTCTCCGAGTTCAGACCCAGCTTCTTGTAGTTCTTTACCTTGGCCTTCGATGCGTTGAGCACTACGAAATCGGGCTCACCATAGGTCTCCAACTCAGCGTCGGTCGGACGGATGAACATGTTCTTTACAAAGTGTGCCTGCCAAGCCACCTCCATAATGAAGCGGATCTTAAGACGCGTATTCTCATTGGCGCCGCAGAAGGTGTCAACTACATAGAGCTTCTTACCCGAGAGCTCCTCCGATGCGATCTTCTTCAGCTCCTTCCAAGCCTTCTTCGTAACGGGCTTGTTATCGTTCTTGTACTCGGGCGAGGTCCACCAGATCGTATCCTTCGTGGTCTCATCCATTACGAAGAACTTGTCCTTGGGCGAACGGCCGGTGTAAACACCCGTCATTACGTTCACAGCACCCATCTCGGTCTCCTGACCCTTCTCAAAGCCACGCAGACCCTTCTTGGTCTCCTCACGGTAAAGCTCGTCGTACGAGGGGTTGTAGATAATCTCCTCCACGCCGGTAATACCGTACTGCTTCAAATCTTTCTTAGTAATCATAGTTGTTGTGTATTATTAAATTAAAACCTCTTTTCTGTCTTCACATGTCAAAAAAGTTGCCAAAAGGTGTATCGTATAACCACCTTACGCTCAGCTAAGTCATCATCTCAAAAAAAGATGCTTCGCATAAGCCCCTATTTCGACGATACAAAGATAGGTAAAGTTTTGGATTTGAAAAAAAAATGATCCATTTTTCCGCAAGCACACACTTTTTTTTCATCGTGCCACAACGAAAAACCTCCCGGCAAAAGCCGAGAGGTTTACTTGGGGGTAACAACCCACTTTGCAACAGCCGTTTTTTCAGCCGAAAACAGCTTCTTTCGATTACTCCTTGGGATTCCAATCGCGAACGGTACGTATTGTCGTACAACCTGATTGTCCGATCGTTGCAAAACGGCAACCGAATTGCCAACTTGTATGGCCACTATCATATCCGTTACCCAAATCACCATTCGAGTACCAGGTATTGACCATTACATATCCGCTCTCATTCCACCACGAATTATCGCAGTAGAGCGACATCAATGCGCCCTCACGCACATTCGGGATTCGATATCCATCCGGACACACATTCACACCGGCCTCCAAGGCCTCCTTCAAGGCGGCAAAATTAGCGACATTATTAGAGCCTCCCTGATCCGTCGCGGGATAACGCGCAATGGGACCTGTTTCAAAGCCGTAATATACCTTCGATGTCTCCGACTTTTCATCACCCATCTCCAATTCACGCGACGTATAATAGCGCACCGACTTATCATTGATATTTGACAAATCGAAACGATAGTTTCCATCCGAAGTTTTTGCTACTTGAATCAGCTCGGTAGGATATTCTCTTCCGGCCTGACCCTCAATGACAATGGACTCTGTCGTAGGAGCACTTAAGCCCAGGTTGCGCACGCAGCGAATTGAGTATGGAGCCGGTTTACTGTGACGAGTTGCATAAGGGCTCACCGAGATACCCTCTTCTGCCCACAACACAACAGGCTGGCTACTATCCTCACTCCACGTACTGCTTATCACATGGCTTCGCCACCCCTTTGCACCACTATATGGGCCAGTGGTATAGTTTGGACGTGTCGCCATCTCCGGCGTGTGCAAAGCCGCCACACTGTTCAAGCCCAATTCACCCATATATATGTCATACAACTGATTAATGGAAGCCACATACCATCTGATCTCATCCGGATCGATCACACCATTTCCGTTGTTGTCGCGGTTACGCTCAAGCGTTGCATAGCGTAGCGCGACATACTCATTCTTCAGGAAATAGGACTTAATATTGCGACCATTGATCGTGGCCACATAATCATTCGGTCGTTCATAATCGAGAAACTTATCCCAGCGCATGGACTGATAGACATTCCTTTCCGAAACCACGCCCCATATACGCGCCGTATTATAGAGGCCGTTTTTCTGCGACACCGTACCCACATTGGTCAGCGAACCTCCTGCAGCGCTACTCATCGTCTCAGAGCTATTGTAGAAAAAGAGCTGACTATCACCAAACTCATCCTCCGACTCACATCCCCAAGCATCCATCAGTGTTGGATTCTCAAGGTTGTAAGGGGTCTGTATCGATCGCTGGCGTATGGTGATCGAACTACCCGTAAGCGAACTTTCGCCATCGTTACTAACGATACGCTCGCACATAATGTGCATCAGGCGGTTAGGCTGATTCACAAACAATTTCCACAAATCCTTTGGCTTATTCTGCGAATTGAGCGGATCAGTCTCGTAATAATACTCATCAACAAATACGGTCACATACAGACAATATACGCCGCTATTATCCATTCTGAATACGCTAGCCGTAGCACGTTCGTCAGAGGCCGCATTGTTCCATTTGATCTTTTCTCTGCGTAAAAATTCCGAGAACTCTACCACGTCCATCAGTTTCCCCTCATCACCAATATTAAGCTGCTTATTTTGATCTCCGGGATAACTTCTGTTATTGCTCGAATAGACGCCATTATACTCTTTCTCATTCACCATGAACCACACCCACTTATAGTCGAGGTTCGGGATCTGGGTACCACCCTCAAGGCTGGGCATACCCTCACTGAAAGGCGTCTTCACATACCAGGTGACAATATCATCGCGTACCGCGTTTGCATTAATACGAAATACGCGCTGACCATAATGCGCATCAAAGGTGTATATCTCCTCATTCGATTTATAGACATCACCCACAGCTCCCGGTTGATTCTCCACTTCGGTGTTTACCTCAGTTTCGATGCTATCCACACCCTTAATCGTAATGGTGTACGTGTAGTGCGTATTACGCTGAATGGTAAAGTTGTTGTAATCACCCCCACTTTTGCTATTTCCAAAATTACCCAAATGGATATAATAGGTAACCTCCGCCTCAATATGCTGGCCGCCCGTGGACAAATCACTATCGACGGTCATATATACCTTACCCTTAATGACCAGGTATGTGGCATCCTCTGAAGCATACTCCCACTTTCCATCAACCGTATTATAGCTTCCGTCGCTATTCTTGGAGCGCAATTCGCGTTGCTTATACGAAGTCAACCCCTTGGTATCCTCCATATTCTCCAACATATAGAACGAAAAACTGCTAACGCCATCGGCCGTAGACTCAAAATATTGCTGCGGACTATCGAAATAACCCAACTCATCAGCATCTTTAAGTTTGCCATCTACGGTGTTCTGCAGAATATGGGTGCCTTTTGGCAGTCGCATAACCTGCCACGACTCCGCCTCAAAGGATTTCACCTGCTGTCCCGCAATCCCCGCATCACTAATCTGCACATTCACCGACACCTTGGCATCGAGACGCACAAGGGGTATTGTTACCGCTGATCCGTTTTTCGTAATTTCGCCCTTGTCGGTGATCGTAACACCGTCCGCATAGCCCGACATCAAGAAAATACCCGTACGCGAGGTGATCTCCTGATTCATCGTGATCGTCAAGGCCTGTAACTCACTGAGCGAACGCACCGTATTCAACTGGTCGGCCGAGATGTTCAACTGGTCAGCATTCAAATTCGCAATCAAATAGATACTACCGTTGGTAATGGTAGGCGATTTGATCATGATCGAACCATTGGTATCCTGCTGGTAGGTATTGGTTCGATTATTAACAATCCAATAATAACCTGGCGTGGAGGGGAAGGACTCTTCGCGGCTGTTATAGTCGTAGAAATGCGAATCCAGGCGATTACCGGAGGCATCGAAAATATAGACAAAGAGATTCTCCACGCGCGATTCGGCACTCTCGCCAAGCGTCGCACGCGTAGTGATATCGATTTTATCAAAACTACTATGACCAAAATGCAATTGCGCCCACACCTCCTGGTTTCCCGACACGGCATCATTATCCGTAAACTCGTTGGTGCAAGCCGTTATCATCATCGATAACAATCCGATCACATATACTATATATCGCCTCATGTTGAATCCTTAATTAAATTCTACCTGGCCACCACCTGTACCCCAATCCTCAACATGGAAATCAAACTCTCCCGAAGTCGGATTGTATGAGACTGTTATCAACACATTGATAAAGTCATTACGCTTAATAGCTGTCACCTTCGACGACTGCTGAGTCACCGGATTGATCGAGGTTAGCGGAATCGTAATTTCACGATTGAGTGTTTCGGTGGCCGAGCTTATCGACTTTGATACCTCGTAGAATGTAAAATTTACGGGATTGTTATTGGTTCTATTATATCCTCTCACCGTACTACCATCAACACCCAAATAACGATTACCCGCATACATCGTAATACCATTAGCCAAGGTAAATGACACTTGATTCGCCCCCATGGTAGCCGAGTTGTTTGTCGGCGCCTGCATATATGCCTCCGTCTCGACATTTTGGAAATAATAGCTATTGCCACTCCTGGTAACTTGCCATACGTTGCGTGCCGAGAGGGCGTCAAAGTTGCTAATCGAAGCGACCGTAACATTGCTGTCATCCGCACCCAAATAGGTTCGGCTGGAGGTATTATAGATCAGGAAATAAGGCGCATCATCTGACAGCAAATCATTCAAGGCGCTCGTTCTTGATATAGCTGTAGAGGAGGCACGCTTAAAGACAACACCCTGCGTGGAAGCGCCATCATAGGAGAGGTTCAAGGTGTAGGTAAACTCACCATTCTCAATAACTTTACTCTCCAACTGATAACCGTCATAGACCACTGCGCTCATCTGTTTCGGTATTGACATGTATGCAGCCCCCGCATCACGCACAAAGGGTTGCAGTGCCTGTTCAGAAGTTGCCACAATGGCACCCGTCGGCGTAAAATACTTGCGATCGGTGCCGTCGTCAAAAACATAGGCATTTTGCTGCGCAAAGTTGTTGCTAAAGGAGAGGTTATTGATCTTCAACGGCAAGCTACCGCTATTATTCTTCACCTCGATACGCAGACGGGCAATGGTACGCACCAGCTCACCCTCCACAAAATTACCTCCGGCATGAATCTCAAACTCCTTCATCAGCGACAAGGGCTGAATCACCTCCTTGGGGCTGACAAAGCTGCTGTTGGCCGCAATTTTGTTATTCATCAGATCGGTATAATTACCGGCCTTCCAGCTTCCGATAATTCCGCTATCGAGCGTGGTATTTCCAACCGTGTGATCACTATAATTCGCCACCGCCATCAGGGTATGGACGCCTCGTTTGAGATTGCTTGATTTGTCAAACTCCACAACCACCTCCGACGCCTGATCATTGACCACGATATGCTCCTTGCTTGCCACGATATTCTTTGCCGCATCCACAATATAGACCGACAAGGTGTAGAGGTAGCGCCCATCCACCACCCGTTCAGACTGCGACCACGAAGTGGCGTCTGAAGGATGATCCGTCACGTTGCCGCGCGTAACTGCCCCGGTAGCCAATTTCAGCGTCAGGCTGATCGGCTCATCATCGACCGTCACACCCTCCCCCTGGCAGGCTGTCAGCACCAAAAGTAACAACACAGAAATATATCGCAACAAATAGCTCATGGTCTCAATTACAACGCAATATCATACGACGATTTCAACTCGTTCCAGTCGGCTATCGTCAGGCTCATATCCACGCTACTCTGACTAAAACGTACGTTAAAGGTATATCGCTTCCCCGGCTCAAAAGTGGTTTCGGGCAGACTGACACGATGCGCCAAATCACCCGTGGAAGCCAACTTAAAACACAACACCACGCTGGCATCCATCTCCTGCGGAATAACCATGATCCATCCACCATTACCGGCATACGGGCCCTCGCCCGTACTATGCGCCGTACCCAACGTAGCGCTCGTGGCTGTAGAGCTGAAGGGGACACCCGTAGCATCCTCCCAAGCATAGAGTGTGCGGGGAGATGTCGGCGTTGATGGGGTCGGATAGTCCTCGCCATACCAATGAATATGCTCTCCATCAACCTCACCATTCTCCCACGTCGTTCCAAACGCCAAGACGCCCGTAGTGGCCAGACCCATACCCATGCGGGTATTCTCCAACCAACAGGCCGTCAGGCGATCGCTATCTACGTAGGTCGTGCCGTCAGCATTCCGAAACGAGAATTGGAATCGAACGGCGGCAAGCGTGTGCAACATATTCAATGTCACCGGCATCGAGGCATTGAATCCCGCTGCGTCCGTATCGGCGAAAGCGTATGCCGTCATCAAATCTTCTTGATAATACTCAGTGTTGTAGTCAATTACAAATGTAGAGACATTCGAGGTACTAATCTCATCCACCACTTCCATCGGGAAGTAGGCGTTGAACGTATATTTTGCATGGGCGGTCCATGTCGCGGCGTTCTCGCCATAGGTCCATCCCTGGTAGTTATCTTGCTCTGTTTGGGCCATGTATTGCAACGCTACATCACCCGTGCGATTCCCCAACACATTAGTTACCCTTCGTCCATCCACCTCATAGGCCGACCATATTCCGATCGCTTGGCCACCTCGCATAGGATCACAAGCCGCCTGCAGCAGATCGGTATTCTCGATCAATGCACGCGTAGGCGGCTTCACCTCCATACTGATCGGCGTAGCGGTCAACTCATCTACGGGTGCCTCGCGCTTGTCGACACAAGCGATCAACAGACCCGCAAAGAGCATCAACGCCACTCGTCGGCAGCTAGTTATTTGGGTAAATCGGGGTATCATTATATATAAGGTAAAGCCAAGCCGCCTGAATCGGCGGCTTGGCTGATTAGAGCGATTTAGTTAGCACCTGCAAGGTCGATTACAGCAATACCTGCATCGGCCCAGTTGTCCGAACTCGGGGCAAAGTAGATCTTATCCTGGTCGGCAGCAGCCTCCGTATAAACCAGGCGATAGGTATAGCGCGTACCCATCTTCCACTCACCGAAGGTCTGGTTGGAAACGGTCTCATTTGCACCGTTCTCATCACGGTTCACAATCTTAGCATCCTTCAACTTTACGGTCTTCTTTGCCGATGCGCCATTTACGGTGTATTCAATCACTACCGTAGCCGACTCGGTCAGCGTCTGCGGCAGAAGCAGCAGCTGATTTACCGTATCATCGTCACCTGCCAACTCCGATACATAGCGAGCAGCCTCCATGAAGGTTACAGTACCCTGGAATGCCAAATAGGCCTGATCCGAAGTCGTGAGGGTCGGATTGGTACCAAGATTCCATGCCGGGGCCACATTACCGGTCGACTCGGGACTGGTCTTAATTACATACTTGCCGTAATCGGTCTCATCCTCCTCCAGATTCTCTTTGAACGTACCGGTATCAGCAACACCGTACAGCGTAATTTTCGTCAGAACAACCGTATAAGCCGACGTGTTCGAAATCGAGAAACGAATCGACGACAAGGCATGCTGGAACTGAATCGGAATACCGCTGTAATAGTTGGCGCTGTGACCCATGTTCTGGCTGGTCTGGTTCACGATGCGCTTGCTGAACATCAAGTCAAATTGCTCAGCCGAGTTAGCAGGAACCTTGAAGTTGGTGAGGGTCAAACCATCTGCAGCGTATACTCGACCGTTCCAATCGGCAGCCTGATCCAAATCGGCAGGCGAACAAGCAGCAAACGACATCTTCTGCTCACCACCCGGCCAGAAGTAGTACAGACCATTGCTCTTAGGAGCCCAACCGTCCAGATTGGGATCATACGAAATGGCCGTATTGTTAAAACCTGCCTCCGTTGCAGCTGCCCAACCGGCAAAATTACCGGTATGCTCTACTGCATAAATCTGGAAATCCTCGGTACGCGGATAGCTGTAGACCGTACCACCATCGGTATACTGGTGGCCACCAATCTCACCGTGGTAATTAGCACGCGTACCCACATTGTTGTCGTACATCACGGGAGAGCTGAAGGCGATCTTCGTCTGCTCGTCCTGAGGATTCACCTCATACTCCATCTCGGTTACGCAGCCCACCAATGCTACACCGGCGAGCAATGCCAACAAATGTTTTGTTCTCATAATTGTTTGGTTGTTAGTTGTTAGTTGTTTAAATTAGATAGTTAATAGTATTGTATCTTTTCTTCATTTACATCTGCAAATCGCCCTCTACATCTTCCCACTTATTCACGCCAGGCGACATACCACCATTGGTAGCCCCTTCCGGCGGCGTAACAACAATCTCGTGATCAAGGATCAGCCACTGCTTCTCGCGTGCCATCGGCGTATCGAACAACGCTGTAATATCGATCTGTTCGACCTGCGACGAGCCATCACCTCGCACAAACTCCAGGTTGAGCGTATAGATAGACGTCGCATCGGGTATCTTACCGAAGGTGTTAAAGGTGGCATAAAGGGTTGCGGTGGTCGCATCGCGCGCAGCCTTCTTGTCGGTGTATTTCATCGGGAAGAAGACATTCACGGGGGCTTCCGTATTGATCTCGTTGTGGGCATGCATCTTTACCGAGCCGGCCATGCCGCTCAACAGCGAGACCGCCGTATGAATCCACTCGAAACCGCTCACCCGCACCTGAAGGTAATAGCTCTTGACCATCGTATGTGCACGGAAATAGTCGCCCGAGGGGGCATACAGGGTATCAACCCCTGAGCTATGCTTAATGACAAGCGGCTCAGCCACCTCGTGAAAAATGTGCTCCGGTGCATAACGAATCGGCGCGTCACTCACATCGACACGAGACGACGGAATATACTGCAGATAGTGATCGCTCAACGCATCGGTATAAGCCTCCATGGCGTAAAAGCTGTTTTCGTTGCCGATCAGCGTCACGGCCGAGCCAAATGAGTAGGTCATCAGATTATATTTGCCGGCAGGTGCCTGGATATAACCCTCAAAATAGTAGCCTCGCTCGTCCTGACCCTGATTTTGCAGATAACGCTCAGCCACCACAACATCGGTTACAGGATCAGCAAGGAGCACACGCATCACCTTCGGACGCTCGTATTCGGGGTGTTCGATCGCCTCGTTGTAGAAGCCGTAGGTCACATTCCGAATCTCCTCATCCAAATAGATGCGGATGTAGTGGCTCGTATCGGGGTCTGTCAACGGACGATGTTCGCACGCAACAAACAACAACGCCACCAACGGGAGCAGGAAACGCAAACGGATCATCGGCTACCTCCTTTCCCCTTCGACGACGTAATGGGCACGATCAGCGAGATCTGCGCTTTGGTGGGACCGAAGTACCCCCAGCGTCCGCTCTTATCTTGTTCTCGCCACAAAATTTCATAATCCTCGCTGGGCGTATAACCACGGTAGGGAATCGAAGCATAACCCACCGAAAGCGAGAACTCCATATTCACACGACGGCCGACAGCGACCGAGTAGCCATAACTCAACCCGACGCTCCAGAACTCGCCCTGATGACAAATAGCACGCTGACGTTGAAAATCCCACATGCCCGATTCGGCATATACACCGAGGAAATGGCCGACCATCCGATCGCGCTCCAACCGTTTGACCGTTGCAGGCCGGGGTCTGGGGGCAACCCACCAGCGCACCTCACCGCCCAGACTCAGGAAGCGGAGGCAATACTCGTTGCGCGCCTCACCCCATCTCCACCAAGGAAATTGGCCATAAACAAGCGCCGAAAATTGCTTTCCCATGGGGAATTCAACCGAGAGATTGACAAGCGACAAAGCATCATACAGCAGATTCGTCTTCACCGCCATAACTGTTCGGTGATGCAAAGAGTCCGCGTCTGTACTACTTTCGGAATGTTCGGTTGAGAAGTCAAAAGAGGGCGTCCCCGACACATACTCAGCACGCTCCCCGGGGGTATCACATACAAATGGGGAGGGGAATCCCTCACCGTCTACATTTACCCGGTCAGCCGCCAAGATCGGCTGTAACGATACAGCACAACCGAGGTCGCTCGAAGAATAGCCACAACCCTCTTGTCCTTGCGCCATCGCGGGCCACACCAAGGACAAGAGTGCAATCAAGATACTATATGCGACAGACCTCTTCATAAATTAGATTCAAAATTATAAATTTTAATCGAAGTAACCAAGCATTTCATCAAAATATTACCAATTCAACAATTTTTCGCACGAAACACCCATTGAAAATTTCCCCAAAAAACTCCACCTGCGCAATTCAATATATTGATTTTCAGCAACTTTTACCCCCCCCTAATACAAAGTTCAAAACTTGTAGCTTTTAAACATTAATAAGCCCTATTTTCGACCCGACTGTCGATAACTATTTTCGGCCTAACTAATAAGATTTTGAAACAAAAAAACACTATCTTTGCAACACACTTTTTAACATTATTTTCCAAGAGCAGAACACCATGAAAAACGCCTTCTCTGCACTGCGAAACATCTACCTTCGCCTGGGCGCATTAGCCCTCGTTGTAGGGTTCGTTTTGCGCATCGTATTACTCTTCAACGAGCAGACCGTTGCCACCGATTTTAGCTTGATCGAATGGATTGAAATCTACCTGCTCGGAGCCGTAAACGACCTGGCCGTCGTCACGCTCGGCTGCATCCCTCTATTCCTGTTTCTATTGTCGGCCACGGAGCAGAAATACAAACGACCTTGGGGATGGATCATCCTCGCGCTTTTGGCAGGCGGATTGTGTTACGTGCTCTTTTTCAACTCGATTTTCCACCAGTATAGCGGCGCAGCCCGTCGCATCGCCACGGCCGTATTTTGGTATTGGAGCGTCAGCTTCGCTCTGCGCCTCTTTGTGCCTGCGATTCGTCCCTATTGGACACGTGTTTGGTTCTTCCTGCTGACGACTATCTACGTAGGAGCCATCCTCTTTAACGGTATCAGCGAATACTTCTTCTGGAACGAATTTGGCGTGCGTTACAACTTCATTGCAGTTGATTATCTGGTCTATACCCACGAGGTGGTGGGTAATATCATGGAGTCCTATCCGATGGTGCCGATCATCACGGGACTGGTATTGGCAACCCTCCTCGTACACCACCTGCTCTTCCGCAACGTGAAGCAGATCGAGAAGCCCCTCAACGCCCCCACGTGGCGATGGATAACCACGCCGTTGTACGCCGTGATGTGCCTGGTGGCAGTCAGCCTCATCTCGTTCAACCTGCGCTTCCAGAACAGCCCCAACGTCTATGCTAACGAATTGCAAGCCAACGGCCTGCAACGCTTCTACGACGCATTCCTCAAAAACGAACTTTCGTACCGTGATTTCTACCTGACACGCCCCACCGAGGAGGTAGCCGACTACCTGCAAAGCACCTATCAAAGCGAGGAGGGCATTTCACGCTCGATTGCCGCCAAAACGACCGAGAAGCCTTACAATTTGGTACTCGTCACGCTCGAAAGCATGAGCGCCGAGTATATGGCCCGCTTTGGCAACGAGGAGCAGCTCACCCCGACGCTCGACTCGCTCTACCGCAGCGGTTTGGCTTTCGACAGGGTCTATGCAACGGGTAATCGCACGGTGCGCGGTTTGGAGGCGGTAACCCTCTCGCTCCCCCCTTGCCCGGGCCAAAGCATCATCAAGCGCACGGATAACACCTCCTGCACCACGCTGGGCGAGATTCTGGCTGAGCAAGGCTACGAGGTCTGCTACTTCTACGGAGGCAATGCCTATTTCGACAATATGGAGTCCTTCTTCGGTGGCAACGGCTATCGCATCGTGGACCAGAAGCAATACACCCCCGAAGAGATTAGTTTCCAGAACATTTGGGGCGTCTGCGACGAGGATAGCTACCGCAAAGCCATCCGCACTTTGGGTGAACTCGCACAACACGACAAGCCCTTCTTCGCCCACATCATGAGCGTCTCCAACCACCGTCCCTTCACCTATCCTGCAGGCAAAATTTCGATCCCGCACGACGCAAAATCACGCAAGGGCGGCGTGATGTATAGCGACTACGCTTTGGGCGAATTCTTCCGCGCAGCAGCCTCAGAGCCCTGGTTTGCCAACACGATTTTCCTCGTGGCAGCTGACCATTGTGCCTCGAGTGCCGGCAGCACGGAGATTCCGCTCGAGAAGTATCACATTCCGGCCGTCATCTTCGCGCCGGGCGTCGTAGAGCCGCAAGTTGTGGAGCACCTTGTGTCGCAAATCGACCTCACGCCCACCCTGCTCGACGTGGCCGGCATCGGCTATAAGTCACCCTTCTACGGTCGCTCGATCTTCGAGGAGGGCTACACCGAGCGCGCCTTCGTGGCTACCTACCAGGATTTGGGTTACGTCGAGGGCGATCTGCTCACGATTCTTTCGCCCGTGAAACGCGTGCGCCAACTGCGCATCGTTTCCACGGAGGAGAATCCCCATGCCCTCGAACCGGTGGAGCAGATCGACTCCACGGTCCTCCACCACGCCATCGCCTATTACCAATATTCGGAATAGATCCATCAACCGACCCTATCAAAAGAGCCTGCCCATAAATTGGACAGGCTTTTTTGCCATAACTGCGACTCGTCATTTCAGCAAAAAAATGCCAAAAAAGGCACACTCGACAACCGCTCATGCTACCACATCTGCCGCAAGCCTTCAGGCAACCATTCAGCACAAAATTGTACGCCAACGCACGTAGGGCAACAAGACACATCCGTCGCAAAAATCGGCTTCGAAGACCCATTTCGCGCCGTTTCGACCTCAAAAAAGGAAATTCATCGTCCAAAAGCGTATTTTTTCGATCAAATCGAGGCTTTTTTTGGGGCTTTACTTCGTAATTGTCAATTTAATTCGTACCTTTGCGCGACGCTCTGGCGCTATTCCGAGTAAGGGGAATGCGTCGTAGAGTGGAACTTAAATAATCAAACAAATTTTATGGCTTATTTAACAGCAGAGAAAAAGCAAGAGCTTTTCGGTCAGTACGGCAAGTCTAACACGGATACGGGTTCGCCCGAGAGCCAGATTGCCCTGTTTTCGTACCGTATTGCCCACCTTACGGAGCACCTCAAGAGCAACCGTCACGACTTTGGTACGCAGCGCGCCATGTTGCGTATGATTGGTAAGCGTCGTCAGTTGCTGGAGTACTTGAAGGCAGTGGACATCGAGCGCTACCGTGCTATCGTGAAGAAGCTGAACCTCCGCAAGTAATCCGCGAGGAAGAGATGAGGGCAATTCCCTGCTTGCAGGGGTTGCCTTCATTTTCGTAAAGAAACAACGACAAACACATTCAATAGGAAACAAAACAATCATGGAAGAAAAGAAGCTGTACAATGCTGTCCGTAAAGAGATTACGTTGGCCGACGGTCGCGTGATCGAGATCGAAACGGGCAAGCTGGCCAAGCAGGCCGACGGTGCGGTGGTCGTCAAGATGGGCGGCACGATGCTCCTCGGTACGGTTGTGGCCGCCAAGGATGCTAAGCCTGACACGGATTTTATGCCCCTGCAGGTTGAGTACAAAGAGAAGTATGCCGCATGTGGTCGCTACCCCGGCGGTTTTATGAAGCGTGAAGGTAAAGCCAACGATAGCGAGGTGCTGACGGCTCGTCTGATCGACCGCGCACTGCGCCCCCTCTTCCCCGCAGATTACCACGCCGAGGTATTCGTGACGGTAAACCTGATCTCGGCCGAGAAGGATATTCAGCCCGATGCATTGGCCGGTCTGGCCGCTTCGGCTGCCCTGGCCGTATCGGATATTCCGTTCGGTGGTCCGATCTCGGAGGTTCGCGTAGTTCGCAAGAACGGCGAGTACAAGATCAACCCGGGCTTCTCGGAGATGGAGGAGTGCGACCTGGATATCATGGTCGGCGGTACGATCGACAACATCCTCATGGTAGAGGGTGAGATGAAGGAGGTCTCGGAGGAGGTAATGCTTGGTGCCATCAAGTTCGCTCACGAGGAGATCAAGAAGCACTGCGCCGTACAGATCGAGCTCTCGAAGGAGCTGGGCAAGGACGTAAAGCGCGAGTACTGCCACGAGACCAACGACGAGGAGTTGCGCCAGACGATCATCACGGAGCTCTACGATAAGGCTTACGCCATCGCCACGAGCGGCACGATGAAGCACGAGCGCGAGGAGCTCTTCAACAACCTCGAGGCTGAGTTCGCCGCCCGTTTCACGGAGGAGGAGCTCGAGGAGAAGGCTGTCCTGATTCACAAATATTTCCACGATGACGTACAGAAGAAGGCGATGCGCAACATGATCCTCGACGAGGGTAAGCGTCTCGACGGTCGTCGCACGGACGAGATTCGTCCCATCTGGTGCGAGGTAGGTTATCTGCCCTGCGCTCACGGTTCGGCCATCTTTACGCGTGGTGAAACGCAGTCGCTCACGACCGTAACGCTCGGTACGAAGCTCGACGAGAAGGTGAAGGACGAGGTGCTCGTACAGGGTACTGAGCAGTTCGTACTGCACTATAACTTCCCGCCCTTCTCGACCGGTGAGGCCCGTCCTACGCGTGGTCTGTCGCGTCGCGAGATCGGTCACGGCCACCTGGCATGGCGCGCCCTGAAGCCGATGATTCCGCTGGGCGAGGAGAACCCCTATGCTGTTCGCGTAGTTTCGGATATTCTGGAGTCGAACGGTTCGTCGTCGATGGCAACGGTTTGCGCCGGTACGCTGGCCCTGATGGATGCCGGTGTGAAGCTCAAGAAGCCCGTTTCGGGTATCGCCATGGGTCTGATCTCGGATTCGGCAACGGGCAAGTGGGCCGTGCTGTCGGATATCTTGGGTGACGAGGACCACTTGGGTGACATGGACTTCAAGGTAACGGGCACGAAGGATGGTATCACCGCTACGCAGATGGATATCAAGGTTGACGGTCTGTCGTACGAGGTATTGGCTGCCGCTCTGGAGCAGGCCCGTCAGGGTCGTCTGCACATCCTGGGCAAGCTGACCGAGACGATCGCCGAGCCGCGTGAGGACTACCGTGAGTTCGTTCCTCGCATCGTACAGATCACCATCCCGCAGGATATGATCGGTGCTGTGATCGGCCCCGGTGGTAAGGTAATCCAGGATATTCAGAAGACGACGCAGACCACCATCACCATTACGGAGGTGGACGAGAAGGGTATCGTAGATATCTTCGGCGTAAACAAGGAGTCGTTGGACGGTGCTCTGGCCCGCATCAAGGCTATCGTGGCTATTCCCGAGGTAGGTGAGACTTATCACGGTAAGGTTCGTTCGATCGTTGCCTTCGGTGCCTTCGTAGAGATCATGCCCGGCAAAGATGCGCTGCTGCACATCTCGGAGATCGACTACAAGCGTTTCGAGACGATGGAGGAGACCGGTATCAAGGAGGGTGATGAGATCGACGTGAAGCTCATCGGCCTGGATGAGAAGACGGGTAAGCTCCGCCTCTCGCGCAAGGTACTGCTCCCCAAGCCGGAGGGTTATGTAGAGCGCGAGCGTCGTCCCCGCCCCGAGCGTCAGGATCGTCCGCGTCGTGAGAAGAACGACCACAAATAGTCAGTCCAATAAAAAAGAACTCGAGAGTATCATTTTCGAGTTGAAAAGATAGCATTTTTCGAGTTCTTTTTTTATATTTGCGAGTGACGCGCAAGCAATAGCAAAAACAACAAACAAATAACACTTTAATAAACAAACAAATTATGAAAAACTTCATGAAACTGAGCGTGGTGCTCGTTGCTGCCGCGCTGGCTTTCTCGAGCTGCAACTGCTTCAAGAAGATGGGCAAGGCCCAGGACGAGGTGAATGTAACCTGCACGCCCGAGATTCTGGTACTGAACAACGGCGTTGTTGCTGCCGATGTTAATGTAACCTTCCCGGTTGAGTACTTCAACAAGAAGGCTGTGCTGAAGGTAACGCCCGTTATCGTATTCGAGGGTGGCGAGGTAGCTGGCCAGACGAAGTACTTCCAGGGCTCGAAGGTTGACGAGAACTATGCTGTTGTAGACAAGAACAACGGTGGTAACTACACGATGCACGTTGAGTTCCCCTACGACGCTCGCATGGACGAGTGCGTACTGCAGATGCGAGCTGAGGTTAAGTGCCCCAATGGCAAGTGCAAGGAGTTCACGCTGGTGAACCTGAACAACGGTGCCATCCCGACCAAGGAGGAGGCTGCTATCCTCGCCGGTAGCGACGCTGCTGCCAAGAGCGCCATCGAGCGCGAGTTCGGTCTCGTAGTTGCTTACGGTCTGAACACGCTCCAGAAGGATATCAAGTACGGTGAGATGATGGAGAACATGGCTAACAACTACAAGCGTGTTACGACGGTTGTTAACAAGACCGACCTGCTCTATGCCATCAACTCGTCGAAGGTAACGAAGAAGAATCAGGCTGCTGCTAACCTCGACGCTTTCAAGGCTGACGTAGATGAGAAGCTCGGTAACGACCGTGCTACGCAGAACATCGCCGTGAAGGGTTACGCTTCGCCCGATGGTCCGGAGAAGTTCAACGACAAGCTCTCGAAGGCTCGTAGCGAGTCGTCGAAGAAGGTTGTAGCCAAGGTTCTGGCCGAGACGGGTCTCGATGTAGACGCTGCTGCTTATGGTGAGGACTGGGACGGCTTCAAGGAGATGGTTGCCGCTTCGGACATCAAGGATAAGAACCTGATTCTGCAGGTACTGAGCCTCTACAACTCGCCCGCTGAGCGTGAGGCTGAGATCAAGAACCTGTCGTCGGTTTACGGCGAGCTGAAGGATGACGTGCTCCCCGAGTTGCGTCGTGCTCAGATCGTAAACAGCACCGACATCCAGGGCAAGACGGACGCCGAGCTGCTGGCTGCTGCTGCTAAGGGTGAGAACATGACCGTTGAGGAGTACCTCTTCACGGCTCAGGAGCTCGCTAAGACCCCCGCTGAGGCTGTTGCTATTCTGAAGCAGGCTGCTAAGGAGTATGCGAACGACGCTCGCGTATGGAACAACATGGGTGTTGCTCTGACGAAGGCCGGTGAGCTGACCGAGGCCCTGAAGGCTTTCGAGCAGGCTGCTAAGACGAATTCGGCTGCTGACCTGAGCAAGAACCTGCTGCTGGCTAACCTGGCTAACGGTAACACGGCTGCTGCCAAGAAGTATGTAGCTGCTGCTGACGCTGAGGCTAAGGCTGCTGTTGCTGCTGCAGAGGGTAACTACCAGGCTGCTGTTGCTCAGCTCGAGGGTTACAATGCCGCTATCGCTTATGTAATGAACAACGACCTGGCTGCCGCCAAGAAGGCTATCGCTAACGAGACGTCGGCTGATGCCGATTACCTCCGCGCTGTAATCGCTGCCAAGGAGGGTCAGGTAGCTGCTGCTAAGGCTCAGCTGAAGTCGGCTATTGCCAAGGCTCCGGAGCTGGCTGAGAAGGCTGCTAAGGACGTGCTGCTGAAGAGCATCATGGAGGCCTAATTTGGATTCGAATTTAGAAATTCCAAATAAACGAGTGGGGGTGCAACTGCATCCCCACTTTTTTGTGCAGTGGCAACGTAAGTGCGTTGGCTGAAGGCCTGCTTTTTTTAGGCACAAAATATGGATTTTGCAAAACTTTTTCTATCTTTGTAAAGTACCTTAAAAGTGAAACGTATGTACGCCAATCAACTCAATGAATATGCTCCTGCATGGAGTGTAGAACAGGTGGATCGTGAGGTGGCCCGCATCAAGGAGGCTGCAAAGAAGAATGAAACGGTCGATGTCTATAAATTCTGCTACTCGACCATTGACCTGACTACCCTCTCATGCAACGACTCGATCAGTTCGGTGACAGCCTTTGCTACAAAGGCTGCAGAGTTCTACCAGAAATACCCCCATATTCCCAATGTAGCCTCGATCTGTGTCTATCCTTCGTTTGTCGAAACGGTAGGTTTGGCCGTTGATGGCACTCCGATGCGCATTACGAGTGTAGCCGGTGGCTTCCCTGCATCGCAAACCTTCTTGGAGGTAAAGGCGCTGGAGATTGCCATGGCCGTGGAAAATGGTGCCGACGAGATTGATATCGTGATGAACGTGGGTCATATGCTCTCGGGCGAGTACAACGAGGCAGCTTCGGAGGTTGAGATGCTGCGCGAGGAGTGCACCGAAGATGTCGTACTGAAGGTGATCATCGAGTCGGGTGCACTGAAGAGCCCCGAGCTGATTCGCAAGGCGTCGCTTTTGTCGATGTTTGCCGGAGCCGATTTTGTGAAGACCTCGACCGGTAAAATTGATGTCGCTGCTACCCCTGAAGCGGCAGTGGTGATGTGCCAGGCCATTCGCGACTATTACGAAAAGACGGGCAAGAAGGTCGGATTCAAGGCTGCAGGTGGTGTTCGTTCGGCAGAAGATGCAGCATTGTACTACACCATCGTGGAGGAGATTTTGGGCGCTGAGTGGTTAACACCCGAGTTGTTCCGCATCGGAGCTTCGTCGGTAGCCAACAACCTTATTTCGGCCATTGAGGGAAGCCCCGTAAAATATTATTAGCATCATACATCTTCACCATAGAGGGTCGCAACTCGAAAGGTTGCGACCTTTTTATATATATAATATAGGTATAGTTCGCGAAAATTTGTAAATTTGCAAAACAGACTAATTGCCCACAAATACCATGAGACGATATTTGATTTGCACATTTTTTGCCTTGGCAGCATGCCTAGCCATATTGCCGGCCCACGCGCAATTTACAATTGACCGCGTCGAAGCCAAGACCGAGAGCATTAACTTTACCACGGCCGATACGCTCAAGCAGACCGCAGCCGACATGAACTATTTCTCGAGCGCACGCTATCGTGCCGAACGCGCAGCCATCCGTAAAGAGCGCAACACGCTGGAATTTACAAGTGGTTTACAAGGCACGATGACCTCGTACAACGATCCGTGGGTCGATGTATCGGGTGGTGATAACTCGATTGCTGTTGTAGCCAACATCTTTTTCAAACACATCTACACGAAAAACCTGTTTTCTGTAGAGAGCAAATTTGAGGGTAAATTCGGATACAACCGCATGAAGGTTGAGATGCCGCTCTTTGATGGAGAGGGTAACGCCATTGTTGATGAGGCGGGCAACCAGTTGATGGATCGCGACGGTGTATGGTTCAAAAATCAGGATGAGTTTGCAATCCAGGTGTCGCCCTCGTGGAAGATGACGAAACATTGGTCATATGGTGGTTCGTTCAAATTCCGCAGCCAGCTCGCCAAGGGTTATGCCTCGCGCACCGAGCAGAAGCGCAAGGATATGAAAAGCAGCTTCATGACACCGGGATACCTCGATCTCTCGGTCGGTGTAACCTACAACTGCCCGAGCAAGAAGGTTCCTATTAAAGTTGAGTTGTCACCTTTGGCCTTAAGTGCCACCTACGCTAAAAACAGTTGGGTTCGCCGCGAACAATATGACGAAGAGGGGAATCGTATCAAGAAGGCCTTTAACTACGGTATCGAAGATCCGGACAAGAGTGCGAAGTATGAGGGAGGTTCATCTATTCAGCTTGACTTCGATCGCACCTTCGGCAAGGGCGACTACATCCGCTATCGCACGACGCTCTTCTCGTTCTGGGGTTGGATCACCAACATGGGGTTAGACAACAAGGTCAGCAACTGGGACGACTACAAATTGGCACTTGAGACGTGGGACGGCAACATCAAGACCAAGCCCCGCCTGCCCATCCACCCCACGGTGCGTTGGGAGAACACGATCGACATCAAAGCTACGAAATTCTTAACGACCATGATTTCGTTCCAGCTCTACTACAACCGCGCCCAGAACACTTCGATTCAGACCAAGACGCTGTTGAGTGTCGGCTTGAGTTACACATTTAAGAATAAGTAATGAGTCACTATCAGAATACGAAAAAGGCGATTCTTCTGCCGCTTGTGCTGGCTGTCGTGTTGGCTATCGGCCTCTTTGCCGGCAACTATTTCGGACGCTTCAACAGTGCGGCCCAGCTTCGTGGTGTCCTGCAACAGATGGGAAAAGTCCCGAACAACAAATTAACGCACACGCTTGCGCTGATCGAGCAAGAGTATGTAGATTCGATTTCGATGGACACCCTATCCGAACATCTGATTCCGCTTGTGCTGAAAGAGTTGGACCCCCACTCGGAGTATATCCCCGCCTCGGTGATGGCCGAGCTGAACGAGCCCTTGGAGGGTGGGTTCGATGGTATCGGTGTAGTATTTAATATGGCAACCGACACGGTCATCATCCTCAACGTCATTCCCAAGGGTCCGAGCGACAAGGCTGGCATCAAGGCCGGTGACCGCATCATCGAGATCAATGATTCGCTTGTGGCCGGTCGCAAGATTCCGCAGAACAAGATCGTAAAGCAGCTGCGCGGAAAGCGTGGTACAACCGTAAAACTCGGATTGGAGCGTCAACGGATCGACGAATTAGTTGAGGTGGAGGTGACGCGTGACAAAATTCCGATCAAGAGCATCGAATCAGCCTTTGCGCTGACGGACAGCATCGGATTTATTAAGTTGGGACAATTTGCAAAAACTTCGCACGCCGAATTGCAATTAGCCCTACTGCAGCTGCGCGCAAAGGGTATTCACAAAGTCATTTTTGACCTACGTGGAAACTCGGGCGGTTTTCTCGATCAGGCCATCATGATAGCCAACGAATTCCTACACAAGGGACAACTGATTGTCTATACCGAGGACCGTCATCGGAAGCAGATACGCGAATACGCCGATGGCGCGGGCATCGCACAAGATATGGAGGTGGCCGTGCTGATTGATGAGTACAGCGCCTCATCGAGCGAGATTTTGGCCGGTGCACTGCAGGACAACGATCGTGCGACAATCGTAGGTCGTCGTTCGTTCGGCAAAGGACTTGTGCAGAAACAGATTCCCTTCCGCGACGGCTCGGCCATACGCCTTACGATTGCTCGTTACTACACCCCCACAGGACGCTCGATTCAGAAGCCCTATACGATTGGCGATCAGGAGAGTTACGATGCCGATTTATGGAATCGTTACCAAAATAACGAGTTTTTCTCGGCCGACTCGATCCACTTCGCCGACTCACTCAAACGCGTAACAGCTGGCGGTAAAGTGGTCTATGGCGGTGGCGGTATTATGCCCGATCAGTTTATTCCGGCCGACACGACCGATATGACCCCCTACTTCATGGAAGTTTCGGGACGCAACATCCTCTATCGCTATACGATTGAGTATGCCGATCGCCATCGTGATGCGCTAAACAATGTACAAACCATCGAGGAGTTACAGACGTTGCTCGATAGTGATCAAGACCTCGTGGCAGATTTTGTCAACTATGCTAAGCGACAAGGTGTTAAGCCTAACTATCGCGAGTTGGCCATCTCGCGTCACCTCATCGAGGCCCAATTACGCGCCTACATCGGCCGCAACACGGTACTGGAGGATGATGGTTTCTACAAAAACATCTACCCCATTGATCCCGTCATCTTGAAGGCCATCGAGGTATTGCAATAACACCCGACATGATTCGAAAACAATAAAGCCCGACCATTGGTCGGGCTTTATTCGTGTCGTATACACAGACTTTATGCCTGCTTCTTCGTGCGCTTTGCCTTCTTAGCCTCCAGCGCCTTATCAACCTCGATCTCGAAATCCGAGAGGACGTTCATGTAGTTGATGAACGCATCGTAAGCCGAGTCGTAGGGGTTGAAGTACGAGTGTACATCACCGTCCGAGAGCCACTTCGTAGCCATGTAGTAGAAGTGGTCCGAAGTCTGCATGAAGTTCCATACGTAGTTGAAATCCTCACTCTTGAGCTTGGCAACCTTCTCCTTCAAACCGTAGAGCTTCGAGAAGGCCTCGTTCTGCAGCTCATTACCAAGCCAAGCCGTTACATCGCGCTCCTCATCGGCCCACGACATCGTGTGCGGGCAGTGCAGAACTGCTACAGGCTGATACTTCTTGGCAGCCTCCGAAACGGTAGCAAACTCCATACCGGCAGCGAGCATCGTAGCGGGCAGTGCCTTCATAAATTCGAAGATTCCGGTCTCAACACCCTGGTGCTCACCGAAGGTCTCGTAGTCCATGAAGAGGTTAACCACCTCACCCGGGGTCTCCTCCGAGTTCAGCCACGAAACATACTTATCGGCCGTCAGCGGATACTGATCCCAACCCTGGTTCGAGAAGCGGAAAGCGATATCGTCCGAAAGCTTGTAGTTACGCAGCAAGAGGCGTACCTTCTGGTCGATAGCATTGGCATATACGTAGTTGGGCGACTTCCAACCCAGGATGTGACGAGCACCCTCAGCCAGCATCGTCTTGTAACCCAGCTCGGCTACCATGGCACCGATCTCATCCGAGTAAATCAGCTCCGTATTGCGGAAGGCGGTCGGCTTCACACCAAACTCCTTCTTGATCGTAGCTGCGTGCAGCTTCACCTGATCCGTAAAATCCTCCTTCGAGGCCAACGAAGCCAACGAGTGCGAATAGGTCTCAGCCAGGAACTCTACACAACCCGTAGCTGCCAACTGCTTGAACGAATCGAGCACCTCGGGAGCGTAAGCCTTAAACTGCTCAATGGCAATACCTGTGATCGAGAACGAGCAACGGAATTTACCCTTATTCTCCTGAATGAGCTTCAGCAACATGGCATTCATCGGCAGATAGCACTGACGGGCAACCTTTTGCAGAATCGAGCGGTTCGAGAGGTCGTCCAGATAGTTATGGTCCTTACCCATGTTGAAGAAACGATACTTCTTCAGACGCCAGGGCTGATGAACCTGAAAATATAAACAAACGGTTTTCATAGGTTGTTATTGTTTTTTATTTGTTTTCACTCTCTTCAACGATGCGCTCGTAGATGGTCTTCATCTTGGCAGCTACGTTGTTCCACTTGAGGTTGGTCACCTCTTCAAGACCCTTCGTCGAGAACATATTCGACAATGCGGGGTACTTAATCAAGCCATACATGGCATCAGCCAGGGCATCCACATCCCAGTAGTCAACCTTCACGGCGTAGTCCAAAACCTCGGCCACACCACTCTGCTTCGAGATGATTACCGGCACATTCGAACGCATAGCCTCGAGGGGCGAGATACCAAAAGGCTCCGAAACCGACGGCATCACATAGACATCCGACAGCTGGAACATCTTGTGTACATCCTCACCGCGCAAGAAACCCGTGAAGTGGAAGCGGTCGGCAATACCCAGACGAGCCACACGACGAATTACGTGGTTCATCATATCACCCGAACCGGCCATCACGAAACGAACGTTCGGAACGCGCTTCAACACCTTGGCGGCAGCCTCCACGAAGTAGTCGGGACCCTTCTGATAGGTAATACGACCCAGGAAGGTGATGATCTTATCCTCAACGCCACGTTCAGGAGCAGCCGAAGCATTCTCCGCAAAACGAACGGCGTTGTGTACCGTAACCACCTTATTGGCATCAATACCATAACGGTTGATAACAATGTTGCGCGTCAAGTTCGATACGGCCATTACACAATCGGCAGCCTGCATACCGGCCTTCTCGATGGCATGTACCTGCGTATTGACATTCTCACCCGAACGGTCGTACTCCGTAGCGTGCATGTGCACAACCAGCGGTTTACCCGATACGCGCTTGGCAGCGATACCGGCATAGTAGGTAAGCCAGTCATGAGCATGGATCACGTCGAACTGACCCTCCAGATTCTTGGCAACCTGGGCAGCAACCACTGCATAGCGTGCTACCTCCTCCATCAGATTAGCACCGTACTTACCCGAGAAGGTGTAACGCTGCTTCCAGCTATCGGTAGTCGACCACACGCTCTTACCCGTCTTCACAAACTCCTCGTGGTATGATGCGTACTCCTCGGGCGAGATGTAAGGCACCATGTTCGAGTCGATATGAATGAACGAGATCTTATCCAGAATGTCACTCTCGCCACTGGCGCTTGAACCATAGACGGCCTCGACATCGCTGGCGTTCACCACGCGGATGAAACGCTGATCCTCGTCACCGTAGGCGTGCGGCACAACGAACGTTACATCGACGCCGTTGCGTGCCAGGCCTCGAGTCATGCCGTAGCATGCCGTTCCCAGACCTCCTGCAATGTGAGGCGGAAACTCCCAGCCGAACATTAATATTCTCATAGCTCTATCTTTTAATTTTTCGTTCGATTACTTCTTCGTTGCCTTTTTCTTAGCGGGAGCCTTCTTGGTGCTAACCTCTACTTTCAGTTCAGCAACCTTTTTCGTCACCTTTTTTTCGGCTTTTTCTACGGTCAATTTCACCTTTGCCGATGCTACACGCTTCTTGGCAGGCTTTTCTTTAGCCTCCTTGTACTTGCAGATCATCTCATAGATATCCAACACAGCACTTACCGACCAAGCATGCGAGATAGCACCACGCGAAGCGTACGGGGGATCGGCATCATAGAGCTCGCAAATCGAGCCGATACCGTAGCTCTGGATATCCTCCTCAAAGTACTCTAGAATCTCCTCAGCCGTCGGCAGATAGCGATCGCCGTTGATATCGAAGGCAGCAGCTACGTAGAAGGGCAGCAGCCAAGGCCATACCGAACCATTCTTACCGGCGAAGTCACGCTCCGAGGGGGTACCCTCCTGCGAACCGCGGTAGAGCGGGTTGCGGGGCGACAGCGTACGCAGACCACGCGGGGTCAGCAGGTGCTGACGGATCGTGCGCAGCGTATCAAGAATCAGCTCCGACGAGAGCATCTTATACTTCAGACCGCAAGCAATGACCATATTCGGACGGATGAAATCATTTGCACCCTCCGTGCCAACATAGTCAGCCAGATAGCCATTCAGCGGGAAAATAGCATTGAACGAGGCCTTCGTCTTTTCGGGAATCTCTTTCCACGACTCAACAAATGCCTTATCCTTAGCCTGTGCAGCCAATTCCAGCGCATACATCACGGCGTTGTACCACAAAGCCTGTACCTCGACCTGGTAACCGTTACGCGGCGTAACAGCCTTGCCATCGATCATCGAATCCATCCACGATACGGGGAACCCATCCGAAGTTGCCCAAATAAGACCGTTCTCGTTCATCACGATTCGACCATCCATACCCTTTCGATAGTTCTCCAGGATACCCTTCATGGCCTCGCCATAGTGCTCCCAGATATACTTGGCACCTACCTGCTCCTCCAAACGCTGCAACGTCCAGAAGAACCACAGCGGTGCATCTACAGCCACACGAGCCGAAGCCGTGCCGGTGAACATGCCGTCCTGCATCTCGCCGACAAGCGTATCGAGGACAGCGATGCAGTCCTCCTTATGGTTCTGCTCAAGCGTAATACCGGGCAACGCAACAAAAGTCTGACGACCCTGCTCACCGTGCCAGGGATAACCCTTGATCACCTCCATACGTCCACCCGGACGACGTACCACAAACTGACGAGCAGCATGCTCCAAGCAGCTGATGAAGTCAATCTTGCGAGTACGGCGAGCAATCGACTGCTCGAACAGTTCCTCAATCTCCTTACCCGACTTCATCTCATCGAGCGATGCCGAGAAGACAATGCTTTCGCCCTTCTTCAACTCGCACTCGAAATAACCGGTCGTGAGCAGATCCTCATAGCCGTCATAACCGCGAGCCAGATCCTGCAGATACTCGAAGTTATAGTACCAATCGGGAGCAGGCACAAACTCGGCATCAGCCTTCGTAGTCTGCATATAGAGCCAGGGGAACGACTCATACATACGGCACTTAACGCCGTTAACTGCGGGATACGAATGGCCGTCAGCCTCCATATTAGCCTTCGTCAACGCATGTTTGTCGCGGAAGGCAAGGAACGGACGCAGACGAAGTTTCGTCTCCGAGTGAGCATCAACGAGCGTATAGCGGATCATGAGCTGAGTACGCTTATGGATCCAAAGCATCTCCTTCTTCAAGATCACACCACCCACACGATAGGTAATCGTCGGGGTCGGAGTGTACTCGAAATCGGTAATGTACTTGTGGCCACGCGGCTCATAAACACCCTTGAAACGGTGCAGGGCCAGATTGAACGACTGGTCGTGCTGCACGATCGTCTCGTCGAGCGATGAGAGAAGCACATAGGTGCGATCGCTTTCATCAATCGGTGCCACAATCAGACCGTGATACTTACGGGTGTTGCAGCAAACGATTGTCGTGCTCATATAACCGCCGATGCGGTCGGTCGAGAGCATCTCACGCTGGAGGGAATACTCGAGGTTCCCGAGCGAGGCTTTGTCGAATGTTAAGGCTGACATATCGTATAGAATTCTGTTCGTACCCATAAAGATATTAAAAATTTCGCTACGTTGTGTCGAAAATGCGAAAAATATCTCATTTTGGGCAAAAAAAGTTTTGAATAATGTACCTTACCCCCTCTTTCATCCTGTTGATAAGGACAAAAGAAGGGGTCAAGGATTATAATCAAAAAGGGGCAGTTGACCCTTTTTGTGACAACATTAGGCCCACTTAACAAGGGCGAAGTCCATGCGGTGCGGCAGGTGCTTGTTCTGCGGGAAAATACGCAGTGCATAGTCGAACGTACCGGCCTCATCGGGCATGAAGTCCAGGGCATACGTTACCAGCTGACCATCCACCTTCGTACGCTCAAGGGCGATCGTGCGCTTCACATCAACCGACTCACGGCCAACGATCTGCTGAGCAACGACCATCTCAACACCAATATCCTCGGGCTGCAGATTCTGTACATCGAGCGTTACCTCAAAGTGGTACTTCTCGCCTACGAATACAGCCTCCTGGTCGATGCGTACACGCTCCGTATTAACAACACGCACAGCATCCCAAGCTGCCGAAACCTTACGCTTCCAAGCTGCAATCTCGCGGGCCAGCTGATAGCCATTGGCTACAATCTCACGCTTGCGGTCAGCCAACTTATTGTAGAAGCGATCCTCATAGTCGATCAGCATACGGTTCGTCGTGAAGTTCGAAGCGATATCGGCCACACAGCTCTTCACCGAAGCAACCCACTCGTGCGGAATACCATCCTCCGAACGGTTGTAATATTTCGGTGCGATCTGATCCTCAATCGTGTTGTAGATCATCTCGGCATCCAGCTCATCCTGGAAGCGCTGGTCGGTGAAGGTACGCTCCATCGGAAGCATCCAACCGGCGCCCTCCTTGTAGCCCTCAACCCACCAACCATCGAGTACCGAGAACTGCATAACACCATTCATTACACACTTCTCACCCGACGTACCCGAAGCCTCGAGCGGACGGGTCGGCGTATTGAGCCATACATCAACACCCTGTACCATGCGACGAGCCAACTCCATATCGTAGTTCTGCAGGAAGATAATCTTACCTACGAACTCCGGCATAGCCGAAACCTCTACGATACGCTTGATCAGATCCTGACCCGGCTTATCGTGCGGGTGAGCCTTACCGGCAAAGATAAACTGTACGGGGCGCTCCTTATTATTAACAATAGCCTTCAGGCGCTCCAAGTTCGTAAACAAGAGGTGAGCACGCTTATAGGTAGCAAAACGACGAGCAAAACCGATCGTCAGCACCTCAGGCTTAATGCTCTCGATCACCTGCAGCATCTGGCGAGGCGACTCAAGACGTACCTGACGCGGATCGCTATAACGACGACGGATGTGGTTGATCAGACGCTCCTTAAGCTTCATGCGCTCCGACCACAACTCCTCATCAGGGATCTGATTTACCTTCTGCCAGCCCGGAATGTCATATACATGGCCCGAGAAGGCGTCACCGAAGTAGCGAGCGTAGAGACGACGCAACGAGGTGGCAATCCAGGTCGGGAAGTGTACACCGTTCGTAACGTAGCCAATGTGGAGCTCATTCTTGAAATAGCCCGGCCACATGTTACCCAGGATCTCCTTCGACACCTCACCGTGCAACCACGACACACCATTCACCTCCTGCGAGAGGTTGCAGGCCAGTACCGACATCGAGAACTTCTCGTTCGGATCGTTCGGGTTGGTCTTACCGAGGTTGATGTACTGCTCCCAGGTGATACCCAGCACGTCGGGATAATGCGACATGTACTGACGAATCATCGACTCGGGGAAGGCATCATGACCTGCCGGTACAGGGGTGTGAGTCGTGAAGAGCGACGACGAACGGATCACCTCCAGAGCCTCCGAGAACGAAAGACGCTTGTGGTTTACCAACTCGCGGATACGCTCAATACCGATAAAGGCGGCGTGACCCTCATTGCAGTGATATACATCGTGCTTGATACCCATCTGGCGCAGGGCGCGGATACCACCGATACCGAGCAGGATCTCCTGCTTGAGACGGTTCTCCCAGTCGCCACCATAGAGGTAGTGGGTAATCTGACGATCCTCCTCGAGGTTAGCCTCATAGTCCGTATCCAAGAGGTAGAGGTTCGTGCGACCCACCTGGCAGAGCCATACGCGAGCCGACAAGGTACGACCCGGCAGGGCCACCAGAACCGTCACCCAGTTACCCATGGCATCACGCACGGGCGAGATGGGCAACTTATAGAAATTCTGCGCCTCGTAGGTAGCCTCCTGGGCACCCTGCGACGAAAGACGCTGCGTAAAGTAACCATAGCGGTAGAGCAGACCTACGGCAGCCATCGGAACATTCTTGTCCGAAGCCTCCTTCAGGTAGTCACCGGCCAAGATGCCCAGACCACCCGAGTAGATCTTCAGCGATGAGTGCAGACCATACTCCATCGAGAAATACGAGATCGTCGTAGCACCCTCAGCGGGCTTCTCCTCCATGTAAGTGCGGAACTCGGTATAAACGGCATCGAGCTGTGCAAGGAACTCCTTATCCTGCTCGAGCTGCTTCAGACGCTCCATCGGCAACTTATCGAGGAAGGCGATGGGGTTCTGATAGCTCTCCACCCACAACTTCTGATCGATGCTCTCGAACAGATCGCGGGCAGCAGCATTCCAGCACCACCAGAGGTTACGCGAAAGCTCCTCCAACGCGTGCAGACGCTCCGGCAGGGTCTTGTCAATCATCATGCGATTCCAATTGGGCTTCTCGGCGAAGAGCTGCTGACGCACAAAGTTGATCTGCTCGTTGCGCGAACCACCCTCACCCAATACAGCACGATTGGTGCGCAGCACCGAGCTCTCCAGAGCCTCGGCATAAGCCTGCTCGTAGAAGGGGAAGAGGTTCGACCAAAGGGCCGTATGCGAAATCTCAAGTGCCGACTTGCGAGTAGCCTCCACCTGCTTCTCATCCATCAGGCTGAAGCGCAACAGGGTATCGGCAATCTTCATCGTCACCTCCATATCGTTGTAATCATCGCGACGGATCACCTCCACACCGGCATGCTCCGAACGCTTGTCAACCCACATACCGAAGCCGGCGAGGGTCGTCGTGATGGTCGGTACCGAGAAGGCCACCGACTCCAGCGGCGTGTAACCCCACGGCTCATAGTACGAGGGGAATACCGTCACATCCATACCTACGAGCAACTCGTAGTAGTGCTTATTGAAGATACCGTCGTTCGCATTGAGGTAGGTCGGCACGAAGATCACCTTCACCTTCGACTGCTCGGTCGTGAGGATCGAACCGTTGATGGCATTGACGATCTGATCGTTCTGCAGATACTCCAAACGGTGGGTCGAATACTTGTACTGGCCCATATCGATCGGATTCTTCTTGTCCTGCAGATGGGCCTGCAGATCAACACGTGCACCCGTATTGGCAGCCGGCACGGTAACATAAACCAGCACCTCACGATCCAACTTATCCGACATAGCCAGACGCTTCAGCGACTCGATGAAGAGATCCAGACCCTTGTTGCGGAACTCGTAACGACCACTCGTACCAACGATCATGGGTTCCTTCTCGAACTTATGACCCAAGCAGGCCTCAGCCACCTCGATCATCGCCTTGCGAGCATTCTTACGCTTCTGATCAAACTCCTCACCCGTCCAAACGAAATCATTCTCGAAGCCGTTGGGCGTTACGCAATCCGGCTCACGGCCGATCAGGAACTTGCACTCATTCGCCGTAATGTCGCTCACGGTGCAGAAGGCATCCGTATGAGCTGCACCCATCTTCTCGATCGAGTGCTTAGCCATTACATTGAACTGACGAGCCAAATCATCAGCGTTGAACTTCGTCAAATCGTTGTAGAGGGGGAGATGGTTACCAGCGATGCAACGGCCCATTACCGTAGCGTGGGTCGAGAATACCGTAGCGATGTAGGGGGCATTTGAACGCAGGTAGAGCGCACCGGCAACAGTCATCCACTCATGGAAGTGAGCAGCAACCTTCTCCGTAGCAGTGCAGAACGTATCTACATACGAGGCAATCACCTGACCGGCAGCCCAACCAAAGAGCACCGGCTCTACATAATCCCACTGGCCCGAGATCGAATCAACGTGATACTGATCCCAAAGCTGCTTCAGAATCTCATCCTTCTTCGGGAAGAGCGACGTAAAGTCAATCAGGATAGCCAGCGGCTCGCCCTGAATCTTCCAGTGACCTACGCGGATACGAATACCCATCTCGTAGACACTCTGGCGCCATGCGCGCAACAGCGTTGCATCCTCCTCAAACTCGGGGTTGGCGCCCTCGTGCTGCATATCGGGACCGATCAGCACATAGCGATCACCAAATTTGCGAAGTGCGCTCTTGGCTTTCGTAGCAATGACGGTGTGAATACCACCGACCTTGTTGCAAACCTCCCAACTCGCCTCAAACAGGTAGTCGGGAGTCATCTTCGTATTATTCATATATTGTTTAGTTTGTTGTTTTTCCGAATAAAACTATTCGCGGTTTTCGGCCGCAAAGGTAACACTTATATTTATATAATGCAACTTTTTCAAAAAATTTAAGAATTATTCCCGCCAACCTCGCATACACCACTCCTCAAATGCTTTAGAGATCAAATAGCGAGCCTATTACACGGTCCGAAAGGAGCAATTTTTCGGGAGGAATATACCAACGATCACCCATCTCGCAAAGCAGGCCCTCGTCAAAACACCCCATGGCGGCGCATCGCAACGTCTTCACGCGCCGATCGCCAAATCGACGTGCAAACTCCTGGACCGAAAATCCATCAGCCGTACGCAAACGAGTCATCAAAAACTCCTCAACCAACTCCATCTCACCCAGCGTTTCACATTCGGGAGGCGCACCCTGCAAGTAATGGGCCACCGAGGCTACGTTCCACTGACGCGCTGTTCCGTTGTATGAGTGCGCTGCGGGGCCAATACCCAGATAGGGCGTCCCATCCCAATAGTGGCTGTTGTGTCGCGCACGACAATTCGGGAGCGCATAATTCGACACCTCGTAATGCTCCCAGCCCGCATCAGCTAACCGATTGTGAATGAGCAGATACTCCGATTCTGCCACCTCATCCGACACCTCTTGCAACTCCCCCTTTTCGACCATTCGTCCAAATCGCGTCCTCTCTTCGATGGTAAGCAGATAGGCCGATATGTGCTGCACACCGAGTGCGAGTGCCACATCGATCGATCGATTCAATACCGCTGCACCAAACCCGGGAACTCCGAAAATCAGATCAATTGTAATATTCTCAAAACCTGCACACTGCGCACGTTTCACGGCGGAAACTGCCTCCTCAGCCGTATGGCGACGATTCATCAGGCGCAAGCAGTCATCATCAAAGGATTGAACACCGATCGAGAGACGATTGATTCCCAACCGACGCAGCCCTGCAAGATACTCAGCCGTCAAGTCATCGGGATTGGCCTCGAGCGTACACTCCTCCACCATCGAACAATCAAAATTAGCACGCACAACTGCGAGCAATTGTTCTAACTGACGATGCGTCAGCAACGAAGGGGTCCCGCCTCCAAAATAGATCGTTCTCACCTGTTTATCAGCGAGGTAATCGGCTCGCCGAATGACCTCATCACACATAGCATCCACCACCTTGGGCAATTCGTTGAGCTGCACCGTGCGGTAAAAATCACAGTAGCTGCAAATCTTTTTGCAAAAAGGGATATGGAAGTATACTCCGGCCATGGCTTACAAAGATAACATTTTTTTTGATTTTTTACGACAAATTCCACATTTCAAATGCAAATCAGTTTGCATGTTTTCAAAAGTGTTCCAACCATCCTACTACCGACGTGCCGAAACAACAAAAACAGCTCCCCTACTACGCAGTGAATCAAGCTAGCCACCTGCTTTCAAACACCCCTCCATACCCCATATTTACCCCTATTTTTCACCCCAAAACCCCTCTTTTGTTACTTAATTGTTAAATTTATTTAATTTATTCCTAAAAAATTTGCATAATTAAAAAAGTCACATTACCTTTGCAGCGAAGTTTTAAGGTTCATTTAGGTTAGTAGTTTTAGGTTGGTAGAGGATAGATCGGCCGGTTGTTGTGCTAAGCACGACTCAGATGATCCCGAGCGGTGCTCGCCGGAGGAGTCGAAACCCAGCTGACTCGCCTCAGAATAAAGGGTGTTGCGCAAGCGACACCCTTTGTTTTTTCACGCAAAACCCACCCAAAATTCGACGCTTCTCGGCAATAAAAAGGCATTTACTTCGATCTTCGCAACCAGACAAACATCGGATATATGATTGAAAAAGAGAAACTTAACCGAATGCTAATTTACAAAAATATCCACATAGGGGAATACAGTCACCCTATTCCAAAAACGATTACAAGCACAAAGACAATATTCCTCCCCTATGGAAAAACGCAGACTATTTAAGGGGAGGTCGCCGCACGACAAAAGCACCTGAGCTATGTTCTTCAGAGCGATCAGCAACCGTATATTATACGCGTTTTCCACCCATTTTAGCACCTCTACAGCCATTGCGGTCATATTCGCTATCCATACGCCCAAAATGGGGCTAATAAACACCGCACGGAGGTTCCGAGAGGTGGTATACGATAGTCATATCGGCGCATTTTTAGCGCTATCTGCGGGCATTTTACGTTTTTTTTGCATTTTTTCACGACAAAATTTGCAGGAATTAAAATCTTAGCTTACCTTTGCAACGCAAAAATGATGGTGCCATAGCTCAGTTGGTAGAGCAAAGGACTGAAAATCCTTGTGTCCCCGGTTCGATTCCTGGTGGCACCACAGCAAAGAAAAGCGAAACAACGTAAAATCCTGATTTTCAACGAAAATCGGGATTTTTTATTTTCCCCAAAAACGCAAAAAAAGTGCGGTTCACGACCGCCTTTGGTGGAGCAAGAGGTGGAGCAAACGGGTGTTCCAAACATCTCCACCTTGAAAGAGTGTTTTTCACTGAAGCACAACATTTTGCATAGCATCAAAACGGGTTCGGATTCCTACTTTTGTCGAACTAATGTTTAACTTAAAAGTAGGAGAAAATGAGACGAGATTCATTTAATGTGCTTTTCTTTATCAAGAAAACCAAGCT
>JAFYQI010000003.1 GCA_017547175.1 Alistipes sp. | reverse complement strand
CGAGGGAAAGGTGTGCACCAAAAGCACGTCGAACGAGCAGATCTTCACGCGTAACGTCACCAAAAACATGCCGGCATTCGAGGCAAAATGCAAAGCGCCGAATTCTGTACCGAGCAACCAGATTTGGTACACTTCAACCGATGGTAATATCGTTACGCTTTATAAAACTGGTGCTTTTGGCGTAGCGATTAAATCCAACACCTACACCGACGGCAAGGGTGTCATTACCTTCGAGGGGGATGTGACGACAATTGGTAAGCAGGCATTCTATAATTGCACCAGCCTTGCGAGCATCACGCTGCCCGAGAGTTTGACGACGATTGAACAGAGTGCATTCGTTAATTGCACAAGCCTTGCGAGCATCACGCTTCCCGAGGGGGTGATGACGATTGGAAGTTATGCATTCCAGGCTTGCACAAGCCTTGCAAGTATCACGCTTCCCGAGGGGGTAACGACGATTGGAGAGTCTGCATTCTATTATTGCACAAGCCTTGCGAGTATTACGATTCCTGAAAGTGTAACGGAACTTGGAGCAGGCGCGTTTGCTGGTTGTAGCAATTTGCAACATTTTGAAGGTAAATACGCTTCTGACAATGGTCGATGTTTGATCAAAGAGAATGTTCTTATTGCTTTTGCGCCTGCCGGATTGACCACCTACACTGTTCCCGAGGGGGTCACGACGATTGGATATCGTGCATTCTCTGGTTGCGAAAGCCTTGCGAGCATCACGCTTCCCGAGGGGGTAACGACGATTGGAGAATGGGCATTCTATGGTTGCACAGACCTTGCAAGCATCACGCTTCCCGAAAGTGTGACGACAATTGGAGAGGATGCATTCCGATATTGCGAAAGCCTTGCGAGCATCACGCTTCCCGAGGGGGTGACAACGATTGAACAGGGCACATTCGCTCGTTGCACAAGCCTTGCAAGCATCACGCTTCCCGAGGGGGTGACAACGATTGGATGGCATGCATTCTCTTATTGCACAAGCCTAAAGAGCGTCTATTGCAAACCGACCACGCCGCCGACGGGAGGAAATAACATGTTTGCAAATAACGCTGAGGATCGTAAAATCTATGTCCCTGCCGGCTCGGCCAACGCCTACAAAGCGGCTGAGCATTGGAGTGATTACGCTGCTGATATTGTCGAGGAGGCTGAACCCACACCTGCAGCTAACCAGATTTGGTACACTTCAACCGATGGTAATATCGTTAAGCCTTCTAGAACTGGTGCTTTTGGCGTAGCGATTCAATCCAACACCTACACCGACGGCAAGGGTGTTATCACTTTCGATGGTAAGGTAACGGAAATTGGTGTATCTGCATTCGAAGGTTACGACAATCTCGCCAGTATAATTCTTCCAAATAGCGTAACCTCGATTGGTAGCCATGCATTCCATGGCTGTGATAACCTTGTAAGCGTTACGATTCCCGAAGAGGTAACAACAATTGGACATTATGTATTCCAAGGGTGTGAAAACCTTATGAGCCTCACGATCCCTGAAAGCGTAAAGACTATTGGCAATGGGGCATTCGTCGTGTGCGATAAACTTGCCGTTGTCTATTGTAAACCGTCCACGCCGCCGGCCGGAGGTGAAGAAATGTTCAGTTCGTCTCCTATCTCCAAAATCTATGTGCCCGCATCAAGCGACGACAGCATTCTCAATGCTTATAAAACGGCCACAGGTTGGAGTATCTATGCTGATCTGATTGCCGAAGAACCCGTAGAGGCTCTTATCAACAATAAGATTTTGTACACCTCGACCGATGGTAAGATTGTAAGCCCATATACCTATGCAACGGATGCTTTTGGTGATGCCAACATCGTGTCGAATACCTATGAGAATGGCCAGGGTGTAATCACCTTTGATGCAGAGCTAACAACTATTGGAGAGAGAGCCTTCGTTGAGTGCAGTACACTGAAAAGTGTTACTATTCCGGATAGCGTAACTTCTCTTGGACAGTACGCATTCAAATACTGCACAAGCCTTATGAGTATTACTCTTCCGAATAGTATCTCTTCAATTGGCATGGAGACATTCTATAATTGTACAGCTCTTAAAAGCATTACCATACCGGATAGCGTAACTCATATCGGATATTATGCATTTCAATATTGTCGTGCGCTTCAAAATGTGGTCATGGGTAATAGCGTGAAGACCATTGCCAATTATGCATTCGATTGGTGCGAGGCGCTTACGAGTGTTACGATCCCTGATAGCGTTACATCGATTGGAATGGGTGCCTTCCGTAATTGCACATCGCTCAAAGATGTCTATTGTTTTGCTGTGACCCCTCCGACTTTAGGTAATGAATATGTGTTCTACAACAACGCTTCGGGACGCAAAATTTATGTGCAGATCGTTGCATATGATACATATAAAGCAGCCTCGATATGGAGTGGATATAGTATTATTGCTGACTACACACCGACCGAATGTACATCGCTGACGATCGAGGCCGATGATGTTCCTGGTTATATGACCTCTACAACCATACGTTATTCTGCAATGACAAATGGCGTGTCGTTCAATCGCTATCAAGTTAAGGATATTCCGATGACAGGCGAGGTAACATCAAGCCAATTTGATATGAATACCTCTTTAACGGAGTCGGTTGAGCATACGATATCGTTTTCGTATCTTGGCAGGAGTGCAACCACAACTATTACACAGGGTCCGTCTCTTGCTAAATCATACACCATAGATCTCAATAATCAATGGCGGAATTCGACGGCACCTAATCCGGATTCTGCACTCTATGATGGTGTTTACGAAAGTTTCAGCAACTACCACAGCAATAGAGGCAATGCCGAAATGAGAATAGAGATAATTGGCTATGAGGAATTCTCGATATACGTTCGTTGCGATAGTGAAGTGGCCGATTATTTGAAAATCTACCTTGATAGCACTTTTATTATGGATACCGAAGGTGATGTAAGTAGTGACACGTCGTTCTCTGGGTATACGGAGGTCAAATTTAGCGGTATAACCCCTGGTCCACACAAAATTAGAATCGTGTATGACAAAGATGAATCTGACCATGAAGGTACAGATCGCGGATATGTCTTTATTCCCAAAAATCAGTAGATAAACACTGTATGACCATTCATTCGTGGGTTACAAAATTTGTAACCCACGTTTTTTTGTAACCCAATCCATTCTCGGTGATTTATCAAAGATCATTAGTGTCCCATAAAAATTATGGACTAGTTAAACATTAAGCAAGCTTCATATTTCTTGCTCGCTTATTCGTACTTTGAGCTGACGCTCGAAGATACTTTCGCTCGCTGAAAAAAATATCGAAGCAAGCTTCATATTTCTTGCTCGCTTATTCGTATCTTTGTAATGTATCAATCTCGATGATTCATGAAAAGAGCGTTGCTTCTACTTTTGCTGCTTGTGGTCGGAGGGGTGGCCCAAGCCCAATGGATTCCCGATCAGGGTGACGGTACCTACCGCAATCCGATTCTGTATGCCGACTACTCGGATCCCGATGTGATTCGCGTGGGGGATGATTATTGGATGGTGGCCTCGAGCTTTACCTGCATGCCGGGCATTCCGCTGCTGCACTCGAAAGATTTGGTCAATTGGCAGATCGTAAACCATATCTACGACCGCCTGCCTCAAGATAAGTACACCCATCCCGTCCACGGCGAAGGATCGTGGGCTCCCTCGATTCGTTACCACAAGGGGGTCTTCTATGTCTATTTCTGCACCCCCTACGACGGTCTGTTTGTGGCGCGCACGAAGAATCCGCTCGGGAAGTGGGAGCTGCATCAGATGGTCGATGTGGTGAAGTGGGAGGATCCCTGCCCCTTCTGGGATGAGGACGGTCAAGCCTACCTCGTGCACAGCATCCACCGAGGTGGCCCGGCCATCATGCACCGCATGTCGGAGGATGGTCTGCGCTTGCTGGATAACGGCGTGACGGTCTACCACAATACGAAGGAGAACCCTGTGTTGGAGGGAATGAAGATGACCAAGCGAAACGGCTGGTATTACATCTTTGCTCCGGCAGGAGGCGTCTCGATGGGTTGGCAGACGGTGTTGCGTGCGAAAAACATCTATGGCCCCTATGAGGCACGTCGCGTTTTGCAGGCAGGTGATAACGGCATCAACGGCCCGCATCAGGGCGGTTTGGTTGAGACGCAAACGGGCGAGTGGTGGTTTATCCACTTCCAATCGAAGGGTATCTACGGTCGTGTTTGTCATCTGCAACCGGCATGTTGGGGAGCGGATGATTGGATTGTGATCGGCGAAGATCCCGACGGAGATGGGGTTGGAACTCCGTTGTTAGGCGGTCGAAAACCCGATGTGGGAAAGAGCTATCCGATCGCCATTCCGCAGACCTCGGACGAGTTTGCCGCGAAGAAGCTTGGTCGTCAGTGGCAGTGGCACGCCTACGAACAGTCGGCGTGGTATTCATTGCGTGCACGTAAGGGGTGGATGCGTCTGTATGCGGCATCGTGCCCTTCGGAGGAGGGAAATCTTCACTTTGCGGGGAATCTGCTGCTGCAAAAGATTGCCGAGCCAACCCCGATGGTGACCACCTGCTTGGAGAGCCATTTTACCGTAGAAGGTGAGCGTGCCGGATTGGTGATGCACGGTAACCCCTATACCTTCATCGCCCTGGAGCGTTGCGAGGAGGGCAACCGCGTGCGCCTCTATAGTGGCAAGAGCGATAAATATCCGAATCGTCCGCAGGTGGAGGCTGAGCAGTGTGTTGCTTCGGATCGAATTTGGTTGCGCCTCTACCTCGATGAAGATGCGTATTGCCGTTTTGCTTATAGTCTTGATGGGGAGCATTTTCAGGCGATCGGAGGTCGCTATGCAGTGGCACCGGGTGTTTGGATCGGTGCCAAGGTGGGCATCTTCTGTCTATCGCCCAATGTGGTGTCCTCGTCGGCCTATGCCGATTTCGATTTTGTGCAAATTGAGCGACAACAATAGGTGCGTGCAAAAATAATGTGTATCTTGGAGCTATGAAACCGAACTTTTGGAATCGAATTTTTCACCACAAAAGCCCGAAACCCCTCTATTTTTTGCAGGGGTTCGGTCGTTACTATACCCCGAAGTGGATGACGCAGCGGCGACTGAATCGCTTGCTCAAAGAGGCGCAGTCACGTCCCGATTGGGACTATATCCGTGATCGAGTCGATTACTATTGCCAACTCGGCCAACTCCCCGCTCCGCCTGCGGGGCTCAAGCCGCTTGCTACGCATCGCGTCGGATCGATTCAGTCGGCCTATTTCTTCGACTCGTACGAATATACGCGCTATTTCAAGGATCAATTGCTTTGGAATATCGAGCCCGGTGATATGACCGAGGTGCCTGCTCTGCCCTCGATTCTCAAAAGCCGACCGGCCGAAGGGGAGCGAGCCAATGCCGTGCTCCTGAATCTCGATAAGCGTCGTCACTTTATGTTTATCAAGGATGAAATTCCTTTCCGCGCTAAGGAGAATCGCGTAATCTTCAGGGCCAACATCAACTATCCGTATAAGAACTATGAGGTGCGTCTGCGCTTCGTGGAGCGTTATTTCGGCCATCCGTTGTGTGATATTGGCGTGAGCAACCGGGCTGCCGTGGTGAAAGAGGAGTGGATTCAGGGCCATATTTCGGAGTATGACCATCTGAATTGTAAATTCATCATGTGTTTGGAGGGCGTTGATGTGGCGACCAATTTGAAATGGGTCATGTCGTCGAACTCCTTGGCCGTGATGCCCAAACCGGTCTATGAAACGTGGTATATGGAGGGTCGATTGATTCCGAACTACCACTACGTAGCCATCAAAGCCGACTACTCGGACCTCGAGGAGCGCATTCAATACTATATTGATCACCCCGACGAGGCTGAGGCAATCATCCGCCACGCCCACGAATGGCAGACACAATTCTTCGATCGGCGACGCGAAAAACTGATCTCGCTACTCGTTCTGGCGCGCTACTTCGAGCGAACCGGACAACGATGAAACGAAAATGGAGCTCTATAAGCTCCATTTTTTTTATGAGGACGCATGATATCATGGGCGGTTGCGAGGTGCCCGTATGTGCTATGTGCACCCTTTTGTTGCGATGATGGACGTATTCTTGATTCTGTGCGATCGTGCGCAAATTCGCTATTCTACAATCGTGCGTTCTTCAGCATATTGCGACGGGGGGACTCCGAAGTGGCTTTTGAAGACGCGTGTAAAGTACTTGGGATCGGAAAACCCCACCATGCAACTGATGGTTGTGATATCGTGCTTTTTGGATGCGATCAATTCGGCAGCGCGTTGCATGCGTACCTCTCGGATCATCTTAATCGGGCTTAAGCCGGTGATCCGTTGAAGCCTTGCCGCTAAGATCGAATGGGACAGGTGCATCTCGGCAGCAAAGGCCTCGATCGAAAACGCTGAATCGTCGATATGCTGTTCAACGATTTTGTAGGCGCGGGCGATAAACAACTCGTCGGAGGTCGGTGTGTGTGCCGGAGCCGTAGTTGCCTCGCTCAATGAAGGTTGCTCTTTGGAGCCTTTGTGTATATCCGTGGTGTGCCCAACAAACGAACCAGTTGAGTCGGAGGTTGTAACTTGCTCGTTATCGCTTTTTAAGCCGTCGGCATGAACCGTGTCGTGTGCTTGTTTGTTTTTGGTTCGGACTCCGAGCAGATAACCGATGCCGAATAGGACAATGCAAATAACTCCTAAAACGGAAATCCGGATAACGATCCCCGTTTCGGCTGGAGCGGTTGCTGCCAATAGCCCTACAAGGCTTTGCGTGAGCGGCCCTTGCGGTTGTGGTACATCTGCCACTACTGCCGTGAAAGGCTGCAGGGCTGATAACAAAATCATACGTCTTGTTTAATGATGGTAGGCAAATATACAAAAAAAACGATAAAAGCATGCATTAAAGAGGATGCTTTTTGGCGTTTTGCTCAAAAACAAAGACTGATTTTGCGGTATAAAACGAGGCGGGCATCACAACAAATTACGTTGGATGCCCGCCTTGTGCGTGTATGAGCGACCGATAACGGTCGTGATCAGATTATTTGTACAGTTCGTTCAGTAGACCGGCCAGACGCAAACCGCCGAAGAGGAGTTGCTGCTCGATGACCGGAGCCATGGCGTTTACATAATCATACGATACTTTGGTGCCCTCGGGGGTTACTTCGTAGATACGCTTGGCGATGCGTACCGTCTGCTCGAACCACTCCTCGGGAGTGCCTTGCTGTACCTGGGTGGCGAACTCCTCTGCGACGCGGTCGAGATTCCACTGCCACTCCGTGTAGCTCCAGCTATGTGCCGATTCGAGGAGGGCCGAGTCCCAAATCGAGTGGAGATTGGTCTCACGGTTGAAAAACAGAACGGGGACACCGTTTCCGCCGCGATCGGTCGAACGACCGGCGTGCATCGGGCAGTGCAGATCGCCCACCAGGTGGATCAGCATGCGCAGACCGTCGAGGTGCTCCTTCTCGCTCCAGCGACCCTTCTCGATATCTTTGGTGATCGACTCAATGGCGGTCAGCAGGTCACCTTTCGGGTGGCGGGGCTGAGTCTCCAGGGTCTCACCCTCATCAATGTTCATGTAGTGCCAGGTCTTCGAGTAAGCATACTCGGGGGTGTTGCTGGCGTTATCCATCCAATTGGCATAATAAACCAGCGAACGACCGCCCAGGACTGCACCCACCTTCTCTGCAGCTGCAGGTGTGAGGTGACACTCGGCGATGTAGGCGACAATGTCATGTCCCTTTTGTCCCCAGGCAAAGGCGTTGAGCGAAAGTGTTACGCCAAAAATAAACAATAGTAATCTCTTCATATTAGGTTGTTTTTATAGGTTTATTGATTCATAGTTACCAGGAACTCTTCGTTGCTCTCCGAAAGGCTCATCTGCTTTTGGAGGAACTCCATCGCCTCTACGGGGGTCATATCCGAGAGGTATTTACGCAGCACCCAGGTACGGTTCATCACCTCGCGTGGCAGCAACAGATCCTCGCGACGCGTGCTCGATGCGATCGGATCCACGGCCGGGTAGATGCGCTTGTTGGCCAGGCGACGATCGAGCTGAAGCTCCATGTTGCCGGTACCCTTGAACTCCTCGAAAATCACCTCGTCCATCTTCGAACCGGTATCGATTAGAGCCGTGGCAATGATCGTGAGTGAGCCTCGCTCCTCGGTATTGCGAGCTGCACCAAAGAAACGCTTCGGCTTGTGGAGTGCGTTGGCATCCACACCACCCGAAAGCACCTTACCCGAGGCGGGCTGCACGGAGTTATAGGCGCGAGCCAGGCGGGTGATCGAGTCGAGGAAGATGACCACATCGTGGCCACACTCCACCATACGCTTGGCCTTCTCGAGGACCATCTCGGCCACCTTTACGTGGCGCGATGCCTGCTCGTCGAAGGTCGATGCAACCACTTCGGCTTTGACGTTGCGTGCCATCTCGGTAACCTCCTCGGGGCGCTCGTCGATCAGCAGTACGATCATATAGACCTCGGGATGGTTGTCGGCAATGGCGTTGGCGATTGATTGCAAGAGCATCGTCTTACCCGTTTTGGGCTGGGCGACGATCAGTGCGCGCTGACCCTTACCGATGGGTGAAAAGAGATCTACGACACGATTCGACAGGGTGTTGTGGCCGTTGCCCGTGAGGCAGAACTTCTCGCTCGGGAAGAGCGGAGTCAGGTACTCGAACTGTACGCGGTCACGCACTAGTTCGGGCTTTAGTCCGTTAATCTCATCCACACGTACCAACGGGAAGTACTTCTCGCCCTCCTTCGGCGGACGGATCGAGCCGCTTACCGTGTCACCCGGTTTCAGGCCGAACAGTTTGATCTGCGAGGGTGAAACATAGACATCGTCGGGTGAGTTGAGGTAGTTGTAGTCGGCTGAACGGAGGAAACCATAGCCGTCCTGCATGATTTCGAGAACACCCTCGCCCTCGATCTCGCCGACAAAATCATCCTTCGTAATAACCTCCTCATCAAGCACGGAGCGGTGAATGGGGCGTGTGCGCTCGTCGTGCTGGTGCAACGGACGAGGCGCAGGTGTGTCGGTCGGCTCTTGATTGGAAGGGGCGACGGCCGTCTTTGACTCGGTAGTAGGGGCGGTATTCGTATGCTTGGGGCGACGACCGCGACGCTTTGGCTGCGTTTCGTGCTGGGGATGTTCGGTGTGAGCTGCAACTTGCTGTGTGTTGGCCGGGGCTTCGTCTTGCGAATCGGCCTGAGTGGACGATACATCCGACGGTTCGGCAGATGCCGGTTCCTCTACTTTTTGCAGGCGAGGACGACGGCCGCGTCGTTTTGGCTCAATATCCGAGGGAGTCGGTTGAGGGGTGGTGTCGGGTGCAGGTGCAGCTTTCGCTTCCATTTCAACCGTTTCGGTCGAGGCTGATGCGGCACCACCGGCTATTTGACGGATCAACTCGCTGCGGCGCAGACGGGCATCAATGCCGAGGGCCTTGGCGATCTGTTTCAACTCGGGCAGACTTTTCGCCTCGAGTGCTTCTAAATCTTGCATGTCGAATTAGGATAATTTATTCGGGATTGTGAAGCAGGGCGATTACCCTGCGTGGAGATTCAGATGCAAAGATAATACAAAAAACGAGAAAAGCAAAAATAAAGCATGATCATAGGGTGGGGGATAAATAGAAATCGAGCCAAATGGAATCTCCATTTGGCTCGATTAACATATCCGGGTTGAATTAAATCGAGATATCGACAATCTCGAACGTGATCACACCGGCAGGTACGGTTACCTCGACCGTGTCGCCCTTCTTGTGGCCCAGCAACGCTTTGGCAATCGGGGTGCCAATGGCGAGCTTGCCTTCGCGCAGGTTGGCCTCATGCTCGGCTACGATGGTGTAGGTTACCTGCTTGTTGTTGTTCTTGTTCAACAGGGTTACCTTGCTCAAGATCTGTACTTTCGATTTGTCGATCTTCGTCTCGTCGATCACGCGGGCATTGGCCAGCGTGTCCTCCAATTTGGCGATACGCATCTCGAGCAGTCCCTGAGCCTCACGGGCTGCATCGTACTCGGCGTTCTCCGACAGGTCGCCCTTGTCGCGGGCCTCGGCGATGGCGGCCGAAGCGGCGGGGCGCTCGACCGAACGCAGGTGATCCAACTCCTCCTTGAGTTTCTTGTAGCCCTCGGCGGTCAGGTAGATAATCTCTTTTGCCATATTTTTAGTTGTTTTTAGTTTCTCAATACACAACAAAAAGAAGAATCCTGACCCTGTGACAGGTCAGAACCCTTTGTATTGCTCCACAAAGGTACGAAACATTTTTTTGATTTACAAAACTTTTTCCACATACGATTTTTATTTTGCTTTTCGTTACTTTTTGCGTAACTTTGCGCGATAAAGCGTGCTTAAAGAATCAAACATGCAGATGAAGCAGACTTTTTTACAAATTTTGGCAGCCATTGTGGTGTTGCTTTCGTTGTGCCGGTGTAGTGGTATCAATGCCTTGATCAAAGAGGGTAAACCAGATGATATCTACGCCAAGGCCCTCGAATACTACGGCAATGAGAAGTGGCTCCGCGCATCGACCCTCTTTGAAAGTGTAGCTCCGGTCTATCTGGGTACTACGCGCGAGGACTCGATTGCCTTCTATAACGCTCGTTGCAAATATAATACCTTTGATTACGATCTGGCTTCGCAGTTGCTCGATGACTTCCGCCGTCGTTTCGGTCGCAGTGTCTTTATCGAGGATGCAGAGGGTATGTATACCGATTGTTTCTACCATATGTCGGCAGGCCCCACGCGTGACCAGACGACCACGAGTAAGGCGATCATTGCGATCAACGAGTTTATTGCGCGCTATCCCGAGAGCGACAAGGTGGATGAGTTCCAGAAAATCCATGAAGAGTTGGTGCAGCGTCTGCACGATAAGACCTATCTCAACGCCTATACCTATTATAAGATCGGGCGTTATAAGTCGGCCATCGTGGCACTGAAGAATGCGCTGCGTACCTATCCCGAGAGCTCGCATCGAGAGGAGATCATGTTCCTGATTGTCGATTCGAACTACCGCTTAGCCGAGAATTCGATCGCATCCAAGCAGACGGACCGCTACCTGACGATGCTCGACTCCTACCTCTCGTTTTGTGAGGAGTATCCCGAGTCGAAGCACCGTAAGCAGGTGGATCGATGGGCTGAGCAGGCACGTAAATATCTGGCTCGCAACGGCGAAGGTGAGTCGCAGGAGTAATCTGATGACCATCAACACGAACAAATAAGGACAAAATAAGTAAACATCATAAAGAACCCCATGGAGATCAAAAAGAACATTCCGAACAACACGGTGACGCGTAAGCTGGTCGATTTGGACCACGAGACCGGTAACATCTACGAGTCGATCAACATCATCGCTCGTCGTGCCAACCAGATTTCGAGCGAGCTGAAGAGCGAGCTGACGCGCAAGTTGGCAGACTTCTCGTCGCCTACCGATACGATGGAGGAGACCTTCGAGAATCGTGAGCAGATCGAGATCTCGCGCTACTACGAGCGTCTGCCGAAGCCGACGATCATTGCTACGGAGGAGTTCCTCGACGACGAGCTCTTCTACAAAGAGGGCAAGTAAAGCCTGCAAGAAAACAAAACGTCAAGATGGCAACCAACGCAAGTCGCCCTTTGGAGGGTCGGCACATCTTGTTGGGTATTACGGGGAGCATAGCGGCCTATAAGGCTGCCATGCTCTGTCGTTTACTCAAGCGTGAAGGAGCCGAGGTCCAGGTGGTGATGACCGCGCTCGCCAAGCAATTCATCACACCCCTGACGATGGCCACCTTGTCACGCCGTCCGATCTTGGTCGAGTTCTTCGATCCCGAGAACGGACAGTGGAATTCGCATGTCTCGCTGGGTGAGTGGGCCGATCTGATGCTCATCGCCCCTGCTACGGCCAATACTTTGGCCAAAATGACTGCCGGTGTGGCAGATAATCTGTTGCTGACCACCTATCTTTCGGCGCGTTGCCCCGTGATGGTGGCGCCGGCGATGGATCTCGATATGTATGCCCACTACACTACGCAGCGCAATCTCAAGGAGCTGCGTGAACACGGCGTCGGGATTATCGAACCCGGATCGGGTGAGTTGGCCAGCGGTTTGGAGGGCAAGGGTCGTATGGCTGAGCCCGAAGAGATCGTAGCGCAGTTGAAGGCGCACTTTTCCGAAAAAAAAAAGAGTCTGACAGGTAAACACTTCGTGGTGACGGCCGGTGCTACCATCGAGCCGATCGACCCCGTGCGTTTCCTCTCAAACCATTCGTCGGGCAAAATGGGCTACGCCGTAGCCGAGGAGTTGGCTCGACGAGGGGCGCGTGTTACCCTCGTGAGTGGCCGTACCGCGTTGCCCGTTCCGGCGGGTGTCGAGCGCGTAGATGTCCTTTCTGCAGCGGAGATGTATGAGGCGACGACACAGGCCTTCAGCGAGGCAGACGGAGCTGTGATGGCCGCTGCCGTAGCAGACTACACCCCGCAGACGGTGGCGAGCGAGAAGCTGAAGAAGTCGGATGACGATCTCTCGATCGCCCTCAAACGTACGCAGGATATTGCCGCCACATTGGGTCGCAACAAAGCGGGCAAACTGCTCATCGGATTCGCCATGGAGACCAACGATGAGGAGGCTCATGCCGAAGAGAAACTCACCAAAAAGAATTTTGACTTCATTGTCCTGAACTCGTTGCGCGATGAAGGAGCCGGTTTCCGTGGTGATACGAACAAGGTGACCCTGATCGATCGCAACGGCAAAGAGTCGCTTCCTTTGATGTCGAAGCACGAGGTGGCTTTGCACATCGTCGATAAAATCGAAACATTGTTATAATTCTATCGCTATGTTACGTCGTCTTACGGTTGAGAACTATGCCCTGATCGACCATCTTGAGTTGGAGTTGGACGAGCATCTGAACATCCTGACGGGTGAAACGGGTGCCGGTAAGTCAATTCTGTTGGGTGCGCTCTCGTTGTTGCTGGGTGCTAAAAACGAAGGGGCGGTGATCAAAGATGCGACGCGTAATTGCAAGGTAGAGGGCGTGTTCGATTTGAGCGGGCTGCAACTCGAAGCACTTTTCGAGGAGCTGGAGTTGGATTATGACGTGGAGACTACGTTGACGCGTCTGATTACCCCTGCTGGAAAAAGTCGCTCGTTTGTGAACGATATGCCCGTGCAACTCGCAACGTTGCGCGAATTGGGTGCTCGTTTGGTCGATATTCATTCGCAGCATCAGAATTTGATCCTTTCGTCCGAGGAATTCCGTACGTCGGCTCTCGATACGGTGGCAGATAACGAGTCGTTGCGTGAAACGTATCGCACGACCTATCAAACGTTGTTGGAACAGCGCCGTCGTGTCGAGGAGTTGCGTCAAGCAGCCGATGCAGGGCGTCGCGATGAGGAGTGGTTGCGCTTCCAGTGCGAGGAGTTGGAGGCTGCGAAGCTACGTCTAGGTGAGCAGGTGGAGCTGGAGGCCGAATTGGCGGTATTGGAACATGCGGATCGTATCGGCGAACTCTTTACCTCGCTGCGCAATGATTTGGATGCTGATGAAACGGGTATCCTGGGTCGTCTGCGCGAGGGGGAGCAGGGTATGCGTCAGGTGGGTGCACAGTATGCTCCGGCCATTGAGTATGCCGATCGTTTGCGTTCGGTGCTGGAGGAGTTGAAGGATCTGAATCGAAGCCTCGCGGCCGATTCGGAGCGTATTGAGGCCGATCCGGAGCGCCTGCAGAAAAAGACGGCGCGTCTCGATGCGTTGATTGCGCTGCAACAGAAATACCGCGTACAGGATGAAGCCTCGTTAATCGCTTTGCGCGATGAGAGTCGCCGACGTCTTGATGCGATTACCCATTCGGATGAGGAGATTGTAAAGGCCGAGGAGGCTTTGCGAGCATTGGAGGCGCAGACCCGCACGTTGGCTGACGAACTGCATGCGAGTCGTAAACAGGCTGCACCTACCTTCGAGCAGGAGATTTTGAATACGTTGGCACAACTCGGTATGGCCGAGACAATCTTTACGATTGATCTTCAACCCCGTGAATTGCAACGCTCGGGAGCCGATAGCGTGCAATTCCTCTTTACGGCTAATCGGAACGTGCGTCCGCAGCCGATCGAGAAGATTGCTTCGGGTGGTGAGCTTTCGCGTGTGATGTTGGCCTTGAAGGCGCTTTTGGCGCGCCGTATGCAGTTGCCGACCATTCTGTTTGATGAGATCGATACGGGTGTGTCGGGACGTATAGCCGATGCCATGGGTGCGATTATAGCCGAGCTTTCGACGACGATGCAGGTGGTTGATATCACCCATCTGCCCCAGGTGGCCTCGAAGGGCGATACGCACTTTGTGGTCTACAAGGAGGAGGGCCGTACGCACTTACGTCGATTGACGGTCGAGGAGCGCGAAACGGAGATCGCTAAGATGCTCTCGGGTGCCGAAGTTACCGAGGCCGCTCGCTCGCAGGCACGCATATTATTGGGTCGATAGCATTTTTTTTGCTTTTTATTTGCAGCGAAACAAAAAAAGTTCTATATTTGCACTCCGATTGACGATCAGTAGTCAATCAAATGGTGGATGTAGCTCAGTTGGTTAGAGCGTCGGATTGTGGTTCCGAAGGTCGTGGGTTCGAGCCCCATCTTCCACCCTCTTTTAAGCAAGTTGCTCGGTAAGCGGTTGATTTCAACCGCTTATTTTTTTTGTGGTTATACACCCTCGTGCAAGCACGGTGTGTAACCACAAAAACAAATCGGCCCAACGGGCCTCCGAGCAACTACCCGACGGGCCTACTCACGGATAGGAGGGTTGCCGAAATAATTGTGTCTTATTTTCAATGGTATTTCGGCGAGTGCTTCGCACTTCGAGCCCCATCTTCCACCCCTAAAGGCAAGTGCTTGGTTTTGCGACCAAGCACTTTTTTTGTGGCCTAGCTGAAAGCGCGCGAGCCCGCACGGCTGAACCACAAAACTGCGATCGTCTACGGCGCTCTTGCCTTTGTAGTGTGTAAGCAGGCAATTGGAAGTTGGTTGCCGAAATAAAATAGTGCTATTAAGGTAGTTGGGTGAGAGTTTCGCTCTCTATTTTAATTTCCCTACTCACTATCGTCTTCCCAATCGTTGTCTTCATCTTCGTTGTCCCAACCATCATCCAGATCCTCCTCCTCGTCCCAATCGGCCTCTTCATCCCAATTGTCGTCGTCCTCGAGATCCTCATATTCACTTTCGTCGTCGCACAATAAATCACAAGCCAGTAAATCGTGTGATTCTTTTTCGAAAACATGTTAACAATCCACGCTGTAAGTAGCCAACTCCAAAATGACTATAATTATATAGTTTGAAAGGTTTATCTGACCACAAAGTAATAGTTAGGTTGTGACAATTTTGACAATGTAATGATAAAGGAGATTTTAGGTATAGATAGGTATATAATAAATAAGGGTGCCCGTTTGGACACCCTTGTTCGTTTTTCCGTTAGCCTTAGTTCACCGAGCGATGGTCTTGCTCGGGATTGGGGGCTGCTGCTGCCATGTCGAGTTGGAGCTTTACCATCTGGATCGCGGCAGCTGCGGCTTCGTCTCCCTTATTGCCATGACGGCCACCGGCGCGATCGAGAGCCTGCTGTTGATTATCGACCGTAAGCACACCAAAGGCAATCGGCATCTGCCAATGCAGCTGCACCTGCGTGATACCCTGCGTGACGCCTTGGCAGATAAAGTCGAAATGGCGTGTCTCACCCTGAATGACGCATCCCAGGGCAATTACGGCATCCACGTCGGTATATTCGGCGAAGAACTGGGCGCCGAGCGTCAGTTCAAAAGTGCCGGGAACATACTTGATCTGGATATTTGCGTCGGGGCAACCTGCTGCATGCAGCGTGCGTACGGCACCCTCCAAGAGGGCCTCGGTCACCTCGCGATTCCACTCTGCGACCACGATGCCAAAGCGCATGTTGGCCGCTGAGGGCAGCGGAGAGTCGAACTGCGAAAGGTTGTGATGAGCAGTAGCCATAGCAGTAACGGGCTAAAGGAGGTTTAGCGAATCGAACCGATCAGCTTGTCAGCGTCGCGAGCCTCCATCGAAGCGGGGTACTGCGTCGTGATCTGCTCGTAGAGCTTCTTGGCAGCCTCCGTGTTACCGGCAGCCTGCTCAGCCATACCGGCCTTGCGCAGATAGAGGGGAGCCGTTACGTTGTTATCGGCAGCCTCTACAGCCTTCTTGAAGAAGTCGGCAGCAGCCTTGTAGTCGCCCATCTCAACAGCGATGTCGCCCTGCAAGCCCCAGTTCTGGGCATTGATCACGGCACCGGCCAGACCCTTCACGGTCTTGAATTTCTTCAAATAAGCGGCAGCCTGCTCCAAATCACCCGTGCGCAGGTAGCAGATACCGGCATAGTGCTTGGCGAGGTTACCCGATGCGGTCGAACCATACTGGTCGATTACGTCGAGGAAACCGGCACCGTTGGCGTCACCGTTGAGAGCCAACTCGAAGTCGGGCGTCTCAGCGTTGAAGCGCGCTTGAGCCTCGGCGATCAGCTCTGCAGCCTTCTCAACGCGGGGCGTTACTACGAGGGCGCGATAGCCATAGATAGCCAGACCCAGCACCAGCAGTGCGAGGAATGCATACGTTACCTTTCGACCGTTGTTCTCGAAAAAGAGCTCGGTTTTGCTCATGGCCTGACCCAGTGCTTCGGGCTCGGCGATGTTCTGTTTTGCCATAGTTGTATTTTAGTTTTTAGTTTATAATTTGCCTTATTAGCGAACAAAGATACAAAACTATTCACAAAGCACAATAAAGTGAGCCGATTTTTTCTTAACTTTGCATTATGCTACTGAAAAAACTCTCGCTTCTGAATTTTAAGAACATCGCCGAAAGCGAACTTCGCTTCGGTAATGGGATCAATTGCCTGGTGGGCGACAACGGTACGGGTAAGACCAATGTGATCGATGCCGTCTACTATCTCTCGATGTGTAAATCGGCCTTCGGTATGACCGATGGGCAGACCATACGTCACGGGGCGGATTTTTTCTTGGCTGAGGGACTCTATGCGACCGATAACGATCGGCAGGAGCAGGTCGTTTGCAGCTTTTCGCGTAAGGGAGGTAAAGTCCTCAAACGCAACGGGAAAGAGTATGAACGGTTGTCGGATCATGTCGGATTGATCCCCTCGGTAATCGTCTCGCCGGCTGATTCGATCCTCATTAGCGATGCCGCCGATGAGCGTCGCCGTTTTCTCAATGCCTTTCTTTCGACAATCGACCGTGGCTATATGACGGCGTTGATTCGCTATAATGCTGTGTTGGCCGAGCGCAATCGGCTGCTGAAGATGCAGCCCGACGAGGTGATGCTCTCGATCTATGATGCGCAATTGGTGGAGCATGGCGAGAAAATTCATGCTCGTCGTCGTGAGCAGGTCGAGGAGCTTCAACCGCTTGTTGCTCAATACTATCGTCTGTTATCTGAAGATCGTGAGCAGGTGGAGCTACACTATAAGTCGGAGTTGAACGAACGACCCTTTGCAGAGGTGTTGCGTGAGGCGCGCCAGAAGGATTATGCCAATGAGTTTACCACGGCGGGTATTCATCGCGATGATCTGGTGCTGAAGATTGGCGGATATCCGTTGCGTAAATATGGCTCGCAAGGGCAACAAAAATCCTTCCTCATTGCGCTTAAGCTGGCTCAATATACCATCTTGGGGCGTGCGTGTGGCGAAAAGCCGATCTTGTTGCTCGACGATCTGTTCGATAAACTTGATGCGGGGCGTGTGGAGCAGTTGATTCGTCTTGTGTCGAGCGATACGTTCGGTCAGATCCTCATTACCGACTGCAATCCGACACGCCTGAGTCGGATTTTGGAGCGTGCCGGGAGCACCTATATATTATATTACATGGCTGACGGACAGGCTACCCTTGCCGAAAAGTAACCGACTATGCGCCGTACCAAGACACAACTGATGGGGGAGCTGCTGGACGAATTTTTCCGCCGTCCCTATATTGCAGCCAAGGTGGCCGAAGGTCGTCTGCCCGAAATCTGGCATAGGGTGGTGGGTGAGCGTATCGCCAACGAAACGACCGAGTTACGACTCGAAAATCACATCCTGCATGTGCGTATTCGCTCGTCGGTGTTGCGTCAAGAGCTCTTTTATCAGCGCGATGCCTTGCGCGATGCTCTGAATCAGCAGGCCGGTGTGCGCCTGATCAATGCCGTGATTATCCGTTAGCGCGAGGTGTTGCATAGGCAACAATCTTGTACTATCTTTGCCAAGAACAATCAAAAAAAATGAGTGTGATGAAAATGATTTATCAAATTGTGAGTGTGATGGTCCTGGTGGCCGTCTTGGTTGGCTGCTGTAATTGCCGTGCCGTACAAAAGAAGACCCAAAAACCCCTCACGGATACCGAGTGGCAACTCGTGCAGTTGGGTGGCGAGAGCATGCAGCCCGTTGAGGGAAAATATACGATCCAATTCTTTGCCGACGAGCAGCGTTTTGCCGGTGTAGGTGCCTGCAATCGATTGACTGCTACCTACAAAACGAATGATAAGCATACCTTGAAACTCGAGAATGCCGGCATGACCCGCATGATGTGTCCCGATCAGGCTACCGAGGATCGCTTTGTCGAGATGTTGAATCAGGTGACGCGCTACGATATGGATGGTGCGATGCTGATGCTCTTTGCCGGTGATGATCTGCTGGCCGTCTTTCAGGCCAAGCCCGAATTGCAGTAAGACCGTGCGTAGACGATAGGGTTTTATCGAGAAAAGGGGGCTGTCCGATGTGTGACAGCCCCCTTATTTTGTGGTTTTGTTTAGTCGAAATATTGCTCGCAGAACGTGCAGACAACCTCGGCGTATGATTCCGGATGGTCCATGTATGCATCGGCATGGCCTGCATCGGGTGCAATCCATTGCTGTTTCGGTCCTTGCGTTTTTGCTTCGTAGAGGGGATAGACCATGCATGTCGGAACATAGTGGTCGTTGCCTCCGTGGATAAAGAGCATCGGACAGGTCGAGCGGCCGACCGCTTCAAGGGCCGAAGCCTCGCAGAAATCCCAACCAAAACGCCATTGAGCAATCTTGCGTGCCACCTGAAGAATCGGGAATGTGGGGAGGTGGTAATCCTCTTTCAGCTCCTTTGAGAATTGATCCCAAACGCTTGTGTAGCCGCAATCTTCGACCATGCAACGCACCGAAGTGGGCAGATCGGTTTCGCCCGAGAGCATCATGACGGTGGCAGCTCCCATCGAAAGGCCGTGGATCACGATCTCCTGACCCTCTCCAAAGAGCGTGTCGCACACCTCAATCCACTGTTTGATATCCAGGCGGTCGTTCCATCCCATTTGAATATGGTCGCCACCGCTCTTGCCGTGGTAGCGAAGCGTCGGAAGCAGCAGGTTGCAACCCAGCTTTTCGCGGTAGATCCAGCCGTACTGCATCATGCCGAACGGATGGTCGGTATAACCGTGTACCAAGATGGCGGTACGGGTTGAGGCGGATTCAGCCGGGATGTAGTAGGCCTGGAGTTCGCAGCCGTCTGCCCCCTTACGGGTGATTTCGCCGATCGCACCTTCCGCGCGGAGTGCCGTAAACCATGGGACCAAATCGGGATAGTGCTCGTCGAACGAGGCGATGAAGTGCTCTTCCGATCGTTCGACCGTAGGCTGAAGAGCTACCCGCGTGAGGTAATAGCCGCCCCCTAATGTGAGCAGCACCACGACCAATAGACTACCAATAATCCAGCCAATCACCCGTTTCATGGACTTACTTGCCCAACTTTTGACGGATATGCAGCAGCATGTCGTCGGTCATTGACGAGAGGTCCCACTCGGGCTTCCAAGCCCACTCCTCGCGCGCGCACGTGTCGTCGAGCGAGTTGGGCCAGCTCTGGGCGATTGCCTGCTTCACGGGGTCGACATTGTAGTCCATCGTAAAGTCGGGAAGACGTTTTTTGATCTCGGCGGCAATGATCTCGGGGGTGAAGCTCATCGAGGCGAGGTTGAAGCTGTTGCGGTGCTTCAGACGTGCAGGGTCAGCCTCCATCAGCTCCACGCAGGCGCGCAGGGCGTCGGGCATGTAGATCATGTCCATATACTCCTCAGGCGGGATGGGACAGGTGAAGTGACCCGAACGAATTGCCTCGTAGTAGATCTCGACAGCATAGTCCGTCGTACCGCCACCAGGGAGCGTTACGTTCGAGATAATACCCGGGAAACGTACCGAACGGGTGTCGACACCGAATTTTTGGTAATAGTAGTTGCTGAGCATCTCACCCGTGTATTTGCAGATGCCGTAGATGGTGGTAGGCTGCATGATCGTATCCTGAGGCGTGCCATCTTTGGGCGACGTGGGACCAAAGGCTCCGATCGACGAGGGGGTGAAGAGGGCGCAGTGGTGCTGACGTGCAACCTCCAACGAGTTGTTCAGCGCACCCATGTTTACCGTCCATGCCATCTGGGGGTTACGTTCGCCCACAGCCGAAAGAAGTGCTACCAGATTGAAGATTGTATCGATTTGGTAACGACCTACGATGGAGGCCATAGCCGTTGCATCGAGTGCATTGAGTACCTCGAACGGGCCGTCTTCGCCCAACTGCTTGCAGTCGCGCATATCGGTTGCCACTACATTCTGGTTGCCATAAATGTTACGCAGATAGACGGTGAGTTCCGAACCGATTTGGCCGCCTGCACCAACGATGAGAATCTTTTTCATGGGTCTAAAGTGTGTTTTAATGTCCAAAGATAGAAAATAATCTCTAAAAGTTGCACATTTTTTTGGTCTTTTCATTTTTCTTACGTACTTTTGCACCACTCAAATGAGGAAAGTTGCTGTTGTAGCTCAGTGGTAGAGCACTTCCTTGGTAAGGAAGAGGTCGTGAGTTCAAGCCTCATCAACAGCTCAAAAAACAGGGAAAACGCCTTCAGAATGTGTTCTGAGGGCGTTTTGATTTTTGCAAGTGCTTAAAAAGGGGTGTTTTGCTCGTAAATATGCACTGCATTTTAGCGATGTAAATTTGCTTGATAGCTGCTCCGCGGGAGCGAGAGGCTCGACTGCTGTCGCATTCTGCTATAGCCGTCAAACGAATTAACCGTTCAAGAAATCAGAGAAAACACCTTCAGTAAAGCTTCTTGAGGGTGTTATTTTCGCAGGGCATGGGCGTTTATGGATGATTCCGATACGATAGCCCTTCTTGACCATTTTTCAGCTTCTGATTCTTTAAGCAGCCCTTCCTCGTTTGCTCTTTTGTGGGCTTTATCGCATAAAAAACGGCAGCACCAGAAAGGTAACTGCCGTTATGTATGTGTATGTACCTGCTATTAGCCCTCAAGCATCGTTCGTAGGTGGCTCTTCCGGAAAATCCGGAACAAAGTCATCCCTTACCGCTTTTTGGCAGGGCGGGACGGGGTCGCACGATGCGGTTTTTGCGTGTTGTGCATGCGCGAAGGGGTGTTTTCGCGAAAGAAGTAGCTCTTTTGCTGACGCTTCTCCTCTTGGGTGCGTGCCACGAAAAGCGGCTTGCGCGTATAGGGATTCATCCCCGTGTAGAACATCACCGACGAGAGGGTCATCGGCGTCGGGGTGAGATCCTGCACCTGCTCCAACGTGAAGTGCAACTTACCCAAGACCCGCTCCGAAAGCGCCTTCATGTCGCGCTCCGTGCATCCCGGGTGTGAGGAGATGAAGTAGGGGATCAGCTGGTAGCGTAATCCCTCACGGCGACATACGGCATGGAACTCCTCGTTGAGCTGCTCGAAGAGGGCAAAAGGCGGTTTGCGCATCAGGTGCAATACATGGTCCTCGGTGTGCTCGGGAGCCACCTTCAGACGACCCGAAGTGTGGTACTTGAGCACCGTCTGCAAGTAGGGACTGTTGTCGAAAAGATCGTAACGAATACCGCTCCCAATGTAGGCATGTTTGATTCCCTTCGTCGAGCGAATCTTCTCATACAGGGCCAGCAAAGGGCGGTGGTCATTGTCAAGGTTAGCGCAACGCTTGGGGTGCAGACACGAGGGGCGACGACACTTCTCACAAAGGCTCTTATCGCGTCCGCCCATACGATACATGTTGGCCGACGGACCACCGATGTCGGAGAGGTTCCCGCGGAAGTCGGACATCTCGGTAATGCGCTTTACCTCGGCAAGGATCGATCGCTCGCTGCGCGACTGGATGAATTTACCCTGATGGGCCGAGATGGTGCAGAACGAGCAGCCGCCGAAACAGCCTCGGTGCATATTGACCGAGTGTTTGATCATCTCCCACGCGGGGATGGCACCACGGCCTTCGTAGCGCGGGTGTGGGGCTCGCTCGTAGGGAAGATCGAACGAACGATCCAGCTCCTCGGTCGTGAGGATCGAATGGGGCGGTGTGACGACCACCCACTCGTCGCCCACTGCCTCGATCAAGGTCTTGTCGGGGTGGAGCAGGTTGCTCAGCGTCTCGATGATGGCGAAGTTCTCGCCAAAGGCCTCCTTCGATTTTTGGCACACCTCGAAGGAGTGTAGGCGCACCGTCTTTTCGGGGTCGAGTTTCTCGAGGTAGCTCTTTTCGGCACGAAAGGCCACCTGCGGAATACGGCGCAGGAGCTTGGCGTTGTAGCCGTTCTTCATAGCGCGTGCCACCTCCAAAATCGTGCGGTCGCCCATGCCGTAAACCAGCAGATCGGCTCCCGACGAACAGAGAATCGAGGGGTGGAGTTTGTCTTCCCAATAGTCGTAATGGGTCAATCGGCGCAACGACGCCTCAATACCGCCTACCACTACAGGGGTGTGGGGAAACAATCGCTTGAGGATTTGGCTATAGACGGTCACCGTGCGATCGGGACGAAAACCTGCCTGACCACCGGGGGTATAAGCGTCGTCGTGTCTGAGACGCAGGTTGGCCGTGTAGTGGTTCACCATCGAATCCATCGCGCCACCCGTGATGGCGAAGAACAGACGCGGCGTACCCAACTTTTTGAAATCGCGCAGATCGTCGCGCCAGTTGGGTTGTGGTACGATGGCTACACGATAGCCTTCGGCCTCCAGTAGGCGACCGATCACTGCTGCGCCAAAGGCGGGGTGGTCGATATAGGCATCACCCGTGAAGAGGATGACATCCAACTCATCCCATCCGCGCGCGCGTACCTCTTTGATTGTGGTCGGCAGGAAGGCCATTCGTAGCTTGTTTAATAGACATCCAGAATAATCTTCTCGCTATCCTCGGGCAGGGTCTCGGGGAGTACCTCGCCGTTGATCGAGCCGTGCTTAATGATCACATCCTCGGTCAGGAGCATGTGGTAGGGATGTACGGCATCCTTTACGTGGAAGTTCTCGATGTGGATATTGCGAATCTTGCGCTCGGGATTGCCCTCCATGAAGAGTGCATAGTTGTCGGCGCGATTGGCCTCGACGTTGGTGATGATGAAATCCTCGTAGATGGCCGGGTAGTTACCTCCGCGGAAGCCGAAGTAGTTGGTCTCGAAGCGTAAAATGGCACCACGAGCACGCTCCACGGTGATGTTATTCACACGCACGTTGCGGATATAGCCGCCGCGATCCTTGTTCGACTTGAAGTAGATGGCATTCTTCACCGTGCCGATCTCGACATTCTCCATATAGACATTCGAAGCGCCACCCGACATCTCGCTACCGATGCAGAGACCGTTGCACTCCGAGTGGAAGAGGCAGTTGCGTACCACGATATTCTCCGAGGGGCGTCCCGTCGAACGGCCATCGGTATCGCGACCCGCCTTGATGGCTACCGAGTCGTCACCCGTGCGGAACGTACAGTTCTCGATCAGCACGTTCGAGGTCGACTCGGGGTCGCAACCGTCGTTGTTCGGGAAGTGGGTGTCGATCGTCACGCCGCGCACAATGACATTGTCGCAGAAGACGGGGTGAATGGTCCAAAAGGGCGAATCTTTCAAGGTGAGATCCTCTACCAGAATGCGCGAACAACCGTAGAACTGCACCATCGAGGGTCGCAGCACCGTGCCGGCGCCAAAGATACGCTCCTGCACCGGCGTGAGCTTGTCTCCCATCTCGCGCAGACGATCGCGGTCGTTGGCCTCGATTTCGCTCCAGGTGGCAAACTCCTTACCACCCTGTGCGTCGATCGTGCCTCGACCCGTCAGGGCGATGTTTGTGCAATGGTAGGCGTAGATCATCGGCGAGTGGCCATAGAGTTCCGTACCCTCCCAACGGGTCAGCACCACGGGTAGGAAGTCGGCCGAGCGGCCGCTGAATTGGAGGTAAGCACCCTCGACGAGGTGTAGATTGACATTGCTTTTGAGCTTCAGCGGACCATTCAGGGCATAGTGGCCGGCAGCCACGCGCACCATACCACCGCCGTAGTACGAGCAGGAGTCGATGGCCTGCTGCAACACGGGGAGCATCTCCACTCCTTCAACGGGTGCTACCTCCCAAACACGGTCGGGGAACGAGGTGCGGGCAATGTTACGAATGATGGTCTCCTGGGGCGTCAGCGCTTCCTCTTGTGCTGTGTAGCAACCGGCCAACAACAGGCCGGCAAAGAGGGTCAAAAGCAGTTTTTTCATGGGTGGATGGGGTAGTTTGATGGTTTAAATTTCAGCCGTATCGACCGCAGCGGTGTAGGTGTCCCACTTCTGCAGCACGGCCTTGAAGTCGGCCGGCAGTTCGCTGTCGAGCAGCAACTCCTTGCCCGTGCGGGGGTGGGTAAAGCCGAGCGCCTTGGCATGCAGGGCCTGGCGCGGCATCAGTTCGAAGCAGTTCTCGATAAACTGCTTGTATTTCGAGAAGGTCGTACCCTTCAGGATGCGGTCACCTCCGTAGCGGGCATCGTTGAAGAGCGGATGACCCTTCCACGACATGTGAACACGAATCTGGTGGGTGCGTCCCGTCTCTAGGCGGCACTCCACAAGCGTTACATAGCCATAGCGACGCAATACTTTGTAGTGCGTCACGGCATGCTTGCCGTCCGATCCATCCTCGAAGACGTACATCTTCTGGCGCTCGCGAGGCGATCGGCCGATGTTACCGATAATCGTGCCCTCGTCCTCCTCGAAGTTACCCCACACAAGGGCCACGTAGCGGCGATAGATCGTATGGTCGAAGAATTGCTTGGCCAGACGAGCGTGCGCCTCTTCGTTCTTGGCAATTACGAGCAGACCCGACGTATCTTTGTCGATGCGGTGTACCAAACCGGCGCGATCCTCGCTCGCAGCCTCGGCATCGGGACCCTGCAGGTGGAAGAGCAGCGCATTGACCAATGTGCCGTAGTGGTTGCCGACACCCGGATGAACAACCATGCCGGCAGGTTTGTTGACCAGCAACAGATCGTCGTCCTCGTAGGGGATATCGAGCGGAATATCCTGCGGAATGAGCGACACATCGCGACGCGGATAGGGCATCACGACTTGGATATAGTCCAAAGGCTTGACCTTATAGCTCGACTTCGAGGGTGCACCGTTTACCAGCACGTTACCCGAGTCGATTGCCGCCTGGATGCGGTTGCGCGACGAGCGCTCCATGCGTGCCTTGAGGAACTTGTCCAGGCGCAGCAACGACTGGCCTTTGTCGACCGTAACGTTGAAGTGCTCGTACAGACCCCCCTCTTCACCCTCGTCGCTCTCCTCGTCAGGGAGCAGTTCGGTATCAGGATCGAGAGGCAGTTGCTCGTCGAGCATGGGTTGGATGGGTTGCATCGGGCTCATTATTCAAAAAAATCATCTTCGGTTTGCTCCTCCGTCTCGGCTGGGGTGCTCTCCTCCATGGATTGCTCCAGCGTGGCACGTGCCACCGAATCGGCTATCTCACGCTCTAGGCGCAGACGTTCCTCGGCAGCCTCGCGAGCCATCTTCTCGGCCTCGAGGCGCACCTTATTCACACGCTCGAGGTCGAGCGTAAGCATTAAATCGACCGCCGTGCCGAGCGACAGCGCCTGCTCGGCAGGGTTGCTTTGGGCATAGACACGTGCCTGCTTTTGATTCAGCAGGTTGATGCCCTCTTCGTAGATCACCTTGCCGACGTTGAGACCCGTCTCCCATAAACGCCCCTTGGCATCGTGGAGCGAGAGGCCGACAACCTGCGGTGCAAAGGTGAGATTCTCGCCCTCTTCCACGCCGACATAAAGGGTGATGCCGGATCCCATCTCGGCCTCTAAGCGGCTATCGGCGAGGATCTGCTGGCGATCGTAGTATTGCTCCAACACGTAGTTGGTGGCCATGTCGGGACGATAGACCAACTCCTTGATCTCCAAGCCAGCAATCTCGAGCATGTTCTTGGCTTGGCGCAACGAACGGTTGGCGACAAAGGGGATGGGGACCATCTTTTGGCGGAAGGAGTTGATGGTGACATAGACCGTGCGGCCGGGTTTTACCTCCACGCCCCCCTTGGGCAGTTGGTCGAGAATGATACCGCCCTCATAGGCCGGAACAAACAGCGAATCGTTGATGTGTAACTCCAAATCGTGTTTTGCAGCCAGCTTTTCGGCATCAGCAAGGGCGATGCCGGCAAAGTCAGGCACCGTGCGGCGAGCGCCGTGGCGGGTGGCAACTTGCATCAGAAGATGGGCGGCGATGGCCAATGCGATCAGAATTGCAGCGATCAAAAAGAGGTTCCATGCGAGGCGGTTTGCTCGTAGGCGCTGCCATAACGATTTATTTTTAATAGGTTTCTTTGCCATATTTTTAACTTACTTTGACTATTTCGGGGCCTTCTGGTAGAGGTAGATGGCGATCGCGAGGTAGATCAGGTTGGGGAGCCAAATGGCTAAACCAGGTGGGAGCGAGCCGCTCTTGGCAAACTCTTCGAAGAAGCGGTAGAAGAGGATGTAGGAGAAGCAGAGTGCGATACCCACGCCGATATGCAACCCCGTACCTCCGCGCACCTTACGCGATGAGAGTGAAACACCGATCAAGGTGAGGATGAATGTGCCGAGCGGATAGGCGAAACGGACATGTTGCTCGACCTGGATGATGTTGATTGTATCGGATCCCTTGGTGCGTTGCTGGGCCAAGAACTCACTCAGCTCGTGGATATTCATCGTTTTGATGAGTTGATTCACCACACCCAACTCGGCCTCCTCGAGGTTGATCAAAGTGTCCAGGTTGCGGTGTTGGGTGAAGGTTTCGTTCTCGAGCGAGTCAAATTCGCGCGTCGTGTAGCGGGCAGCCGACCAACGCTTCGTGTCGGGGTTGAAGGTGACGTCGGCAGCCTCCAATGAACGGGTCATCGATCCCTCTTCGTACTGCTCGAGGGCAAAAAACGAAGCACGCTTCGAGCCGTTCTGGTAACCGCGTACGTAGGCAAACACACCCGGCTCGATCTGACGGTAGATGTGGCGATCGAACTGGACGTTCTGGCGTCGTTTGATATATTTTGCCTCAAACGAAACGATCTTCTGCTGCGTAACGGGGATGATCCACAGGTTCAGTGCCAATGAGAGTGAACCGATGATCAACGCGCCGAGAAAATAGGGCCACATGAGTCGTCGAAACGACATGCCACCCGAGAGCATCGCCACAATCTCCGTCTGATAGGCGAGCTTCGAAGTGAAGAAGATACAGGCGATGAAGGTGAAGAGCGAACAGAATTGGTTGGCAAAATAGGGGATAAAGTTCAGGTAGTAGTCGAACAATATCTCCGACAGGGGTGCATGAAGCTCGGTGAAGTCGTCCACCTTTTCGACATAGTCGAATAGGACCACGATCACCAAAATCATTGCGATGGCGAAGAAGAAGGTCTTTAGGAACTTCCCCAACACGTAGCGGTCTAAAATCTTAAATCCGGGGTTGCTCAGCTTCATGGCGTTAGAGTCGTTGGGTGAGTTTTATGACCATCTGCTCCTTCCACTGCTTGAAGTCGCCGGCGGCAATATGCTCGCGGGCCATGCGTACCAAGCGCAGGTAGAAGGCGATGTTGTGCAGTGAGGCGATCTCGGCGCAGAGCATCTCCTGGCAGACGGCCAGGTGGTGCAGGTAGGCCTTCGAGTAGATCTGGTCTACGAATGCCGTACCCGCGGGATCGATCGGCGAGAAGTCGTCCTCCCACTTTTTGTTGCGGATATTGATAATGCCTTCGGCCGTGAAGAGCTGACCGTTGCGACCATTGCGTGTCGGCATTACGCAGTCGAACATATCCACACCACGGTCAATGGCCTCCAAAATGTTGACGGGCGTACCGACCCCCATCAGGTAGCGGGGCTTGTGCTCCGGCAATACGGCATTGACCACCTCGATCATTGAGTACATGACCTCCGTAGGCTCACCTACGGCTAAACCACCAATGGCGTAACCGTCGGCGTCGTATTGCTGTACGTTCTCGGCCGCTTTGGCACGCAGATCGGGGTAGGCACAACCCTGCACAATGGGGAATAGTGCCTGGTAGTGGCCATATTTGGGCGCGGTCTGGTGATAGCGGTTGAAACAACGGTCGAGCCAGCGCTCGGTGAGGGCCAGCGAACGCGTGGCATAATCGCGTGTGGCATCTCCCGGCGGGCATTCGTCAAAGGCCATCATGATATCGGCGCCAATGGCACGCTCCGTATCGATGACATTTTCGGGGGTGAAGAGGTGCTTCGAGCCGTCGATGTGGGAGCGGAAATAGCATCCCTCCTCTTTGAGTTTGCGACAATCGGCCAGCGAGAAGACCTGAAAACCACCACTATCGGTAAGCATCGGCCCCTCCCACGACGAGAAACGATGTACACCTCCGGCCTGCTCCAAGATTTGAGTGCCGGGGCGCAGGTAGAGGTGGTAGGTGTTGGCGAGGATAATCTCGGCTCCGGCCTCCTGCTTGACGTCGCGGTGAAAAAGTCCTTTGACGGTGGCTGCCGTGCCTACCGGCATAAAGATCGGTGTATGAATGACACCGTGGTCGGTCTGGAGCTCACCGGCGCGCGCCTTTGTATCGGGCGCCGTATGCTGTATGGTAAATTTCAAACTCATAACAAAATCTCGCGCACTCGCGCATAATGTCTGGCAAAGATAGCGCACGCTGAGCGCAATGCCAAATTTATTTGGGTAAAAATGGAGAGGAGTAGGGCCGGGAATTTATTCACGAGCCCGCTCCTTGAGCGTTTTTCTAAACAAAGTTTAGTTCATTGCCGAGGTACAGCCTGCCTAAAACGAATAGGGCGAAGGTGAAGATAGGACCATGTTGCGCCCTGCAGAAAGTGTTGATTCGCTTTAAAACAGCATGTAGTTGTTTTGGACAGTGATGCTGCTTTCTTGAAAATCTTTAATCACTTAAATTTTGAATATTGTGTGAAAAAGCCGTATCTTCGCGCTCGTTATGCAATTACTCGATAATTTTCTCTCTACATACGGTATTCTCGGACTTGTTTTGAGCCTTGCGGCGCTCGTGTTGCTGTTGGTGCAGATGGTCCTTTATATCCGTTTTGGCCGTCTGGTTAGCTATAAAAACAATCGTCGTAAAAAGGTGCGTGAGGATGAACCTGCTGTGTCGATCGTAATTCCTATGTTTTCAGAGGATTACGGCTTTGTTGAGGAGCGCCTTCCGTTGATGCTCAAGCAGGAATATCGCGAATTTGAAGTGGTGCTGATCTACGTGGGTCAGAACAGCGATTTTCACGAAGAGTTGGTGCGTCTGCGCCACAATTATCCCCATCTCACCGTTACGCGCATCCATCTTGATCCGCGTCGCCCGATTTCGCGCAAAATGGCCCTCAATATCGGTATCAAGGCGGCCCACTACGAGTGTATGCTCTTCTCGTCGACCGATGCGATGCCTCGCACCTCCCGTTGGTTGTCGCTGATGGCATCGGGCTTTACCCGCGGAGATGTGGTGATCGGTTATGCCGGTGTGGAATCGGGAGGGGGCTTGCAAGCCCTCTTGATGCGTACGGATCGCATGATGCAGAGCGCCGAATGGCTTTCGCGTGCCGCTAAGGGGCTTCCTTATCGGGGTTCTTTGCACGCCTTTGGCTTTACGAAGACGCTCTATTTCAGCAAGGAGGTTAATGGCTTTAACCGCCTCGGAATGAATATTGGCGAGAACGATCTCTTCCTGCAGGAGGTGGCTCGTTGCAGCAATACAAGCATCATCCTTTCGCCCAAAGCAACGGTCGATCAAAAACGATGGGGCGGTCTGCGTTGGTGGATGCACGAAGAGACCTATTACGGTGCTGCTGCCTGTTTCTATCCTCGGGCGGTGCGCTGGATTCGCTTTTGGGAGCCCTTTACGCGTGTGCTCTTTATGGGTGTTCTGCTGGCCATGGTGCTGCTGTTGCCCTATGATTTGCAGATTGCCGCCGCGGTGATTTGGTCGCTGCGTTACCTCGTTGTATTGTGGGAGGTGCGTCGTATCGCTCGTCGTCTGGGTGAACGACACATGCTCCGTCTCTACCTCTTCTACGACCTCTTCAGCCCGCTTTGGGTGCTGCTTCGCTCGATGCTCATGTTGCATAAAGACGAGCGCGTATGGAGATAGCAGACTATATCGTTGCAGACGATCAGCATCTCGTCAGCCTGGCGCTGGAGGGGGATCACACCGCCTTCAAGTACCTCTTCAACCGCTACCGTGAGGCTATTCGCCAACTGTTGGTGCAGCGAGCAGGCTCGGAGAGTGATGCCGATGATCTGTTGCAGGAGACCTTCATCAAGGTCTATCTGCACTTGGATCGTTATAAGACCGACTACACCTTTGGCCAGTGGGTCTATACGATTGCCCGAAATACCTTTATCGACTATGTGCGTCGTCGTCAGGAGGATCTTTCGATCGACGAACGCTTCTCATCGCCCCCTTCGTCGGCTCCGACTCCCGAGGAGAGTGTAATACGTCTGCAGCAGCGTGCCCAAATCGAGCACTACCTCGATCGCCTTACGCCGCGTTATCGGCAACTTATTACGATGCGTTTCTTCGAAGAGTATAGCTATGAAGAGATTGCCGAAAAGCTGGCTCTTCCGATGGGAACGGTCAAAACTCAGATACACCGCGCTCGCGAACGGATGTGTGATTTGATTCGTCGAGGTGAAAATATGTAATGCTATGGATTTGATTCTTAAATATTTCCCCGATATTACGGAGACGCAGAAGGCGCAGTTTTCGGCCCTCTACGACCTCTATGCTGAGTGGAACGCCAAGATCAATGTTGTCTCGCGCAAAGATTTCGATCAGCTCTATCTGCGCCATGTGTTGCATTCGTTGGCGATTGCCAAGGTGTGTCGCTTTGAGGCTGGAGCCGAGGTGCTGGATGTCGGGTGTGGCGGAGGTTTTCCTTCGATTCCGCTGGCGATACTCTTCCCCGAAGTGCGTTTTGTGGCCGCAGACTCGATTCGCAAGAAGATTACCGTGGTTGAGGGTGTTGCCAATGGCTTGGGACTGAAGAATATCGAGCCGCGATGCCTGCGCGTGGAGCAGATTCCCGAACATTTCGACTATGTGGTTTCGCGCGCTGTGACGGCCATGCCCGAATTTGTGGGGTGGATTTGGCACAAGATTCGTCGCGGACAGAAAGGTACGCTCAAAAACGGTATTCTCTACCTGAAGGGTGGTGATCTGGCCGAAGAGTTGGCGCTGACGCGCATGCGGTGGGATCTCTATGCCATCAGCGACTTTTTCGATGAGGAGTTTTTTGAGACCAAGAAGGTGGTCTATACGGCTAAATAGAAAATTTTCAATTACCTAAAAGAACTAACAATATGAGAGATTTTACCTACTATGCTCCGACCGAGGTGGCCTTTGGTGCACATGCCGAGGAGCGTATCGGAAAGTTGGTGTCGAAATATGGTGGCACCCGCGTCTTGATTCATTATGGCGGTCAGTCGGCCGAGCGATCGGGTCTGCTTGGCTTGGTTCGTGAGCAGCTTACAACTGCCGGAATCAGTTATGTGGAGTTGGGTGGAGTTGTGCCCAATCCGCGCGTATCGAAGGTGCGCGAGGGTATCGAGATCTGCCGTCGCGAGGGGGTGGATTTTATCCTGGCCGTGGGTGGCGGAAGTGTCATTGACTCGGCAAAGGCGATCGCTTTTGGCTTTGAGTATGAGGGTGATGTGTGGGATTTCTTCCTCGGTAAGGCAAAGGCTGGCAACTGTCTGCCGCTGGGTACCGTGCTGACGATTCCTGCAGCCGGTAGCGAGATGTCGGATGGTTGCGTGGTAACCAACGAAGAGGGTTGGCACAAGCGAGCCTATTCGACCAACAAGACCCGTTGTAAATTTGCCGTCATGAATCCCGAGCGTACCTATACGCTGCCTCCCTACCAGACCGCTTGCGGCATTACCGATATCTTGATGCACACCATGGAGCGCTACTTCTCGCACGAGGACGATATGGCGATTACCGATGCGCTGGCTGAGGCTTTGATGCGCACTGTAATCGATTGGGCTCCAACCGTTATGCGTGAGCCTGAGAATTACCGTGCCCGTGCCCAGATTATGTGGGCAGGATCGCTGGCACACAACGACCTGACGGGTTGCGGTACGCTGGGCGATTGGGCAACACACCACCTTGAGCACGAGTTGAGCGCTCTGTTCGATGTGGCTCATGGTGCCGGTTTGGCTGCCGTATGGGGTAGCTGGGCGCGCTACGTGAAAAATGAAAATATCTCGCGATTTGTGCGCTTTGCGGTTAATGTGATGGGTGTGGAGAATGATTTTGCAGATCCCGAGCGCACGGCTTTGAAGGGTATCGAGAAGATGGAGGACTTCTACCGTTCGATCGGTATGCCGACTTCGATTCCTGAATTGATTGGTCGCCCCGTGACCGAGGAGGAGGTACTCCAGATGGCCGACAAATGTTGCCGTCAGGACACCCACACCGAGGGTAACTTCAAAGTCCTCTACCGCAAGGAGATGGAGGATGTTTACCGCTTGGCAAATAAGTAGTTGTCGGATTCGATGATAAAAGGCGAGAAGGGAAAACCTTTTCGCTTTTTTTTTGTATCCTTTAGTTGCCTTTTATTTTGGTCGCTGCTTGTGTGCGGTTGGCCTACTCTTTACCTTCGCTACGCTTGGTTTGGATAGGCTGCTCACCGCACTGTTCACCGTTTAAAATTTGATTGACCCTTGCCGCATGTGAGCCGAATCAGCCTATCTTTACCTTCGCTACGCTTGGTTTGGATAGGCTGCTCACCGCACTGTTCACCGTTTAAAATTTGATTGACCCTTGCCGCATGTGAGCCGAATCAGCCTATCTTTACCTTCGCTACGCTTGGTTTAGATAGGCTGCGCCTCGGCAATGGACTAAACTTTGTTTAGAAAAAACGCTGTTAAGGCGATCTTCTGAGCAAGTTCACCGATCGCCTTAACACCATTTTCCTCCAAATAAATTTGGCATTGCGCTCGGCTTGCGCTATCTTTGTACCCTATGAGCGAATTTATTGTCAGTGCACGTAAATATCGTCCCGCGACGTTCCAGTCGGTGGTGGGACAAAAACACATCACCTCGACGCTGAAAAATGCCATCGAGCGTGGTCAGTTGGCCCATGCCTACCTCTTCTGCGGTCCGCGCGGAGTGGGTAAGACCACCTGCGCCCGTATCTTTGCCAAGGCGATCAATTGCCTCTCGCCCAACGGTGCCGAGGCCTGCAACAGTTGCGAGTCGTGTCGTTCGTTTGGCGAGGGACGCTCGCTCAACATCCACGAGCTCGATGCCGCATCGAACAACTCGGTGGAGGATATTCGTACCCTCATCGAACAGGTGCGCATCATTCCGCAGGTGGGTCGCTACTCGGTATTTATCATCGATGAGGTCCACATGCTCTCGGCAGCTGCCTTCAACGCCTTCCTCAAGACGCTCGAGGAGCCTCCCCAGCATGCCATCTTCATCCTCGCAACGACCGAGAAACATAAGATCATCCCCACGATTTTGTCGCGTTGTCAAATCTACGATTTCAACCGTATTCGTGTCGAGGATTCGGTCGAGTATCTCAAATATATCGCCTCCGAGGAGGGGGTGACGGCCGACGAGGAGTCGCTCAACCTCATTGCTCAAAAGGCCGATGGCGGTATGCGCGATGCCCTTTCGATGTTCGATAAGGCGGTTTCGTTCTGCGGTACGTCGCTCGATTACCACTCTGTAGCCCAGACCCTCAATGTATTGGACTACGACACCTATTTCCGCATGACCAACCTGCTTACGGCAGGCAACTATACCGAGGCGTTGGTGGCTTTTGACGAGGTGCTTTCGAAGGGTTTCTCGGGCCAGACCTTCATGGCTGGCCTAAATCGCCACATGCGCGATCTGCTGATGGCGCGTCAAAACGATACGTTGAAGCTGATCGAGATGACCGGTACACTCATGGAACGATATCGCCAGCAGGCTCAGGCCTGCGATGCCGAGTTCCTCTTCGGGGCAATTTCGATCCTGACGGAGTTGGATGGAAAAATACGACAGGCATCGAATGGTCGTCTGTTGGTAGAGCTGGGTCTGATGAAAATCGCACGACTCGGCCAAAAAAAAAAGATAGATGACGAGGAACTCTTTGAGCTTCCGTTGTTAGAGCCTCGTACGACACCTTCGACCGGCGTTGTCGCTCAGCAGCAGCCAAAAGTGGCGGAGGCTCCCGCACCGGCAGTCGTAGTGGCCCGGCCGGTAGCGTCCCCACAACCGATCGAGAAGCAGCCTGCTGCACAACAGCCGATTGAGCCTTCAGTGGCAACACCGACCGCCCCCCAAGAGCCGGTACGCCGAACGACCTACAAGCCGACGACACTCGGCTTCTCGCTCTCGGCTCTGATGGCCGAGGAGGCAAAGCCCAAAAACGAAGGCGAGGAGCAACGTCAGGCGACGCCGACCATCGACCCGCGTGCCGAAGCACTGCTGTCGGGGGCTCGTAACCGAATTTTGGAGTTGGTGCGCGTGGAGCGTCCTCGTTTCTACCCCTCGTTTGAGCGGATGGAGGTGCGTGGCAATGCGATCGCGATCTCGGTGCCGAGCCGAGAGCTGCACGATGAGATAATGCGCAATAAAACCGCACTGCTATTGCAGATTGCTCGCGAGGTGGGCGTTGAGGGGTTGATCGAACTGGAGGTGACGATCAATGAGGCGATTCGCGCCGAGCGCCCGATCAAATTGGAGGATCGCATGCGTCACATCGCCGAGCGGTGTCCGCTATTGGGTGATCTGAGAACGGCCCTCGATATGGAGGTCGAGTAAAATGAAGTGAAAGATTTAATTATTAGCAAGATAGATAGCATGGCTACAAAGAATTTTATCGAAGAGCTCGAGTGGCGTGGAATGATCCACACGATCATGCCCGGCGCTAAAGAGCAGTTGGAGAAGGAGTTGACAACGGCCTACCTGGGTATCGACCCGACGGCCGATTCGTTGCATATTGGTCACTTGGTGGGTGTGATGATTCTGAAGCATTTCCAGATGTGCGGCCACCGTCCCTTGGCCCTTATCGGAGGTGCTACGGGTATGATTGGCGACCCTTCGGGTAAGTCGCAGGAGCGTAACCTGCTGGATGAGCAGACCTTGCGCCACAATCAGGAGGCCATCAAGGCCCAGTTGGCCAAGTTGCTCGATTTCGATTCGGATGCTCCGAACGCAGCGCGCCTGGTGAACAACTACGACTGGATGAAGGAGTTCTCGTTCCTCGACTTTGCGCGAGACATCGGTAAGTGCATTACGGTGAACTACATGATGGCCAAAGATTCGGTGAAGAAGCGTTTCAACGGCGAGGGTGAGGGTATGTCCTTTACGGAGTTTACCTATCAGCTCTTGCAGGGCTACGACTTCCTCCACCTCTACCAGACGATGAACTGTAAGATTCAGCTCGGTGGTGCCGACCAGTGGGGTAACATCACCACCGGTACGGAGCTTATCCGCCGTAAACTCGGCTCGGAGGCAGAGGCGTTTGCCATCACCTGTCCGCTGATTACGAAGGCCGACGGTACGAAGTTTGGTAAGACCGAGAGCGGTAACGTATGGCTCTCGCCCCGCTACACTTCGCCCTATAAGTTCTACCAGTTCTGGCTCAACGTAAGCGACGAGGATGCGAAGCGCTATATCAAGATCTTTACGCTGCTCGACCGCGAGACGATCGATCAGCTGACCAAGGAGCATGACGAGGCTCCCCACCTGCGTATTCTGCAGAAGCGTTTGGCCGAGGAGATTACGACGATGATTCACTCGCGCGAGGAGTACGAGAAGGCTGTTGAGGCTTCGCAGATCCTCTTTGGCGGTGCTACGTCGGAGGCGCTGAAGAAGTTGGACGAGCAGACCCTGTTGCAGGTCTTCGAGGGTGTGCCCCAGTTCCGCATCGAGCGTGCTGCGCTGGCTGAGTTGCCCTTTATTGAGTTGGCTGCCGGTCTGACGCAGATCTTCCCCTCGAAGGGTGAGTGCCGCAAGATGGTGCAGGGTGGCGGTGTTTCGCTCAACAAGGAGAAGGTGGCCGATCCGCAGCGTCCGACGACCGAGGAGGATCTCATTGCCGGCAAGTATCTCTTGGTGCAGCGCGGCAAGAAAAACTACTACCTCGTAATTGTCGAGTAAACACATGAAATACCGCATTACGCTCGACAGCATGGAGTTCCGAGCCTATCATGGCTGTTATGAGCTGGAACAAAAGGTCGGCAACCGTTTTCAGGTCGATCTTCAGCTGGTAACCGAGTTGGGACAGGTGGCGGAGTTGGACCGTGTGGAGATTGCCGTCAACTACCTCGAAGTCTATGAGGTGGTACGTGAGGTGATGACCCATACGCAACGCACCATCGAGCGCGTGGCAATGAATATCATCGAAAGGGTGAAGAGCCGTTTTCCGCAGGTAGAGTCGGTGAGCTGTACGGTGGCGAAGATGGCTCCGCCGTTGGGAGGCAAGTTGCGTAGTGTATCGGTAACGCTCGAAGCGTAATGAGTTAAGAGAGAGGGGGGACATCAACTCAATGAGGTGAGTCGCCCCTTGGCTTTTTAAGGTTAGGTTTTTAGTAGATGAATGGAGAAACAAGAGCGACCTTTGCAGGTCGCATCAGCGCTGTACTTGTAGCTGCAGGCAGCGCTGTCGGCTTGGGTAATATTTGGCGATTCCCCTATTTGGCCGGTGAAAATGGTGGTGGCGCCTTTTTGGTGATCTATCTGGTGGCGATCCTGCTGATTGGTCTTCCGCTCATGTTGAGCGAATTTGCCATCGGTACGGCTACGCATCGCAATGCCGTGGGTGCTTTCCGTGCCTTGGATAAGCGTTGGGTGCCCCTGGGTTACATGGGCGTACTTTCGTCGGTGCTGATCTTGGGTTTTTACCTGGTTGTTGCTGGTTGGACGGCGGAGTATATGATCCACTCGCCCTTCAGTAGCCAGGTAACCAATCCCGATCCGCAAAGCCATGTATTGGCCTTCGAAAACTTTGTTGCAAATCCCTGGAAGCCGGTGTTGTATGCCGTTGGTTTCGGCCTTGCTACCCATTTAATTATTGCCCTGGGCGTACAGAAGGGTATCGAGCGAGCCGCCAAGTGGATGATGCCGCTGCTGTTTGTGGCATTGGTTGTGCTGGCTGTTAACTCGATTCTGATGCCGGGTGGCATGGAGGGTTTGAAGTTCTTCCTCAAACCCGATTTCTCGAAGGTGACGCCTGCAACCTTCCTTATGGCAGTCGGTCAGGCCTTTTTCTCACTCTCGATCGGTCTGGGTACGATGATTACCTACGCCTCCTACTTCAAGAAGGGTACTTCAGTGCGTGCTACCGCTCTGCAGGTAACCCTGCTCGATACGTTGGTGGCTGTCATGGCCGGTTTGGTCATCTTCCCTGCAGTCTTTAGCGCCGGTATTGAACCCGGATCGGGTCCTTCGCTCGTCTTTATCACCCTGCCGTCGATCTTCAGCAATATCTCGCTCAGTGCCTTGTGGTCCACGATCTTCTTCCTGCTGCTGGTGTTAGCGGCCCTCACCTCGACCATCTCGATGCACGAGTCGGCTACGGCCTACCTGGAAGAGGAGTGGAACCTTTCGCGCTGTGTGGCTGCTCGAATGGTTACACTCATCACCTGTTTGCTCGCGGTGTTGGCTTCGCTCTCGCTCGGCATGGGTAAGGAGTGTATGATCTTTGGTCTGACCTTCTTCGACTCGCTTGACTACCTGACAGCCAACATTATGTTGCCGTTGGGCGCACTCCTAACCTGTATCTTTGTCGGTTATCGATTCGATAAAAAGCTCTTCGAGCAGCAACTCTATCCCGACTGTTGTCGCAAGGGTGAGTATGCCGTACTGCGATTCTTGGTGAAGGTCATCTGCCCGATCACGCTGTTGTTGATCTTTGTGAACAACCTCGGGCTGCTGTAACCGAGTGCACGTCGAAATACCTATATATATAATATAAGGTGGCCAAGGAGATGAAAACTCCTTTGGCCACCTTTGTTTTTGTTGCCGTTGTGTAGCAGTCGAGGCTATTGGCGAGATTCGCGTGACAATTTGCGCAATTGTCGTTTGGTCTGGTGGAGCCACATGCGGGCCATGCGGTGGTGAGCTGCAGGGGTGGGGTGGATGCCGTCCCAGATCCAATATTCGGCCGGCACCGCTTGTTGCTGCTCCAATTGGGAGAAGAGGGCGTGGAAATCGACCAACTCGGCTTGAAATTCGTCTGCCAAGTGACGTATGCACTCGGCGCAAGCCGCAATGGTTGCGGCTCGTTGCGGGTAGTCGGGGGTCGCGGCTAATCGGCCTGCCTGCATGACAAAGGGGGTACAGAGGATCAGGTGTACCTCGGGAAGCGCCTCACGGGTGCGGCGGAGATACTCTCGGTAACTTTGCTCCCAGGCGATCAGATCGAATGTCGATCCCGCATCTGCATGGTGCAGGAAGCGATGCACATCGTTGGTGCCGATCAGGATAGAGATTACGTCGGGCTGCAACGCCTCGATGTCTTGCTTCCAGCGCGTGTGTAGCTCTTGTAGCGTGTAGCCGCTGATCCCTCGGTTGAAACAGCTATAACCTCGTTCGGGATGGTCGCTTTGCAACGCGGAGGCGCATAAAAACATGTAGCTGTGGCCGTAGCGGTGGTTTTGGTCGCGGTCGTTACGCTCTTCGGCAGGGGCCATTGAGCCTCCGCTGCGTCCCCAACCGCCATCGGTGATCGAGTCGCCGATCCAGACAATGCGTATGCTTTGGCACAGACCGAGCATCGGGAACAGTAGTAAAATAAGGAGAATCGTGCGTCGCATAATCAGTGAGGTAGATACTAACCACAAAAATAACAATTTTCTCCCTACAAAACGAGGACTGACCTCCCGATAGGGTGTGCCAGTCCTCGTTTGAGAGATTTATTGTTGCTTAAGCCCACAACATTGGTTTCACGATGCCGAACATGAGCCATGCCACGAGGAATGTAGCCACGATGTTGAAACACTGTGCTGTCAGGAAGGCAAAGAGCACGTTGCGATTCTCTTTCGAGACGATATCCTTGAGGCGCGTATCCAGACCAATGCAGACAAACGACAGCGAGAAGAAGAGGGTCGAGAGGGTCTTGGCGAGCGAGGTCTCGATGATCTTACCCTTGGCGTTGAGCGTCAAGAGGTCGGCCTCCTTCAGCAGCGAGAATACCAGTGAAGCCACGACAAACATCAGCACGAACTTCGGGAACTTATCCCAAACGACCTTGAGCGACGGGCGCTGTTCCTTGCCGTCCTCACCCTTCGTCGAGAGGTAGAGGGCAATGAAGAAGGCTACGACGCCGATCAGTACGTTCTGCGTCGCTTTTACAACGATAGCCGTGCTGTTGGCCAACTCGCCGGCCATCTCCGACGATGCGGCCACACCGCTGGTCGTATCGACCGTACCGCCAATCCAGGCTCCCGTAATCTCCTGCTGGATCTCTACGTTGTCGGTCAGCAGCGGAACAATCATATTGGCCAACCAGGGCATCAGGTAGATCATCGGAACGGCGATGATGAGCACTACCGATACGATGTACGAGAGGCTCTTCTTGTCGGCACCCGCTACACCGGCCGTAGCAATGGCAGCCGAGGCTCCGCAGATGGTCAATCCACTCGACATGGTCATTGCCGTAGCACGCTCCACTTTGAAGACGCGACGGGCGAGGTTGTAGGCAAAGAGCCACACCACCGTTACAATGATGCAGGCCTGCAGCAGACCGGCCACGCCCGACTTCATGACATCGCTAATGAGAATCGTGGCACCGAGGCAAACTACACCGATCTTGATGTAGAACTCGCCCTGAATGGCGGGCTTCATCCAATCGGGCACACGGAATACGTTGCGAATAATCAAACCGAAAATTACCGAGAAGAATACCGGCTCCAGACCCAGCTCGCTCTTGATATACTTGTTCGAGCCGATCCACATGGCCATGGCAGCAATGGCGAAGACCACGATAAACGAAAGCAGCATTCCCTTCATCGGACGGCTTAGGAGTTTATTGCCGACAAAGAGCGTTACGAGGGCGATGGCAAAGAGCATAGCCATCTTACCCCACGCATCGGCCTCGAGCAGATTCGAGGGGATCGAAATGGTGGGTAGATATTGGCCCAGGATGCAGAGGAGCAACAGCGGAATCGAGAGTATGACCACTACCCAATCCTCAACAAGGAGTTTATTCCAAAAGCTTTTCATGGGTTATTCGTTTTTTTGTTTTTCTTCTTGGATTAGAACGACAGCGTTGCCTGTACCATACCTACGTTGCGGTGGCCGAAGCCCTGCATGCGGTCTTCGTGTACGTAGTTGGCCTGCAGACGGATGAACTTGTAGGGCTTCCAGGCCACACCAAAGGTGTAGTTGACCTGCTCGGTGGCCGAACGGGCTTCGGTATCCTCCGTGAAAGTGTCGTAACGGGCTGCCATCATCCACTTCTCGTTGATGCGCCAACCGGCCAGGGCATACCAACCCTCCTGGTCTACATTGATTACGTCATATTGACCCTCCAATCCGGTCTTGGCACCGATGTACTCGGCACGTACGAGGAAGTGCTTGCAGTCATAGACTGCACCCACGGCGAAGCGCTCACGCGCATAATACATATCGCCAAATTCGCCCCAATAGTACGATCCCGAGATAGTCAGTCCCTTCACGGGGGTCAGCATCAGGCGGGCTACCACGTCTTTCGACTTGTTGTTGTCGGTCACGTTGAGGCCGGCACCGTTGAAAACGGCCACATCGTACTTCAGCATCCCCTCGAAGAAGGCGCCGTGCAGGTCGATACCCAGTTCGCGACCTGCAGTTTTAAGCATTGTGTCGCCAATCTCTTCCGATGTGCCTACCAGACGATCCAGCACCATCGGGTGGTCCATCAAGATCATCTTGGTGGGGGTGTAGTCCGTATTCTCGATCGTGAAGGGGACCTTGAACTGGCCCGCCTTGATCTTCAGCTGGTCGAAGGGCTTGTAGTTGAAGTAAGCGTCCAGCAGTTTGAAACTCGAGAGCTCGGCCTGGAACTTGTAGTCGAGCTTCGGCGTGAGGTCGCCCGCTACCGAGACACGCACACGGCGCAGACGGAAGGTCGACTCATCGCCATTATACATATAGCGCCCCATCACATAGCCCGAAATCTTGGGCATGGCCTGCGTGAATTTGTCCCACGTGTTGCTCTTTTGCTGGAGGGTATTTACCTCTTCGGTTAGCGAGGCGATCTGCGCCTGCATCTCCTCTTGGGTGAGGTTTTGAGCCTGTACACCAAAGGTACCGAATAGAAACAGTGCGAGTAAAAATTTCTTCATAACATGCATCTTTTGAGAAAATATCGATACACAAAGGTCGCAATTTTTCTGCGGATCGCAATACGCGAAAATACCTAAAACGAGAGATGGTGGATGAAAAGACCAAAATGGCTCGGAAAAAGTCCAAGCGATTTATTATGGTAAAGGCATCGAGAGGGTACGGGCGTCTTGATAACCTGCGGGATAGGGAGCGAATATCCAGGCTTGTCCATTGGTGATGCTGATACGGCTCCCTATTTGTAGTATCGAGTTGTTTATTACATAGATACGAGTCTGAATCCCCTTTACGGAGATGCGAACGATCGATGATCCGGGGACGATAGGTTGTAGCCGAATATGGCCGACAGTCGGATGTGCGGCCGGTGGGATAAAGAGTGGTAGGTGTAGGCTATGGATCGAGTCATAGCGAATGTGCCACTCCATGGGGCGCAAAGAATCGAAGGGTGTGGGTGTATACTTGATCCGCTCCTCTTGAGAAATGGCTAATTGGCACAGAATCAGCGTGTAAAATAATGCAAAGAGATGCTTCATGTACGGAGCTAATGCATATTTTATGCCTTTGTGATGTGGTTGTATGGCCGCAGAGGATTGCGAGTCAGTATAGCTCTAACTTGGTAATAAGTTGTGTGAAAAATTAAGAATTTAAAGTGTATTCGGTAAATGACGATTTTTGTGATTGGTCAACGGTGTTATAAATTACTGATATTCAATTTTGTGATAATATATTTGTTTGCAAATTTTTCGATTTTTGCTTACTTTTTTATGTGCAATCTCCTTTTTTTGAACAATCAGGCTATCGTTTAAAAGCCGATACGAGCCTGAAATCAGGATAAAAGGTGTGATTTTGTCGATTTTCCATATTATATATATGTAAATCGTCAGAATTCCTCTGTTTTGTAGGGTTTGAACCTGTCTTTAACCCTAAAATGGACCGAATAGATGAGAAAATAACACTTTTAAATTGTAAGTTCGTTGCTCTTGAAAGCATTAAAACGATATGAAATGACACCCTTTTCGCCTTATAATGTCATATTAGTTAATTTTTTTAGAAATCATTTTGTAAATTATTTTTTTATTACCTACCTTTGTCGGTGAACATTTTTATAAAAACACTTTAAAATTAACGCTTATGGTAAGAAAACTTGTACTATCGTTAGTGGCTGTTTTGAGTGTATTCGCAATGGCGATTGCTCAAAACAAGCAGGTTTCTGGTACAGTTGTTGACGGCGAAGGCCAGCCGATCGCGGGTGCTACGGTAATCGTAGCCGGTACGTCGGTGGGTACGACGACGGGCGCGGGCGGTGAGTTCGTGATCTCAGCTCCGGCCAATGCTTCGCTGCAGGTTTCGTTCATCGGTTATGTAACCGAGACGGTTGCTGTTGCCGGTAAGACGAACGTTTCGATCACGCTGCATGAGGATACGCACGCGATCGACGACGTAATCGTTGTGGCATTCGGTACTTCGAAGAAGGATGCTTTCACGGGTTCGGCTTCGGTGGTTAAATCGGAGGATATTGCCAAGCGTCAGGTTTCGAACGTAGCGCAGGCTTTGGCCGGTGCAGCTGCCGGTGTGCAGGTGACGAGCGCTTCGGGTAACCCGACGGCTACTCCTACGATTACGATCCGTGGTATCTCGTCGATTTCGGCAGGTACGGAGCCTCTCTATGTCGTGGATGGTGTTCCTTACGATGGTGACCTGAATCTGATTAATCCCGCAGATATCGCGTCGCTGACCGTATTGAAGGATGCTGCTTCGACGGCTCTGTATGGTGCGCGTGGTGCTAACGGTGTGATTATGGTTACGACCAAGAAGGCCAAGGTTGGTGAGGCTACGGTTTCGTTTGATGCTAAGTGGGGTGTGAATAGTCGCGCTACGAAGCTCTATGATTACATTGAGGATCCGCGTGAGTACTATGAGGTACAGTATGGTTCGCTCTATCGTTCGTATGTGGATAATGGCGAGTCTGCTGCTGCTGCTCACGTTCGAGCTAACAATCAGCTGGGTGTAACGGGCTCTGGTGGTCTGGGTTATATCACTTACACCGTGCCCGAGGGTCAGTATCTGATTGGTACGAACGGTAAGTTCAACCCCAACGCTACCGAGGGTCGTAAGGTAACCTACAAGGGTCAGGACTATTGGTTGCAGCCCGACAACTGGATTGATGAGGCTTACAAGACGACGCTGCGTCAGGAGTACAACGTGAATGTTGCTGCTTCGAACGATCAGGCTAACTTCTACGCTTCGATGGGTTATTTGGACAACAGCGGTATCGTAGAAAACTCGCGTTTCCAGCGCTACTCGGCTCGTCTGAAGGCTGACTATCAGGCTAAGAAGTGGATGAAGGTTGGTATGAACGCCGCTTTCTCGCACTATGAGACCTCGTACTTGTCGGATGAGTCGGCTTCGAACGGTACGGCTAATGTCTTCGCTTTCGCTAACACCATGGCCCCGATTTATCCCGTTTATGTACGTGACGGTGAGGGTAACATCATGTATGACCAGAATGGTCTCAAGATGTATGACTATGGTAACGGTGTGAATGCTAACCTGGGTCGTCCGAACTTCTCGAACTCGAATGCATTGGCTGCTGTTCAGCTCGACCAGAACCGCATCAACGGTAACTCGTTCACGGGTACGGCTTTCGCTGACTTCCAGATCTATAAGGATTTGAAGGCTACGGTAAACTTCGGTGCAACGCTCGACGAGTATCGTACGAACCGTATGCTTAACCCCTACTATGGTCAGTGGGCTGAGAGTGGTGGTTATGTGTATGTAAATCACGGCCGCAAGTTTGAGATCAACTCGCAGCAGCTGTTGAACTACACGCATACCTTCGATGACGTTCACAATCTGAGCGTAATGGTTGGTCACGAGTTCTACAAGCGCTTTGGTTACTCGCTGTCGGGTAGCAAGACGAACCTCTTCTCGTCTTCTAACCCTGAGCTGAATGGTGCTGTTGTAGATGGTCAGAGCTCGGCTTCGTCGGATTCGCGCTACAACAACGAGGGTTACTTCTCGCGTGCCGAGTATAACTTTGATGAGCGTGTCTATGTGTCGGGTTCGTTCCGTCGTGACGCTTCGTCGAAGTTCCACCCCGATAACCGCTGGGGTAACTTCTGGTCGGCTTCGGCTGCATGGGTATTGAACCGTGAGTCGTGGTTCAATGCTGATTGGGTTGATATGCTGAAGGTTAAGGCTTCGTACGGTCAGCAGGGTAACGACGGTATTGATAGCTACCTCTATGTAGACCAGTATTCGGTGCAGAGCTCGAGCGGTCAGTTGGCTGTAGTGTTCGGCGCAAAGGGTAACAAGGATATCACCTGGGAGACCAACACGAATGTTAACATTGGTGCTGATTTCGAGTTCTTCAAAGGTCGTCTCGGTGGTACGGTAGAGTACTTCAACCGTACGACTACGGATATGTTGTTCTGGTTCTCGGTAGCACCTTCGTCGGGTTACACCGGTTACTATGCTAACGTTGGTGATATGCGTAATGCAGGTTTTGAGATTGATCTGCACGCTACGCCGATCGCGACGAAGAACTTCCGTTGGGATGTGACGCTGAATATGTCGCACTACAAGAATAAGATTACCTATCTTGATCCTACGAAGAAGACCACGACTGTAGAGGGTTACGAGGGTTATATCAACGGTAGCCGTTTCGTTGGTGAGGGCCTTTCGTACTATACGTGGTATATGCCCCAGTTTGCCGGTGTAGATAAGGAGACTGGTGAGTCGATGTGGTGGATGGATGTTGAGAAGCCGACGTTGGACGTTGAAGGAAATCCGATCCAGAAAGTTGGCGATGATGGTAAGCCTGCTGTAGATGAGAGCGGTGCTCCGATCTATGAGACCCATATCGAGCGCGAGGCTACGAAGGACTACCAGAAGGCTACGGACTACCTCGGCGAGACTTCGCTCCCCGACCTCTTCGGTGGTTTTACGACGTCGCTTAGCTTCTATGGTGTAGATCTGTCGGCTGCCTTCGCTTATCAGATCGGCGGTAAGTCGTATGACTCGGGTTATGCTTCTGGTATGGGCTCGACGACGGGTTCGATGACCGGTTCGGCTTATCACCGCGATATTTTGAATGCATGGACGCCGGAGAATCCTGATTCGAACATTCCGCGTCTGCAGCATGGTGATAGCTACACGGCTGCCACGTCGGATCGCTTCCTCGTAGATGCTTCGTACCTCAGCGTATCGAATATCACGGTAGGTTATACGTTGCCCAAGAAGTGGATGTCGAAGATCGGTGTTAGCCGTATGCGCATCTATCTTGCATGCGATAACGTAGGCTACTGGTCGAAGCGTAAGGGTTTTGATCCTCGTTATGATGTGGCTGGTTCGACGAACTACACGAACTATTCGCCGATCCGCACCATCTCGGGTGGTGTCAATCTCCAGTTCTAATGTTTAACACGTAAGGAGTACAACAACATGAAAACATTATATAAAGCAATTTTGGCTGTTGCTGCACCTTTGATGCTGAACAGCTGTATCGAGGAGACCTTCCCGACCAACATTGCTACCTCTGATCAGGTCGCTCAGTCTTCAGTCGCTTTGGAGGCTATGGTAAACTCGATCCCGACCGGTATGATTCAGGTCATGGCTAACTATAGCCAGCACTGGGATTTCGGTTATCCTTCGGTTCTGATTTCGCTTACGCACCTTTCGGGTGACTTGGTAATTGGTGGCGAGGATGGCTATAACTGGTTCTATTTCTGGGATCAGGTATATTCGATGTCGGAAGATTATGTTCCTGTATATCAGTTCTGGTACAACTATTATGGTTGGATCAAGACCTGTAACGATGTGATTTCGTCGCTGGCCTCGACCGCTGAGGAGGATCTGTCGGCTGATCAGCGTGCCTTCTTGGGTATTGCGCTGACCTATCGTGCGCAGTACTACCTTGATTTGGTTCGTCTGTTTGAGGCTAAGAAGACGACCGATTCGCGCGTCCACGATTATGAGATTCCCGAGAAGATTGTGGGCTTGGGTAACGTAATCGTTACGGAGGCTACGACGCCCGAGCAGGCAGCTTCGAACCCCCGCGCTACGGTTGCCGATATTTATGATCAGGTAATTTTTGCTGATCTGGATCGTGCTGAGGTTCTCTTGGAGGGTTACACCCCGACGACGATCGCTATGCCTTCGCAGGCTGTAGTTTACGGTATCAAGGCTCGTGCTTATCTGGAGCGTGGTACGGCAGGTGTTGAGGGTGCATACGCACAGGCTGCCATCTATGCTCGCAAGGCTATCACGGCTTCGGGTTGCACGCCGCTGACGCAGGATCAGTGGGAGGATCCTCTGAACGGTTTTAACTCGGCTACGTCGAACAATGCTTGGATGTGGGGCTTGAGCCAGACGGCTGACCAGGTTTCGAACATTGTATCGTTCATCGCACACATGTCGATTGAGCAGAACTACGCAGTTTATGGTAATGCAGCGGGTCGTTCGATTGTTTCGAACCTCTACAATCAGATTGCTGATGACGACTTCCGTAAGCACTCGTGGCTTGATCCCGCCTTCTTTGATTACTATAACTATAAGAGCTGCCGTGCAGATGGTAAAGAGTGGTTGACGGCTACCTATAAAGGTACGTCGAAGACGAAGGAGTACGGTTCGCTGAAGTTCCGTCCGAGAAATGGTGAGATCGCAGACTTCGCAACGGCAAATGCTGTGGATGTTCCCATGATGCGTGTGGAGGAGATGTACTTGATTGAGGCTGAGGCACTTGGTGCTGCAGACCTCTCGAGCGGTACTCAGGCTCTGAAGTCGTTCATGACCTCGTATCGTCAGCCTTCATATGATTACACGGCACTTTCATTTGAGTTCTTCCAGAAGGAGGTTGCAAAGCAGGCTCGTATCGAGTTCTGGGGCGAGGGTATTCCCTTCTGGTATTGCAAGCGTCTGGGCCTGGGTATCCACAAGGCTAACACGAACTGCTATATTGATGATGCTCGTTATGAGCTGGACGGCGTAGCTCCTTGGTGGAACCTTGTAATTCCCTATACGGAGGCTCGTAGCAATCCGGCTTTGGAGGGTATGAATAACCCCAACCCGATGAATACGGTTGACCGTATTAAGTAGTTAACAATTAATAAAATTGACTATTATGAATATGCTGAAAAAATATGCCTATTTGTTGATGATGGTCGCTGTGGCATTCGGCTTTGCCGCTTGCTCGGAGGATGAGTATCAGCCCGCACAGCCCGCTGCGGAGGATTGCCAGCAGGTTTATTTCGTTGCGTCGAATGTCTCGGAGCTGGAGCTTGCTTCGAATGAGATTCCTACGACTACGGTTAATGTGAAGGTTGCCCGTGTTTATGGTACGGATGCAGCTTCGATTCCCGTAAAGGTAATAGCTACGGACGATATTTTCAACGTACCTGAGACGATCGAGTTCGCTGAGGGTGCTGCGACGACTACGTTGCCTATTACGTTCAACGAGGGTCAGCCCGAGGGCGCACGCCAACTGACCATTACTTTTGAGGGTGATGAGTATCTTGATCCCTATACGCAGCTGAACGGCCATGTTTACTATACGTTAGATCTGAACGTAGAGTCGTGGGTGAACCTCGGTATGGGTCAGATTACGGATGATTTCATGACTGGTTTGTTTGGCGCACCCAGCGTAACGTGGGAGGTTGAAATGTGGACGCGTTCGTCGATGCCCGGTTACCTCTGCATTAAGAATGCCTATACGTCGACCTATCCGTATAATGAACCGGGTGACTATCAGGAGGAGACTCACTGGTGGTACATCAATATTGCTGATCCCAATGCAGTTGTTATGGAGACGCAGTATATGGGCTTCGATTGGGGTTACGGTGAGTTCTTCTTTGGTCAGTTGAAGAACGGAACCTTGGTTAATGGTGTTATTACCTGGCCGGTGAAAGGTCTTGCAATCGGTATGCCCGAGATGACGGGTACCGCTCTCGGTTACTATGGTAACCAGTCGGGTCTCTTCAAGATTGTGATGCCGAAGTAATCTTTAGATTATTCTACTTTTTCAAGACCGCTTCCCTTCGGGGGAGCGGTTTTTTTTGTGGGTAGAGCGAGGGGAAGGGCGATAAAAGCGATAAAGGGTTGTGTTATCACTTTCAACTCTCAATTTATATGGGTAACTTCGTAGAGGTGGTGCAATGTCGCACCCCGTAAAAACCCACTTCAATCATGAAAAACACCTGTAAAGTGTTGTTTTACATCAAGCGTAGTGCCTTGCTGCGCGATGGAACAGCTGCAATCATGGGTCGTGTAACGGTCAATGGCCGAAGGTGCCAATTCTCCACACGTCTTGCCATCCCTCCGTCTGCGTGGGATGTGGATCAGAACCGCGTCGTCGGGCGTTCGCTCGAGTATGTGCGCATCAATCGCGAACTTGATGGCATACGACTCGGGCTCGAGAAGAGCTATCGCGAACTGATCACAAGTCGTGGTGTGGCAACAGCCTCCGAGGTGCGCGATCATTTTATGTGTACCCACATGCGGCGCGAGGGATTAATTGCCCTCTTTCGTCGCCACAACGAGCAGTTTAGCCGCCAAGTGGGGGTTACACGTTCGCGCTCGACCCTCTACAAGTACCAAAGCGTGCTCCACCATCTCGAGCATTTTCTCGCACACCGCTATCAACGCTCCGAAATCCAGCTCTACGAGGTCAACCGCCCCTTTGTGGTCGAGTTTCATGCCTACCTGCTGCGTGAGTCGGGCCGCCGAAAAAATACGGCATGGGTCTATCTTACGGCGTTGAAACACCTGTTGAGTCACGCTCACCGCCAGGGAGCCCTTGCACACAACCCCTTTGCCGACTATCGGTTGCGCAACGAGCATGTGCATCGCACCTGTCTGACTGAGTCGGAGATCAGGCGCTTTATGGAACTCACCCCTTGCACCCCTTCGCTCACCCTTGTGCGCGACGCCTTCCTCTTTAGCTGTTTTACGGGACTTTCGTTTGTCGATCTGAAACAGTTGACACGCCGGCAGATTACCCGATTTGGCGACCATCGTTGGATCGAGACAACGCGCCGAAAAACCGGCTCACAGGTGCAGGTCCGCCTGCTCGATGTGGCGCATGCCATTTTGCAGAAGTATACCCCTGAGGGGCTCGACGAGGTGATCTTTCCGCTGCCGAGCAATAGCTGGTGCAACCGTTGTTTGGCGCGCCTCATGCAAGCGGCGCAGATTCACAAATCGGTCACCTTCCATTGTGCGCGCCACACCTTTGCCACGACTGTCACCCTCTCGAACGGCATGCCGATCGAGACCATCTCGAAGCTCTTGGGCCACACTTCGATCCGCACCACGCAGATCTATGCAACCGTCACACGTGCGCACCTCGATCGGGAGATGAATCGCCTCTCGGAGCAGCTCAATCGACTTTCGATGCCTTGGCAGGCGTAGAGAGGAGGGCGAGCAGGTGTAAATCGTGCTCCAAACTATCGCAACAGATGATTGGTGCTACCCATCGGCACCAACTTTCGGAGGCGGAACCATGCGCTTCACTCAATAAACGGCCTCTATTTTGCGTTTGAAAGAAAAATAACTACTTTTGTATTTGAAATTTGAGTGCGATATGGTGAAGATTCTTTGGGTAGATGACGAGGTCGAACTCCTCAAACCCCATCTTTTGTTCCTCAAACAGAAGGGTTACGAGGTGGATACCTGCAACAACGGCTATGATGCAATCGACATGGCCGCCGAGGAGGCGTATGATCTGATTATCCTGGATGAGATGATGCCCGGCATGACGGGGTTGGAGACGCTGCCCAAGATCAAAGAGATCCGTCCGACGACCCCCGTGATTATGGTCACGAAGAGCGAGGAAGAGAATATCATGAATAAAGCCATTGGCTCAAAGATTGCCGACTACCTCATCAAACCTGTCAATCCGAATCAGGTGCTGCTCTCGATCAAGAAGAATGTGCACCAGCAACAGCTTGTTACCGAGCAGACAACGGCTGACTATCGGTCGGAGTTTGGCCGACTCGCCACATCGTTGCAGATGGCCGATACGTTCCAGGATTGGTGCGCGCTCTACCGCCGCCTGACGGGGTGGGAGATCGAATTGGAGGGTTCGTCTGACCAAAGTGTCAAAGAGATTCTTGCGTACCAAAAGAATGAGGCCAATCAAGCCTTTTCGAAATTTGTCCGCCGCAACTACTACCAGTGGATCAACCATCGTGCGGACGATACCCCTGCCATGTCGCATACGCTGATGCGTTCGACGATCTTTCCTGTCGTGGAGGAGCACGAAAAGACGACGTTGTTGTTGATCGACAACTTCCGTTACGACCAGTGGCGCGCCATCTCGTCGATGTTGCGCGGCTACTACGATGTGTCGGTCGATGATTTCTATTGCGCCATTCTGCCCACGGCTACCCAATATGCCCGTAATGCCCTTTTCGCCGGTCTGATGCCGCTGGCTATCGATCGCCTGATGCCCAATAAGTGGCTCAATGATAATGAAGAGGGGGGTAAAAACCAATACGAGGAGGAGTTCCTGCGTCGCCTGATGGCCCAGAGTGGAAAGACGTGGAAGATGACTTTCGATAAGTTGGTGCGTCCCGAGCAGGGCCGCAAGCTGGTCGAAAATATCCGTCGGATCTATGAGGCCGACTTCTCGGTCATCGTCTATAACTTCCTCGATATCCTTTCGCATGCCCGTACAGAGACCGACGTGGTGCGCGAATTGACTGAGAACGAGGCTGCCTTCCGCTCGCTGACCCGTTCGTGGTTCGAACATTCGGATCTCTACACGATCCTCAAACTGCTTGCCGAGAAGGGACACACGGTCATCATTACTTCGGACCACGGTACGATCCGTGTCGATAACCCCGTACGCGTGACGGGCGACCGTGAAACCTCGGCCAACCTGCGCTACAAGACGGGTCGCAACCTGCAATACAATGCGCGCGAAGTCTACGAGGTGCAACGTCCCGAAGATATTCAGTTGCCCGCCGGAAACATCTCGTCGAGCTATATCTTTGCCTACAACAGCGATTTCTTTGTCTACAACAACGACGCCAATCGCTTTGTGCGTTACTATCGCAATACGTTCCAGCACGGCGGTATCTCGATGGAGGAAATGATCGTGCCTTATATTGTTCTCAAACCCAAACAGCAACGATAAAAAGATGAAAACCATTCATATAAATAGCGAAAACGAGTTGCGCGAAGTGGCCGAAGAGTTGCTTTCGTCGCTCGACGGGCGCACGGTAGTTGCGCTGCGTGGTGAGATGGGAGCCGGAAAGACAACCCTCATCCGTTCGGTTGCCGAAGTGCTCGGTGCTTGTGATCAGGTGACGAGTCCCACCTTTGCGCTGGTGAATCAGTACGAAGGGGGTGCCGGTGAGCGCATATTCCACTTCGATTTCTACCGCATCGAGGATGAACGCGAGGCCTTTGATTTGGGTTACGAGGAGTACTTCTATTCGGGCGATTTGTGCTTTGTCGAGTGGCCCGAAAAGATCGAGGGGCTGCTTCCCGAGGAGCTGGTCGAGGTGCGTATCACGGTCGATGGCCCCGAGGAGCGTACCTTTACGATCGCTTAACGAACACACATACCTTATTATAAAATAAAGAGGAATACCATGCAAGAATATGTATCAAAACAGGTGCAGATCCTGCGTCCTGCCGAGCAGATTTACCAGGTAATCAGCCGTTTCGATAATTTGACTCCGGCGCTTCAGGGGCGCGTGGAGGATTGGGAGGCCACGGAGCTGACCTGTTCGTTCAAGGCAAAAGGCTTTACGGTGCGTCTGTTGATGGATGAGCGTGTAGAGCCGAAACATGTGAAGATCATCGGTGACGGTGTGCCGATGGATTTTGCCTTCTGGATTCAGATCCATAAGGTGGATGCGTTCGATACGCGCCTGCGCCTGGTGTTGCACGCCGAGCTGAATATGATGATGAAGATGCTTATCGGGTCGAAGCTCCAAGGTGCGCTTGATCAGATTGCTGACGGCATCGCAGGTGCCATGCGATAGCCTTTCGTTGCCAAAGTGCAAACGAAGACTCTAATTTTACCCTTCGACGATAAGTGGGTGAAAATTAGCGTGCAATTTTTTTTGATGGAAAGTTGGCGGATATGCAAATTAAGTGTATATTTGCAAACTCAAAAAGAGCTAAATACTTAATTTAATATACAATAAAGATATGACAAAGGCAGATATCGTTAGCGAAATCGCTAAGAACACCGGCGTAGAGAAGGTGCAGGTTATGGCCATCGTTGAGGCTTTCATGGAGAGCGTAAAGAACTCGATGGAGAGCGGTAACAATGTTTATCTCCGCGGCTTTGGTAGCTTCATCATCAAGAAGCGTGCTACGAAGGTGGCTCGTAACATTTCGAAGAATACGACCATTACGATTCCCGAACACAACATTCCGGCTTTCAAGCCCGCTAAGAGCTTCGCAGCCAAGGTAAAATAATTGTCTAACCATTAAAACATCAAGACTATGCCCAACGGAAAGAAGCATAAGCGTCATAAGATGGCTACCCACAAGCGTAAGAAGCGTCTTCGCAAGAATCGTCACAAGAAGAACAAGTAGTAGGGTAGCATGCCTTGCAAAGGATAAAGGTAAAGGGCTTCAAGTCCTTTACCTTTACCTATTTAAGATCCATAATGCGGAAGATAGTTCTTTTGCCCATGTAGCCTGATGGCCCGTAGGCGCGTGCGCTGAGATGCAGTGCGTTCTGCTTCAGGTGGTTGAGAAGTCCGCGCGTGGTGAAAATTAACGCCGTCGGCTGCCTCTTTGAAGAGGTGACGGATGAAGCCTTGAAAGTTTGACCGATACTTTCGTTTGCTCAAAAACGGTCGTATATATTTTTTTTGATCGGTGTGCTTTTGATACCGATCCTCAATATAGGGGCTTTGCCCCACCTACCTATGAATCGTGAATTAATTGTTAATGTCACGCCTGCCGAGATCCAGATTGCGCTGTGCGAAGACAAGGTGCTGGTCGAGCTCAATAAGGAGCAGTGCCAGACCGGTTTCGCCGTTGGAGATATCTATCTGGGCAAAGTGCGTAAAATTATGCCGGGCCTGAACGCGGCATTTGTCAATATAGGGCATGAAAAGGATGCCTTTATCCACTACTCCGACCTCGGAAACCACTTCCCCTCGTTGCAGAAGCTCGTATCGTCGTTTCAGCCCGGTAAGCGTGGCCTGCGTGTCGATACGATGAAGCTCGAAGAGCCTGTCGAGAAGGGTGGCAAGATTGCCTCCTACCTGCAGGTGGGTCAGTTGGTGATGGTTCAGGTGGCCAAGGAGGCCATCTCGACCAAGGGCCCGCGCCTGACGGCTGAGGTCTCGTTGGCCGGTCGCAACGTGGTGCTGGTCCCCTTCTCGCAGAAGGTGTTCCTCTCGCAGAAGATTCGCTCGACGGAGGAGAAGCGTCGTCTGAAGCGTATTGCACAGAACGTGTTGCCTAAAAATTTCGGTGTCATCATCCGTACGGCGGCTGTAGAGGCTACCGACGAGGAGATCGAACGCGATCTGCGCCAGCAGTTGGACCGTTGGTGGAAGACCTGCGGTATGATTCGCAAGAAGTCACCCACCGCCCCTGGTCAACTGATGAATGAGATGAGTCGTGCCAATACCATTATCCGCGACTCGCTCAACGGCTCCTTCTCGCAGATTGCCGTCAATGATGAGGAGCTGTTCAAGGAGATTAAGGGCTATGTGCATGAGATCGACCCCTCAATGGAGAAGATCGTGAAGCTCTACAAGGGTCAGGTGCCCATCTTCGATAACTTCGATATCTCGAAGCAGATCAAGTCGCTCTTTGCCAAGTATGTGTCGCTGAAGCGTGGTGCCTACCTCATTATCGAGCGTACGGAGGCGATGAATGTGATCGATGTCAATTCGGGTAACCGCACGAAGGCCGAGGATAATCAGGAGCAGACTGCCATGGAGGTAAACCTGGCAGCTGCCAAGGAGATTGCCCGTCAGTTGCGTTTGCGCGATATGGGTGGCATTGTCATCGTCGATTTTATCGACCTGCATAAGACGGCCAACAAGACGGCGCTCTACGATGAGATGACCCGCCTGATGGCTACCGATAAGGCTAAACATACGATTCTGCCGCTGACGAAATTTGGCCTGATGCAGATTACGCGTCAGCGTGTGCGTCCGTTGGCCATCGAGGATGTCTCGGATGTCTGCCCGACGTGTCAGGGTAGCGGCAAGGTGGAGCCGACGGTGCTGTTGGACAAGAAGATTGAGAATCAGCTCTCACTCCTGACGCTCGATCGTGGCCATAAGTACATTAAGTTGGTGGTCAGCCCCTATGTGGCGGCCTTCCTCAAGCGAGGTTTGATTTCGTTGCGCATGCGTTGGCAGTGGAAATACCGTGCCAAGATTGAGGTGGTGGAGGATCAGTCGATGGGTATGATCGAGATCCATTACCACGACAAACGCGACAACGAACTGATTAAAAAATAGTCGAAGCATCATTTCAAGAAGGTGACTGCACGCGAACAGATGGCACAACTGGTGGCCGAGTCCAAACCCCTGGCCAAGTTGTGTCGCACGCTTAAGACAAAGGGTTCTACCGTCCATCTCAATGAGTTGGTCGGTGGGGCTCTTTCGTTCTATGCGGCCGGGGCGATTAATCGCCTGGGCGGCGTTCATGTCTTTGTGGCCGACGATCGCGATGCGGCAGCCTATCTGATGAACGACCTCTACAACCTGCTCGACGAAACGCAGGTCTACTTCTTCCCATCCTCCTACAAACGATCGGCCGCCTATGGAGCCGAGGATCCGCAGGGGGTGGTGCAGCGTACGGCTGCTTTGACGGCACTGAAAAATTTCAGTGGCAACGGCTATTGTATTCTTTGCACCTATCCCGAGGCGTTGAGCGAGCGGGTGACCGATAGCGTGAATCTGGAGCAGAGTACGCTGAAGGTGGCCGTGGGGGATGAACTCTCGATCGATGCGCTGGAGCAAGCACTTGTGGAGGTGGGTTTTACGCGGGTTGATTTTGTTTATGAGCCTGGTCAATACTCGGTGCGCGGAGGTCTGGTCGATGTATTCTCTTATGCCGAGAATAAACCATATCGCATCGACTTTTTTGGTGATGAGGTCGACTCGATTCGCCGTTTCGAGATCTCGAGTCAGCTCTCGGCCGACCGCCTGGAGCGTGTAGCCATCGTTCCCGACCTGCAAAACCGCGCAGGGGGTGAGTCGCGAGTCTCGTTGGCGCGATTCGTCGGGGCGGATGCCACCTGGTGGTTCTACGATGCCGATCAACTCTTGCGCAAGGTGAACGATGTGCGACGTCGCACGTTGACCGATCTGGAGGATCCGACATCGATCGATCGCCTGTTGACGTCGAGGGTCGGGTTACTGACTGATCTGGAGTCGGCCTCAATGGTGATGTTGCGTGCGAATCTTCCGGAGCGTGCGGTGACCGATACGATCCCCTTCTCAACCCTTCCGCAACCGGCCTTTAATAAGAATTTCGAACTCCTGGCCGATGATATGATCCGTAATCGCCAACGCGGTTATCGTACCTTTATCCTCTCGGAAAACAAGGTGCAGGTGGAGCGTCTGGAGAATATATTCCACCAGGTGGGACGTGGTGCCGCGGAGGTGAAGGCGATCTCCACGACGTTGCACGAGGGCTTTGTCGATAACGATTTGCGACTCTGTCTCTATACAGACCATCAGATCTTTGATCGTTACCGTCGTTACCGCATCAACGGCGAGATCAAGCGCGATGAGCAGATGACCGTGGCCGAGCTGAACCAGCTGCGTCCGGGTGATTATGTGGTCCACCTTGACCACGGCGTAGGTCGTTTTGACGGTTTGGTCAAGATTGCCGAAAACGGTAAGGTGCATGAGGCGATCAAGTTGGTCTATCGCGATGGCGATGTGCTCTTTGTGAATGTCCATTCGTTGCACCGTATATCGCGCTACAAGGCGGGTGATAGCGAACCCCCCAAGATCCACAAACTTGGCTCGGGTGCATGGCAGAAGCTCAAGGCGGCCACGAAGAAGGCTGTAAAGGATATTTCGCGCCAGCTCATAGCCCTCTATGCTCGTCGTAAGGCCTCAAAGGGTTTTGCCTTCTCGCCCGACAGTTATCTGCAACACGAGTTGGAGGCTTCGTTCCAATACGAGGATACGCCCGATCAGCACGCAGCGGTGGAGGCTGTAAAGCGCGATATGGAGTCTTCGGAGCCGATGGATCGCCTGGTTTGCGGCGATGTGGGATTCGGCAAGACAGAGGTGGCAATTCGTGCCGCCTTCAAGGCTGCGGTGGATGGGAAGCAGACAGCGGTGCTGGTGCCGACAACGATTTTGGCCCTGCAACACTATCGCTCCTTCTCGGAGCGTTTGAGAGGCCTTCCGGTGACCATCGAATATCTGAACCGCACGAAGACTGCCAAGGAGGTGCGCCAGATTCGTGAAGATCTGCTCTCGGGAAAGATTGATATCCTGATCGGTACGCACAAGATTCTGGGTAAGCAGATTGAGTTCCGCGATTTGGGCCTGCTGATTATTGACGAGGAGCAGAAGTTTGGTGTGGCAGCCAAGGAGAAGCTGACCGAACTCGCCGTGTCGGTCGATACGCTGACCCTGACGGCAACCCCCATCCCGCGTACGTTGCAATTTTCGCTCATGGGATCGCGCGATTTGTCGGTGATTTCGACGCCGCCCCCCAACCGTCGTCCGATTCAGACCGAGTCGCACGTCTTTTCCGAAGAGATTATTCGCGATGCGATCGAACAGGAGCTTTCGCGGGATGGTCAGGTCTATTTTGTGCACAACCGTGTGGAGGATCTGATGACCATTCAGGGGCTGATTACGCGCCTCTGTCCGAAGGCACGTGTCGGTGTGGGTCACGGAAAGATGCCCGCTGAGAAGCTCGAGAAGCTGATCATGGACTTTATCTATGGCGAATTTGATGTGTTGCTTTCGACGACCATTGTCGAGAACGGTATCGATATAGCCAATGCCAATACGATCATTATCAACAATGCGCAGAATTTCGGCTTGAGCGATCTGCATCAGTTGCGCGGTCGTGTAGGCCGTTCCGACAAGCGTGGCTTTTGCTACCTGCTCTCACCGCCGGACGAGTTGCTCTCGTCGGATGCCCGACGTCGTTTGCGAGCCATCGAGGAGTTCTCGGAGTTGGGCTCGGGCTTCAATATCGCTATGCAGGATTTGGATATCCGCGGTGCGGGTAACCTGCTGGGTGCCGAGCAGAGCGGCTTTATTGCCGATATCGGTTTCGAGACCTACCAGAAGATCCTCAATGAGGCGATTGCCGAGCTGCGCAACGAGGGGCTCGATGTGTCGCAGTTGGGCGATCAGGAGCGCGAGGTGGTCAACCAGTTGAGCTTTATCGACGATGCCCATATCGATATTCAGGTTGAGGCCTCGTTCCCCGATAGTTATGTGCAACAGCAGGCCGAGCGTCTGAAACTCTACCGCGAGTTGGACTCGATCAAAGACGAGACGGCATTGCAGGCCTTTGCCGCGCGCCTCGAGGACCGCTTCGGACGTCTGCCGCGCGCTACGGAGGAGTTGCTGAATGTGGTGCGTCTGCGTCGTGAGGCGGTGCGTCTCGGCATGGAGCGTGTCAAGGTGAAGAACGGCCTGATGATCATCCACTTTGTGGGCGACGAGTCATCGCCCTATTATAAGAGTGAGATTTTCCGCACGCTGTTGCAGAAGATCATGCAGAAGCCCGACCGATTTGTCCTCAAACAACACAATAATCGCCTCGGACTGACCGTTAGAGGGGTGAAAGATGTGGAGGACGGTTATAAAATCCTGCAACAATTGTGAAACTTTTGATCGACATAGGGAATACCCGTGCAAAATATGCCGTGGTCGATTTCGAGCAACAAGAGCAGGCTTCAGGTACTGTTGAGGTGTTCGATAAGTCGTTGTTGGATAGCCTGATGGCTCGTTTTGAGTTTCGAGCGGCCATTCTCTCGTCAACGCGAGGTTCAACGGCGGCCGAGGAGCAGATTTTGCGCGAGGCAGGCGTTTCGACCCTGGTCCTCTCGGCTGCAACACCGCTGCCGATCGGCATCGATTACCGAACTCCCGAAACGTTGGGTCGTGACCGTATTGCCGCCGCAGTGGCTGTGGCGGAGCAGTATCCTGCTTCGAACTGCCTGGTGGTGGATTTGGGGACGGCCTTGACGCTCGATCTGGTGACGGCGGATGGGGTATTTCGCGGCGGGGCCATTTCGTTGGGCTATTCGAATCGCCTCCGAGCGTTGCACGAATATACGGCAACGTTGCCTTTGTGTGCGCCGATCATGGGCGAAACAGAGCCTTTATCCTTGCAGGGTCACACTACGTGTGAGGCGATCGAATGGGGCGTTTTTCACTCGATTCTCTTCGAAATCGAGGGCTACAGAGGTCGTTTGGAGGCCAATTTTGCCGATTTACGCGTAATTGTTACGGGTGGAGAGGCGAAATATTTTGAGAAACAAATTAAAAATGCGATATTTGCAGAACGTAATTTGGTGTTAACTGGTTTAAACCGAATTTTAGAGTACAATTTAGCACAGAATGCAACAACTGAAAAATAGCGTGAAGAACACCCTTTGGGTGGTTTGTCTGCTTCTCTTTACAGCCGTTTCGGCCGTGGCGCAGTCGGGTAGTATCAATGCCTTCTCGCCCTATACGATGTACGGCCTCGGCGAGATCAATACGCCTGGAACGCTGGCACAGCGCTCGATGGGCGGTGTCGGTGTAGCGGCTCGTCAGACGGGTATGATCAATCTGTTGAATCCGGCCGGTTTGAGCATGGTTTCACGTAAGAGCTTCCTGCTGCACTTTGGCGGCGAGGGTCAGAACTATTACAACTATCAGACGCTCGGCGGTGTCGATAAGACGTCGGCTCACAACAGTTTCAGTATTCGCGATATTGCAATTCTGATTCCGTTGTACAAGAGCCTCGGTTTCTCGGTAAGTGTCACTCCGTACAGCTCGGTGGGTTATCGCATGATGTATGACCACGCATTCGACGAGAACGATCCGGTGTGGGGTAATGTGGGTCGCGTCAACTACCAATATCAGGGCGAAGGCGATGTGACGGAGGTGAAGTTCGGTCTGGGCTATGAGCTCTTCAAGAACTTTTCGATCGGTGCAGCGGCCCAGTATTATTGGGGCGACATCGACCGCAGCTTTGTCATGGTGCCGGTGGCCATTACTGGTGGCGGTTCTTTTGGTGAGATTGTGGGTCAAAGCAAGTATAGCGTTTCGCGCTTCAGAGCCCAGGTCGGTATGCAGTGGAATGCCATTCTGACCGAGAAGCGTATCCTGACCTTCGGTGCAACCTACGATTTTGGCGGCGATCTGCAGCCGAAGGTGACCGAGTCGATCGTTGGTGACGACCTCTATACGACAACCGTGAAGGGCGATACAACCCATTTGGCGCTCTCGATTCCGCGTAAGTTCACGGTGGGTGTCCACTACCAGACGGTCAAGTGGGCTTTGGGTTTTGATTACGACTATCAGCAGTGGGCCGGTAGCAATTCGCGTAGCGAGATGACGGGTGTCAATGCCGCTACGGGAACGGCTTTCAAAGTGGCCTATCGCGATACGCACACCTTCAAGGCGGGTATCGAATACACGCCGGCACGTTACGATGTGCGCCGTTTCTGGAAACGTTGGTCTTATCGCGCCGGTGTGCGCTACGGATCGTTCCAGCAGCGTTTTGATAACCACGATCTGCAGGAGATGGCTTTGACGTGTGGTGTGGGAATTCCTTTCAAATTCCTGGGCGTATCGGCGGTCGATGTAGGTCTTGAGTATGGTTTGCGCGGTTTCAATGTCGACAAGCAGGTTGGTTTGGTCCGTCAACAATACTTTAAGTTTGCAGTCGCGTTCCGCCTCTTTGCCTCGGGTACCGAGAATAATGAATATTGGTTCATGCGTCCGAAGTATGACTAATGATCAACCTATGCTTAAGTAAATAAAAAACCAAACAAATAAATCACCATGAAAAACATTAAATTCCTTTTTTCGGTCGCCTTTATGATGCTGGCAGTAGCATCGATGGCACAGCAGGATTTCAGCAGTCCGTCCTTTGCTCGCTGGGGTGATACGCCCGAGCAGCGTCAGCGTAACATCGAGTTCAGTAACTTCCTCAAGGAGCAGGTTACGAGCAAGAGCTACAACGCTGCAGCTTACTATTTCCAGCAGCTTGTTGCCAATCGTCCCGATGCATCGGTGAACATCTACAAGTATGGTGCGATTATCTATCGTAACAAGATCAATCGTGCGCAGTCGATCGCCGAGAAGAATATGATGGTCGATTCGCTGCTGATGGTCTATGACCTGCGTCTGCAGTACTTTGGCGATGCTGCCAAGGAGGGTGCTGCCTATATCTTGGATGCCAAGACGCGCGACGTGATGAAGTACAAGCGCGACGATATGGGTGCTATTCGTGACACCTTCTATGCCGCTTTGGAGGCAGGTGGTGAGGCTACCGATCCCGAGTTGATCGTGGCTTACTTCGTGAAGTTGTGCGATGTATATAAGAACACGGACCAGGTGATGCCCGAGGAGATCATCGCCGAGTACGATCGCCTGACGCCGTATGTAGATACGGAGGCCAATGCCGAGTTCAAGAAGCAGATTGACAACGCCTTCGGTCAGAGTGGTGCTGCCAGCTGCGAGAACCTCGAGACGTTGTTCCGTACCAAGCTCGCTGCGAACCCCGACGATGCTGAGGTGCTGAAGCAGGCCGTATCGCTCATGACGCGTGCACAGTGCTCGAGCGACTTCTATTTCGAGGTTGCTGAGCGTTCGTATGCCGTTTCGCCTTCGGCTGCCATGGCCATTTACCTGGCTCAGGCGTTTAAGAATAAGGGTGATTACGAGAAGGCTTCGAAGTATCTGAATGCTTCGCTCGCTACGGAGGAGGATCCCGCCGAGCGTCAGAAGCTGCTGACCCAGATCGCTGTTGTTGAGTTGGTTGCCAACAACATTTCGGCTGCCGCTCAGGCTGCTCGTGAGGCTATCGAGCTCAATGCCGAGGATGGTGTACCCGTATTCGTGCTGGCTCAGTGCTACGGTATTTCGGCTTCGAACTGCGGTGAGCAGTTCTCGCGTCAGGCTGCCTGCTGGGCTGCTTACGACAAGATGGGTGAGGCCATCAAGTTGCTGGGCGACGACTCGGAGTATATCGATGCCGCTCGCACCGCACAGTCGGCTTTCCGCAACCGTTTCCCCAGCCAGGAGGAGTGCTTCATGCGCGACCTTCAGGCAGGTAGCTCGTACCGTGTAGATTGCGGTTTGGCCGCCGGTACGATGACGACGGTTCGTCCCCGCTAATTCATGGGTCGTCAACGATAGGTAATGTCTATTTTGACCACACGAAAATGGATGGTAGCACTCCTCGTTTTGGGGAGTGCTATCTTGCTGTTTTCGTGCGAGAACAAGCGCGAGGAGGTGATTCATAAGAGCGAGAGTCTGATGATGACCGAGTTGAGTGAAGATCTCTCGATCGTGATGTCGCAGAACGGACGACGTTCCTACTTCTTCGAAGCTCCGCTTTTGGAGGGTTATACGCTTGGCGCGGAGCCCTATCGCGAATTTAGAAAAGGTATTAAAATCACCACCTATCAAGACGATTCGCTTTCGCAGGTCGATCTTGTATTGACGGCCAACTACGCAATTTACTACGAGAACCGTGAGTTGTGGGAGGCCAAGGGTGATGTCGTGGGACGTAAGTTTGACGGCAAGCAGCTCTATACGCAGCAGCTCTTTTGGGATGCGCGTACGCAGAAGATCTACTCGAATGTAGATACGAAACTTGTGCAGGGTAACAACGTCTCGGTGGGTGAGAGTTTTGAGGCCAATGAGGACCTCTCGGATTGGCGCTTCCGTTATCAGAAGAGCCGTATCGAGGTGGAGTTTACACCCGGTGCCGAGAGCGATTCAACAGCAAAGACCACTCGTCCCGAGCCTCGATCGCGTACGGAGGAGGCGGTGGAGCCGGTAGTACGTCCCATCCAACGAGAGCAACGCGGTGCGTCGCGCTCGAAACCTGTACCCGTCATCCAGGACCGTCCTGCCTTGGATGCGCGTCCCGCCCCGCAGCAGTTGCAACGTCAGTTGCAAGTGTCGAAAGACCGTCTCGAAACGCCTGCCGTCCCGTCGGCGGAACGTGCAGAGTTGCAAGTGAGCAATACCATGGTTCGATAAACGCATGATAAGATGTTGACCTCCGTATTGTTGATTCTGCTGACGCTGCTCTTCTCTGCCTTTTTTTCGGGCATGGAGATCGCCTTTACGAGCAAAAACCGACTTAAGTTGGAGCTTGATCGTAAGCAAAACCGGCTCTTTGACCGCATTGCGGCGATATTTGAGCGCCATCCGGGGCAATACCTCACCACAATTCTGGTGGGTAACAACATTGCACTGGTTCTCTATTCGCTCTACATGTCGCTCCTTATGCGTGGTCTGTTTCGTCTGGCCGGCTGGGGCGAATTGGCCGAATCGGGCTCGATCCTGATCGAAACGGGTGTCTCGACCTTGCTCATCATCTTTGTCGGCGAGTTTCTGCCCAAATCGATCTTTAAGAACAATCCGAACTTCTACTATCGAATCTTTGCACCCCTTATTTGGTTGATCTATGCGCTGTTGTTCCCGATTGCACGTCTGACGACGCTCCTTTCGCAGGGTATTTTGCACCTATTGGGACATAAGAGTAAGCCCGATGTGGCGATAGCACACTTCAACCACGACGATCTGGCTGCACTACTCAGCACCACTAGTGAGCCGCAGGATGATCCGGATAATGAGTTGAAGCTGTTTCAAAATGCACTCGACTTTGCCGATCTGCGCGTGCGCGACTGCATGGTGCCTCGTGTCGATGTGGAGGCGGTTGATGACGAGACGACCATCGAGGAGTTGACCGACCGCTTTGTTGAGTCGAAATATTCGCGCCTGTTTGTCTATCAGAACAACCTGGATAACATCATCGGTTATGTCAATCTGAAGAGCCTTTTTACGGCTCCCAAGACGCTCGATGAGGTGATCATGAAGGTCCATTTTGTCCCCGAGACGATGCCTTTGCAGGCCCTGTTGCAGACCTTTATAAAAAAACACTCGAACATCGCCGTGGTGATTGACGAGTTCGGTGGTACGGCCGGCATCATCTCGTTGGAAGATGTGCTGGAAGAAATTTTTGGCGAGATCGAAGATGAACACGACGAGGCCGAAGAGATCGAAAAGCAGGTCGGTGAGGCGGAATTTGTCCTTTCGTGTCGTTTGGAAGTGGAGTATCTGAACGAGAAGTATGGGCTTGATATAGAGGAGAGTAAGGAGTACGATACGTTGGCCGGATTGATCATCTATCACTACGAAGGCATCCCGACAGCCGGACAAACGCTGGTGATCGGGAAACTCCAAATCCGTATTTTGAGAACTACGCGTTCGCGCCTGGAGTTGGCTCGAGTGAAAAAAATAGGGTAGTGTTTCGTTGATTCGGATAAATTTTATTACCTTTGAGGCTTAAAAGTGCAAAAGCAACAAAAAATTTAAAATAAACAATATGATTAGCTTAAACACACTTCGTACCAAGTTTGGCGTGATTCTGTCGGTGGTAATCGGCGTGGCCCTCTTGGCATTCATCCTTTCGTTGAAAACCGAGATGGGTTTCACGGGTCAGGATCCTAAGGTCGGTGAGATCGCCGGCGAGAAAATCAATTACTCGGAGTATTACAACGAGTATGAGCAGATTAAGGCGCAGTCGGGTATTCAGGAGACCGACGAGCAGCAGTCGGCCATGTTGGCCAACGCCGTATGGCAGTCGCTGATTGCCAAGCATGCCATCGAGCCCGCTTTCGAGCAGATGGGTTTGACCTTCACCGATGCTGAGCGTATCGCTTTGTTGAGCGGTGAGCAGTTCTCGCAGACGCTCTACAGCGCCTTTGCAAACCCCGCTACGGGTGAGTATGACGTAACTGCAGTGAGCCAGTTCCTGGCTGCATCGGAGTCGAATCCTGAGGCCGCAGCTGCTTGGGCTCAGCTCATTGAGCAGTTGCAGCTTGAGAGCTCGATGCAGAAGTACTATGGTCTGGTAAAGGGTGGCGTTTATGTCAATGCGCTTGAGGTTGCTCAGGGTCAGAAGGCACAGAACGAGACTCGCTCGGGTAAGTGGGTTGTAAAGCGTTATGCTGATGTAGCCGATTCGTTGTTCGAGGTTTCGTCGAGCGAGATCAAGGCTTACTACGCCGCTCACAAGAACGCTTACAAGCAGCTCCCGAACCGTCAGTTGTCGTACGTTGTATTTGAGGTAACCCCCACCGAGGAGGACCTGGCTGCCCTCGAGCAGGAGGTAATGCAGGTAGGTGAGGCGTTTGCTGCTGCTGAGGATGTAAAGGCCTTTACGCGTGAGAACCGCAACGGCTCGATCGCCGATGCTTATGTAAACGCTGCACAGCTGACCGCCGAGGAGGCTGCCGCCTTGATGGCCGGTAAGACCTATGGTCCGGTGTTGAAGAACAACGAGTGGACGATGGCTCGCGTACTCGATACGAAGATGGCTGCCGATTCGCTCGGTATCCGCCACATTGTACTGCCTTACACCGAGATGGAGTTGGCTGACAGCCTGCTGACGGTGCTGAAGGGTGGTGCCGATTTCGCTGAGACGGCTGCCCAGTATTCGGTATTCACGCAGACGGCTCAGGTCGGTGGCGAGGTGGGTGTAATGCCTTTCGCAGCCTTCACGGGTGAGTTCGCCGAGCAGTTGGCTACGGCCAAGAAGGGCGACATTGTGAAGGTCGTTTCGGGTGATGCCATCCAGTTGATGCAGGTATACCGTGCCGACAAGCCCACGAAGCACATCCGTGTAGCTTCGATTACCTATCCCGTGTTGGCTTCGAGCGCAACGCGTCGTACGGCTCACTCGACCGCTGGTACCTTTACGGTAAATGCCAAGGAGGGCTTCTCGGAGGCTGCTGCTACGGCTGCTGTAACGCCCCGTGTAGCTACGCTCGTTCAGGGCGATCGCACGGTTCGTGGTCTGCTCGACTCGCGTGAGGTGGCTCGTTGGGCTTATGGTGCCAAGGTAGGTGATGTTTCGGAGATCTTCACCGTTGGTGATGACTATGTAGTTGCTACGTTGACGGCTATCGACAACGAGGAGTACACGCCGGTTGAGAAGGTTGCTTCGCAGATCCGCGTACAGATCATGCGTGACAAGAAGTTCGAGTCGCTGCAGGGTCAGATGACGGGTGCTTCGATCGAGGAGGTTGCTCAGGCTGTCAATGCGGAGGTAAACGAGTATGAGGGTGCTGCCTTCGGTGCTTATTACCTGCAGGGTCCGGGTCTGGAGCCGCAGTTGATCGGTGCTATCGCCTCGACGAACGACAAGGGCGTAGTTTCGACCCCCGTGAAGGGTCTGAACGGTGTCTATGTATTCACTGTAGAGGAGATCGCTGATGCTGCAACGCAGAGCGAGGAGGCTGAGCGTGTTCGTGCTCAGGCTATTCAGGAGGCAACTGTAACGCAGAGCGTTATGCAGGCTGTTCAGGAGATGGCCGAGATCAAGGACGAGCGCGGTCTGTACTTCTAACAGATACCCACAAATAGTTAGAAAGGATGCCCAATGGGCATCCTTTTTTTTGTGGTTGCAGGGGGGGTGAATTCCCCCTTTTTGGGTATTGTCAATGCATCTATTTCGGCCTATTTTTGTGCCCGAAATTAGCAGATTGTAAACAAATAAATAGATGTACGATGAAGAGATTGATACTGGGTGTGTTGTTGTTGCTGACAACGATTTCGCAGGTTGAGGCACAGCGTGTTGACCATCCGACCGATGCCCATATTTTTGGTGATGTGGTGGATGCGCGCACCCAAGAGCATATTGCTTACGCAACAGTGGTGCTGTTGGGTACTACGATCGGTACGACGCCCGATGCGACGGGACACTTTTTGCTGAAAAACCTCCCTTTGGGCGACTATACGGTCGAGGTGCGCGCCGTAGGCTATTCGGCGAAGCGTCAGGAGGTTTGCCTGCATGGTCGCGAGACGGTCGATTTGCGTTGCGAGGTCGAAGAGGAGGTGGTGGCGGTTGATCAGGTGGTCGTATCGGCCAGCCGTACCGAACGCTTGAAGCGCGAGGCACCTTCGTTGATCAGCGTGCTCGATTCGGAAATTTTTGATCGCGTTTCGACCGCTTCGTTAGGTGGTGGCTTATCCTATCAACCGGGCGTTCGTGTGGAGAATACTTGCCAAAATTGCGGCTTTCCGCAGGTGCGTATCAACGGCCTCGATGGTCGCTATTCGCAGATTCTGATCGATTCGCATCCGCTCTTTTCGGCCCTGACGGGTGTCTATGGTCTGGAGCAGATTCCGGCCAACATGATCGAGCGTGTTGAGGTGTTGCGCGGTGGCGGTTCGGCACTGTATGGCTCGTCGGCTATTGGCGGTACGATCAACGTCATCACCAAGGAGCCGCTGCGCAGCATGGCCGAGATGGCGCATACGATCACGTCGCTCGGTTGTAGCGGTTCGTTCGATAATACGACGATGCTGAATGCCTCGATTGTGTCGGATAGCGGTAAGGCGGCTCTGGCGGTCTTTGCCCAAAGTCGCACGGCCGATGGCTATGACGATAACGGCGATGGCTTTACAGAGTTGCTCGAACAGAACTCCGAGGCGCTCGGTATGCGAGGCTACTTCCGCACGGGAGCCTATTCGCGCTTAACGGCTCAGTATCACCGTATTCAGGATTATCGCCGAGGCGGTGATCGGCTCGATTTACCGCCCCACGAGGCGATGACTTGTGAGCAGGCCAACCATACGATTGATGGTGGAAGTCTCTCGTTTGATTGGTCGTCGGATGACCGTACGAATCGCTTCAACGCCTATGCTTCGTTTCAAAATACGGCACGCTCGAGCTATTATGGTGCTTTCCAAGACCCCAATGCTTATGGTCGTACGCATGATCTGACAGCGGCCGGTGGTGTGCAGTATGTGCATGAATTTGCAAAATTGCTCTTTCTGCCTGCCGAATTGACAATCGGTTCGGAGTATAGCCACAACGACCTGCACGATGAGTCGGTGGGTTACCAGATCAACACGAAACAGGCAGTGCATCTGGTGGGTGGTTATTTCCAAAACGAGTGGAAGAATAAACGGTGGTCGATCCTGCTGGGAGGTCGTGTCGATAAGCACAATTTGGTTGATCGCGTGATCTTCTCGCCCCGTGCAAATCTGCGCTTCAACCCGAACGAGGATTTGAGCCTGCGTGTGAGCTATGCGGGTGGCTATCGTGCTCCGCAGGCCTATGACGAGGATCTCCATATCGCCATTGTCGGTGGTGATCGTACCCGCATCCGTCTGGCCGAGAATCTGCGCGAGGAGCGCTCGGGTTCGTGGAGTGCCTCTGCCGAGTGGCATCATAGCTTTGGCAAGGTGGTTACCAATCTGATCGTCGAGGGCTTTTATACGACGCTCGACGATGTCTTTGCCCTGCGCGAGGTGGGCTCGGATGCCGATGGCGCCACGATTCAAGAGCGTTATAACGGCTCGGGTGCCACGGTGGGTGGCGTGCATCTGGAGGGTCGCCTCTCCTATGCCGAGTGGCTGGAGTTGCAGGCAGGCTTCACCCGACAGATGAGTCGTTATGCAGAGCCCGAATATTGGAGCGAGGATGCGCAGGTTGCCCCCTCGAAGCGGATGTTCCGCAACCCCGATGCCTACGGCTATTTTACGCTGTTGCTCAAGCCGTCCAAGCGCTGGAGCGTCGATCTGACGGGTAACTATACGGGTAAGATGCTGGTGCAGCACTATGCCGGTTCGGGTACGGAGGTCGATGTGGCGGTCGAGACGCCCCGCTTCCTCGACGTGAATTTACGTCTGCAGTATACCTGCAACCTATTTCGTGATGTTGAGATGGATCTGTATGGGGGTGTGAAGAATCTCTTCGATGCCTATCAGGAGGACTTTGATACGGGTGCCGAGCGCGATTCGGGTTATCTCTATGGCCCGTTGATCCCTCGTAGTTGGTTCTTGGGTGTGAAGATCCGTTTCTAAGTTTCGGCTGAGCTGCGGATGTCAGACGCAAGATGCAGGAACGCTGTTTTTCCCTGAAACGCAATTTTTGTGCGATCAAGGGGCAACAAACCTTGCATTCATCCTCGTTTATGCTAATTTTGCATATCAAAATAGGAATTACTTTTTTATGCAACAACTTAGCGAGCGTATCTTGCACGACGGCAAATGCCTTCCGGGCGGTATCCTGAAGGTGGATAACTTCATCAATCACCAGATGGATCCGATGCTGATGCGTGCCATGGCCGAGGAGCTTGCCCGACGATTTGTGGGGCACTCGATTACGAAAATTCTCACGATCGAAGCCAGTGGTATAGCCCCTGCGATCCTGGTGGGTGAGTGCCTGAAGGTCCCCGTGCTTTTTGCCAAGAAGCGGGTGCCCAGCACGCTGGAACGTATGCTGACGACCGAGATCTTCTCCTTTACCAAGGAGCGCTCCTATACGGTCTGCGTAAGCAGTGATTATTTGGGAGCGAACGATCGCGTGTTGTTTGTGGACGATTTCTTGGCCAATGGACATGCCGCTATCGGTATGCTCGATTTGATAGAGCAGGCCGGTGCCACCTTGGAGGGCATGGGCTTCTTGATCGAGAAGAGCTTCCAAGGGGGTGGGCAGAAGTTGCGCGAGCGGGGTATTCACGTCGAATCGTTGGCCATTATCGAAAGCCTGGATGATTGTACGATTACCTTAAAAGAATAGCGCGGTTTGCGAAAAGAGGGCGATCATTCCAACCAAGTGTCGCCTATGATGAGGATAAAAAACAAGAAGATGTCTTGCGGCATCTTCTTGTTTTGTTTATGGGTTATGTGTGGCTATTTCTTCTTAATGAGGTCCTTGCCTTTGTTGAACAGGTTCTTTACGCCGTCCTTACCCTTATTGAGCAGCTCTGCGGGGGTCTTGGGGTGGGAGTTGTTGCTGCCGACAGTTCCACTCTTGCGAGTTGCCTCCTGCTCTTCGAATTTGCGATTACTCTCCAAAGCCTGTTTGTACTCGTCCGGAAGCTGCTCCTCGATAAGTGCCTTGTAGACCGTTTTTTCGTCCATATGGCTCATAGAGAGGGTTGCCGACTGTCCCGAGAGGTCGTCCTTGCTGGTAAGTTTCGGATTAATCACCAGGACGAGCTTATATTCGACAGGGTAGTTTGCCTGCGTGAAGACGATCGTCTCTTTTATACCCTCTTTTTTGCACGATTTGATATCATAAGGTATATAATCATTCGGATTCTCCTTCACATCGGGGTCTTCCGGATCGTAAAAATATACTTTCTTCGCTGCGCGGTCGATATAGTATAGGGGGCTGTATACCGTGCTGCCATCCGAGATATCCTCTATATAGATTACCTGAACCTGCGCCGAAGCTGCGAATGAGATGCCCATCAGGATGAGGGCGGCAAGAAGTAACTTTTTCATGTTTTTATGCGAGTTGGTTTGTTGTATGCATTTAACTGTTGTAAAGATAATCAATTTTTAGCAAATGATGGAAGTTTTACACGAAAAAAAGCGCGGGGAAACGACAAATAGTGGCGTAAAAAACGGCAGAAATCAGTATATTTGTAGACTTAAAAATCCTGCTATGCATAAACGAGGCTGGTTGATTCCTGTTCTGATTGTGGCTATCCATGCATTGGCCATTCTGGTGCGATGGAGCTCCTTGGCGGAGCTTCTTCCGGCTCACTTTGATCTCCAAGGCAATGCCGGCGGTTCGATGTCGCGTAATATGTTGATCCTCTATCCGTTGGCGGGGGCTGCGGTTTGCCTGATTGCTTATGTGTTTGCACGTAGAAAGCCGAAGTTGCAAACCGGCCTGATCATTTTGGCATCGGGAATCTGTCTGGTCCTGCTGTCATCTACGCTGGTGTCGCTCACGTTGGGCACCATGCCGATTTTCATGCTTGCCGAGCCGGTCATCTTGCTACTTGCCGTGATCGCTTTTCTGCGTTGTATCGTTAAAGCTCGAAAAAACAACCGTTGACCGCGAAGTGGAATTGGGTCGCACCCAAGTTTGAAAGCATAAAAAAACTCAGCTGCAGTGTGTAGCTGAGTTTTTTGTGATTCGGTCATAACCCTAAAAGAAAAGTGGCCTACAGTTATCTGTAAGCCACTTTCTTGCGGAGAGAGAGGGATTCGAACCCCCGGAACAGTTGCCCGTTCACCGCATTTCGAGTGCGGCCCGATCGACCACTCCGGCATCTCTCCTTTGTCGATCTCCCGTTACTTGCGTTTCGGGATTGCAAATGTAGAGATAATTTTTGAAAACGCAATAAAAATCGAGAAAAAAATATAAAAAATCTTTTTTTGTTGCTCCATGAGGACTCTTGAAGGGCGTTTGAACGGCGAAAAAGGAGGTTTTGCAGCTTCGATTCTCGATTTTTGAAAATATTTGTTACCTTTGTAAATGCCTCGGTAGGCGAAAATCGTAAGCTGATTCGGCTTTTCATCGGCACGTGTAGAACAAACATAGCCCGAAAACGGACCGATATATACGAAAAGGGGTATGATTTTCGTTCATTAGGCAAGAGGGGATGGTGCATCGAAGGAGTAAACCTCAATGGCGATCGGGTTGAAAATGAAGCTCGCAGCCTCCGGATGCGCGGATTGCCTCGATGGATGTCAAACCTTAAAAAAACAGACAGACGATGAAGATGAAGTTGAATATCCTGATCGGTGTGTTGGCGATGTGGTGGCTGAGCGGTTGTTCGTCGGCCTTCTATGCCGCTTCGTCGAGCGCCGATAACGATCTCTATGCGATCCACAATCGTACGGAGATAGCTCGTCGCCAACAGGCTGAAGCCGAGGCGCGAAAAGCTGAAGCTGAAGCACGTAAGGCCGAGCTGGAGGCGATGATTGCCGAGCGTTCGGCGACCTTGACCGAGAGCCGCTATCTGGGTAGCTCGACCCGTGAGAATTTCCAAAGCGTATTGGCCGACGACTACGAAAGTGCCTATGCGCGTCGTCTGCGTGGTATGGATTCACCCACCTATCGCATGCCCTCGAGCTATATGAATGCCCGTTACAGCACCACGTTCCACTATGTGTCGGCCTACGATCCGGCCTTCTACAACGTGATGGTGATGGGTGACGAAATTTGGGTGGAGCCGAAGTATGTAACGGCCATGTTCGGTACGTGGGGACTGCCGACCTATAGCAGTGCCTGGTATTGGAATAGCTGGATGTCGCCCTGGTGGTCGCCCTCCTTCTCGCTTGGCTTTGGCAGTTGGGGATGGAACATCGGCCTCTCGTGGTACGATCCTTGGTTCTATGATTGGTACAGCCCCTGGTATCGTCCGTGGGGTGGGTATTACTACGGGTGGTATAACCCCTATTGGCACGGCCATGGCCCGTATTGGAACGGCGGAGGTGGGTATTATCCCGGCTATTATCCCGGTCATCACCCCGGACATGATCGTCCCGGCATCGTGCATCGTCCTACGCACAACCGCTATACGAAGCCCTATCAAGGCTCGACGATCAACCGCAGCACGGCCGGTAACCGTAACTGGAGCTCGGGCGTCTATCAAGGTGGTGGCAGCAGTCGTCCGCAGAGCTCGCAGGGCACCGTGAGTCGTACGCCGAGCAGCTCGCAGAACAAGCCGAGCTACAACAACTCCGGCTCGTCGTCGCGTCGCAGTCGTTCGACTGGCAGCAGCTCGACAAGCAGTCGCCCCACGAATAGCAATTGGGGTTCGAATAACTCCTCGAACAGCAATTGGGGCTCCTCGAGCACGACGTCGCGCGGAGGTGGTTATAGCGGTGGCGGTGGTTACAGTGGTGGCTCGTCGCGTGGCGGCTCATCGGGCAGCTCGTCGCGCAGCCGCTAACACCGGCCTAAAAACGTATCGAAACCCTTTATATGATTTGAACTATGAAGCGCATGATCTATATGCTGTTGGGCGCGTTGCTGATCGCTGGATCGGCAACGGCTCAACAAGCAACTTATGAGTTTGGCGGATTGACCCTTTCGAACGATGCTCTTTCGACGGGCGATTTGGCCAATTTCTCGCAGCAACAGTTTATCTTCGGTACAGCTCGCTCGATGGGTATGGCGGGAGCCTTCACCTCGCTCGGTGCCGATATGGCCTCGATGGTGATTAACCCGGCCGGTTTGGGTATGTATCGTCGTGGTGAGTTTGCTCTTACGCCGCTGGTGACGGTTTCTCAGGCTGCGACACCCGGTACTGAGGCCTATGAGAGCAACTCGAAGAGCCGTTTTTCGGTGGGTAACTTCGGTGGCGTGTTTAATGTGCATGAGGGGGCAGGTCGCCTGCTCAGTGTGAATATCGGCTTGGGTTATACGCGTCTGGCCGACTACAATTACGACTACTCGTTCCGTACGCCCGCCTGCACGACGGCATCGATTGCCGATGCGATGAGCGTAATGCTCGAGGCCGGAAATGTGGGTCTGACGAGTGATGGTACGATTACGCAAAACGGCCTGACCAATTGGGGCATCGATCCCGCTTTTTGGCCTGCCGTGGCGGCTTACAAGAGTTACCTGGTCGATATGAACGACTACGGGGTGTGGTACCCCGCCGAGATTGGTGCCAATGCTGCGATCGAGAGCGGAACGGCCGTTTCGAGCCGTGGCTCGGCCGGTGAATTTACCATTTCGATGGGTGGAAATATCGACAACAAACTCTATTTCGGTTTGGCGGCCGGCATCCAAAGCATCTACCAGAAGAAGAGTATCTATTACGGCGAGGCCTACACCTATGGAGGTGGCAACGGCTATGATTCGGGCGATTATGCCATGGATGCCGACGGAGTGATGCTCGACGAGGTGATGCAGTCGATGGGTATGCAGCAGCGCATAGTGGTTGATGGTACGGGTGTGAATTTCAAACTAGGTTTGGTCTATCGCCCAATTCCTGCCCTGCGTCTGGGTGTGGCTTTCCACACGCCGACCCTCTACAGCCTGGAGCGTCGTTACGAGGTGGCTATGTCGACCGTGGCACTCGGTCCGACGAGCGCAACGGATCAGACGACCCACCAATATACCTCAGATGTTGTGTCGGAGATTTTGGAAGATGACGGTCCTAATACGTGGGAGTTTGCCTCGCCGGCGCGCCTGATGGTGGGTGCCTCCTACACCTTTGGCTCGTGGGCGATTCTCTCGGTTGATTACGAGCGCGATTGGTTTAACGGCGTGCGGGTGCAGAATATGCCCTATCTGCCGTATGGCCCGGGTAAGGCCGATTTCAAGCAGGACTTCAAGCACTACTTCCAGGGGTCGAATAACCTGCGTGTCGGTGTGGAGGTGCGTCCGATTCCGATGGTGGCGCTGCGTGCCGGTTACGGCTACAGCGGTTCGATGCTCAAGCAGGGTGATACCATTTTGTCGCAGCCTGCTACGCAGCAGATCAACTACTTTACGGCCGGTGTGGGTTGCAACCTCGGACGTTCGTGCTTCGTCGATCTGGCTTACTGCCATGCCGACTATACGAGTACGGAGTATATGCTCTTCTACGGCTGCCGCTATCCCGCCGCAACCTCGGGCGAGGTGGCCGAGATCTACGAGAGCACCCGTTTCCAAACCACGGTGACACGCCATAATTTTGCCTTGACCTTTGGCGTAAGATTTTAGTGAATTAAGCATTGACAATTAAGAATAGGGGTTGTAGCTTCGGCTATGACCCCGTTTTTATGGTGGAGTGTTACGGCGCGAGGGGTGTGTGGCGCGATGCGATGCAGTGTCCTAGATGACCTATGAGAGCTATACGGCCTATGGGGTCTCGACCTTGCTTATAGGTCTTAAAGGCCCCATAGTTCCTGATTTTTAAGGATTATTTTTTGATTCTTCATTCGTTTTCGTATCTTTGTAAGTTGAAATAGAAGCTAATTCAAAAAAATAACAACATACACTATGGCAAAAGAACTGAAAGATCTGACCAAGTCGGACGAGAACTATTCGCAATGGTATAACGATCTGGTGATGAAGGCCGGTCTGGCCGAGAACTCCGCCGTGCGCGGTTGTATGGTGATCAAGCCCTACGGCTACGCCATCTGGGAGAAGATGCACGAGGCTCTGGACAAGATGTTCAAGGAGACGGGCCACCAGAACGCCTACTTCCCCCTCTTTATCCCCAAGTTGTTCTTCTCGCGTGAGGCCAACCACGTGGAGGGCTTCGCCAAGGAGTGTGCGGTGGTGACCCACTACCGTCTGAAGAACGATCCCGAGGGCAAGGGTGTGGTGGTTGATCCCGCCGCCAAGCTCGAGGAGGAGCTCATCGTGCGTCCGACGTCGGAGACCATCATCTGGAATACCTACAAGAACTGGATCCAGTCGTACCGCGACCTGCCGATTCTGTGCAACCAGTGGGCCAACGTAGTACGCTGGGAGATGCGTACGCGTCTGTTCCTGCGTACGGCCGAGTTCCTCTGGCAGGAGGGCCACACGGCACACGCTACGCGCGAGGAGGCGATCGAGGAGGCTGAGAAGATGGTACACGTTTACGAGACGTTTGCGCAGGACTGGATGGCTCTGCCCGTAGTGGTGGGTCACAAGTCACCCAACGAGCGTTTCGCCGGTGCCGAGGATACGTTGACGATCGAGGCACTGATGCAGGACGGTAAGGCGCTGCAGAGCGGTACGTCGCACTTCCTGGGTCAGAACTTTGCCAAGGCTTTCGATGTGCAGTATGTCAACAAGGAGGGTAAGCAGGAGTATGTATGGGCCACCTCGTGGGGTGTTTCGACCCGTCTGATGGGTGCCCTGATCATGGCTCACTCGGACAACAACGGTCTGGTGCTGCCTCCGAAGCTTGCCCCGATCCAGGTGGTGATGGTGCCCATCTACAAGTCGGCCGAGCAGCTAGCTGCCATTTGCGAGCGTTTCGATACGATCGCTGCCGAGCTCAAGAAGCGCGGTATCAGCGTTAAGATCGACGACCGCGACAACGTACGTCCGGGCTTCAAGTTCGCCGAGTATGAGTTGAAGGGTGTGCCCGTGCGTCTGGCAATGGGTGGCCGCGATATGGAGAACGGCACGATTGAGCTCGTGCGTCGCGATACGCTTGAGAAGCAGACCGTTTCGCAGGAGGGTCTGGAGGATCTCGTTGAGCAGCTGATGACCGATATCCAGCAGGGTATCTTCCAGAAGGCGCTCGATTACCGCAACTCGATGATCACGAAGGTCGACACGTGGGAGGACTTCAAGCGCGTGCTCGATGAGAAGGGCGGATTCATTTCGGCCCACTGGGATGGTACGGTAGAGACTGAGGTGGCCATCAAGGAGGCTACGAAGGCGACGATCCGCTGTATCCCGCTCGACGCGGTTGAGGAGGAGGGTGTCTGCATCTTCTCGGGCAAGCCGTCGCACCGCCGCGTACTCTTTGCACGTAGCTACTAAACCGCAATTCACAACCAACTAACCTGACAACGATGATGCGCAAACTGATCTGCCTTGTGTTGGCTCTGGGGCTTTTGATGCCCCTCACGGCCGAGGCCAAGAAGAAAACGGAGGAGCCGAAGCAGCTCACGATTCAGAACCAGTGGTACGGCAAGCGTGTTGCCTACCTCGGTGACTCGATCACCGACGAGCGTCAGACCAAGACACAGCAGGTCTATTGGCAATATCTGGAGGAGTTGCTGGGTATTGTGCCTACGGTCTATGGCATCAGCGGCAACCAGTGGCACCAGATCATTCCCCAGGCCGAGCGTATGATCGCCAAGCAGGGCCAGGAGGTGGATGCCATCCTGATCTTTATCGGTACGAACGACTTCAATGCCGGTGTGCCGATCGGTGAGTGGTACACTGAGGAGCCCGAAAACCTCCAGGTGATGCCCGATGGCACGAAGGAGTTCCGCTGGAAGCGTACCCCCGTGATGGACGACGCGACTGTCTGCGGCCGCATCAATAAGGCGATGGAGTTCCTCAAGAAGAACTACCCGACCAAGCAGATCATCGTCCTTACGCCCATCCACCGAGCCATCTTCGTCAGCCAGTCGAATGGCCGTCGTCAGCCCGATGATCGCTATTCGAACAAGATCGGCATCTACTTCTCGGAGTACCTGAAGATCTACCAGGAGATTGCCAACGTCTGGGCCGTTCCCGTGATTGATCTGAACTCGATCTGCGGCCTGATGCCCGTGATGGACGAGCATGCTCCCTACTTCCGCGATGCGGAGACGGATCGCCTGCACCCCAACAGCGAGGGTCAGTATCGTATGGCCAAGGCGCTGATGTATCAGCTCCTGGCACATCCCGCAGATTTTGAGTAGCACTGATGCGGCGCATATAACGCGGTGATTTTGGCGTTACGCTCGCCTTCGAAATCCTCACATACGCCCAAGTATGCTGCGGTTTCTCAGGCTTCACAAGCCTAAAAATCCCTCGCCTTCTAAGCGCCTCGGGTTTTGGTGATAAACTCACAAATGAATAAGGCGGACATCCATAAATGGGTGTCCGTTTTTTTTTGTCATTTTTACGAAAACATAGGCTAAAAACCGAAATTTTCACCCGCCTCTTTGGGCGATTCACCCGACGAGGAGGTTCTACTCCGTTATTACCCCAAAACGCCCTTACAGCCCGCTGTGGCACGGTATTTGCCCCTTGTAGAGGCTGTTTATGGAGTACAAACCAACCGTGGAGCCGATGACGCAAATTTGGAGAATCGAAAAAGAATCCGTATCTTGCAATCGAAATCAAAGCCAAAAGGGCTTGCGAAAACCAATTTATTCACCGCTTTACGCACTAAAAAAGATTGCCTATCGAGAAAACTCTACTCTTTTAACCCTTAAATAGAAAAGAGTATGAACGCTCAAGTACAGAGTGACCGCGCATTGCTCGGTCAGTACCTTGCAGGTGATCAGAGTGCCATTTCGCAGCTTATCGACCGTCACAGCCGCCGTGTACGTGATTATATCCGTATGATGGTGAAAGATCGTGATTTGGCCGACGACATTCTCCAGGAGACCTTTATTAAAGTTGTCCGCGTCATTGACGAGGGACGCTATGTCGATAGCGGCAAGTTCCTCTCGTGGGTGTTGCGCATTGCACACAATCAGGTCATCGACTATTTCCGTCAGCAGAAACAACAGAAGCAGATCACCGAAGCCGATGCCGGCTACGATGTGTTGGGAACGTTGCGCTTTGCCGAGCCGACCATCGAGGATCGTATGGTAAGCGAGCAGATTGCCGCCGATCTGCGTGCCCTTGTCGAGGAGCTTCCCGCCGAGCAACGTGAGGTGGTCAAGATGCGCTATTACGCCAACCTGACCTTCAAGGAGATTGCCGAGCAGACCGATGTGAGCGTCAACACTGCCTTGGGACGCATGCGTTATGCGTTGATCAACCTGCGTCGTCTGATTCAGGAAAAAAAGATGGTTTTGAGTTAGTGTCTGCACAATAACTCAACCATCGGATGCGTTATAGAGGTGTAAAGAACTTAAAACGCATCTGCCTATGGAGGATTTCGACCACGACAAATTGTTACATGCCATCTCTGAGGACGACGAACTCTTAATGCGTGAGGTTTTTCAAGGTGATCACGAGCTCTTTTTGCTGCATCACTACCTTACGGATGTTCTACGCGAAGGGGATATATAAAGGGTTAATTTTTTGATGAGAGGGGTGATTCGGACGAATTGCTCCTCTTTTGTGTCCGCTAGTCCCCAATGTCGTTGGCGGGAGCCGAAGTAGCGCGGGCTGTGGCGTGGCTGTGAAGACGAAAAGCCGCACGCCGACCAAACGGCGATCCCCTGAATAGCAATCTGCAAGCAGGTCAGGGGGATGTAGAGTCCCTTTTCGCACTTATTCGCACATTTTTCCTCGGTTTTTTTTGTCAAACTCCTTTTTTTGTTTACCTTTGCACCGCTAAAGTAGCGCATTATGCGCCAAATAGCGGTAAGGCCCATTCGTCTATCGGTTAGGACGCAAGATTTTCATTCTTGAAAGAGGAGTTCGACTCTCCTATGGGCTACACGGGTGAGATATCACTACGGAGCGGGCCAAAAGCCTATCCAAACGCGGTCAAGGCCGTGATGGTAGTCGGGAGAGGGCGCCAGGGAGCGCACTACTGCAACAAAGCTCTTCGCAACAAACAGGTAAACTACAAAAGTTAAAAATAAAAAACATTTAATCAGATTATGGCAAACCATAAGTCTTCGAAGAAGCGCATTCGCCAGACCGCTACGAAGCGCGCACACAACCGTCTGTTCCACAAGACGACCCGCAACGCCGTGAAGGCTCTGCGCAACACGACCGATAAGAGCGCCGCTGAGGCTCTGCTCCCGAAGGTAACCGCTCTGTTGGATAAGATTGCTAAGCTCAACATTATCCACAAGAACAAGGCAGGTAACCTGAAGAGCGCTGCTCAGCTCCACGTAAACTCGCTCTAATCGAGTTGACATTCGAGCAAAATTAAAGGCATCCCATGTTGGATGCCTTTTTTTGTGGCATGGCCCTAAAAAGGGTGTGTGAGTAGTGAGGGAAAATAAAGCGAGGAGGCTGTCACGATTGCATATCGGACAGCCTCCTTATCTGTTGTGAGCACTCGGCTCAGCGGGTTAGCGCACTTTGAAACCCTCGTCGGCACGCATCGGAATCGGCATCGAAGCATAGGTGCCGTTCTCGAGCTTCTCGCGTACCAGCTTGAAGGCGTTGATGGTGTAGTCCACATCCTCGAGCGTGTGAGCTGCCGTGGGGATGATGCGCAGGATAATCTCGCCCTTCGGAATCACGGGGTAGATCACCATCGAGCAGAAGATGCCATGGTTTTCGCGCAGATCGACCACGAGGTTCGTAGCCTCCTGTACGCCACCCTTGAGGAATACGGGCGTTACGGGCGAATTTGTCACACCGATATTGAAGCCGTTCTCGACGAGCTTCGACTGCATGGCGCGTACGATCTCCCACAATTTCTCCTGATACTCGGGATGCTCGCGGATCAGGTCCATACGCTTCAGTGCACCGATTACCATCGGCATCGGGAGCGACTTGGCATAGAGTTGCGAACGCATGTTGTAACGGAAGAGGTTGATCAGCCAACGCGGACCGGCTACGAAGGCACCGATACCGGCCATCGACTTGGCAAAGGTGTTGAAGAGTACATCCACACCATCCACGACACCGAAGTGGGCAGCCGTACCGCGACCCTTCGGACCCATCGTGCCGAAGCCGTGAGCATCGTCCACCAGCAGACGGAACTGGAACTCCTGCTTCAGCGCCACGATCTCATCGAGCTTACCCAGGTCACCCTTCATGCCAAAGACACCCTCGGTGATCACCAGCACACCACCACGCTGCTCCTCGGCGAGGTCCGTGGCGTGCTTGAGCTGCAGACGCAGCGAATCCATATCGTTGTGGCCATAGACGAAGCGCTTGCCCTTGTGCATGCGCAGACCGTCGATGATGCAGGCGTGTGCCTCGGCATCGTACACCACCACGTCACGCGGCGTGAGGAGGCAGTCGATGATCGAGATCATACCCTGGTAGCCGAAGTTCAGCAGGAAGGCATCCTCCTTACCGACAAAAGCGCAGAGCTCGCGCTCGAGCTGCTCATGATATACCGTTTGACCGCTCATCATACGGGCACCCATCGGGGCTGCCATACCAAATTTGGCAGCACCTTCGGCATCGGCCTTGCGCACCTCGGGGTGGTTGGCCAGACCCAGATAGTTGTTCAAACTCCAGTTGAGAACCTCCTTGCCGCGGAATATCATGCGGGGACCAATCTCACCCTCCAGCTTCGGGAAGGCGTAGTAACCGTGTGCCATACCCATATATTGGCCAATCGGGCCACCGGCATTCTTTTCCAGGCGATCAAAAATATCTACCATAGTTGTTGTGTATTAAGTGTTTGTTTTCGGCTCTTTTTGTGCCATCTCTATGATGGGTGGCAATACATCAATCAAAGATAGTAACTTTTCCTGCTTCGAGGATACGCGTTTATACTTAAATTGTGCTTTGCGCGGGGCAAAAGCGTAGCTTTTACTCGCGGGTGAAGAGTCCGCGGCTGATCTCGCGGCGCATGCGAACCACGCGCAGCCATTGGCGTGGGTGCATCGTGACAACGAGCAGCATCGTGGCCACCCACTTCATCAGCTCCTTGGTGCAGGCCATGGTCAGCTCTCCGCGACGGAGGGCACGACGACGTTGGCTGATGCCGATGTGGTAGCTCAGGCGGTCTATGTAGGCCGTGGTGAGCTTCGCAGGGGGGATGATGTGCCACATGATCGCTTGGGGGAGGTACCAGAGCACTTCGCCGGCCTCTTTGAGGCGCAGGAAGAAATCGTTCTCCTCGCCGCCAATCAGTTTGCCGCCCACACGGCCCAACTGCGTATCAAAGCCGTAGCGCAGGGCGACCTCTCGGCGAAAGCCCATATTTCCACCACCGGGGAGTGAACCTTTGGGGAAGGGACGCACCTCCTGTCCGTGGTCCATGGGGTTGGCAATGGGGCGTTCGAGCCAGCGACTCATCCACAAGGGACGGCCCGAGGGGTACTCGGCAATGATGCGACCACCGGCAATGTTGGCCTCGGGGTGGCTGTCGAAGAAGTCGAGGTAGGCACCGAGGAATTCGGGGTTGATGCGCTCGTCGTCGTCAATCGAGACGATCAGGTCGGTCGTTGCCTCCAGCAAGCCGCGATTGCGGGCGTGCGAGACGCCTGCGTGGGGCTCCACGACACGACGTATGTGGAGCGTAGGGTGCTCTTCGGCAAAGCGGGCCACCGCTTCGGCCGTGTCATCCGTCGAGGCGTTGTCGATAATCAGACACTCCCACAACGCGGGGTCGAGTGTTTGCGCGGCCACCGAGTGCAGGGCATGCACCAACTCCTGCGAGCGGTTGTAGGTCGGGATAACGAGCGTCAGTCGGTACATGGGTGTTTAATTGCGGATTTTACGGTAGGAGAGTACCTCAAAGTCGAGTTGGCGTTTTTCGAGGTCGGCACGGACGACACGCACACGCATCTCATCGCCCAGCGTGAGGCGCACGCCCGAGCGTTGGCCTTGCAGTTCGTAGCGTTCGGCGTCGAAGCGGAAATAGTCGCTTTGGATGTCGCGTAGGTAGGACATACCCTCGATGTGGGTATCCTCCAATTCGATATAGACACCCCATTCGCTCATGCCCGAGATGTGGCCCGTGAACTCCTCGCCCAGATGCTCCTTCATGAATTCGACCATCTTGTATTTGATCGAGGCGCGTTCGGCATCGGCAGCTACCACCTCACGCTCCGAAGCGTGTTCGCAGAGGGCCTCCAGCGAGGCTTTGTCGGCCGACTTACCACCGTCGAGGTAGTGCGCCAGCAGGCGATGGACGAGCATATCGGGGTAGCGACGAATGGGCGACGTGAAGTGCGTATAATAGGGGAAGGCGAGGCCGTAGTGACCCACGTTATCGGTCGAATAGACCGCCTTGGCCATCGAACGAATAGCCATCGTCGAGAGGGCATTCGATTCGGCCGACCCTTTGACCTTGTCGAGCAGTTTGTTCATCTCCTTGGCAATGGCACGACCCTTCGAGGCACGGAACAAATGGCCGAAGCGCAGGGCAAATTCGCGGAAGCGGTCGAGCTTCTCGTCACTCGGCACGTCGTGGACACGGTAGATCATCGTGCGCGGAGTCTTGCGCCCCTTCTCCGAGATGCGGTGGGCACAGAATTCGGCGACACGGCGGTTGGCCAGGAGCATGAACTCCTCGATCAGTTGGTTGGCCTCCTGCTGCACCTTGAAATAGACCTCGATGGGCTTGCCCGACTCGTCGAGGCGGAACTTCATCTCCTCGCCCTCGAAGGCAATGGCGCCGCTCTTGAAGCGCTGGGTACGCATCTTCTGAGCCAGGCGGTGGAGCGTCAGAATCTCCTCGGCATAGTCGCCTTGGCCCGTCTCGATGATCTGTTGCGCCTCCTGGTAGGCAAAGCGGCGATCGGAGTAGATCACCGTGCGACCAAACCACTCTTCGAGTACCTCGCCCTCTTCGTTGAGGGTAAAGACGGCCGAAAAGCAGAGGCTTGCCTCGTTCGGACGGAGCGAGCAGAGCTCGTTGCAGAGCCTCTCGGGTAGCATCGGGATGGTGCGATCGACCAGATAGACCGACGTGCCGCGTGCCTGGGCCTCCTCGTCGATGATCGAGTGGGGGCGGACGTAGTGCGTCACATCGGCAATGTGGACACCCACCTCCCAAACCCCGTCACGGAGCTTGCGGAGCGAGAGGGCATCGTCAAAATCTTTGGCATCGGCAGGGTCGATCGTCAGGGTGGTCACACCGCGGAAGTCACGGCGCGCGTCGATCTCCTTTTGGGTGATCTCGCCACGCATCTTGCGGGCAGCCTCCTCGACCTCCTCCTCGAAGCGGTACGGCAGGTCGTACTCGGCCAGGATGGCGTGCATCTCCGTGTCGTTGTTGCCGGCCATACCCAGACGCTCAACCAGTTCGCCCAGGGGACTCTTCGCACCAGGCGTCCACTCCACAATGCGGACTACCACCTTCTCGCCATCGCGCACCTCGGGGTAGCGCTTCTTCGGCAGGTAGATGTCGCAGGGCAGACGGCGCGAGTCGGGACGGACAAAGATCTGGTGTGCCCCCACCTCGGCAACACCCACATAGGGTTTCGTGCTGCGTTCGAGGATGCGAGTGATCTCGCCCTCGAGTTTGCCGTCGCGGCTGCGGTGCATGACCACCACCTCGACACGATCACCCTCCAGAGCTCCGTAGGTATTGCGTTGATTGACAAAGATATCGTTCTCCAACTCCTCGACCTTGACGTAGATCGAGCCGCTTGCGATCATGTCGCACACACCCTCGTAGTGGGGCAGGTGGCGATTCGTGAGGCGATATTTGTGGCGGGCACACTCCTCGATGACCCCCTCGTCGTAGAGTTGGTCGAGGATGGCGAGGGTTTCGCGCATGCCGTCACGGCCGGCACCGCCCGAGGCGGCAGCCAGGTGCTTTAAGGAGAATTTGTTGTTCGGGAACTCCCGAAAGAGGTTGATGATGACCGAGGCGCGATCGTGGCGACGGCCTTTGCGTTTCTCTTTTTTCATCGTTTCAGCAGGCTATATGCGAGTTCTTGCATCAGTTGAACGCCGTGTTGCAGGGCTGCTTCATCGGGGGCGAAGTGTGCCGTATGCGATCGGCCGGCCGCTTTGCCGACTCCCAGGCGGAAGAAGAGCGAGGGGAAGCGCAGGGTGTAGAAGCCGAAATCTTCGGCCGTGAAGCGCAGACCGAGGTGCTCGACACGAAGTCCCGCTTGGTGGGCAATCTCCTCGGCCAATGTGACCAGCTCTTCGTTATTGACCACGCAGGGGTAACCCTCACTCAGGTCGAACGAGGTCTGTACACCGTGTTCGGCATCGTTGGCAGCCATCAGGTCGCCGATCTGGCGGTGCAGAGCGCGGCGATTCTTTTCGTCAAAGGTGCGGAGCGTACCCTCCAGACGAACCTTGTCGGGGATGACGTTCGTGGCGCCAAGGGCCTCGACGTGGCCGATCGAGAGCACCTGCTCCTCGCCGTTGAGGGCCAAAAGGCGCGTGATGAGCGTCGCCGAGGCGGCAATGGGGTCTTTCAGCAGGTGGCGCATTGCACCATGTCCGCCCACACCTGCGACCGTGAAGCGCAACTCGTCGCTCGAAGCCATGTATTTGCCCGCTTTGAGGCCGATCTCGCCCACCTCCAGCTGCCACTCGACATGTTCGCCGATGCAGGCAAGGATCTCATAGTCGGCGAAGGGCTCCTCTTTCAGTACCAGCGAAGCTCCTCCCGGGTTGCACTCCTCACCCGGTTGAAAGATGCCGAAGATCGTACCAGCAAAGTCGGGGTTTTGGTTCAGGGCACACAGCGCACCATAGAGAGTGGCGGCGTGCATATCGTGGCCACAGGCGTGCATCACACCCCGATTTTCGGAGGCGAAGGGAAGAGTAGTCTGCTCCTCGACGGGCAGGGCGTCGATGTCGGCACGCAGAATGACGGCTCGGCGCTCGGTTGCAGCGTCGGTGTGTCGGCCACGAATGATGGCCAACGTACCTGTCGTGGCGATCGGGCGGTGTTCGATACCCGCCTCGGTGAGCGCCTTGCGGATAAAGGCAGCCGTTTGGTGCTCCTCGAACGAGAGTTCGGGATGGCGGTGCAGGTGGCGACGGAAGTCGATGACGTTCATGCGAGTTGAGAGTTTGGAGTTGAGCGTCGGCTCAATTAAAAAATCGTTTTGGCAATCTGCTCGATGTTTTCAGCTTTGCCCATCGAGTAGTAATGCAGCACGGGAACACCCGCCTCGATCAGCTCACGGCTCTGTCGGATGGCCCACTCCGTACCGATTTGTCGGATGGCGGCCTTGTCCTCGGCATGGGCACGTACCTCGCGAGCCAGCTCGTCTGGAATGTGACACCCGAAGGTGGCGGGCAGCAGCGTGAGGTGCTTGAGAGTCGAGAGGGGTTTCAGTCCCGGGATGATGGGGACCGTGATACCGAGCTCGCGGCAGCGACGTACAAAGTCGAAGAAGCGGCTGTTGTCGAAGAAGAGCTGCGTGACGATGTAGTCGGCTCCGGCATCGACCTTGGCTTTGAGGTGTCGGAGATCCTCCTCCAGCGTGAGGGCGTCGCCGTGTTTTTCGGGGTAACCCGCCACGCCGATCGTAAAGCTCGAACGGTGGGTGAGCTCCACCTCACCATCGACAAACTCACCGCGGTTCATGGCGGCAATCTGGCGTACCAGATCCACCGCATGGGCATACCCTTCGGGGTGGGCTTTGAACTGCTTTTCGCCTGTGAAGGCGTCACCACGCAGGGCGAGGACATTGTGCAGCCCCAAAAAGTCGAGGTCGATCAGGGCGTCCTCGATATCGTAGCGCGAGTGACCGCCACAGATCAGGTGCGGGACCACCTCCACGCCGTAGCGTTCACGGATGGCCGTGGCAATACCCACCGTGCCCGGACGACGACGCACGACATGACTCTTGATCGTGCCATCGGGTAGGGTCACCTGCTTCAACACCTCGCGGTGGAAAGTGACGTTGATGTAGGCCGGGTTGTAGGGCATCAGGCGGTCGATCGTGGCCGCAATGCCCTCCATGCCGTCACCCTTCAGGGGCGGAAGTAGCTCGAAGGCAAAGCGCGTCGTGTGGGTGCGCTGGGCTTCGTGTATGCGTTCTACAACATTCATAGGTTGTTGGGAATAAGCTTTTTAACGGTCTCGGCGTCCAATCCGCGACGGCGAGCATAGTCGGCGAGCTGCTCCGCATCGATCGTGCCGATCGAGAAGTACTCACCATCGGGAATTAACAGGCCACACAACGCCTCGGCGGGGTCGATCATCCAATTCTCTGTCAGACGCATGCGGGTCAGCACCTCGACCGAAAGCAGGTCAAAGAGTTCGCGTTTGAGCGAATGGTCGGGGGTGGCGGGGTAGCCGAGGGCCATGCGACGACCCTGGTATTGCTCGCTGATCAACGCTTCGGGCGTCAGGTGTTCCCCCTGCTCGTAGCCCCACATATCGCGGCGGATAAAGCGGTGTACGTGCTCCATAAAGGCCTCTGTGAGGCGATCTGTCAGGAGTTTGGCGAGCATGGCGCGGTAGTCGTCACCCGCTTCGCGGAACTGCTCGGTGAGCTCCTTTAAGCCCAGACCGGCCGTCACGGCAAAGCAGCCGATGTGGTCACCCTCCGTGGCGATGTAGTCGGCCAGCGAGCGGTTATCCTCGCCTCGGGTTTGGTTGCGTAGCATGGCTAGGCGCACCTCGCGGCGCTTGCCCTGCACGACGATATCGTCCCCTTCCGATCGGGCGGGGTAGATGGCAGCTACGCCCTGCAGCGTGAGCGACTTCTTGGCCTTGATCTCGCTCAGCAGCGCTTGGGCATCGGCGAAGAGCTTGCGGGCCTCCTCCCCCTTTTCGGGGTGGTCGAGCAGTTCGGGGTAGCGCCCCTTCAGCCCCCAGGCGGCAAAGAAGAAGCTCCAATTGATGAGCGGCTCCACCTCCTCGATCGCCACGTCATGGAACATCAGGCGACCCGTGTGCAGCGGCTCAATGGGGGTATGGTGTACGGTCTGTCGGCCCAGCGTGCGGGCCTCCTCCAACGGCAGGAGTTGGCGACGTTGTTCGGCGGCGCGGTGTGCTTCGCGCAGGGCCTCCTGCTCGGCACGGATCTCGGCAGCATAGGCTTCACCCTCCTCGCCCAATAGGCGTTGCAGGATGCGGCTGTTCTGGCTGGCATTGGCCGAGTGGGCCACGATACCCCGATAGTGGGGGGCCATCTTTACGGCCGTATGCAGCGGCGAAGTGGTAGCTCCACCCACCACGACGGGAATAGTCAATCCACGCTCCTCGAGGGCACGGCAGACGGTGATCATCTCGTCGAGCGAGGGGGTAATCAGACCACTCAGGCAGATGGCGTCGGCCTCAAAGGCGACCGCCTCGTTGACAATGGCCTCCGCCTCGACCATCACACCCAGATCCTTGATCTCGAATCCGTTGCAGGCCATAACGACCGAAACGATGTTTTTGCCGATGTCGTGCACATCGCCCTTGACCGTGGCGATGACGATGCGTCCTGCACGTTGCGGACGGGCGCTGCCCTGCTCGATGTAGGGGGTCAGCACAGCCACGGCACGCTTCATCACGCGGGCACTCTTCACGACCTGCGGCAGGAACATCTTACCCTCACCAAAGAGGCGTCCCACCTGCTCCATGGCGGGCATTAGCATCCCGTCGATCACCCCGATCGGGCTGTTGAGCTGTTGGTAGGCCTCCTCCGTGTCGGCCTCAATATAGTCGGTGATACCCTTCAGAAGGGCATATTCGAGTCGTCGCTCCAGCGATTCGTTGCGCCACGCATCGGTGACGGTTTGACGCTCCGTGGTGGTCGCTTTGAGTTGTTGGGCGTAGTCGGTCAGTCGCTCGGCGGCATCGGCACGGCGGCAGAGGATCACATCCTCCACTCGCTCAAGGAGCTCCTGCGGGATGTCGTCGTAGATGCGCAGCAGCTCGGGGTTGACAATACCCATCTCCATACCCGCCCGGATGGCGTGGTAGAGGAATACGGCGTGCATCGCTTCGCGGACGGTGTTGTTGCCACGGAACGAGAACGAGAGGTTCGACACACCCCCCGAGATCTTCACATGCGGACAGCGCTCCTTGATCGTGCGTGTGGCGTCGATGAAGGCCTTGGCATAGCCGTCATGCTCGGGCATACCCGTAGCTACGGCCAGGATGTTGGGGTCGAAGATGATCGCTTCGGCAGGGAATCCATCCTCGGTGAGGAGCTTGTAGGCGCGCTCGGCCACGGCGACCTTGCGCTCGTAGCGCTCGGCCTGTCCCTCCTCGTCGAAGAGCATCACCACCACGGCAGCCCCATAGCGGCGAATCTTGCGGGCCTTTTCGAGGAAGGCCTCCTCACCCTCCTTGAGCGAGATAGAGTTCACGACCGAGCGTCCCTGCGTGAGTTGCAGTCCGGCCTCGATCACCTCCCAGCGCGACGAGTCGATCATCACCGGCACGCGGGCAATCTCGGGCTCCGAGGCTGCTAAGCTGAGGAAGGTACGCATCGCCTCCACACCGTCGATCATGCCGTCGTCCATGCAGACGTCGATCACTTGTGCGCCGGCCTCCACCTGGGCACGAGCCACCGAGAGGGCCTCCTCGTAGCGTTTCTCGCGGATCAGGCGGGCAAACTTGGCCGAGCCGGCAACGTTGGTGCGCTCGCCCACGTTGATAAAGTTCTTCTCGGGCGTAATCTCCAGCGGCTCCAAGCCACTCAGACGGGTCACGGGATTCGTTGCGGGGAGCTCACGCGGAGTGTACTGTCCCACGATCTTTTGCAGCTCGAAGATATGTTGCGGAGTGGTGCCGCAGCAACCACCCACGATGTTCAGCAGTCCACGCTCCAGGTAGTGACGGATATCCTCGGCAAACATCGCCGGGGTCTCGTCGTAGCCACCCATCAGGTTCGGAAGGCCCGCGTTGGGGTGTGCCGAGATGCGGCACGGGGCCACCTTGGCCAGGCGTTCGATGTAGGGCAGCAGCTCACGCGCACCAAAGGCGCAGTTCAGACCCACCGACAGCAGGTTGGCATGGCTGACCGAGGCGGCAAAGGCCTCGACCGTCTGACCCGAGAGGGTGCGGCCGCTCTTGTCGGCCAGCGTACCCGAAACCATCACGGGGAGCTTCACGCCCGCCTCCTCGATGGCGTAGAGGGCCGCCTTGCAGTTGAGCGTATCGAAGACCGTCTCGATGAGGATCAGATCGACACCACCCTCCACGAGCCCCTCAATCTGGGCACGGTAGGCGGCTACCAGCTCCATGAAGGTCACCTCACGGGCGGCGGGGTTCTGCACATCGGCCGAGAGCGAAGCGGTGCGGTTCGTCGGGCCTACCGAGCCTGCGACGAAGCGGGGCTTCGAGGGGTTTTGCTGCGTGAAGCGGTCGGCACAACCGCGTGCCAAACGGGCCGATGCAGCAGCGATCTCGCGGGCATAGTCCGAAAGGGAGTAGTCGGAGAGGGAGATGGCGTTGGCATTGAACGAGTTGCAGGTGATGATGTCGGCACCTGCACGCAGGTACTTCTCGTGGATCTCGCCCACCGCCTCGGGCTGGGTCAGCGAGAGCAGGTCGTTGCAACCCTTCAGGGGGGTGGGGTGGTGCGCAAAGCGGGCCCCACGGTAGTCGGCCTCGGTGAAGTGGTTTTGCTGCATCATGGTGCCAAAGCCACCGTCGAGCAGCAGGATGCGCTCCGCGAGCGCCGTATAGAGTCTGTTTGTCATTGCTGGATGAGTTCTATTTCGTAGATTTTGGGCCACTTTTTGCCCGTGATGAAGATGCGCTTCGTGGCGGCGTCGTAGGCGATGCCGTTCAGCACGTCGGTCGTGAGCTCCTTCTCACGCTCGGGGAGGATCCCCTTGAGCTCGACGATCCCCTCAATGACGCCCGTCGCGGGGTCGATGATGGCGATCTGCTCCGTGAGATAGACGTTGGCCCAGAGTTTGCCCTCGATCCACTCCAATTCGTTGATGTAGTCGACCGGAACTCCCTTGTAGGTCACGACGATCGACCCTTCGCGGCGGAAGGTCTCGGCGTTGAGCCGATAGATCGAGGCCGAGCCGTTCGAGAAGTAGAGCCACTGGCCATCGGTCGTAAGGCCCCAGCCCTCACCCGCATAGCGGATGTCGCGCAGCTTGCGGAGGCTCTTGCGGTCGTAAACGTGGCAGGTGTTCTCGGTCCAGGTGAGCTGGTAGATCTGATCGCCGAGGAGGGTGATACCCTCGCCAAACTCCGAGTCGGGGAGGCGATGCAGGATCTCCTCCTTGCCGCTTGCCAGGTCGGTGGTCTTGAGGACGGAGCGGCCATACTCGCCCGTACCCTCCCAGAGCAATCCGTCGGCATACTGCAACCCCTGCGTGTAGGCTTCACGCGAGTGGGGGTACTCCTTGACGATGCGGAAGGTATAGTGGGTCGGCTCGGTCGGCTCGACGGGGGTTTTGGTGCGCCCCTTGCGCCCGCACGCGCAGGCGATCGGCAGCACCAAAACCAGTAAAAATAGCAGTTTAAGATGTTTCATCTTACAAAGATAGAAAAAAAAGTTGAAAGTTGAGGGTTGCGCGTTGAAAGATCGCGTAACAAAAGGGCCATAGCACCGGCCAGGCCGTCACCCACCATTTGGTTGCGTGGCTGCAAGAACCACCGAATAACTTTCACCTTTCACCTTACACCCATTACAGGCTACACGCCCCTGTAATCGTGTAATCTGTAATTTTTGCGTGTAGGTCGTGTCGGTAGAGGTGGCTGCTGCGGTTGTTGCGTCTGCAAAACCTATTGATATACACGGTTTTACATTTCGCTCACCCTCCTGGCCTCGATCTGCGTACTCCCCGAAAGGGTTTGTTACAGCATTACACGCATTACAGGCTACACACCCCTGTAATCGTGTAATCTGTAATTTTCGGGGTGAGGCAGTAGGCGAAAAGTTAAAAAATTTACCCCTAAATACTTGACAACGGGGGTTAAATTTTGTATCTTTGTAGCGGGACATGTGAAGCAACTTTCGTGCGTAGCATACCCGCCAGCCGTACCCCACGCGGGAGCTATTCGTCCGCCTGTGCAGCTTCACCACGCGCTAACGACCCCGCAAGCTTGTAGCAGATACCTTTATATAATGTGTTAGACACACTTATATATAGAATTTGCTACCGGGGGTCTGTACCCCTTGTTGGACACTACGGGGCTATAATGAGCGACAGCGGTAGTTGCCGAACGCTCGCCAGGGCGCTTGCGTACGACCAAAACGGAGTGGGTAAGCGCCGGGTAGCGAAGAGCGGGTCGAGTACCCTTTGGCGGTGTGGATGACGCCTACGGGTGTTAAATAATTGAATAGGTATCGCCTTGCTGCTGCGGCCTATGATCCCAATATTACAGATTACACGATTACAGGGGTGTGTAGCCTGTAATCGGTGTAATCCGTAATTGGGCCGACCGACGAGCAGCTAACCGGCGCACCGATTCGGGCAATTTTAGTTGCCAAGTATTGAATTTCTCATTAAATAGTTGTATCTTTGCCGTCCGATTCTGATCGAAAGTCAAAATACGAATATAACACATTTACTATGAACATTGTACGTGATCAGCGCGAGGGTGGTGTATCGATCCTGAGCGTGAAGGTTGTCGAGGCAGATTATGCTGCCGAGGTAGAGAAGGCACTGCGCGAGTATCGTCGCAAGGCCAACATCCCGGGCTTCCGTCCGGGTATGGTGCCCATGGGCATCGTGAAGAAGATGTACGGCAAGGGTGTCCTGGCCGAGCAGTCGTACCGCATGGCTTCGAATGCCGTGTTCGAGTACCTGCAGAATGAGAAGATCGACTACGTAGGCGATGTAATCCCCTCGGAGGAGCAGGGTGACTTCGACTTCGAGAACGGTACCGAGTTCGAGTTCAAGTTCGAGATTGGTGAGGCTCCCGCCCTCAACCTCGACCTCTCGGAGAAGGACGAGCTGACCTACAACACGATCCAGATCGACGAGAAGATGCACGCCGACTACCGCGAGAACTACCTGCGCCGCTTCGGTCGCCTGGTAGATGTTGAGGAGGTGGCTTCGGACGAGGCTCTGACCGTAACGCTCGACAACGGCGATATGCAGATCGAGGATGCCTATGTAGGTCTGATCTCGATGACCGAGGAGGAGCGCAAACCCTTCCTGGGTAAGAAGGTTGGCGACAAGATGCAGGTGAACGTGAACGAGCTCTACAAGACGGAGGCTCAGCGCGCTGCCATCCTGCAGGTGAAGGCTGAGGAGTTGGCTGAGATCAAGCCCGAGTTCGAGCTGGAGATCACGAAGATCCGCAAGTTCTCGGAGCCCGAGCTCACTGAGGAGTTCTTCAAGATGGCCTTCCCCGCCGGTAACGTAACGAGCGAGGCCGAGCTCGACAAGATGCTCGACGAGGAGATCGCCCGCGAGCTGGGTCGTGAGAGCGACTACATGTTCACGCTCCAGGTACGTAACTACCTCCTCGAGAAGGCCGGTCTGAAGATGCCGGAGGCCTTCCTGAAGCGTTGGCTCTACACGATCAACGAGGGTAAGTTCACGATGGAGGAGATCGAGAAGGATTTCGATCAGTTCCTGCAGATGTTCACCTGGAACTTCATCCAGAAGCAGCTCATCGAGTCGGAGAAGATCACCGTAACGGCAGAGGACGCTACGAACGAGGCCAAGGCGCTGGCTGCAGCTCAGTTTGCCCAGTATGGCATGCCGTCGGCTCCCGCCGATATGCTCGAGGGTTACGCCAAGCAGATCCTGGAGAATAAGGAGCAGGCACAGAAGATCTACGAGAAACTCTTTGAGGTGAAGGTTGTAGAGGCTGTGAAGGCCAAGATCAAGGTGAACGAGAAGGCTGTATCGGCCGACGAGTTTGCAAAAATAGCGAACGGTTTGTAGGATTTTTCCAAAAAATAACCTATCTTTGGACTTTGCAGGCGTGATGTTTGCAAAGTCCTTTTTTTGTAATAGCTTGAGTATGGCTTCGGAATTTGAAAAATATGCCCGCCTGCATTGCGGGATCAGCTCGTTGAAACTGCATGACTTTCAGTCGATCACGGCGGGCTATGTGTCGCCGACGATTATCGAGGAGCGACACCTGAACGTGGCGCAGATGGATGTCTTCTCGCGCCTGATGATGGATCGTATCATCTTCCTCGGTGCTCCGATCTACGACGATGCGGCCAACATCATCCAGGCCCAGCTGCTCTTCCTCGAGTCGGTTGATCCTGAGAAGGATGTGCAGATCTACATCAACTCGCCCGGTGGCTCGGTTACGGCCGGTCTGGGTATCTACGACACGATGCAGCTGGTGAGCTGCGACGTGGCTACGATCTGTACGGGTTTGGCAGCCTCGATGGGTGCCGTGCTCCTGACGGCGGGTGCTGCGGGCAAGCGTGCGGCGTTGCCCCATGCGCGTGTGATGATCCACCAGCCCCTGGGCGGTGCGCAGGGTCAGGCCTCGGATATCGAGATCACGGCCCGCGAGATACTCAAGACCAAGCGCGAACTGTATGAGATTCTGGCGCAGCATAGCGGTGTGTCGATCAAGAAGATCGAGCGCGATGCCGATCGAGACTACTGGCTCACGGCCGAGGAGGCCAAGAGCTACGGCCTGATTGATGAGGTGCTGAGCCGCCGCAAAGAGTAAAGAGTTAGGGGCTTGTGGGAGTTGTAAGATCGGAAAAATTCCCCATAGCCTCATGGGTCCGATAGGTTGGAAAGGCCTTGGTCGACCCCGGTAAAATTTCTGTCAATGACGCAACAAAAAAATAACAACCGTCGTGGCGGTCACCACGGAGGCGATTGCTGCTCGTTCTGCGGTGCGAAGCGTGCCGATGTCGAGATCCTCTTCCAGGGTATGGATGGGGCCAACATCTGCAACAAATGCATCGAGAACGGCCATCGTATCCTGCTCGACAACGAGTTTTCGGAGAGCGGCCAATCGGCGGAGAGCCCCCTCAAACGAGAGGAGCTGATGAAACCGGCCCAGATCAAGGCCTTCCTCGATCAGTGGGTCATCGGTCAGGATGTGGCCAAACGTGCCATGTCGGTTGCCGTATATAACCACTACAAGCGACTGCTCTCCACCCCCAAAGAGAATGAGGTGGAGATCGACAAGTCGAACATCGTGCTGGTAGGCCCTACGGGTACGGGTAAGACCCTCATTGCTCGCACGATTGCCAAACTGCTCAAGGTCCCCTTCACGATTGTCGATGCCACGGTGCTCACCGAGGCAGGCTACGTGGGTGAGGATGTCGAGAGTATCCTCTCGCGCCTGTTGCAGGTGGCCGACTACAACGTCAAGCAGGCCGAACGCGGTATCGTCTTTATCGACGAGATCGACAAGATTGCCCGCAAGGGCGATAACCCCTCGATCACGCGCGACGTGTCGGGTGAGGGTGTACAGCAGGCCCTGCTGAAGATTTTGGAGGGTACGACGGTCAATGTGCCGCCTCAGGGGGGACGCAAGCATCCCGACCAGAAGTTTATCCAGGTCGATACGCGCAACATCCTCTTCATCTGCGGTGGTGCCTTCGACGGTATCGAGAAGAAGATCGCCCAGCGTCTGAATACGCGCGCCTTGGGCTATGGCCAAGCGAAGCGCGAGCAGGTCGATCGCAGCAATTTGATGAAGTATGTCATGCCGCAGGATCTGCGTTCGTTTGGTCTGATTCCCGAGTTGGTGGGTCGTCTGCCTGTGCTGACCTTCATGCAGCCGCTGGGTCGTGAGGCCCTGCTGCGTATCCTCACCGAGCCGAAGAATGCCATTGTGCGCCAGTACGAGCGTCTGTTCGAGATGGATGGTGTGGAGCTGAAGTTTGAGCCCGAGGTGCTCGAGTACATCGTTGATAAGGCGGTGGAGTTCAAGCTCGGTGCTCGTGGCCTTCGCTCGATTGCCGAGGCGATCATGACCGATGCGATGTTTGAACTGCCGTCGAGCGATTTGAGCCGCTTCACGGTGACGCTCGACTACGCCCGCGAACGCTTCGAGCGTGCCAACCTCTCGCAACTTAAACAGGTGGGATAACCGAAAATAACAACAATTATACACTTTAAACATTTATGGCTACTAATTCCGAATTGAAGCGCGTTGCCGACAACATCCGTGTCCTGTCGGCAGCCATGGTCGAGAAGGCCAAGTCGGGTCATCCCGGCGGTTCGATGGGCGGTGCCGATTTCATGGCCGTCCTCTTCACCGAGTTTCTGAACTACGATCCCCAGAAGATGGATCACCCCTACCGTGATCGTTTCTTCCTCGATCCGGGTCACATGTCGCCCATGCTCTATGCTACGTTGGCGTTGGCCGGTAACTACACGATGGAGGATCTGGAGAATCTGCGTCAGTGGGGCAGCGTAACGCCCGGTCACCCCGAGGTGGATGTGATGCGCGGTGTGGAGAACTCGTCGGGTCCGCTGGGTCAGGGTCACGCCATTGCCCTCGGTGCTGCGATTGCCGAGCGCTTCATGGTGGCTCGCTTTGGCGAGTGGATGGCTCACAAGACCTATGCCTACATTTCGGATGGTGCTGTTGAGGAGGAGATCTCGCAGGGTGTAGGCCGTATTGCCGGTCACCTGGGTCTGGCGAACTTCATCATGTACTACGACTCGAACAACATCCAGCTCTCGACCAAGGTGGACGAGGTTGATACCGAGGATGTGGAGATGAAGTACAAGGCTTGGAATTGGAACGTGATCACGGTCGATGGCCACAATATCGACGAGTTGCGTGCTGCGCTTGTTGCTGCCAATGCCGAGACCGAGCGTCCGACGCTCATCGTGGGTAAGACGATCATGGGTAAGGGTGCTGTTGCTGCCGACGGTTCGTCGTTCGAGGATAAGGTTTCGACCCACGGTCAGCCCCTCTCGGCTGCCGGTGCCGACTTTGCAGGTACGATCAAGAACCTGGGTGGTGATCCCGAGAATCCGTTTGTGATCTTTACGGAGTCGGAGGCTGCCTTCGCTGCTCGCAAGGAGGCTCTGAAGGGTTGGACGGAGCAGATGGCCGCTACGGAGAAGGCTTGGCGTCAGGAGAACAAGGCCCTCGCCGCGAAGCTCGACCGCTTCCTCAAGAACGAGCTGCCGGAGATCGACTACAAGTCGATTGAGATGAAGGCTGACGTAGCTACGCGTGCCGCTTCGGCTACCGTGCTGAGCGTACTGGCCGACAAGGTGGAGAACCTGGTGGTGGCTTCGGCCGACCTCTCGAACTCGGATAAGACGGATGGCTACCTGAAGAAGACCACGGCCTTCACGAAGGGCGACTTCACGGGTAAGTTCTTCCAGGCCGGTGTATCGGAGCTGACGATGGCCTGCGTGATGAACGGTATGGCCCTGCACGGTGGTGTGATCCCCGCTTGCGGTACTTTCTTCGTATTCTCGGACTACATGAAGCCCGCTGTGCGCCTCTCGGCCCTCATGCGCCTGCATGTGATCTATATCTGGACCCACGACTCGTTCCGTGTCGGTGAGGATGGTCCTACGCACCAGCCCATCGAGCACGAGGCTCAGATCCGCCTGATGGAGCACCTGAAGAACCACCACGGTGAGCGTTCGATGGTTGTGCTGCGTCCGGGTGACGGTGAGGAGACCGTGACGGCTTGGAAACTCGCCCTCGAGGAGCAGCGTCCCGTAGCGCTGATTCTGTCGCGTCAGAATATCAAGACTCTGCCGACGCTCGGTAAGCAGCGTCGTGAGGAGGCCCTGCAGATTGCCAAGGGTGGTTACGTGGTGATGGATGCGGCGAAGCCCGCTGCCGTGCTGGTGGCTACCGGTTCGGAGGTTTCGACCCTCGTGGAGGGTGCCGAGAAGCTGGCCGAGGAGGGTATCGCTGTCCGCGTGGTGAATGTACCGAGTGAGGGTCTGTTCCGCGATCAGCCCCGTTCGTACCAGGAGAGCGTCCTGCCTGCCGGTATCATGCGCTACGGTATGACCTCGGGTCTGCCCGTAAACCTGCTGGGTCTGGTGGGTGAGAATGGTTATATCCACGGCCTCGACCACTTCGGTTATTCGGCCCCCTACAAGGTGCTGGATGAGAAGTTCGGCTACAACGGTACGACCGTAGCTGCCGAGGTAAAGAAGATGCTGGGTAAGTAGTTCTCGAATTTATAGGGCACCTTTTGCCCTTCACTTGTAAGCCCCGAATGGGAGGTACTTTGTGCTACTCATTTGGGGCTTCTTGTGTGTATGACAATAGCTGCGTCCCTACAATCAAAATCCGGGTTGAGGTGCTGATGACCCTTTTATACAATGAAGCCCCGAAGGTTGATTCGGGGCTTTTTTTAGGTGTGGCGTAGTCACTGCATGCGCCTTAATCGCAAAGTTTCATACTAAACGCCCAATACCTCGATGGCCTTCTGAACGGCCTTTTGGATGTAGTGTCCCGAGGCGATTTTTTTCGAGATGGCGGCGACATTGGCCTGCATCCGACGATACTCCTCCTCGGTGAGCGTGTTGAGACGTTCGTCCAATTCGCGCAACGAATCGATCGTTAGACCCACCTGATGCTCTTCGACAAAGGCAGCCAGAGCGGCCTGCTTCCAGATGATGATCGGCAGTGAGCAACGCAGGTAGAGCGACGTCTTGTGGGGATTGTTGTATTTCAGGTACTCGCCCAGATCGCCCATGCAACCATCCAGCGAGTGACCGTCCCATACCAGACCGAAATCGCCCTGTGCGGTGGCAATGAACTGATCCGAGGGGACAAAGCCGATGTAGTTGAAGTACTCCGACCCCTTTGCCGCCTCGATCTTGAATCCGTTGCCGTAGAGGTTGAAGCGGTAGTGGTGGATGTGCTCGCCAATCTCGTAGAGGAAGGCGTTCTTGATCGGTGCCAGCACACCGGCATAGAGCAGTCGGTAGGGACGCTTTGCCGCTGTCTTGGGCTGTGCCTCGGTTGTGGAGAGGTAGTCAAAGATCTCCAACTCGCCCACCGGACGCTTCAGCCCGTTCTCCTCGAGCCATTGGCGCATCTTGGCGTTGTGGGCAATGATGTAGTCGGCGTTACTCAGGCGGGCAATCTCCTGCGGAATGGTGAGCGCCTTGCGACGGAAGCTACCCAGGTCGTGGATCACCGTGATCACCCGTGCCCCACGCAGGTGGGCCAGCTTACAAGCCAATGCAAACCACTTCTTGAGCGGGTATTGAATGACCAACGTATCTCCCTTGCGGAGCGTGAAGGGGACCTTCAACACACTGCCAATGTTGTAGAGGAAGTGCAGCACGGGGTTCTTGTAGGAGCCCTGCGCAAACCCTGCCGAACGGAAACCGAGTGCACCGAGCGCCGCCTCGATGTCGGTCTTGGCCTTGTTGCCGGCTTGGTTCAGGGTGCGGTAGTTGCGGGAGAGGAAGTAGTTCATAGCGGTTGATTTGTTCGCTAAAGATAGCGATTATTTTTGATTTTCAGCCCCTGTTTGCGCCTCGTTGCGCTCCTTTTTATATAAGAGGTAGCTGTTCACTACATTCTGCCAGATGGCAAAGAAACCGCCTGAAAGGGCCGTGATGGGCGAGAGGAAGGTGTACCCGAGCCAGATGATAAAGACGTTGTTCTTCTGACCGAGGGCCTGACCTCCGACCACCTGCTCGCCGTAGCGTACACCAATCTTGCGACCGATCCAGAACTGCACGACGCAGGTGAGAAGGGCAATCAGGGCGATGAGCACCTGGTAGATGACGGGCGAGGTGTCGTGTACTAAACTCTTCGTCGTCACAACAATGGCCGACGTGAGGGTGCAGACCCAGAGGTAGAAGGCAGCATCCTTTGACGAGGCACAGATGGCGTGCAGCTTGGGCCACACCTTCTTGAGTGCCACGGCGGCAAAGAGGGGCAGAATCAGCACGGGGAAGATGCGCGAGCTGATCATCCAGAAGGCGGGCAGGAACGAGACACCCTCCACGGGATGCACCAACGGCAGCACGAGGGGTGCCAGGATGGCCACCACGAAGTTGATCAGCAGGATGTAGGTCGTCACCGAAGCGGCATTACCACCCAGCTTGACACTGAATACCACCGCAGCCGCAGCCGTAGGGCAGAGGAAGCAGAGCATGGCACACTCGACCAGAATACGCGACGGATGGTCGGGCAGGAGCACCAGCAGCCCCGCAAAAAAGGCAAACAGCGTGATCTGGATCAGCAGCGGCCACCAAAACCAGCGTTTGAACTTCAGATCGCTCAGGCGGATCTTGCAGAACGAGAGGAAGAGCATGAAGAAGAGCAGCGTAGGCTGAATGATGCCCAGCGCCTCTTCGGCTAGACGATAGGTGCCATCGGGCCAGGGAATGGCCGTAAAGATGAAGTAGGCCGCAGCACCGGCCACCATGGCAATCGGCAACGTCCAGCGACGCAAAATTTCGATAAATGTGTTCATGGTTGCAAAGGTATAAAAAAAAGTTGCCCAAGCGATCTCGGACAACCTTTTTTTAGCGACATAACGCCATCTTACTCAATCTTTTTCCAGTAACGCGAGAGCGAAATGGGACCGAGCGAGCCCTTGACACGCAGTGTCTTCTCGTCGTCGAACGAGCACTCTACCTTGTAGATCTTGCCGTTGATGGGCTTGTAGACCTTACCACCGCTCCATGCCTTCTTGGCAGCGTCGTAGCGGATACCATAGACGATCACAACCTGATCGGCAGGTACCTTGCGCAACTCGGGGTTGGGGTTCTTCGTGTCCATCTTGCGCGTACCGTCGGCGTTGTTGGGCTCCGAAAGCCAAATGATCTGACCCTGGTACGAGCCATCGGCGCACTTCGTGAAGCGAACCTTCGACTGACGACCCTCCTCCTCTACCTGATACACACCGACGATCTGATCGGCAGCCGTCTGGGCAAACGAGTTGGTGGCGAACAACATAACGAGCGCAAAAAGGCCCAATTTGAAGATGTTTTTCATAGTTTTGAGTATTTGTTTACGGTGCAAATATACGAAAAAATCGGAACTTTAGCACAATTTACCGAAAAAAGTGAGCAAAGGAGAGGGCATGCTTCTAGGGAGGTGAGAGGTTTGGTATGCTATTACACATCGAGGCGTGTCACAACACGCTGTAAAGAAAACGGGCTAAAATTTTGCAGTTTGCGGAAAATCACGTAATTTTTTTCAAGTCCCACTCCAGGGGAGGGGGATTTAGGGGGAGGTCTGGAAAGCTATTACACATCGAGGCGTGTCACAACATGCTGTAAAGAAAACGGGTTAAAATTTTGCAGTTTGCGGAAAATCACGTGCTTTTTTTCAAGTCCCACTCCAGGGG
>JAFYQI010000002.1 GCA_017547175.1 Alistipes sp. | reverse complement strand
CCTCGTCGATCTCGACACCGCACCAGCGGAGCGACTCGAGGATATACTCCTCGGCACCGGGAACGAAACGCTGCGAATCGGTATCCTCGATGCGCAGAATCATCTTGCCGCCATGCTTGCGGGCAAAGAGGTAGTTGTAAAGAGCCGTGCGGACACCGCCGATGTGAAGCGGGCCCGTGGGGCTGGGTGCAAAACGCACACGAACAGGTTTGTTCATAGTTATTGTCGTTTTTTTTGATTATACGTTGAAGAGGAAGTGCATGATGTCGCCGTCCTGCACGACATACTCCTTACCCTCGATGCTGAGCTTACCAACATCGCGGCAGGCCTTCTCCGAACCAAGCGTTACATAGTCCTCGTACTTGATCACCTCGGCACGGATGAAACCGCGCTCGAAATCGGTGTGGATCACACCGGCCGTCTGCGGTGCCTTCATGCCCTTGCTGTAGGTCCAAGCGCGGCTCTCGTCAGCACCCGTCGTAAAGAAGGTCTCGAGGCTCAGCAGCTTGTAGGCAGCCTTGATCAGACGTGCCACGCCCGACTCCTTCAGACCGAGATCCTCGAGGAACATCTGGCGCTCTTCGTAGCTCTCCAACTCGGCAATATCGGCCTCCGTAGCGGCAGCCACGATCAGCATCTCGGCCTTCTCGCCGGCGATGGCCTGCTTCACGGCCTCCGTATGTTCGTTGCCCGTCACAGCTGACTTCTCGTCCACGTTGCAGACGTAGAGCACCGGCTTGTTGGTCAAAAGACACAACTCGGCTACAATCTTCTTATCCTCGGCCTCTACCTCCAGCTCGCGGGCATTCTTTCCCTGCTCCAAGAGGGCCTTATACTGCAGCAGCAGCTCCACGGCACGCTTGGCCTGACGGTCACCACCTACGGCAGCCTGCTTCTGGGTCTTGGCCAGACGGTTCTCGATCGTCTCGAGGTCCTTGAGCTGCAGCTCGGTGTCAATGACACCCTTGTCACGCACCGGATCAATCGATCCATCGACATGGGTGATGTTGCCATTCTCAAAGCAACGCAGCACGTGAATAATGGCGTGTGTGGTACGAATGTTGCCCAGGAACTTGTTGCCCAGACCCTCACCCTTCGAAGCACCCTTCACCAGACCGGCGATGTCGACGATTTCGATCGTGGTGGGAATCACACGCTTCGGTTTGTCGATCTCGGCCAGACGCACCAGACGCTCATCAGGTACGGTGATGACACCCACATTGGGCTCAATCGTACAGAAGGGGAAATTAGCTGCCTGTGCCTTTGCGTTCGACAGACAGTTGAAAAGGGTCGATTTACCGACGTTCGGAAGACCCACAATGCCGCATTGTAATGCCATGGTTATTTCGGATTTTTGATTATCTTAATTTTGTGCGTGCAAATATAGGTATAATTTTCATTTTTTCCGCTTTCGACTATCATTCTTCCACCGTCAGACCCATCAAACCGATCACTACGTCGTTTGAAAGGGTTTCGAGGCGAATCGATTGTAACTCTTTGTGCTCTGCGATCGGCATTTCGACCAGCGTAGCTGCACCGCCCGGAATCATGCGGTTGATCCCTTCGACGCCCATATCTTGGTCTAACGTGCGGCTGAAAAGGCCGTTTTGAAGGCCCAGTCGCCACAAGGCGGGGGCACGATACGAATAGCCGTCGTTGACGCCCATCTGCTCGATCGAGGCCCAATTATCGGGGTTGATCAGCTCCAGGGTCGAACTTGTACCATCGGTGTAGGTCACCGTCAACAGGCCATTGGCAATGTGGCTCTGCATGTGGTTGGTCGAGCCGGCCATCATCAGCATTAGTCGGCGACCACGACCCGTGAGCGGAATCTCGACAGCCGTGGGGTAGTTCTCCCACAGCGAAGTGTAAATCACGTTCTTGCCGGAGTGTGCCAAGTGGAAGGGTATCTGGGCACAATGCCATTCGCCCACACGGTCGTCGAGGGCCTTCTCGCGTAGCAGCGCACGCAGCCCCGAGTCGTCAATCTCGGCCTCGGCCTTCGGATGGCACCAGTCGCCATAGCCTTGTTTCGGAATCTGCAGCGTGGTCTTTGCAGGGCGCGGGGCGAGGTACTCGTTGCCGTAGATCTCGCTCACCGAGGCGTTGTAGCGTGCTGTGAGGTCAATAGGGTGGTAAACTGTTGCTGCAGGGTACTCGATAACAGGTGTCGGACGATCCACCCCCGAGGGGATATGTGCATAGAACGAAAGATTGTTTTGCTCGCCTTTGCGGAGTTTGTAAGGGCCTGTTTCGTAGGTGGTTGCTGGTGCTTCGTCGTGGAGTTTGATGCTCACCTTGTAGCGCGCTTTCCAGCAGAGTCGGATCGCAATGCGCGGCTTGCCAAACGAGCCGCTTACCTCCTCAAACGTGACGCGTCGACCATTCACCTTTACCTCCGCCACACGACTGCCGTCCACAATGAGTTGTAACGCCGTGCGAGTGGGGTAATGGTGCTTGATATCGTAGGTTACCTTGTTGCCCTTGCGGTGGAAATCATACGAAAGATCGCGGTGGCAAATCGAGGCGTTGTCCCACGCTTCGGGGAATCCGGGTTGGAGGGTCACCTCGTCATTCAGAAGGTCAGGACGGATGCCGTAAAGACCTTCGGTCAGGGCACGCGACCAGACACCGATTGGGTCGGCAAAGTCGCGGTAGCACTCGCCACGGGCTGCATCCAAATAGCTGATTTGCCCAAAGTTGAGGGGCGATGTGCCGAGATACATATTGTCCATCACGATACCCTTCATCAGGTGGAAGGCCTCCTCGTTCATGCCTGCCTGCCAGTAGGCTAATGCGGCATGCATCACCTCCGCCACGGCTACGTTGTTGATCGACCAGATGTAGGGTTGCCAGTCCGAGGTGGCGGGCAATGAATAGTGGTCCTCAAAGTCGGGCGAACATACCGGCAGGTGGGGGAGTTCGCGTTGAGCGTAGCAGGCCGAGAGAATCGCCTCTAAGGGAGTTCCAGCCTCCGAATCAATGGCGTGGTAGATGGTCCATAGAGCTGCCGAGGTGTGGAGGCGCTGGTGCCCCATGCCGTCGCGGTATTCGGCCCAATGGCCACCCTCTGTATCCCACAACTTTTCGTGCATGGCTTGGTAGATTGCCTCGGCCTCCTTGCGATATGGAGTCGGATCTTCGCCAATGCGCTCGGCGATGCGGGCCGTCTCCTTGTTGGCGAAGTAGTTGTAGGCCGACGAATGGGTTGCTGCTCCTCCGTTGTAGTAGAGGGCGTCACTCGCCCAGATGCAGCAGTAACCATCGTAGAGGTGGTCGCCATCGGGGTCAAAGTTGCGTTTCTCCCACTCCAGATGCAATTTGATGGTGGGGAACATTTCGCGCATAAAAGCCTCGTCGCCCGTGGTGCGTATGTGGCGCAGCAGGGCGTCGATATAGACCAGATTCATGTCGTAGTGCGACATCTCGCGCTTGCCCGGACGACGGCAGATGTAGCCGTTGCTGTACATGGGTGTTCCCCATTGTTTCTCGGCACGAGCCAGGTTGAGGGTCGAATCCTGACGCGGATGGTTGTAGACGGGTTCCACGTCGCGTACCATGTTTTCGGCATAGGTGCGAAAGTGGGTACGAGCACGTTCGTGCCAGCCCAACGCTGTACCGACATAGGCTCCGCGCCACCCAAGATGCTCGGTGCGCCAGCCGATGGCACCATGCAACCAAGTGCGGCCGCTCCAAATGCCGTCAGCCGCTATGGCCAACGCCTCACCTACGGGATTCAGCCACGGGTCAGGGGTCTCGATCTTGAGACTCTCGCCCAAGGCCTCGCGCCCCTTCTCGGCGGCAGCAAAGAGTACCTTCAGTTCGCGTTGCGTGTGGTGCTTTTCGTTGCGCGGAAAGTAGGCTAAATAGCAGCTTTTGCGGGGCGCAATCTCCAACTCGCCAACTAGGTGTGGCAGACGGCTTAACTGCTTTTTGCTGAGTGGCAGAATTAACGTTACTTCGCCTTTCGTTTTGGCTTCGTAGCCAACTACAATACGCTCCTCATCGAGCCGGTATTGGTTTGTGACACAGGCCGCAGGATCGAACGAGAAAGCTTCGGGATCATCCACACCCAAGTCACCGTTTCGGTAGAACTTGATGCCGCTCACACCACCAAAATGTACACCGATTTTTTGCGTCGTGCGAGTCGTGTTCTCGATGCGCCAAATGGCTGCATCCGCACCCTCGCGAAGCACCTCGACCTCGACCTCGATACCCCCTTGTCGGTAGCTCATCTTGCCCGGGGTGTAGCGTGCTTCACACACACCGTTGGGAAGTGTAAGTTGCAGATTGCCACCCATGCCCGGGAGATAGATGCCGAACTCGGTACGATCGCTACACTCGACTCGAAATCCCGTGTGTGCACCATAGAGGGCACGGTTGAAGCGCGCCTTACCGTCGGTTGTAACCACGCTGCCCCCATCGGGTCGATAGTGGAGTGGACGCGGTGCAAAGGTGGTCTTGTTGAAAGTGTAGTCTTCGTTCAGTTGCGGTTTCTGCTGTTGTTGAGCCGTTGTCGTGAGGCTCAACAACAACAGCCCGAGCCAAAGATGTTTCATAGTCAAATCGGAGTGCGAATCGAAACTTTAAAATCGAAGGTCGTATCTACTAATCGAATGACAATTTAAGGCAAAGCCTTAATGCCCTCCCAGCGAACATCCCATTGGCCGTTCTTCGGGAAACCGGGGTTCTGCTCCTCGCAGCCATCCCATCCGGCACACATCAGTGCGATGGCGGTCAACAGACCACCGTTGCCGGGCAGGTAACAGCGCAGGCGTGCATCCTGGAAGTTGTGGCCGTTGGGCAGACAGGTGTTGGTGCGTTTCGACATCAGGAGAGCCGAAACGGCGTTTTCGGGCTCGCCCAGACGTGTGGCATTCATCGAAACCATCGGGTAGTCCCAACCCCAGGTCTCGTCCCAATTCCAGTTATCCCAGATCCACTCCTGGGTCTGCTTCATCACCTCGGGCTTTACGAGCGGCGAGTGGGGGAAGATACCCACGGCACCCAATACGGCGGGGTGGTCGGAGGTGAAGCGTACATCCTCATAGGTCTGCGGTGCCGTCTCGGCAGCCAGGTAAAGACCATCCTTCTCAGCCAGCGGCGAGAGTTTTTGGATCATGTCGTCCCACTCGATATTGCGCTCCTTGCCCAGGCGCTCACGCCACAGCTGTGCCATCGACATCACGCAGTGCCACTGCGAAAGTTCAAAGGGCGGGTTGACCGTCTCTGCAGCACGCAGGGTCTCCTGAGCGGGGATAATGCCACGCAGTTCGTAGCGATCCAGCTCGGCATTGTAATCGGCAAAATCATACATCCACTCGGCCGTCTCCTCCACGAGCTGGGCATACTCCTTGAGCAGCTCTTCCGAGGGGTTGGCACGGTAGCAAAGCTCCAGGAGGTAGATCAGGTGAGGCTGCTGCCAGATGAGGAACGAGCCGGTCTTCGAGGGAGCCTCCATGGCCGTCGGATCGGTCATTTTCATCCAACGCAGACCCTTGAAGCCTTGACGAGCGGCAATGTGGCGTGCGCCATCGGCTGCCGAATGGTACCACTTGAGGGTACGCAGCAACAGATCTTCATGGCCGAAGAGGGCAAACTGCGCTTGGTGCCAATAGATCATCTCGAGGTGGAACTTACCAAACCACGAATTGTACGTAAGACCCGTCTCCTGCGGCGGCGTCGGACCGGCACACTGTACGGCCAGGAGGTACTGCGAAAGTACTACGCGGCGCTCTAACTCTTTGGCGCGCGGGTCGGTACAATGGCTGAAATCTACCACGCCACCTTCGTTCCAGAACTTATTCCAGAAGCTCTTGGCATCGGTTGCAACAGCCAAGATATCGGCCTGCTCGGCCGTGGCCTTCTCCTGGAGGGGGGTGTAGTGTGCCGCCAGCGTCCACTGATCCTCCTCGGGCTGAATCGTGAAGTGGTTGCGACTCTGTTGGGCTACCGTGGCCTTACCCGTCCAGTCCAGACGCACGTAGTAGCGCGCCGTGTCGATCGTGCGCAACAACGTCGCCGACTGCTCGGTCGAGGCTACCAACTCCGTAGAGTGCTTCTCGTCGGCTGTCCAGTCGCAAGCGTCGTCCGTATGGGCACCCGTGGGGTAGGCAAAGCGGATGGCGATGGGCAGGTGCTTCTTGCCTGAGATCGAGGCCGTGAAGCGGTCGGCTGCAGGGTCGCAGGCGGTCTTGACGGTAATCTGCTCACCCTCGACGGCAAACGACGAGTGGATCGTACCATCCATCAGGTCGAGCGTCTGGTCGATAGCAGTCAGTTCCTCGGGATTCAGCCCTTCAAAACCCACGACGCCTAGATGCAAGCGGTGAGGGTTGACGCGATACCAATCGGCTGCGTACTTGCCACGACCCTCCTTGGGCTGGGTGGCATAGGGCTCAATGTGGCCGTGTCCAAAGTCATAGTCGCGCAGCGACTCCTCGTGGCGATAGTTCTCGGGGTTATCGAACGAGTGCCAACCCCAATCGCTCTGTGTGCCGAGGGGTACACCCTTGCTGTAATGCTCGGGAAAGGTTTGCAGACCCGTTACGTCGACCGTTACGGCAAAACCGCCGTTGCCGACCGTCAGCGAGGCCAACGTGTCTACGGCTGTCAGGTGGGGATTGTTGCGCTCCAAAAGAGCTACACGATCAATCTTTTCGGTTGTGGTGCAGCTTGCGGTCAAGAGCGCAGTTGCCAAAAGTAGTTTTTTCATCCTATTTAGTTTTAGTTTATTTGTTGCGATTTACCTCCATGAGGAAGGTGTAGTTTTCGATATTTGAGTAGCCGTTCTCGGCAATTTTGGCTGCATCCGAGCCGTCGTTCATGTCTAGGCCGTATTGCTTCTCCACCTCGTCGGGAATGCCGTCCTTGTCACTGTCTTTTGGGCGGTTATCTGACGTGTTGATCTGTTGCCAGGTGTTGGCCAGTGGGTACTGCAACTCCTTGCGCTGATCGCGGAAGATAGTACCCTTTGTACCCAGCGAGGTGAGCTCCTCGATCATGTAGCCATCCACCTTGTCGCGTGCCGGCAACGAGGCACCGACATACTTTACGACCCAGTTGTAGGCCTCCGCTGCCGTGCTCATCGTCTCAAGCGTGGGGTGCTTCGGCGAGGGTGCCGAGAGGAATGAGGGGGTGCCGCTGCAGTAGGTCGAGAAGTTCTCGGTTGTCAGCTCCACACCGTTCAAGACGCCATCCTTGTTATTGTCGAAGTAGTTGCCTGCGAAGTAGGTGTCGAAGTTGGCATTTCCCTTCGTGAAGGGCTTGGTGGGTGTCTCCTGTGCGAGTACCTCGTAGTATTTGTGCCCGGCACCTGTCGGCGAGCAGATTGCGGGGTTGTTGTAGGTCTGCTCGCTCACCTTCTCGGCGGGCGTGTTGCGCCAAACGTAGCAGGGACCTTGGATGAAGTAGTTATTCTCGATCTGGGTGTCGGAGTGCCCCTCCGAGTTGCTCATGTCGTAGCAGTTGGATGAGCCCCAGTTGTAGACTACGTTATTGACGTACTGGTTCAGACCCTTCACTTTGAAGTTGCGGGCCGAATTGTCAATCAGCAGATTGCGGTAGATGGTCACACCCTCCGTGTCGGAGGTCTGAATCAGGCCACCGCATGAGTGGTTCATGCAACCCTGGCCGATGATCGAGTTCTGGAGTGTAATCTTTTGCGGGCGTACGCCCTTGTTGTCGGCACTGATCGAGAAACACTCATCCGTAGCCCAGGTGAACGAGCAGTGGTCGTAGATGACATTTTCGCCACTCGACAGACCACCCGCGTCCATATTGTCCGAGCCCGATGCCTGACGCCCCGTGCGCACACGCATATAGCGCACGATGAGGTTCGATGCACCCGACGAGGCGACGCGGTTGTTGTAGATCTCGATGCCGTCGCCCGGAGCGGTTTGGAATAGCAGTGTCTGGTTGCTTTTGAGTACCAAGACCGATTTTAGTGTGATGACACCTGCCACGTCAAAGACAATCGTGCGGTTTGATTCGCTCACGGCATCGCGCAGTGATCCTGCACCCGAATCGTTGAGGTTTGTGACATGGACAATCTGACCTCCACGACCTCCCGTGGCATTGCGTCCGTGACCCACGGCCGTCGGGAAAGCCTTTACCGCTCCGTAGTCGGGAAACTTTTGTGTAGTGGGCGGCTCGGGGGACGGCGGATTGGGCTCGGGATCCGGATCGGGGGCGGGTTGCTCCGTTTCGGGATCTTCCGGCTCTTCGGCTACAGGGTTATCGCCGCCACAAGCTATAAGCATGAGCAGCGAGACGCATAGCAGGGTATATAGCCAATGTTTGGTCATGATTGATGGGGCATGGGTTGTGTTTTGAGCTATTTTGCCAACTCCAGGCAACCCATGATAAAAGGACCTGTGGCTTTAGCATCATTGTCACGGATGCGTTCGCCGATGTAGTACTCGAAACTGCCGTCGCGGTAGGGATTGCCACCCAAACCGCCCACTGCACAGCAACGGGTCAGCGAAAGCACACCGTTTTCGTCCTCGAAGATCAGGTCGTTGCACAGCGCACGGTAGGCCTCGACAGCTACTTTGCGGTAGCGGCGCGGCAGATAACCCTTGTTGACCGCTTTGGCAATGGCATACATGCATTGTGCCGTCACCGAAGCCTCGGGGTAGTTGCCCTCACGCTCGGGACAGTCGAGCACCTGGTACCAATGGCCGTTGCGTTGGTACTTCGTAAGAGCCTCCGTGAGTCCCTGTATGTAGCCGATAATCTCCTCACGGTCGGGATGGTCTTGGGGCAGATAGTCGAGGTTGTCGACTAGGGCCATGAACCACCATCCGATCGAACGACCCCAGAAGTTGGGTGAGTGGCCCGTTTCGGGATTGGCCCAACGCTGCGAACGGCTCTCGTCCCAGGCGTGGTGGTAGAGCCCTGTTACAGGGTCGTGTGTGTGCTTGTGGCAGAGTTTGATCTGCTTTACGGCCTCCTCGATCCAGGCAGGCTCGTTAAAGGTGGCGCCATACTCCATCAGTACGGGCGAACACATATAGAGTCCGTCGAGCCACATCTGGTGGGTGTAGCGGAGCTTGTGCCAAAAACCGCCATCCGAGGTGCGGGGTTGCTCGCGGAGCTGATCCACCAACATGTCGAGCGCCTTGCGATACTTCTCCTTGCCTGTCTTGGCGTAGCAGTCGAAGAGGTACTTGCCCGAATTGATGAAGTCGAGGTTGTATTTGTCGCGCTCATAACGATGGATCTCGCCCGCCTCGTTGACGAGCGTATCGGCCAACTTTTCAACATAGTTGAAGTAATCCTCGTCGCCGGTCGTGTGCCAAATCTCGAGCATGGCACAGCAACCTACACCCTGTGAGTAACCGAAGAAGGGGGCACTGCAGAAATCGATCATCCATGCTTCGGGGAAGCGGGTGCGTTCCGAAGCAGCAAAACGGCGAGCCATCTCGCCGTAATCGGGGGTATGGGCGACTCCTGTCAGGGTCGTGGTAAGCAATAGCAGTAAAAAGGCAAATCGTTTCATGGTGTAAAAAGAGCGAGTTTGTATTAAAATACAAATTTAGGAAAATAATGCAGTTTTTGCAAATGGAAATTCTCGAAAAAAATCATTATATTTGTCCCCATATATCATATACACGACTATGAAGCTGAAAACCTTGCAATCCGAACTGCATCGACTCGACCTGATGGTCGGGGCGTGGCAGCGTAAGGAGGATATAACGACCATTGAACGTGATTTGCTGTTGGCGCGACTGCGTGACATCTATGCCGCGGTGTGTTTCGATTTGGAAGAGGATGAGCCGCAGTGCGAAGATGCTGCTTCGATGCCGCTTGTCGTGCCGCCTGTCGAGGCAGAGCCGATTGAAGAGGAACCTTTGGTGCTCGATGCCGATGACTTCTTCTCATTTGACCCTATCGCCCCCGTAATGGCTGAATCGGTCGATGAAATATTGCCGGCATCGGAGGACCTTATACCCGAAGAAGAGTCGGCATCGGAGGTCGTTGAGACTGAAGCACAGCAGTTTATGGAAGATCCGATAGAGCCGGAGGTGATGGCTGAATTGGAGGAGAAAGCGGATCTTGACACCGAAGCCGAATTGGAGATTGAGGCCGTGGTTGAGCCTGAAATGGCCGAGATTGAGGGGGTGTTTGAGCCCGAAGCGGAAAAAGAGGAGCAGAGAGCCGAGGAGATCGAGCCTGCACTCGCATCCCATGAGGAGGATGCACAGGACGAGTTGCCTGCCGTTGAGGCGATCATCGAGCCCGAACAGCCTGAAGAGCGACACGAGGAGCCGATTGCAGCACCGGTCGAATCGCCGCGCCCCACGCAAACCCTTTTTGGGGACGAACCTGTGGTTGATCATCATCGTCGCAAGCAACGAGTCATTATGTCGTTGTATGATGTGGTAGAGCCTGAACCGATCGTGGAGGAGCCTGCCGCTTCGTGGATGCCTGCAACAGATGAGGTGGTAGATGCAGGCGAAGAGAACGGTGTGATTGAAATCTCGGAGGAGGAGTTGGAGCAGATCCCCCGTGTGACGACAGTTTCGGCAACAAAAGAGGCGGAGCTCGAGCCGGATTGGGAAGAGGATGTTGAGCAAATCTCAGAGGAGGAGCTGGTTGCCAAGCCGACTCTGCGCGTGAAGGTTGAGGAGGCACCTGCAATCTTGGGCGAGAAGATTCAACCTCGTCAAACCTTGGCCGATGCCTTATCCGAACAGCAAAGTGTGAACGATTTTCGTCCTCGTGTCACCGACTTAAGACGTGCTGTGGGGTTGAACGATAAGTTTTTGCTGATTCGCGACCTCTTTGGCGGAAATGGTTCGCTTTATGAAATTACGATTCGTCGTCTTAACGAGTTTGATAATTTCGACGACTGCATGATCTATATTGCCGAGCACTTTGCCTGGAATCCCAATTCGGATGGTGCTAAATTGATGATGGACCTTTTGGAGCGTAAATTCGATCAACAATAAAACATGGCGAAACTCTATTTGGTGCCGACCCCGATCGGCAATTTGGATGATATAACACTGCGAGCTGTTGAGGTGCTGAAATCGGTCGATGTGATTTTGGCAGAAGATACCCGAACGACCTCTTTCTTGTTGCGCCATTTGGGCATCGAGAAACCGCTTAAATCACACCATAAGTTCAACGAACACGCTACGGCTCAATTCTTTACCGAGATGGTCGCGGCCGGTCGTGATGTGGCTTTGGTCTCGGATGCCGGTACTCCCGGAATCTCCGATCCCGGTTTCTTGTTGGTGCGCACCTGTGTCGAGCAGGGGATCGAGGTTGAGACGCTGCCCGGTGCCACGGCATTGATTCCGGCCTTGGTCAATAGCGGATTCCCGTGTGACCGTTTTTGCTTTGAGGGTTTCCTCCCACAGAAGAAGGGCCGTATGAAACATTTGGAGCGCTGCATCGATGAGGAGCGTACGATGATCTTCTACGAGTCGCCCTATCGTGTGGTGAAGTGTTTGGAACAGTTCGCCGAGTGTTTTGGCGAGGATCGAATGATCAGTGTGTCGCGCGAGTTGACCAAAAAGTTTGAGGAGACGGTGCGTGGTACCATTGGAGAGGTGTTGGCTCATTTCTGCGAACACGAGCCGAAGGGTGAATTTGTCCTGGTCGTAGCGGGTAAACCTGTCAAGAAAAAGAAAACGGAGGCGATAGACGATGATCAAGATTAGCGAACTGACCTTTTTCCAACGAGTGGCGTTGGAGTTGTTGTGGGGGTTTACGTGGTGTATTTCGGTTTCCCCCTACTGGTTTAAATTTTATGTATTGGAGCCGGTGCTCTATTTCGGGTTGTGCCATCTGTTGCGCTATCGGCGAGCCGTTGTAGAGGAGAATCTGCGTCGTGCTTTTCCCGAAAAGAGCGATGAAGAGCGTGAGCGCATCAAGCGAGGTTTCTACCACAATCTTGCTGAAGTAATTATCGGTACGCTGAATATGGTCCACCTGACCGATCGTAAAATCCGCCGTTATTTTTCGATGCACGATTTCGATACAATGAAGCGTGCAATGCCTGACGAGCATATCATAGTCCTCTTTGCCCACCATGGATTGTGGGAGTTGGGCGCATTTTGGGCCATGGATGATCCGACCCATGAGTCGTTGGGTGTCTATCATCAGTTGAGCTCGAAGGTGATGGATCTCTTCTATCAGCGTTTGCGTACGACCCCCTATTCGACTCCGGTACAGAAAAAGGAGTCGATGCGCTTCTTGTTGTTGCATCGCCAAGAGGGTGTGCGTGGTCGTAAAATGGCCATGGGTCTGGTTGCCGATCAACATCCCAATATTCCGATTTTACCCGATACGCGTTGGTATCGATTCCTGAATCAGGATACGGTCTTTTTTGATGGAGGTGAGCAGTTGGCAATGCGTTATGGTATGCCGGCCTATTTTGCTCCCATGCGTCGTATCGCTCGCGGACGCTATGAGATGGCCTTCGAGATGATTTATGACGGTAAGGAGCAGGTCGAAAAACACGAAATCACGGAACGATATGTGCAACGTCTAGAGCAGATGATTCGTCGCGACCCCGAGTTGTGGATGTGGTCACACCGTCGTTGGAAGCATCAACGCCATGCCGAAAACTAAAATCGTCATACTCAACTGGAACGGTGAGGAGCATTTGGATCGCTACCTCCCTTCGGTTGTGTCCTCGGTTGAAGGGTTGGATGAAGTGTCGGTCGTAGTGGCTGACAATGGCTCGACGGATGCGTCGCTGGAGCTTTTGCAGCGCGATTTTCCGAGCGTGGAGGTGGTTCGACTCGATAAGAATTATGGCTTTGCCGAAGGCTACAATCGTGCCCTGCAGCAGGTCGAGGCGGATTATTACATCCTGCTGAACTCGGATGTCGAAACTCCGCGTGGCTGGATCGAACCCTTGGTCCGTTGCCTGGATGAAATGCCCGATGTGGCGGCATGTGCACCGAAGTTGCGCGCGGTTACAGCGCCTGAATCGTTTGAGTATGCCGGAGCTTCTGGTGGCTATATTGATCTGTTGGGCTATCCCTTTTGTCGTGGACGAATCCTGCGTTCGATCGAACGCGATGAAGGACAATATGATGACGCTCGTAACCTCTTTTGGGTGTCGGGCGCAGCCTATTGTTGCCGAGCGGAGCTCTTTCGCCAAATGGGTGGTTTCGATGGCGACTATTTTGCCCACATGGAGGAGATCGACCTCTCGTGGCGTTTGCAACGTGCCGGTTGGCAGATTCGTATTATTCCCGAAAGTTGTGTCTACCATTATGGAGGTGGTACGCTGCAGACCGACTCTCCACGTAAAATATTTCTCAACCACCGCAATAACTTGGCCATGTTGTTCAAATGCGCTTCGCCGATGCAGTGCACATTGGTGCTGATGTTGCGCCCCTGCTTGGATTTTTTGGCCGCTTTGACCTATTTGGCGCAGGGCCATGTGGCTAATTTCAAGGCCGTGTTCCGTGCCTGGTGGGAGGTGTTGGGGCAATGGCGTGTGTTGAAAGAGAAACGGGCTCGTATCAATGCACAAAGTTGTTCGAATGGTGATCGATACATCTATCGTAATTCGATCCTTTGGCAATATCTGATAGGTAAACGCTGTGCCGGTCAGCTCCGTTTGCCGGAATAATTTGCAAAAGACGTTTGAGAGCAATGATGTGTACATAGCATGCAGGGGATATGGTTGTTGATTAGCCATATCCCCTGCTTCTTTTATTGTGTCGACGGCTACTGTTTGGCGTTTAGTTCGATGAATGCCTTGACGAGAGAGTCTCGCAACTGATTCCAAATCGAGTCGGGGAGCGAAACACCTGAACTATCAAGCCTTGCCATGGTTTCGATAATGGTCATTTCTGCTTTTTTGCGATAGTATTCATCGAGCGAAACACGAATGGCGATTTCGTGGCGAGGACGTAGGGTGACCTGTTGTGTAAGGCTGCAACAAGGAATCATTACCGTCGCGATACGTCGTTGATCGTTCACCTCGGCCGTTAGTTCAAATCGGTTGTCTGCTATGATGCACGAATCAAGCACCTCTTCGTCGCAGTGCAGATAGACCCAATTGTAATCCGCTCCGGTTAATTCATCGGGAAATGTACCACGCACGGTGGCAGTATGGTTGTTGCGGCTTACCATCCAGGGAATCAATCCGATTATGGCGATTAATACCAGCAGTATAAGTGTGTTGCGCATCTGACGTTGGATTTTGGATTAAAAAAAGAGGGGTTGACCTTTGCCACCCCCTCTTAATTTATACGCAATGTTTAATTACTTGTTGATCTTGGCCCACGAGTCCTTGAGGGTTACCGTGCGGTTGAATACCAGCTTCTCGGGGGTCGAGTCGGTGTCGGGGCAGAAATAGCCCACGCGCTCGAACTGCACGGCTGTACCGATCGGGGTCTCCTTGAGCGAAGGCTCCAGGTAGCCCGTGATCTTCACCAGCGACTCGGGGTTGAGGTTGTCCTCCCAGGTCTTGCCACCCTCCTCGCAACCCTCGTTGGGGTCCTCGGTCGTGAAGAGCGGGTTGAACAGACGTACTTCAGCCTCTACAGCGTCCTCGGCCGATACCCAGTGGATTACACCCTTCACGCGGCGTCCGTCGCTCGACGAACCGTTGCCCGACATGGGGTCATACGAGCAGTGCAACTCAATGATGTTGCCATCTTCGTCCTTGATGATCTCCTCGCACTTGATCAGGTAGGCATAGCGCAGACGCACCTCGCCACCCGGCTGCAGACGGAAGAACTTCTTGGGAGGATTCTCCATAAAGTCGTCGCGCTCGATATAGAGTATCTTCGAGAAGGGTACCTGGCGCGTGCCGGCAGCCTCATCTTCGGGATTGTTGATGGCCGTGAAGTACTCCTTGCGACCCTCCTCGTAGTTGGTAATCACCACCTTCAGGGGGTTCAGTACGGCCATACGACGCTCGGCGATCTTGTTCAAATCCTCTCGTACGCAGTACTCCAGCTTGCCCAGGTCGATCACGTTGTCACGCTTGGCAACACCCACCATCTCGGCAAAGTTACGTACCGAAGCGGGGGTATAACCCTTACGACGCAGGGCGCAGATGGTCGGCATGCGCGGATCGTCCCAGCCCATTACGGCTCCCTCCTGCACGAGCTTCAGCAGACGACGCTTCGACATCATCGTGTAGGTCAGGTTCAGACGGGCGAATTCGTACTGGTGCGAGGGATAGATCTCCAACGCCTGGATAAACCAGTCGTAGAGCGGACGGTGTACGTCAAACTCCAGCGTACAGATCGAGTGTGTAATCTGCTCGATCGAGTCGCACTGGCCGTGTGCGTAGTCATACATGGGATAGATGCACCACTTGTCACCCGTGCGGTGGTGGTCGGCGTGCAGAATACGATACATGATCGGGTCGCGGAAGAGCATATTGGGATGCGCCATGTCGATCTTGGCACGCAATACCTTGGCGCCATCCGTAAACTCGCCATTCTTCATGCGCTCAAACAGATCGAGGTTCTCCTCCACCGAGCGATCGCGCCAGGGCGAGGGAGTTCCGGGAACGGATACCGTACCGCGATTTTCGCGAATCTGCTCCTGGGTCTGATCATCGACATAGGCCAAGCCCTTCTTGATCAGTACTACAGCCCAATCGTAGAGCTGATCAAAATAGTCCGAAGCGTAACGCTCCTCGGCCCACTGGAAGCCCAACCATTGGATGTCGCGTTTGATCGAATCCACATACTCGGTATCCTCCTTGACGGGGTTCGTATCGTCGAAGCGCAGGTTGCACTTACCGCCATATTTTTTAGCCATGCCGAAGTTGATGCAGATCGACTTGGCGTGGCCGATGTGCAGGTAGCCGTTCGGCTCGGGCGGGAAGCGGGTTTGTACGCGCTTTTCGCCTTTGGCGATAGACTCTTCGATGATCTCTTCGATGAAGTTCAACGACTTCTCCTTGGTTTCGGTGGTTTCGATTGCCATATAAGTTGGTTGTTATTGCTTGATTGTAAACTCTTCGACCGACAAAAATAGGGAAAAGATTTTAATTTTGATTACTTTTGTGGCGAAGATATATGTTTCTTATGCGAAAAATTACCAACGAAGAGTTGATGCGCCCCTCCGCAGAGGAGTTTGGGCGTATGACCAAGATGCCTGTCGTGGTCGTATTGGACAATGTGCGTTCGATGCAGAATGTGGGAGCCTTTTTCCGCACGGGTGATGCTTTTGCCATCGAAAAGATCATCCTTTGCGGCATTACGGCGACGCCGCCGGCGCGCGATATCCATAAAACGGCCCTCGGCGCCGAGATGACCGTGGCGTGGGAGTATGCGCCAGAAACGGTGGAAGCCGTTGAAAAACTCAAGGCCGAAGGGTATCGTGCTTTGGCCATCGAACAGGTCGAAGGTGCTGTGATGCTCAATGAGTTTCGTGCTGAAGAGGGGGTAAAATATGCTCTTGTCTTTGGTAACGAAGTAGCCGGGGTGGATCAGGCTGTGGTCGATCTAATGGACGGCTCGATCGAGATTCCGCAGGTTGGCACAAAACATTCGATCAATGTTTCGGTTTCGGGTGGTGTTGTTTTGTGGAATTTCTTTTGCCAAATAGGTGTAAAATAGTTAAATTTGTACAATTAAATCAATCCAAGAAGATTATGTCGGTTGAAAGCAAGGTGCGTGCTGTGACTACGGCCACGTTGGCACAGATGAAACACGAGGGCGAGAAGATCGCCATGCTCACCTCCTACGATTATACCATGGCCAAAATTGTTGATGGCGCCGGTATCGATATCATCCTGGTCGGTGACTCGGCTGCCAATGTCATGGCGGGTCATACGACGACGCTTCCCATTACGCTTGATCAGATGATCTACCATGCCTCGTCCGTAGTGCGTGGCGTAGAGCGTGCCTTTGTGGTGGTTGATATGCCCTTTGGTACGTGTAGCGGAAATGTGGAGGTGGCTCTCGAAGCGGCTATCCGTATTATGAAAGAGTCGGGTGCCGATGGTGTGAAGATTGAGGGGGGCGAGGAGATGCTTCCCTCGGTGCGTAAGATCATCGCGGCCGGTATTCCCGTGATGGGCCATTTGGGCCTCACGCCGCAGTCGATCCACCAACTGGGTGGTTACGGTCTGCGTGCCAAAGAGGAGGCCGAGGCCGAGAAGCTCCTGCACGACGCCCGTCTGCTTGCCGAGGCGGGTTGCTTTGCGCTGGTAATGGAGAAGATCCCCGCTCCGTTGGCTGCCCGTGTGACACGCGAGATCCCGATCCCCACGATCGGTATCGGAGCCGGTGCCGAGTGTGACGGTCAGGTCTTGGTCGTACACGATATGTTGGGCATGAATAAGGGCTTTAAACCCAAGTTCCTGCGCCGCTATGCCAATCTACATGAGGTGATGACTGAAGCAGTTGAACACTACATTTCGGATGTGCGCGGCGGGGAGTATCCCAATGCTGACGAGCAGTGGCAGTAGGGAGTTGAGAATTGAACGTTGAGTGGTATTAGTAGCCTCGATAGTCAATCTCAATATTCTCAATTCCTTAAAAATAAGCAAACCCTAATTATTCACTTTTCTAATCTAATCCAATGAACTTATTGAAATTACGTCGAGTTGTGGCAGTGGTGGTTCTGGTGGCCATCACGCTACTCTTTCTCGATTTTACGGGTACGGCTCATCGTTTCTTGGGGTGGCTGGCCAAGATTCAGTTGCTACCTGCGGTGTTGGCACTCAATGTTGGGGTGGTGGTCGTGTTGCTTCTGTTGACACTTCTTTTTGGTCGTCTCTATTGTTCGGTGATTTGTCCGTTGGGAATCCTGCAGGATCTCTTTGCCCGTGCAGGTCGCAAGGCCAAGAAACATCGCTACACCTACTCGAAGGCCAAGAATTGGCTTCGCTATGGTTTTCTGACTCTCTTTGTGGGGCTGATGGTGGCCGGTATGGGTCAGGTGGCAGCTTGGATTGCCCCTTATAGCGCATTCGGACGCATCGCTTCGACGCTTTTGGCCCCCGTATGGCAGTTGGCCAATAATGGCCTAGCCTGGATCGCCGTGCGTGCCGGCAGCTACGCCTTCTATTCGGTGGAAGTGTGGTGGAAAGGCGGTGCACTGCTTGCAGTTGCGCTGACAACCCTCGTAGTAGTAGCCCTCTTAGCTTGGCGCAACGGTCGCACGTGGTGCAACACGGTCTGCCCCGTAGGTACGGTGCTGGGCTTTGTGTCGCGCTATTCGTGGCTCAGACCTGTCATCAATACCGAAAAGTGTAACGGTTGCGGCCTTTGTGCTCGCAACTGCAAGGCGGCCTGCATCGATCCGAAGAGCCATGCCATCGACCTTTCGCGTTGCGTAGTTTGTTTCGATTGTATCGATGCTTGTAAGCGTGGTGCTATCCACTACGAGCCGCGCAAAAAGGGGGAAACGAGCGCCAATACCGATACATCGCGCCGTCAATTTCTGACCCTTGCGGCCCTCTTTGCCGGTACGGCAGCTGCCGAGGCCAAACGCCAAAAGGTGGATGGTGGTCTGGCGGTCATCGTGGATAAGAAGGTTCCTGCACGCAAGACTCCGCTTATTCCGGCCGGAGCCCGTTCGCTCAAACTCTTCCAGAAACATTGTACCGCTTGTCAGCTCTGTGTGTCGGCTTGTCCGAATCAGGTGTTGCGTCCCTCGATGGGTGTGATGACCCTTCTGCAGCCTGAGATGGGCTACGAAAAGGGCTACTGCCGTCCCGAGTGTACGAAATGTGCAGAGGTCTGCCCGACGGGTGCCATTCGTCCGATTACGCGTGAGGAGAAATCTTCGGAGCAGATCGGTCGTGCCGTGTGGGTGAAGGAGAACTGCCTGGCCCAGAACGAGGGTGTGACGTGTGATAATTGTGCCCGCCATTGTCCGACGGGTGCGGTTCAGATGGTGGAGCATGACAGCAAGCGTATTCCGGCTGTCGATGCAGAGAGATGTATCGGATGTGGAGCGTGCGAGTATCTCTGCCCTGCGCGTCCCTTCTCGGCTATCTATGTCGAGGGTAACCAACAACACCGAACCCTTTAATGCCAATCCAACCATGAAAGACGATAAGACGATTTCGCGCCGCGAATTTCTCAAACGCTTTGGTTTGGGTGCGGCAGTAACTACGGCAGCCCTCACGGGTTGCGCCCCGAAAAATAGACAGACGACGGCCAAGGCGGCTGCAGAGCCCGATGCCTCGAAAATGACCTACCGCACGACCCCCACGACGGGCGATCGTGTCTCACTCCTGGGCTACGGCTGTATGCGTTGGCCGCTCATCGATCCCAAGGATCGCAACTCGCCCTATGATCAGGAGACGACCAATGCGTTGGTTGATTATGCCATTGAGCATGGCGTGAACTACTTCGATACGGCTCCGGTCTATGGCCGAGGCCTTTCGGAGCGTGTAACGGGTATTGCCTTGAAGCGTCACCCGCGCGAGAAGTGGTTTATTGCCACCAAACTGTCGAATCAGCGCGACTTTACGATTGAGTTCGCCAAGGATATGTATTACAAGTCGTTCAAGGAGTTGCAGGTGGATTATATCGACTATTATCTGCTCCACTCGATTGGTGGCGGTGACGGTATTGAGACCTTTAAGAAACGCTTCGTCGAGAACGGCGTGATGGATTTCCTGATGAAGGAACGCGAGGCGGGTCGCATCCGCAACCTCGGTTTCTCGTTCCACGGTGATGTCAAGACCTTTGATTACGCCCTCACGCAACACGATAAATATCGTTGGGACTTCGTGCAGATTCAGTCCAACTACATCGATTGGCGTCATGCGAGTGGTCGCAACGTGAATGCCGAGTACCTCTACAACGAGTTGGCCAAGTTGAACATCCCGTCGGTAATTATGGAGCCGCTGTTGGGTGGCCGTCTGGCGTCGCTTAACGACCACCTTACGGCTCGTATGAAGTCGACGCGTCCCGAGGAGTCGATCGCCTCGTGGGCCTTCCGTTTTGCCGGTACGCCCGAGCATGTGCTGACCGTCTTGAGTGGTATGACCTGTCAGGAACATATCGAGGATAACCTGCGCACCTACTCGCCGCTCGATCCCTGTACCGACGAGGAGTTGGAACTCTTGGAGGATACCGCACAACGCTACCTGAAGTACCCGATCATCAACTGCACCGACTGCCAATACTGCATGCCGTGTCCTTATGGTATCGATATCCCGGGGGTATTTGGCCATTACAACAAGAGCGTGAACGAGGGTAACGTATCAACTTCGTCGGGCGACGAGAACTACCGCAAGGCACGTCGTGCATTCCTTGTAGGCTATGATCGCTCGGTGCCCAAGTTGCGTCAGGCAGCGCACTGCATCGGTTGCAACGAGTGCGTAGAGCACTGTCCGCAGCACATCAAGATCCCGCAGCAGATGCAGAAGATCGATGCCTATGTTGAGGCATTGAAGCAGGGTAAGGAGTTCTAACGGATCACTTTGAAAAAACGAAACCTAAAACTAATACACAAATCTAACTGCCTATGAAACTGAACTTCAGAAAAGGGATGAGGCTGTCGTTGTGCCTCATTGTTGTAGCAATGATGCTCCCCGCCGTAAGCATAGCTCAACGCTTGCGTCCACAACGTAACGTGATGCGCGAAACTCGTAAAGAGTTCTTCCAATCGGAAGAGGCAATGCGTATTGGTGACCAAATTCTACTCTATCAGCGTGTGACGGGTGCCTGGCCGAAGAATACGGATATGGCGCGCCGTTTAACCGACTATGAGCGTGAAGCTGTGATTGCAGCTAAGCAACGCACCGACGATTCAACGATCGATAACGGTGCTACCACGACGCAGATGATCTTCCTAGCTCGTTTGTATCAGGCTACGGGTGAGACCCGTTTTCGTGAGGCATTCCTTGCGGCGTTGAAATACCTGCTCGATGGTCAATATGAAAATGGCGGATGGCCTCAGATTTGGCCGCACACCGAAGGCTATCACGAGCATATTACCTTCAACGATGATGCTATAGCCAATATCCTCTTCATCTTTGACGATATTCGCAACGCGCGTGCCCCTTATGAGGGTGATTTGATCAATGCCGCAACTCGTAAGCTGGTGGCCAATGCCTTTGATAAGGGTATCGAGTGTATTCTCAAATGTCAGATTTTTGTCGATGGTGAGGCTACAGTTTGGTGCCAGCAACACTACAAGGATAGCTACGCTCCCGCTCCGGCGCGTGTCTTTGAGCATGCCTGCTACTGCTCGTTTGAGAGTGCTACGCTGGTGCGTCTGCTGATGACCCTGCCGAAACCTTCGAAGCGTGTGAAGGAGGCTGTACATGGTGCCATGAAGTGGTTCGATACCTACAAGTTAACGGGTCTGCGTATGGTACGCACGGGTTGGCGTCCGGGTGAGCGACGCGATGCGAAGCTCGTTGCCGATTCGAATGCCAAGGAGCCGATTTGGGGCCGTTTCTACAACTTCGAGTATTGTGAGCCTTTTGTGTGCGACCGCGACGGTATTCAGCGTCGTGACCTCAGCCAGATCGGTCTGGAGCGCCGTACGGGCTACGGCTGGTATGGTTCGCGTCCGGCCGAGTTGTATCCGCTGTATGAGGCTTGGGCCGAGGAGCACGACCCGAAAAACAAAGTTGCAATCGATATCACGACCAAGGGCGCGAACGAGAACGGCACGATTGAGATGTATCGCAAGCCAACGATCGACCGCACGGCGTTCGATGTGATTGTAAAGCCGGGTGAGAGCATTCAGGCGGCCATTGAGAAGGCTCCCGAGCAGCCGAAAGAGCCTTTTAAGATCTTGATTTCGAAGGGCGTCTATAACGAGAAGATCGTGATCGACAAACCCAACATTGTTCTGGTGGGTGAGGATCGCGATGAGACGCAGATTATCTTTGCCGAGGTGTCGGATAAGCGCCGCATCACCGAGTATAAGGGTAAGCCTGTGGGTAACGGTGTGATTGTGATTCAGCAGGGTGCCGACGATTGTGTAATCAGCGGTCTTACGGTCTATAATAATTATGGTACGACCGTCGAGCAGACCACGCGCCACCAAATGGCTATCTTCGGTCGTGGCACGCGTACGATTGTCATCAACTCGAATGTCTGGGCAGACGGTAACGATGCCCTCTCGTTGTGGGCTCGTGAGGCAGGTATGTACTACCACGCCGACCTCTATCTGCGCTGTCCGGGTGTCGATTTCCTCTGTCCGCGTGGTTGGTGCTACGTGACCCGTACCCGCTTCTATGGCGACAGCCGAGCCATGATCTGGCACGATGGTAGTGGTGATAAGTCGCAGAAATTGGTGATTACCGACTCGGAGTTTGATGCAGCGTCGCCGACGCTCCTGGGGCGCTACCACCACGATTCGCAGTTCTTCTTGCAGAATTGTCACTTCTCGAAGAATGTGCTCGATGGTAATATCCACTACGCCTATTCGGATAAGGTGCTCGATCCCTGCCCGTGGGGTCTGCGTGTCTATTACAACGACTGTACGCGTGAGGGCGGTCACAGTGGTTGGATGAACAACAATTTCCATGAGTCGGAAGATAAGCCTGTCTATTACGACATGACGGCCCGCTGGACCTTTAACGGTAAGTGGGATCCCGAGCGCAAGATCCGCGAGTTGTGGCACGTTTTGGGCTATTAATTATTTAATAGGTATAAACACCATGAAGGCTCGTTGGATGCTCGTTTTGCTGCTGCTGATCGCATCAGTAGTCGTGGGGCAGGAGCGCCCTGTGGCCTTTCCCGGAGCAGAAGGCTTTGGCCGTTATGCAGAGGGTGGTCGTGGAGGTAAGGTCTATCACGTGACGACACTCGAAGATGGTCCGCAGGAGGGAACATTGCGTTATGCTGTTGAGCAGAGCGGTCCTCGTACGGTGGTCTTTGATGTGGCCGGTACCATCTTCCTAAAAGCGCCCTTGCGTATTACGAAGGGGTATCTTACCCTGGCCGGTCAGACCGCTCCGGGTGAGGGTATCTGCATTGCGCGTTATCCCGTGACGATTCGTGCGGAGCATGTGATTGTGCGCTACCTGCGTTTTCGCGTCGGTAACGAGTCGGAGGGTGATCCCGATGGTTTGGGTAGCTCCGAGAGTCGTAACCTGATTATCGACCACTGTTCGGTCAGCTGGTCGGTGGATGAAACCTGCTCAGTCTATGGTGGCGAAAATCTGACGGTGCAGTGGTGCCTCGTGTCGGAGAGCCTGCGCAATGCCGGCCACGTGAAGGGACGTCATGGATATGGCGCTATCTGGGGTGGCGCATACGCCTCGTTTCATCACAACCTCTTGGCGCACCACGATAGCCGTACGCCGCGCCTCGGACCGCATCAATCGACCCAGACGCGCGAGCATATGGATATGCGCAATAACGTAATTTACAATTGGGCCGGTGGAGGTTGCTATGGCGGTGAGGGTATGCAGGCCAACATCGTAAACAACTACTATAAGCCCGGTCCGGCGACGCCGCGGGAGAGTCCTGTGAGCTACCGCATTTGCGGAATAGGCATTCGTACGACACGTTATGTGACTCGCCCCGATGGATCGTTCAATGGTTGGAAACCGATGGAGCATGTCTGGGGTAAGTTCTATGTTGATGGCAATGTCGTTGAGGGCAACGAAGAGGTGACACGTGATAATTGGACAAAGGGTATCTATGCCCAGATCGATCCGAATGGGTGCGATGGAACCTACACCGAGGAGACGAAGCGTTCGATGCACCTGCATGAGCCGCTTGAAACCGATGTAGTGACTACCCACACAGCCGAGGAGGCCTACCGTTTGGTGCTGGAGCAGGCAGGTTGCTCGAAGCAGCGCGATGCTATTGATCGTCGCATTGTGGAGGAGACCCGTACGGGTACGGCCACCTATCGCGGCTCGATATCGGACGATGCTGAGCAATACCCGGGTTTGATTGACGTGCAGACGGATGTGATGCCCGAAGGTGCCGATTCGCCCTGGTGTCCGTTGAGCGATGGTGGTGTAAAACGCAAGGCGTTGCGCGATACGGACGGTGACGGTATGCCCGATTGGTGGGAGCGTAATGAGGGTCTCGACCCTCGAAATGCTGCTGATGGCAATTACGTAGTCGATGTGACGACTGGTTATACCAATTTGGAACGCTATTTGAACAACCTTATACCGTGATTTAAATCGCAAAATAGGCTTCGTAGAGAAGATAGAAAAACGAAACCCTGCGCTTGATGAAAAAATGTTGATTTTTTTTTCTTGTGCAGGGTTTCGTTGTTGTTAAATTCCGAAAAAATCACTATTTTTGCAGGCAACAAAAAATCCGTTCATTATGTCTTTTATTGATGAAAGAGTACAGCCCGAAGGTTTGACCTTTGACGATGTGCTGTTGGTTCCCGCCTATTCCGAGGTGTTGCCGCGAGAGGTTGTTATGCAAACTCGTTTCTCGCGAAATATCAGCTTGAACATTCCCATCGTTTCAGCAGCGATGGATACCGTTACGGAGGCCCCTATGGCTATTGCCTTGGCTCGTGAGGGAGGTATCGGCGTCATTCACAAAAACATGTCGATTGTCGAGCAGGCCGCTCAGGTTCGTCGTGTGAAGCGTGCCGAGAATGGCATGATTTATGACCCGGTGACCATCTCGAAGGAGGAGACTGTGGCTGATGCCTTGAACCTCATGCGTGAAAATAAGATTGGTGGTATTCCTGTGGTAGATTCGTCGATGAAGTTGATTGGTATCGTAACGAATCGCGATTTGCGTTTCCAGCGCGATATGAATCGCTTGATTGGTGATGTGATGACCCCGCGCGAAAACCTTGTAACGACTCACTCGACCGACTTGGAGACAGCAAAGGATATGTTGCTCGGCTCGAAGATTGAGAAACTCCCTGTTGTGGATGAGAATGATCGTCTGGTTGGTCTGATCACCTATAAGGATATTACGAAGATTCAGGATCACCCCAATGCCTGCAAGGATGCCAAAGGCCGTCTGCGTGTAGCTGCCGGCGTCGGTATTACGGAGGATGCTTTGGTGCGTGTACGTGCATTGGTTGCCGAAGGTGTAGATGCAGTGGTGCTCGATTCGGCACACGGTCACTCGGCTAATATCGCCAAGAAATTGCGCGAAATCAAGGCGGAGTTCCCCACGCTTGATGTGGTGGCCGGTAATATTGCTACGGCTGAGGCTGCCCGTTTCTTGATCGATGCAGGTGCTGATGGTATCAAGGTTGGTATCGGTCCCGGTTCGATCTGTACGACTCGTATTATTGCCGGTGTCGGTGTTCCCCAGCTGTCGGCTATCTATGCTGCAGCCTCGGAGGCCAAGAAGAGCAATGTGCCGGTAATTGCCGATGGTGGTTTGCGCTATTCGGGTGATATTGTGAAGGCGTTGGCTGCCGGTGGTGACTCGGTGATGGTAGGATCGATGTTTGCCGGTACGGAGGAGGCTCCGGGCGAGACGATTATCTTCAACGGTCGTAAGTTTAAGTCGTACCGTGGTATGGGTTCGATCGATGCCATGAAAGCCGGTTCGGCTGATCGCTATTTCCAGAAGGGATGCGAGGGTAATATCAATAAGTTGGTTCCTGAAGGTATTGTGGCACGTGTTCCCTATAAGGGTACGTTGAGCGAGACGGTTTATCAGCTTATCGGAGGTTTGCGCTCGGGTATGGGTTATTGCGGAGCAAAGGATATTCCGACTCTTCAGCAGGCCAAGTTTATCCGCATTACGGCATCGGGTATGCAGGAGAGCCACCCGCATGATGTGGCCATTACGCGTGAGGCTCCGAACTATTCGAGCGAACGATAAATTTTCATGACGCTTATGATACATATGACCTCAGCTCACCAATCGACGCTTTAAGATGCGTTGTGACGTGGGCTGAGGTCTTTTAAATAGGTAAATAAGAATATAAATACTTACAGCTATGAAGCAAGATATGATTGTGATTTTGGATTTGGGCAGCCACGAGAATACGGTGTTGGCGCGCGCAATCCGTGATTTGGGTGTTTACAGCGAGATTTATCCGCATGACATTACGGCCAATGAGTTGAAGGCTTTGCCCGGTGTGAAGGGCGTGATTTTGAACGGTGGCCCGATGAATGTTGTCGATGGTGTAGAGATCGACGTGCTCCCCGAGATTTATGAGGCCGGCTTCCCCGTGATCGCCATGGGTCACGATAAGGCTACGTGCGAGGTGAAGCTCCCTCAGCTGGGTAACGATATGGAGGTAGCCAAGGAGATGGTGAAGTCGTTCGTTTTTGATGTCTGCAAGGCCGAAACGAATTGGAATATGAAAAACTTTATCGACGACCAGGTGGAGCTCGTGCGTCGTCAGGTAGGCGATAAGAAGGTACTGCTCGCTTTGTCGGGTGGTGTCGATTCGTCGGTGTTGGCAGCTCTGTTGCTGAAGGCTATTGGTGATAAGCTCGTTTGCGTTCATGTGAACCACGGTCTGATGCGCAAGGGTGAGTCGGAGGATGTTGTGGAGGTATTCCGCAACCAGCTCAATGCTAATTTGGTTTATGTTGACGCTACGGATCGCTTCCTGACGAAGTTGGAGGGCGTTGAGGATCCTGAGCAGAAGCGTAAGATCATTGGTGGTGAGTTTATCCGTGTATTTGAGGAAGAGGCTCGCAAGCTCGATGGTATCGATTTCCTGGGTCAGGGTACGATCTATCCCGACATCGTGGAGAGCGGTACGAAGACGGCTAAGATGGTGAAGTCGCACCACAACGTAGGTGGTCTGCCGGAGGATCTGCAGTTCGAGCTCGTAGAGCCGCTGCGTCAGCTCTTCAAGGATGAGGTTCGCGCCTGCGGTGTCGAGTTGGGTCTGCCGTACGATATGGTTTATCGTCAGCCCTTCCCGGGTCCGGGTCTGGGTGTGCGTTGCCTGGGTGCCATCACGCGTGACCGCCTCGAGGCGCTGCGCGAGGCTGATGCCATCCTGCGTGAGGAGTTCAAGAATGCCGGTCTGGACAAGAAGGTTTGGCAGTACTTTACCGTCATTCCCGACTTCAAGTCGGTGGGTGTACGCAACAACGCTCGTTCGTACGATTGGCCGGTGATCCTGCGTGCTGTGAATACGGTGGATGCCATGACCGCTACGATCGAGGAGATCGAGTGGCCTGTGCTGCACAAGATCACGAACCGCATCTTGGCAGAGGTTCCCAATGTGAACCGCGTATGCTACGATCTCTCGCCGAAGCCGAACGCTACGATTGAGTGGGAGTAAAGCGCGAAAGAACGCCGAAATAAATATATACTTGAGGGTTGCAGTTCACTGCGACCCTTTTTTTGTGGCCTGCAAAATTTGAATTTTCGATGAAAATAATTATTTTTGTTCTATTATAGGCGTTATGTATTGCTAACAAGATTCTAAAACATCATAAATCATGAAATTCAACGAAATCGGTAAGACGGGCATGGTGGTATCGAACCTCAGTTTCGGTGCTTCGTCGCTCGGTAGTGTCTTCCGCTCGACGCGCGAGGACGAGGCTCTCGAGGCAGTCTATACGGCCATCGAGGGTGGTATGAACTTCATCGACGTTTCGCCCTACTACGGCCACTACAAGGCCGAGACGGTGCTGGGTAAGGCGTTGCGCAACGTGCCTCGTGACAAGTACTACCTGTCGACCAAGGTGGGCCGTTATGGCCAGGATGGCGTCAATACGTGGGACTACTCGGCCAAGCGTGCCCAGGAGAGCGTCTATGAGAGCATGGAGCGTTTGGGTATCGACCACATCGACTTGATCAATGTCCATGACGTGGAGTTTGCCGATCTGAACCAGGTGGTGGAGGAGACTCTGCCGGCACTCGTTGAGTTGCGTGAGAAGGGTATCGTCAGCCATGTCGGTATTACGGACCTGCAGCTTGAGAACCTGAAGTGGGTCATCGAGCATGTTCCCGCAGGTACGGTAGAGAGTGTGCTGAACTTCTGCCACTACTGCCTCTGCGATGATAAGATGGTCGATTTTCTGGATTTCTTCGAGGAGCACAACGTGGGTGTGATTAGCGCATCGCCCCTCTCGATGGGCCTTTTGTCGGAGCGTGGTGTGCCCGATTGGCATCCCGCACCCAAACCGCTGGTGGAGGCCTGCAAGAAGGCTGCCGACCACTGCAAGGCGAAGGGTTATCCGATCGAGAAGCTGGCCATGCAGTATGCCCTCTCGAACGACCGCATCGCAACGACCCTCTTCTCGTCGGCCAATCCGGCCAATGTGAAGAAGAACCTCGCCTTCATCGAGGAGCCGATCGATTGGCAGCTCGTTGCCGAGGTGCAGGAGATCATCGGTGAACAGAAGCGTGTCAGCTGGGCCAACTCCTAATCTTTGCGGTGATGGATTATAAGATCATTGATGCCCACGCCCACCTGTGGCTCAAGCAGGATGCCGTTTGGAACGGCAAGCGAATCCAAACGCTCGAGAACGGTCGTTCGCACTTCCTCGGTGAGGAGGTGCAGATGATTCCGCCCTTTATGATCGACGGTAAGAACTCGGCTGAGGTCTTCCTCTCGAACATGAACTATGCGCAGGTCTCGGCGGCAGTCATTACGCAAGAGTATATCGACGGCCTGCAGAACGACTATTTGGAGGAGGTGCAGCGTAAGTACCCGAATCGATTCTTCTGCTGCGGCATGTGCGAGTATTTCGATGAGGATGTCGTGGGACAGGCCAAGCAACTCAAGGAGCGTGGTTTTCAGGCCATCAAGATCCCTGCCAACCGCCTCAAGACCGATGCGGTGACCGTGGAGTTGCAGGATGAGAAGATGATGCAGCTCTTCGCCTGGATGGAGCAGGAGGGGATGATCCTCTCGCTCGATTTGGACGATGATTCGCACCAGATTGCTCAGATGAACGAGATCCTGCAGCAGCACCCCAACCTCAAGACGGCGGTGGGCCATTTCGGTATGGCGACCTTCCCGACCTTCATGGAGCAGGTGCGTCTGGCCCGTCACAAGAACGTGATGATCGAGTCGGGTGGTATCACGTGGCTCTTCAACAGCGAGTTTTACCCCTTCCCGGGTGCTGTGCGTGCCATTCGTCAGGCAGCCGACGAGGTGGGCATGGAGAAGTTGATGTGGGGCTCGGATTACCCGCGTACGATCACGGCCATCACCTATCGTATGTCGTATGATTTTATTCAAAAGACGAAGGAGATGACCGATGCCGAGAAGGCGATGTTCCTGGGTGGTAATGCGGAGCAGTTCTACGGATTTACGGATCTGGTGGAGTTGCCGTATATTAAAAATATGTCGGAGTAAAAGTTATTTGGCAGGGCTCTTTCGCCCTCTGAGATGTCTGTAACATCCTCACTATGGTAAGTATGATGCGGCGTTACAGCCTGCGAGCAGCTCTAAAAAGCACTGCCAAAGCAACTTTTGAGGATTTATGAAACGAAATAAGCTAATTATAAACCAATGAAAGCAGTACAGATTGTGGCCCCTTTGGAAATGAAGGTGGTCGAGTTGGAGCAGCCTCAGCTCAAAGCCGGTGAGGTGCTTGTGAAGATGTGTTATGTGGGCTATTGTGGCTCGGATCTCAATACCTATCTGGGTCGTAACCCGATGGTGAAGCTGCCCGTAATTCCGGGTCATGAGATCGGTGGCGAAGTGGCAGCCGTAGGTGAGAGCGTTCCCGCTTCGATTGTGGTGGGTCAGAACGTGACGATCAACCCCTATACGGCTTGCGGAACGTGTGCTTCGTGCCTCTCAGGTCGCGTGAATGCTTGCCAATTCAACGAAACGCTCGGTGTACAGCGCAATGGTGCCATGTCGGACTACATTGTGGTGCCCTGGCAGAAGGTGATTCCCGCTGAGGGTATCTCGGCGCGTGATACGGCCCTTATCGAGCCGATGAGCGTAGGTTTCCACGCCGTGGATCGTGCTCAGGTGACCGATCTGGATACGGTGATGGTGATCGGTTGCGGTATGATCGGTGTGGGTGCCATCGTGCGTGCTTCGCTGCGTGGTGCTACGGTGATTGCTGCCGATATCGACGACGAAAAGCTGGCCCTGGCAAAGGAACTGGGTGCTAAATATACGGTCAATACGATGACTGAGAATGTCCACGAGCGTTTGCAGGAGCTGACCGGTGGTCATGGCCCGAACGTGGTGGTGGAGGCCGTAGGTGCCCCCGCAACCTATGTGATGGCTGTTGATGAGGTGGCCTTTGCCGGCCGCGTAGTCTGCATCGGTTACGCCAAGAGCAACGTGGAGTTCCAGACCAAATTGTTCGTACAGAAGGAGCTTGATATCCGCGGTTCGCGTAACGCCATGCCGTCGGATTTCCGCGCCGTGATTCGCTTCATGAAGGAGCATCCCGACTTCCCGAAGGATCGCCTGGTTTCGGCTGTTGCAACGCCCGATACGGCACACGACGTGATGAAGGAGTGGGCTGCAGCGCCGGGTAAAGTGTTCCGCATCCTGGTTAAGTTTGAATAAAGAGGTCAATAGGTAACAGCCGTTACCAATTCGTTCTCTTTTATAAATAAGCCCCGTCAGAATTTTCTGGCGGGGCTTATTTGTTAGGTGTGTTGGTCGCTCGTTAGTTGAAGAAAATATACAACCCGACCATCACCACAATGAGGGCGATCCAAAGGCCTGCAACCAAGCCTCCGACCTTCTGACGCTCCACCTTGTCGAAGAGCTCCGTGCCCTCCTCCATGGGCGATTTGTCGAAGTGCGAAATGAGCAACATGCACATTACAAGCAGTACCCAGAGGTAGAACGAGAGGAGCATGAAGTGCGGCTTGGCAATACCTGCGGGCCATGCCCAGAGGTACATGATACCCGTGCCGATGCTGATCAGCGTACCGATCGTGAGCGTGAAGTTGGCGGCGCGCTTCGTGGTGCGCTTCCAGAAGACACCCATCACAAAGACGGCAGCCATGGGCGGTGCGATGAAGCTCAGCACCGACTGGAATACGTTGAAGAGGTTCAGACCCTTGATCGAGTCGATCGCTACGCAGATGATCACCGAGATGATGGCACCCACAACAGTCACGATCTGACCCATGCGGATGATCTCCTTGTTCGAGGCCTGGGGGTTGAACTTCTTGACGTAGATATCCATCGTGAAGACCGTACTCAGCGCGTTGAGTGCCGAGCCGATCGTACTGACGAGGGCGGCGGTCAGAACGGCCAGCACCAAGCCCACCATACCTACCGGGAAGAGGTTCTTGACCATCGTCATATAGGCCTCATCGGGATTTGCCAACGTGGGGTAGAGGGCGAAGCAGATGATACCCGGCAAGATGTAGAGGGGCACATCCAGAATCTTCAACCAACCCGTGAAGTTCGTACCGAGCTGACCCTCGCGCAGATTCTTGGCGGCCAGGACGGGCTGCACCATCGACTGGTCGGTGCACCAGAACCAGATACCCGAAATGGGGTAGCCGAGGATGATCGGCAGCCAGGGGAAGTCGACATCCGAATTGGGGCGGAAGAGCACCCAATAGTCGGCCGGCGTGCGGGCGATCAGCTCATCGATGCCGCCCAGCTTGTTCAGACCGGCGATGACGATCACGGCCGAAACGAAGATCAGGAGCAACATCTGATAGACGTTCGTGTAGGCGACAGCCTTCAGACCGCCGAGCATCGTAAAGAAGGCTGAGATGGCCAGCAGAATCAGGGCTGACTCCCACATCGGGATGTCGAAGACCTGACGAATCAGCACACCGCCTGCGAAGAGCGTCAGCGCCAACCACGAGATAAGCACCGTGATCATGGTGTACCAGGCCAGGATGTTGCGGGTCGATTGACCGAAACGCAGGCCCATGAACTCGGGCAGGGTCGAGACCTTCGAGCCTAGGTAGCGTGGGGCAAAGACGAAGGCCAACATGCAGATAAAAATGAAGGCATACCAGGCGAAGTTACCCGATACGATACCGGTCGTGAAACCGGCCGAAGCGGAGGCAATCAGCATCGAAGGGCCGACGTTCGTGCCCCACATCGAGAAACCGATGTGGTACCAACGCAGCGAGTTTTCGGCCAAGAAGAGCGAGCTGCCCTTCTTGCGCTGGGTGCTGGCCCAGATGCCGATGGCAAGCAGAATGACGAAGTAGCCGATCAGGATACCCCAGTCAAGCCCTTGCAAATAAGAAGCGTTAATCATAAGTATTCGTAAAATTGGTTAGTTGTCATTATTAGCGGTATTTCTCCACGATCTTCAGGGCCTGATCAATCTCAGCCTCGTTCTTGAAGTCCATCGAGAGCAGCATACCCTCGGCACCCACATTGTCCAAGAGGGGCTCCAACTCGTCGAGTGTGATCCAGTTGGCCTCGATCGACTTGCCACCCGCCTTGATGCGGCGATACAAGTCGTACCATTTCTTGTCGCCACCCTGCGGTTCACCCACACCCGGGGTCCACTGAATGGCATCCAGCTCTTCGATCTCAAGCAATGCGTCGAGGTGACGAATGGCACCCACGCCGTCGAGGTGGTAGAGCGTGTAATCGAGCTTCTGACACTGCTCGCGGATGAAGGGCTGCACGAAGCGGCGGTAATCCTCCTCAGAGATCATGATCGAGATGTCGCTCTGGAGCTTGCTCACACGGCCCGGACCCCAAATCGAGAAGTAGCAGAAGGCCATGCCGTCATCCTCGCGGATGATGTTGTAGAGCTCGTCATAGACCTTAAAATAGATCTCGTTGACCTGCTTGAGCTGGTGCTCCAACAGGTCGGGATCGATCATCGTGTCGAGCAGTACGTTGTCCGTGCCACGAATGGCAGCCAACACATCCAGACCCTCCATCAGGTCGGGCATGCCGACATAGTAGTTGCCCTTGGCAAGAGCCTTCGATGCCTGCAACAGTTCTTTGTGAAGTTTGTAGGCGGCATTCTCGGGGTCGAAGATGATATCCTGACCCACTGCCTCTGCGGGGTGAATCCAAATCGTGTCGGCACCACCCTCGAGGCGGCCACCCAGGATGGCAGCGAGCGAGCCGGGGCCAAGCTGCGTGTTGGCTACGGGCAGGATGTCAGCCTTGAGCGACGAGTGAGCCACGTAGTGGTTTAGCTCTTCGGCGCGCCATTCGGGGTCGAACCAACGCTGATTCATATCTTTAGGTGCGGCAGGGGCCGGTACCTCGGCGTGCGGGGTAACCCCCGTTTGGAGGTGCTCCCACATGGTCAGGACGCACCCCTTGTGCTGCCACCAGGCGAGGTAGTTCTGTTTTGACTCCTCCCAATTTTTTTTCCAGGTCTGCATAGTATCTTGTTAGAACTTAAATCCGTTGAATGTTTCGTCAATAGTAAGCACCTCGGCCTTCTGAAGATCCATCTGGTCGGTATGCTGCGGCTCGATGTCGGGGTAGATCGACAACTTAGCCCCCTCTTTGACATAGACGGGCATCTCGTCGAGCGGCGTAACAACTCCCTTCAACCAGCGACCACCCTCGTAGCGCTCACCAGTAAAGAAGTTGACCCAACGGCCTTCGGGCAGATAGACATCACGTACCCCCTTGTCGTTCATAACGGGGGCTACGAGGAACTCCGAACCGAAGTAGTACTCATCGTCAATATGCCATACCTGACGATCGTCGGCGTGATGCATCAAGAGGGCGCGCACCATCGGATAACCCGTCTCGGTGGCCGCTTTAGCCTCCTCCAGAATGTAGGGCATCAGGCGATAGCGGAGCTTCCACCAACGCTTCACGATGGGGGCGATGGCGGGGTAGTGCCACGGCTCACGCTTGAACGATCCGTGGTAGCGCATGTGCGAGGTGAAGACGCCAAACTGCGTCCAACGTACATAGACCTTTTCATCAAGGGGCGAGTTCATGAAGTTGGGCAGCGAGTGGAAGCCCGGCACGTCGTGGCTCCAGAAACCGAAGCCCGAAAGACCAAAGTGTAGACCACCCTTGACCGATCCGGCCATGCCGTCCCACGTCGAGGCTGAATCACCACCCCAATGGAGCGGGTAACGCTGGCAACCTGCCCAGGCAGCACGTGCCCAGACGATACCGTCGCCCGTCACGTCCTTCGTGATCTCGTAGGCTGCCTTTTGGTAGAGCAGTGCATAGAGGTTGTTGAGCTTCTCGGGGGTCATGCCGTAGTAGTCGGCATCCATATGGATATTCTCACCGAAATCGGTCTTGATGCAGACTACACCCATATCAAGCAGTTCCTTCAGCAGTCCCTTATACCAAGCCGTTGCCTTCGGGTAGGTGAAGTCGATCGTACCGGCATAATCCAGCGTTGAGAAGTTCGAACCCTCGGCACGCTCCTGCTCCTTCGTGAGGGGAGCGATGTAGCGGTTATCTTTGGCCTCGGTGATCTGCTCGGCACCCTCAGCTACGTAGGGCAACTGCCAGAGCGATACACGGTAGCCATCCTTCTTCAACCCCTGTAGGAACCCTTCGGGATCGGGGAAGCGCTCGGGGTTGAACTTCCACTCGCAGAGCCAGTCGGTGCGGAACCAACCCGTGTCGAGGTGGATCACATCGCAAGGGTACTTCTCGCGACGCAGACGGTCGCAGATCTCCTGCACCTCGTCGGCCGAGAAGTAGGTCATGCGGCTCATCCAGATACCAAAACTCCACATCGGCGGCAACGACGGGAAGCCCGTCAGGGTGCGGTAGTTGTAGAGAATGCGCTCGGGAGTAGCGCCACCGATCAGGTAGGCATCCACGACGGGAGCTTCGCAGAGGTACTGTACCGAGCGGGTCGAATGGTCGGCCAACGAGAGCTTGCAGTAGTCGCTCGTGTGGTAGAAAACACCATACAGACGACTCGACAAGAAGAAGGGAATATTCTTATAGGCGCGGCGGTTGTTTACGCCCTGACCATCCTGATTCTTTAGGTAGAAGGTGTGACCGCTCAGGTCCATCTTCGTGAAACGCTCACCCGTACCGGCGAAACACTCGTCGGCCTTGCACTCAAACGAGAGGGTGGCGCGGTCAGCCTTCTGCTGTGTTTCGCAGTAAGCCAACGGCAGTGCATCGTAGCGCGGGGGCGAGAAATGGTCGTAAGCCGAAAGACGTACCGGCTTATCGGTATTGCCATCGGGGTAGATCGTCAAATCGATCGTGGGTTGCGGGGCGGGTTGCAGGTCACTCCAGAAGTCGATTACGGCCTCCTTGAGGTTTAACTCACCACGCAGGTGTCCCTGCTCGTCGCAAAACGACCATACGTTGTCGGCAAAGGTGGCCGTCAAGGGAGTTTGCTTTACTGAGGGGGCATAGCACAGCATTTCGCTCTCGTCGGAGGGACGATGACCCTCTACGTCGAGGAACAGGCGCATGATCTCGTCGCCATAGGCGCGCAGAATCAGCGTATGGGTAACTTGCTCGGCTTGGGTATCGGCAGCCATATCGGCAGCCAAAAGTTGTTTCTGGAAGGGAACAGCAATGTGAATATCGCCGTCTACAGCCTCTACCGACGTGGGTTTATAGGCTTTCCAGAGCGCTTCGTCGATCTTCAGATCGGGATCGAAATCCAGAAAATCGAAAAGATGATAATTCGTCTGTTTCACAGTATTTGAGTTTTATGTAAATTATTTGTCTATTTGTTCAATTCGGGTAGTTCGATTCCTTGACGATTCACCTCGGGACCGTTCAGACCCTCGAAACGTACCTTGGGCCCCGGATTGTTGAAACCGAATGAGTCGGAAATCTCACACCAGTTATTCGAGATTGTGTAACCATCGGTCGCCGCATCGAGGTAGATGCAGAAGGCACGATCGTTCGTGGCGTAGGGAGCCTCGACGGGGGCATAGATGATATTATGCTTGATCGTCGATTTGGGTTGATTCGAGAGGGTGTAGATGCCGCCCGTGTCGTAGAGCTGGCGGGCATAGTCGCGCACCGTGTTGCAGACGATGTGGTTGCGTTTCATGCCGGTCTTATGCTTTGTCCAGCCCCAACCCACGGCGATTGCCGAATAGTTGACCTGCGAGACGTGGTTGCCATAGATCATCACATCGCTCACATAACCGCAACCGATACCCACGGCGCCCCAATCCTCGCGCGTGCAGTTGGTAACGGTGTTGCACGAGATGTCCAGGTGGGTGCAGAAACCCTCCTTGGAGCCAATCTTGTTGTAGGGGATATGTACCTCGGTCGGGCCCTCGCCAAACGAACCTGCGAGCAGGGCCGTACCTCCGATGTTACGGAAGGTGCAATGGCTCACCTTCGAGTGGTGAACATTGGCTGCCAAATCAAGACCCGTAGCACCGAGCGCTACAAATGAACACTTCGTGAAACTGATGTGGCGTGCATTTCGTACCGAGACAGCTGCATCGGGACGAACGAGCCATGCTTGATTCTCCAGGTTCGGATCCCATGCAAAGCCCGGTTGATCGTGGAGTTTATAGCCGTCGATAAAGGGGAAACCTCCCTGCAGGGTGACGTGCCCCTCCTTCGAGGGACGATTCCAGGCCGTGTCGGCAAAGGTCAGGCCGATGAAGTGCAGGTGCTCGATCTGCTTTTGCGGTGCACCCTCGATGGTCATGAGGCACTCCAGGGTGGGGATGTAGACTGTCTGACGATTTGGGTCGATCGTCGTATCCTCAGCGTAGAGGTAGATGCGACCCGTAGCGGGATCTTGCCACCACTCGTAATCTTCGTTGAGCATCGCGCGGGCGTTCATCAGCATGAAGGAGGAGTTCCCCTTCTCTTCGCCAATGACCGGCTGCGGCCAGGGGTGTGCAAATTCGAGGTAGCTCTCGGGCTCGAGGAACGAAACAATCGCCTCGTTACCCTTGTAGTGCATCTCCTTTACGCGCAGGATGGCCGTGGCCCAACGCTGATGAACCATCATCTCCAATCCTTCAACATTGTCCAGACCTTCAATTGCTGGCTTCGGGATTGTGATCGTTTGGTGCTCTTTATCGAAGGCGATCATGCGCTCCATGGTTGCAGGACCAAATTGGTTGGCGCGGTGCAGCTTGCCGGCAAAACCCCACAGCTGACGGGCGTGGATGGGCTTTCCGTGCTCTTTCGGTGCTTCGGTCACCCAGCAATTGCCCTCGCGCGTCCAATGCTGCAGCGGCAGACTGCCCACAATGTAGACTTTACCCTCGGCGCCCTCCGCAGTGCATAGCGTAGTAGGAGAATCGGCCGTACCACTGTCCTCGGGACGGATATAGATCGGGCGATCGAGTGTGTAGCGACCTGCCTCAAAGCAGATCTTAATACCACCCGTGCAGCGGGGGTCCGCCGTGCGACGCCACTCGCGAGCCATCTTCAGCGCAGCGTGAGGAGTGCGTAGTGGGGAGGTTTGGCTGCCATCGGCAGCATCATTTCCCGTAGGTGATACAAAGATATTTCCCGCCACAAGGAGGGTCGGCAGACAAAGGCTGCAAAGCAGCGTCAGCAATCGTTTCATAGGAAAGTGTTTGATAAATCAAACAAAGATAGGAAAAGAAGTTTAGAAAACAAAATTTGGGTGGGTAATCGCGCTGGATGGGGAAGCTCTGAGTGGGAACAAGAAGGGGTGTAGTCGTGATGTAGGGAACTGTTCTGAATCTGTTTTGTGTGTGTTTCACTTCCTCGGAATGGCGAATCTTTCTAAAATTCTGATATAACTCCGATTCCTGGGCTTTTTAAATTTTGAACTTTCATTTTTTGTTGGTATATTCGCATGATATTTTGCATGCACATAATTAAACCATACAACTATGAACGAAATTCTCGAAAAGCTCTTTACCTGCATTGAGTTTGGTAAGATTAACACGGCTTCGCCCTATCCGCCGCAGATGCGTGGTCAGGAGGGTGCTATGGAACTCACGAAGCAGGCTTTGGATGCCGGCATCGCCCCCTCGGAAATTATGGACACGGCCCTGATTCCCGCCATGACGCGTGTAGGTCAGAAGTTTACCGAAGGTCAGGTGTTTGTTCCCCAGATGCTGCTTTCGGCCAAGGCTATGAATGCTGCCTTGACCCACATCAAGCCCTTCTTCCAGTCGGGTGAGGTGAAGCGCAAGGGTACGTTTGTGATCGGTACCGTATTTGGTGACCTGCACGATATTGGTAAGAACCTCGTATGCATGATGGTCGAAGGTGCCGGTTGGGAGGTTATCGACCTGGGCGTTGATGTTTCGGCCGAGAAGTTTGTAGCTGCCATCGAGAAGCACCCGGGTGCACACGTAGGTCTGTCGGCCCTGCTGACGACGACGATGACCAACATGAAGACGATCATCGACAAGGTACACGAGACGCATCCTGAGGTGAAGTTTATCGTGGGTGGTGCCCCCGTATCGGCTGAGTTTGCTCAGGAGATCGGTGCTGATGGCTATGCTGCCGACCCGCAGGACGATATCAAGATCCTGGAGAGCTTCTTGAACGCCTAATAAACACACGCTCCCATGAAAAAGTGGATAGATGGCCTGATGGCCAATCCGAAGCGCGTAGCAGTGCCGATCATGACCCATCCGGGTATTGAGTATATCGGCAAGACGGTGCGCGAGGCTGTGACCGATGGTCAGACTCATTTTGAGGCGATCAAGGCACTCGCCGAGCGTTATCCTTCGGCTGCATCGACGGTGATCATGGATTTGACGGTTGAGGCCGAGGCTTTTGGTGCTAAGATTCTGATCCCGGAGAACGAGATCCCGACCGTTACGGAGCGCTTGGTTTCGGATGCCGCTTCGGTTGAGGCGCTTGCCGTGCCTTCGCTGGAGGCGGGTCGCGTACCCGAGTTCCTCAAGGCAAATCGTTTGGCTGTTGAGCAGATTACCGACCGCCCCGTCTTGGCAGGTTGTATCGGTCCCTTCTCGTTGGCCGGTCGTCTGTACGACATGAGCGAGATCATGGTGGCTATTTACATCGAGCCGGATGTAATCATGGCCCTATTGGATAAGTGTACGGCCTTCCTGATCGACTACTGCAAGGCCCTCAAGGCTACGGGAGTTGCCGGTGTGGTAATGGCCGAGCCGGCTGCCGGTCTGCTTTCGGACGAGGACCACATGGTCTATGCTACGCCTTATGTGAAGCAGATTGTAGACGCCGTACAGGATGATGACTTTACGGTTATTCTGCACAATTGCGGTAACATGGGTCAGTGTACGCACGCCATGGTGGAGTGTGGCGCACGTGCCCTCCACTTCGGTAATCTGGTAGATATTCCGCAGGCGCTGACCGAGGTTCCCGAGGATATGCTCGTAATGGGAAACCTCGATCCCGTGAATGTGATTCAGCAGGCTACGCCCGAGGCTGTTTCGGCCGCAACGACCGACCTGCTGGAGAAGACTGCCGAGGCCAAGAACTTCGTGATCTCGACGGGTTGTGACCTGCCGCCCGAGGTGCCTGAAGCCAATATCAAGGCATTCTTCGAGGCTGTTGATGCCTACAATGCACGATAGCGTGAAATCGACGTTTCATACCTATCGTTTCCCCTATGGCGAGGTTTTGCCCTCGCTCGATGAGCTTGCTCGGTATCTCCACATGGATGGAGATACCGAGCATCCCGCTTATGCCTATATGCAGGAGCGCTTGGACGAGCTTGCTACCAGCGAGTTGCAGGCTGTTGGCGGCTATGCTATCGGGGCTGTTGATGCTGTGGATATGCAGGGTGGCCTACTTACAGTCGAGGGAGTTACGTTTGAAGCAGGAACGCAGGTCTGCGGCTACCTGAAAGAGGCTACGGAGGCGGCACTCTTCCTCTGCACGGCAGGTCCGTTATTCTCGGATGAGGCGCATCGACTCAATGCAGAGGGTGAGTTCCTTGAGGCCTATATCATTGATGCTATTGGCTCACTCGCCGTGGAGCGTGCGATGGATAAAATTCACCAGGCACTGAAGGAGGAGCAGGCGCAGCGTGGACTGAAGATTACGAACCGCTACAGCCCGGGCTACTGCAACTGGCCACTCAAGGATCAGCGTGCCCTCTTTGGCTTTGTGGGCGAGAATCCGACGGGCATCGAGTTGAGCGAGAGTTGTCTGATGCACCCAATCAAATCGGTAAGCGGTGTGATTGGCATTGGCGAAAAGGTGCGCAGAAGAGCCTACGGATGCGTGGTGTGCCAAAACAAAACCTGTATCTATCGTCGTTTGGTGCAAAAAGAGTAACGCATGGAAGGTTTGATCGTCAACTTGTCGATTGCTGCCATCCTGGCCGCAATAGCTGTCTTTGTGCGCTTTAAGCCGCAGTACCTCAATGTTTTGTCCGAGAAGGATCGTGAATACATGGATCCGAAAAAGACGGGACGTGTCGCCTTTTGGGGGCTGATGTCGACAGCTTTGGTGCTGGCACTGCTGACTATAGCGGGCGTACGCAACGAACTAATGCCGATGTTTGTCGGCATCCCGGGTGCAATCATCACGGCGGCGTTGATTCAATGTTCGATTCCCTCGAAATAGAAATTTTCGCACTGAAATTTTGTTAATTCCAAATTTCGCCCTATATTTGCACACCCTTTCGGAATAAAACGACCGAAAATGGGCAACGGAGAGGTGGGTGAGTGGCTGAAACCACCGGTTTGCTAAACCGACGTACCTGATTAGGGTACCACGAGTTCGAATCTCGTCCTCTCCGCAAAAAGGCAAACGAACGATTTGCACGGCTTCTGCAATAGCAGAAGCTTTTTTGTTTTAGGGGCATGCTATGCTTGCATGGATTATGCCCCTAAAACATAAAAAGAAATTAATATGCTCAAGGTGTACAACAAATTTCATGTAACTCTCACCCAACACCTCACAAAGCTACCAATCATTCCAATAATATCAAAATGCGTGTTAAATAATTTAACTTGGTGATTTATAGAGGATTAGAGAGATTAGTAAGAGATAATTAAGAGAAAATAATAAACATATAGCTGGGAACAATATCATCTAATAGAATGGTTACCAGTCAGTTAGATTATTTTAGTGTTCACCTGTGATATATTAACTAAACAACTCATCTCCATTTTTAAGATAATAGATCTTGTTGTACACACAAGGTGCCCGACCATCGCCGGGCACCTTTGTCGTGTTTATGCGTTTGGGGTAGAGGTAGAGTCTGTTGAGGTATAGCGAAGATCCTCTTCCTGGAGGAGCAGCGATTTCGTGAGGTGCTACGCACGGAGGTTGTTTATCTCCTTTTGGAGGAGGTCGAGGAACTTGGCGGCGTGGGCACCGTCCATCTGGGTGTGGTGGAATTGGAATGATACGGTCAGCGTGGTCTTAAATAGTCCGCACTTATACTTGCCCCAAATCATAAACGGATTGCAGAAAATGCCACTATACATTCCCACAGCGCCGTCAATTTCGTATTGCGCCAATGCCGAAGTGCCGATAACCATACTCTGCTCCGAGAGGTCGTGGTCAGTGCAACTCTCCGCTACCTGCTTCGTAAGTCGCAGATAGTCAAGATTAAACTGCGCCAAATCCTCGCTAAAAGGGAGATCACACGAGCTCACTTCGCCCGCACTATTGGCAACGATGGTATTCACCGCAATGGTGTCGAACTGCATCAACTTGCCATTCACTGGCAGCATGTAAAACTCCTTGACTTGTGCGGCTGAACGACCAATGCAGTAGCACATCAACATATTGAATTTCAGTCCTTTTCGGCTGCTAAATTTCAACAGGCGCGATACATTGAGCGTCTTGAAAAATGTCACCATCGGATTTGGTGCCTGCATCCACATCTCGAAAGCATAAGCACGGGTTGTCTCTTGGGGATTTATCTCTTTCATGGTATGTCGATTTATCGGCATGTATAAAAGCTGTATTTCTGTAATTGCTTGATTGTTCTTTGCAAAAATACGAATTATTAAATAATAATGCTCAAGGTGTAACAAAATTTCCAATATTCCCAACCAATCCCAATAACCCACCGAAATCAAAGTTTAATAATTTAACTTGTTCATTATCGGGATTTTACAGATTGCTCCAGCTAGGTCTGGTATTGTTGTGAAGCACCCCAAGTTATTGGTAACCAATCAGGAAATTTTTATTTTGTTACGCCTTCGATATTTTAACAATTTTGGGAATAATAGGAATAATGGGAGTTTTGCGAAACTCGCCAAAAAACTCCCAAAACTCCCAGCCTTCCCAAAGCTCCCAAAACTCCTAAAATTCCCTCACCTTCACCATTCCCTCGCTTACGCGAATCGGGATAGCACGGTGGATCAGCTCGTGTTCCTCTTGCGATAGCTCCTGCATCGGCCGCTTAAAGAGTTGCTCGGCGAGTTCGTTACGCATTTCGCCATAGGCCACTGCGATGGCGTGTGTGAGTGCAAAGTAATCTTTGGCAGCGACATTTGCTGAGGTTTGGATTGAAATCATACCCTTGCTCACGGGGAGCGTGAATGTTCGACCGTCTACGAGTGTGAACACGCGATCTTCTTGCTCAGAGAGCTCAAGCACCCCCGTCGGATTCATTACAAAGCGTTTCAGGTAGTTGCAAACGCCCTCCAACCCATCTTGCATCTGTAATTTTGCCTGAGTGCCACAGAGCAGTTTCCCGTTGGCATTGAGGTTGATCTGGAAGTGGTTGCGCTGCTTGACCGTCGTCTCATGATGCTCAATCTGCTTACTCTCGCTCGTCGCACGAGGCGGCAGTACCTGCGCACCGTAGCCCATCTCCTCGTACCGAATGCGCAGCACCTTCGATTGGCGAAGGATCTCCTTTGCGTCTTGAACGGCGCCCAACTTCGTCTCGGGCGCGGCCGAGATGTGAACAACAGCTTTGGTCGGATCGCTCAGCCCCTCACGAAACCGCTCGATTGCCGCGGGCAGCTCCTCTTTGGTGAATACCTCGCCGTTGAAGCGATAGTGCTCGGCCAGCACCTCCAAACGAGCCGTCGTTTGCTCTTTGGTTTGCTCAATGGCGTTCCTCTTCTCGTCAAATTTCGGTTCGGCAGCCGTTGCTCCGAAAGCCAGAATCATGCCCGCAATGAGCGGGAGTGCTACACCGAGGCGCAGCAGCGGATTCCCACCGCGTGGTTGTTGAGTCATCATAAGAAATCTGTTTTTAGTGAATGAATTACTCAACCCGCAGGTTATATCCGGATTATAACCAAAGAGTTGTTTGAAAATGGTTGCTTGGTAGGTGTGTAGGTCTGTCCCTTCAGCCAACACATCGGCGTCGGCCTGCCACTCCTGCACATCGATCAGCCATCGCTCCGCCAACCAAAGGAAGGGGTTGCACCAGAAGAGCGTGCGCATGAGCTCCAATATCAGTCGATCAGCCGTGTGTTGGTGGCGGATATGAGAACGCTCGTGCGCGATGATCTGCCTTCGCTCCTCGGCTTCGTAGCCGAGCGCCAAAAAGATCGTTCCCCAAAAGGAGAAGGGGGTCTTTACCGCATCGCTTTCGGCAAGGGTGTAGCCCTCGCAATGCGTTAATTGCGCTTTGCTCCGCAGTCGAGCGATCGAAAGCAGTCGAATAGCCAATAGTGCAAGCAATAACACCGATATAGTGAAGTATCCCCCTATTAAAACAGTACGCCACGCCTCGTGGAATGACTCTTTCGAGGGTAGGGTAGTCTGCTCGGATTCAATCACTTCCGCCGTTTCGATTTCAAAGATCGGCAGGGGCGAGTAGGCACTCTCGGCAGGGTAGAGCGGTACCTCCAATGCGGGAATAATCGCTGCCAACAGCATTGTCCCCACCAAGTAGCGACGGCAGAGGGTGTAATTGACCCTCCGCGCAAGCAGACAGCGGTAGAGCGCCACGAAGAGCCCGCTACAAAGGAGCACTTCGATCAGATAGCCGAACATCGAGGCCATAGGGTAGGGGTTGGTGGTTATTTTTTCTGTTCGTTGAGCATGCGCAGGATCTCATCGACCTCCTCGGTCGAGATCGACTGTTGTGCAGAGAAGAACGAGACGAGGCGGCTCAACGAGCCGTCGAAGAAGTTCTGCAACACGCCGTGCATGTAGCGGTCGGTGTAGCTTTGCTTGCTGACGACGGGGTAGTATTCGTGGGTCTTGCCGTAGGCCTTGTGATCCACATATCCCTTCTTCTCGAGAATGCGGACAATGGTCGATACGGTGTTGTAGGCGGGCTTCGGCTCGGCGATCTCCTGCATGATGTCGTGAATCACGCCTCGTTCGATCCGCCAAAGAATCTGCATAATTTCCAATTCGGCCTTTGTGAGCTCTTGCGGGCGGTTTTTGGTGGAGTTTTCCATGGTGTGAAAGTTTCTATGGTGTTTTGCTGTTGCAAATATATAACTAAATGTTTAGTTATGCAACTAATTTTATAGGATTTTTTTTGGGGAGGGTGGGGTAATAGGAATTTTGGAATAATAATGCTCAAGGTGTAAAAAATTTCCAATATTCCCAACCAATCCCAATAACCCACCGAAACCCAAGTTTAATAATTTAACTTGGTCATTATCGGGATTTTACACATTCTTCAAGCTTAGCCTTGAATTGTTGTGAAGTCCCCCAACTTATTGGTAACCAATCAGGAAATTTTTATTTTGTTACGCCTTCGATATTTTAACTAATTATTACCTAAAAACAGGAGAAGAATTCGAAGTTTTACGCTGGCTTTGCCTTCATGTAGGATATTAATTTGTAATACATAGTGAAAAACGTGTAGGTGGGCAAAATACTCCCACCTTACGGCGTAAAATGTGCTGCTATAGCACGATAATAGTTCTTTAGTGATATATTTTCACGCCGTGATGGTAAATTGTGCCATAAAATGATTAATTTTAGCGTTGTGTTGGGGCACGGTGTGTTCATCGTGGCAATGTTAAATATTGCATAATTTCAAAATTCGATAATTATGAAACGCTTAAATGGAAATGTCACCCTTATCACAGGTGGCGGTAAAGGAATTGGATTCGGCTTGGCTGAGGCTTTTGCCGAGGAGGGTTCAAACCTTGTGCTTACTGGTAGAACCGAGTCTCGCTTACTTGAGGCAAAGCGAAAATTAGAGGAGCATTATGGTATCGAAGTGTTGCCTGTTGTAGCCGACGGTGCCGACGAACAGGCCATCAAGATGGCAGTTACAAAGACGATCGAGACGTTTGGTAAACTAAATACATTGGTAAATAATGCCCAGGTGTCGAAGTCGGGCATGCCGCTGGTTGAGCATACGAAGGAGGATTTTGACCTTGCAATCTATTCGGGTTTGTATGCTGCATTCTTCTATATGCGCGAGTGCTTCCCATACTTAAAGGCTTCGCGAGGCTCGGTGATTAATTTTGCATCGGGAGCAGGTCTGTTTGGTAAGTTGGGTCAGGCGTCGTATGCCGCAGCCAAAGAGGGTATTCGAGGTATGTCACGCGTGGCAGCAGCAGAGTGGGGTCCAGATGGCGTGCGAGTGAATGTTATCTGCCCTCTGGCCATGACCGAGAGCCTGCAGCAGTGGCGTGAGAACTTCCCAGAACTTTACGAAAAGACCATTCAAGGTATTCCGTTGGGACACTTCGCCGACCCCAAGGGTGATATTGGTCGTGTGTGCGTGTTCCTTGCCTCTGACGATGCCGCGTATGTTACAGGCGAGACCATCACATTGCAAGGTGGTAGTGGCCTAAGACCTTAGTGAAATGCTATTTTGCCGATGGTGAAATGGCGAATATTGCGGCTCCAACTTTGCTAAGGTTGGGGTAAGTAAAAACCCCTTACAGATGTCTGTAAGGGGTTTTTAGTGTTTCTTGGAGCGGAAAACGAGACTCGAACTCGCGACCCTAACCTTGGCAAGGTTATGCTCTACCAACTGAGCTATTTCCGCAATTGCGAGTGCAAATATACGGCAAAAATCTTAGTTTGCAAATTTTTTCAGAAAAAAAGTCAAAAAACAGCTGAAATCCCGTCCCAAAGCCTATCTTTGTAGTAATGAAAACAACGATTGATACCCTTTGTCAGCTCGCTGATCGGCTAACAAGAGTGCCTGAAGATGTGGTGAAGTGTGCCATGGCGCATAATCCATGGTTTACCGCTGCATCGATAGGTGCAGCCATCGAGGCTATTCGTACCGAAATGCTCGATCCGGAAAAGTTAGCTGCTTGGCTTGCGTCGTATGCCGTGCCTGTGCAGCGCCCGAAAAATGTGCTGGTCATTATGGCCGGTAATCTGCCGTTGGTAGGTTTTTTCGATATGCTGTGTGTGGTGGTAAGTGGCCATCGTTGTCTGGTGAAACCCTCGTCGAAGGATCGTGTACTGATGGAGTATGCAATCGGTGAACTTCGCACCATTGATCCCTCTCTGAATGTTGAGGTGTACGATGGTCAATTTGTCCCCGATGCGGTTATTGCCACGGGTAGCAATAATACGAACCGCTATTTCCGGGCGCATTATGGGTCGATCCCAACCTTGTTGCGCGGATCGCGTCAATCGGTTGCCGTGTTGACGGGCAAGGAGTCTGAAGAGGCGTTGCGGGGCTTGGAGGAAGATATTTGGTTGCATTATGGTTTGGGGTGTCGCAATGTGTCGATGTTGTTCTTAAAGCGAGGAATGCCCTTTCCGCCTCTGCAACCGCAGATCCGACATCCGAAATATCGCAACAACTATTTGCAGACTAAAGCGCTGATGCAGATGGCCGGTGAGCCGTTTATTGACCTTGGTGATGCCGTGGCGGTACAGCGAGCAGAGTTTCCGCATGCCCTCTCGGCTATTGCCTATCGCTACTACGACACCGCACCTGAGGTGGAGCAGTGGTTGGCCGCTCACGATCGCGAATTGCAGTGTGTCGTAGGGCGTTCGATCGCCCATGCGCGTCGGGTCGATTTCGGCCGTGCGCAACATCCCGCCCTGACCGATTATCCCGATGCGGTAGATGTCATTGCATTTTTGGAAACGATTTAGTATATTTGTCCTATAAACTCAAAAATTACCCCTTATGTCGATGGTATTTCGCTTCCGCATGCTCAGCGACGAGAACGATCGTTTTGTGCGCGACTACGAGATTATGTACGATGCCACGCTGCTCGATTTTCATGAATTCCTGCTCGAGGCGTTGGAGTATGAGCCCTGCATGGCCTCCTTCTTTACGGCAGACAACCGTTGGGAGAAGTTGCGTGAGTTTACGCTGATGGATATGGACGACGGCTCGGAGAACAGCCCCCTGCCGATGGATCAGATCAAGCTCGGTCAGATCATCCACCACCTGCGTGACCGCCTGATCTACCTCTTCGATATGTTTGGCGAGCGTGCCTACTACCTGGAGCTGACGGGTGCTTACGAGGCTGAGGAGGGTGCAACCTATCCGCGCGAGATCTACGCTGTGGCCGATGTGCCCGATCAGTATGATCCTACGAAGACGAACGCCGACGATGATGACGGCTCGATCTTTGACGATGTGATGAGCGAGTTCTCGGACTTCGAGGGTGACGATAGCTACGACGATGAGTATTAAACGGTTGGTCGTGATTGTCGGCCCGACGGGATGCGGCAAGACGGATCTGAGTATCCGCCTTGCCGAACATTATCATGCGCCGATACTTTCGACCGATTCGCGTCAGTTTTACCAAGGTCTGCCGATAGGCACGGCTCAACCTACCCCCGAACAACTGGCACGTGCCGAGCACCATTTTATTGCCGATCGAGCTGTGACCGATGATGTGAATTGCGGCTCGTATGAGGTGATGGCACTTGCACGATTGGATGAACTGTTTCAACAACACGATACGGTAATAGCCGTTGGTGGATCAGGACTATATGTTCGCGCCTTGTGTGAGGGGATGGATGAATTGCCCGAAGCTGATGAAAAGCTTCGCGAGGAGTTGACTCGTCGTTTGCAGACGGAGGGGTTGGAGCCACTATGCGAGGAACTTCAACAACTCGATCCGAGCTATTACGAGCAGGTGGATCGCCAAAATCCCGCACGCGTGCTACGTGCTTTGGAGGTTTGCTTGCAGACGGGACAGCCCTATTCGTCGTTGCGTACCGGCGAACGTCGACAGCGGCCTTTCCGCATCCTTAAGATTGGCGTCGATCTGCCTCGTGAGGAGTTATACGCCCGCATCGACCGCCGTGTGGAGTTGATGATGGGGGAGGGGTTGGAGGCCGAGGCTCGTGCGATGCTTCCTCATCGACGGCTCAATGCCCTACAGACGGTGGGGTATAAGGAACTCTTTGACTATTTTGATGGTACGATCACGCACGACGAGGCTGTGGCCCTCATTCAGCGCAACTCGCGCCGTTATGCCAAACGTCAACTGACCTGGTTTAGGCGTGATCAGGAGGTGCATTGGTTTCGCCCTGATGATGATGAACGGATCAAGGAGCATATCGAAAGTTGCACGAATTAATTTTTTTTACTAATTTTGCGTCGCTGAACAGCAAACAGGGTTGCTCGGATGGTGGAATAGGTAGACACGCCGGACTTAAAATCCTGTGGCCAGTAATGGCCGTACGGGTTCGATTCCCGTTCCGAGTACTGGAAACCGCGTCAGATGATCTCTGACGCGGTTTTTTTTGTCAACTTGCACGGCATCGTGTGTCTGATGATCTTCATGGCCGAAGTGCAACATCCACCATTGGTCAGCTATAAGATGCTGCTTTTTCGCCAAGCGTGCCATTTTCTATCAATCTCCACCCAAAATGCTCGGCCTTCGGGAGTTTTTCGCCAGTCGAAGGCCTGTGCGAGGATATAAGCCGCTTCACCGGCTTGCCACAACGACTCATCTAGCGAGATGAAACCGTTGTGGTGATAGAAGGCTCGGTCAAAGGCCTCTTCGCAATGTTGCTCTTGCAGAAAAGTACGAAAGCGGCGATAGCTTGACATGTTACTAATCTGTGAGGCTATGTTGTAGGAGATAATCCTCCATATACTGTAGGGCTATGGTATGCTTCTCGACACAACGCATATGTCCACCAGCCTTGCCACGAGCCAGGTTGTGGCGCAGATCATTCATTTTTACATGAATGGCGGTTCGGTTGTTTGATTTGCAGATCTGTGCCACATACTCCATATATGGAGTTCGCTTGTCATGGGTCAAGAGGCGCAAAGCGGCTATAACTTCTGACGAGAATCCGATGTCGATCAAGTCATCAAAGTCGTATTTCGTGTCTTCGACCACGTCGTGTAGAAAGCCTACGATACGTTCGGTGTCGTTTTGGCCCATCATACCTACCGCCAGCGGGTGCAGGATGGTTGGGTTGCCATCGAGGTCGTAGTCTGCAGCGTGCGCCTTTGAGGCAAACTCGATAGCCTTGTCTATGTCTGAACGAGAGTCGTAGTCCTCATTCTTCAGAGCGCGAGGTAGGAACATTGTCTTATTGCGGCCCACGAAATCGCGCCACATCAGCTCCAGGCGAACTGCATCCTCCTTTTCAAGCAGCTGGCCAGAATGTCCTTTGCGCCAATCGAGATGTGGTAACTCTCGCTCCAGATCCTCAGTAGAGATAATCTCCGAACGCTCCGGGTGGAATACCGCCTCAAACTCCATCTTCATATAATAGACCTCGCGACCTTTGCCAGACCAATCCTCGCTTTTATATGGCTCGGATGTAAAGCGGCCCGCAGCAAAAATACCCGTATTGCCCTCTCCTACACGCACCATAAAGAAACGATCGCCCTTTCGAGCCTTCTGCCACTCATAGACGCTCCAATCAAAGTCGTCATCCCACCAACGGCTATCCGCCCACTCTGACATATCATCATCAAGATGATCCATGGTGTATGACGATATTGCGGGATTCCACCTAAGCAGAAAGGTGTTGTGCTGCGCCTCCTGCTTCTTGGTAATTGATAATGTGATATCTAAATTCATAACTTTTACTTTTTATAATACTCTTCCGAAAATTGTTTGCGCATTCGCTTTCTCTCATGTACGCTTGCACAAGGTGCGCAGCATGCATCCATCTTATCGTAGAATCGCTCACGAGCCTCATTCTCATTACAGATCACAGCCTCTGTTCCTTCGGTCGTTTTGGTCCATACAACAGTGTTGGTAATAGAGATGCTTGCTGCAACGCTCTCTACATCGTGGTCCGCACCGATATAGGAGAACATCCATCCCTCTTCCTTGCGCTCGTCGATAAGTCTCTTAATGGCTGGGCCAGTCCACTCTACTGAGGCATTCTCCTCACCATCTGTAATGATAGTAACTAGCACAGCGGCATCCTCAATTTTGTCGGTCTTCTTTGCCAATGCCTTAATACATCTGCCGATCGCATCATAGAGAGGAGTGCAGCAGCATGGATCATACTTCGCCTTTGTGAGTTTTTCCGCATCCTTAATAGGAGTGCAATCGTAGATCATATCTACACCGCAACCACAAAATGCAGCTAGCGAAATGAAGTGTTCCTGTGTGTCGAGATGCTTGAGCTGAGCTGCCTTAATTGAGCCAAGAGTCTCGTTGTAGCCATCAATGGCAGCCTTACGGATACTCTCCATTGATCCGCTCTTGTCCAAAATAATAAGGTTGTAAACCTGCGTTTTCTTTGTCTCCATAATCTATGCCTCCTACATATTATTTATTAAACACCTTATTTGCCTCCTTAAGACGGAGCATTACCCCCACTTGCTTTTCTGGGTGTGCGTCTGGACAGATACGCTGCACGCGGAGATCAAAGATCATATTGTAGCCAAGATCCATAAACTGCGCTACCAGCTGATTCTCGCCACGAGGAATGAAACCAAGCTTGGTATCCTTATAGTAAATAGCCACCGCATAAGGATCGAACTTGTTATCCGCCTCTCGTACCAGATGCAAGGAAGTGCCGACTTTAAGATCTCCAAATGCCTCATATCCATCCCAAAATGTAAAACCCGCAATGTTGAAATTGCCCAAATGCTTGTCAATAGTGTTGTGTTCCATAATTGTATTGTTTTTAGTTGTTTTCATACTGCAAAGGTACTGGTGCGAATTGTCAATTTCTGTCAATGGATATATTTTTGTTAAATTAGACTATGTAAACAAAAATCCCTGCAACCATCTGATCGCAGGGACAAAGGTATGAGCCTAAATTGTCAATTTCTGTCAATGACAATTCTAACGATGATAATTGCTATGTAAGCGATTAATTGTAGTCTCTATATATTCATTGAACTCGGGAGTGAGTATCTTGATATCCTCCGAGAGTCCCATTACGAAACGACCAATGCCGACATAGTTGCAGACCATCGTGTCGAGTAGCCAATGTGAGTCGTCGATCGGTGTGAGGTCGCGAGTTGCCAACGGATACTCTTCGATCAAGAGGTTGTGCGCCATTACGCCCAACTCCAGCTGCACGCATTTCTGCTCAAAGCCCGTAATGCGGAAGATGTCGATGTAGCCTTCGTGATGTTTGTCGGCAAACTTCCAATCATCGTTCAGCACCTCTACTGCTCCTACACGGGCCGCATTAAAGAGTTTGTTGAGTCCCGATTCCGGCTCATAACACCAGATCTGCACATAGTTGGTCGTAAAACCAAACGGCTCAACCAGGCGGTCGCGAACTACGCCCGTATGTGATGATGCATAGCTGCGAAGAATGACCTGTTTTTGGTCGTTGATGGCCTCTATTACGCGATTGACATTAATTGCGTTCTTGCCTTCGACCACACTATCGGCAAGCGAAGTGCAGTTATAGATAGCCGTGAGTTTTTTGCGGAGGTTCTGCTTGAGCATATTGGTATTGTCCAGACCCTCGATGAGTTGGTTGACCATGTGAGCCTCCTCATCGGTAAAGTGGATGAGCTGCGAGATATCCTTGAAGTAGCGGCTCTCCTTACCGAGTTTATAGATGCCGCCCTCTTTGCGTTGCACAACGAATCCGGCCTCCTTAAAGGTCTCGATGTAACGATACACCGACCGATAGGAGATACCGAGTCGCTCGGCCATATCCTCCACGGTGTAGTTGTTGTTGCCCGTCATCATCTTCATCAGACGCAGCACACGCTCAATTTTCGGCTGATCCATAGCTTTTCGTTGCAATTCCAAAGGGTCTATTTTCTACAAAAATAAGAAATTTTGTAGAGAGTATATGCTCAAAACGGGTAAAAGTGCCTGCGACTACAAAAAAAGTGGATACACGTACCACTTTTGACATACGTTTGTCAATAATAGGCGAAAAATAGCGTATTACATCCATGCAACCTGCATTTTGTGAGTAGCACCATGGGGTGGTGCTCGGTTGGTGGTATATTGACAACGGCAGATGCCATATAGTCGGTGACGTAGGGAACTTGCACCCAAAACATCAACCGCCTATATTGCGTCGGAGCGTCATATGCTCTACTACCAACTGCCATTTGAGACAATAAAACAAAAAGCGAGAATCTTTCGATTCTCGCTTCTGTACCCCTTGATGTTCTGTTTTCGAAAGAATTTCAAGATGATTTGATGCGCATTTGGAATCTTAGGTATCTTATTCCTAACCCCGAAATTTACAATAAGGACACATCTCAACCAACTTTTCATTGACTTTATAATTCTATTCCCATATAATTATATATAGGATGTAGAAAAAGTCAAGTTATAACCACTTATCAAGGTTAAGTTTTTTGTTTTCTGGGGAGTATTATAAATAATAAAAAGAATAAAAATATGAAGAAGTGATAAAATTTGATAAATTAAAAATTGTATCTCAAATTGATTATGTAGAGATACTCGATTATTCTAAGTTCAAATGTATATTAAGAGATGGATGTATTTCTGAATATAAAATTACTATTACTAATCCATATCTTTTATATGTAGAAATTGATTGTATAGAAAGAGAATTAGTAATAGAATTTACTGGTAAAATTCTCGGAGATGATTACCCTCAACTAATTAATCAGAATAACATTCATATATGTTTAGACCATATCAATCAATTAGGATTTTGTAATTTAGATATTGATAAAATTTTGACTGATGCCGAAGTGGTCAAGGCTGATGTTGCATTAGATATTCATTATCCCAACTGCAATGAATTATCTTCTGCTATACGAGCAAGTGTATGTAATTTCAAGAAATATCTTACTCGTAATATCAATGACAACCTAATCATTGAAAAGAATGTCGTTACCAAATCCTACAAGCAGCGTCTAACCATTTATGACAAGGAGGCTGAGTTGCAACGTGCCAGTAACCGAAAATTTATGGACACCGTAGCGGATAGGGAAAAGTTGCAAGATTACTTTAAGGATAAGGTACGATTTGAATTAAACCTCAACGCTAAGGAGCAACTAAGACGAGCATTAAACATCCCTGATACATCTCTTAACTCAGTGCTCGACTCTGATGCTAATCCAATTTGGTCTATGTTGGATAAGGCACTGGTTGAGGTTGGGGATGCTACTACTGGACATAGCCTTTCTGAATTGAAAAACCTTTTGTTGCTGGAGCATTGCGGTGGGGATTTAGTTAAAGTTGAGGCATTGTTGCGCCAGCACCTATCCCCCAAGACTCACATCAGTAAGGTAATGAAACCTTTTCGCATACTGGCAGAGAAGATTGATAATAACCCTAAATCAATTAAGACAATCCTGAGAAACCTTCTAATAGAGATAACTATTTTACTCGGAATTTTAATTTAGGGTGTATTCAAGTTGTCGGTGTATTCAGAAAAATCGGCAGACCCTTTTGAGAGTCTGCCGTTTTTAGTATTCGTATTATTCAAAGAATTATCAGACTATCATCCGCTCCAACGCATAAGTCAATATCAAACGTATCACCTTAAACGGGATTCTCTTTCTATACATTCCGTCACTTCTCAATCCTTTGAATGAGTTGAGGAAAATATCCTTTGTGATTTCTCGGTATTGCTCCAAGATGGTGTTGCAACGCTCGATGAATGTATCTCGGTCTATATCATCAGGCAATCCTGATACTCGCACCAAAAATCTACTACTCTCCTTAATCTCGCTGTCTATCTCCTCACCCTTGACAAATCGGATACGACTCTTGTTGCCGTCAGCGCATATTACTCCAATACTACCATTCTCATCGTTAAACACCCATCGCTCATCTCGATACTCCAAAAGTGCAGTTTTAGATAGCTCTCTATAACTACCTAAAAAGGTATCTCCACGCCATATCGCAAAATCGGCACTCTTCTTTGGAGAAAACATCGCAAGGCAAACGGGGTACTCTGTATCCTCAAAAACCTTTTCAGGAAGAGATATAACCCCATATAATCTATCGGTAAACAATCCTGATTGAATAAAACTATCAGGTATAATAGCAGCAACATACTGACAATTATCCAACATCAGCTTCAAACAATACTTATAAATGTTGTCAAACTCACAATCAGGGTATTGCAACCCTCGTCTTGTGGCAGAGTTTTTCGCAAGATATGGAGGGTTGGTGATACAAACTCTATGATTTTTCGGGAAATTGCTTATTGTATCTCTCTTAACAACATTATCTCCTCCTTCAATATCGTAACATTTCCACTTAAAACCATATTGTTCAAGCATTTTTGGTATGGAACATTCTCCTGCAAAAGGTTCTAATATGGTTGTTCTCTCCAATTCAGGTATAAGTTTGAGCCACTCTTTGAATAATGGATATTCAAATACATTCTCATTTGTATAATACCTTCCTGCTGTTCGGTTGGCATCTTGTACTACGCTATCCAACTCTTCTGCACATCTATGTATATCCTCTGCAAGTTTGTGAAGTCGCTCTGCCAATAAAGCATACTCAGAAACATTGAAACGATATTCAACTCCATTGACAATATCATTCTTCAGTTTGTGATATAGCCAGCTCTTATCTTTACCAATGCTCTTTGCAAGCCTTGATAGAGATATATCCTCGGCAATACTTTCCAATGCTTTATACGCTGTTTTATCTTTCATTTTTATCACCAAAAGATGATAATTTTACAAATTATTTTCTCTTCAAGTTTATGCTTTTACAGCTCACAATTCTTCCACTTCAGCACATCAATTAGTGCCGAGAAACTTTTGTTAATATCACACCCATTTAGGTATTCAATGTAAGAAAATACCATTTGGTTTATGGCTATAATGAACAATGTATATATTTCTAATCTTATTTGTTGAGCTGAGTCGTTAAGCATGTCCATAGTTTTTACGCCATGAAAAAGATTACATCGAATATAATATACGAACCTTGCTACTTCTTTTATAAAATGTTTATCAAAATTGTCGTATTCTAGAAAATTATGACAAGCATCGAGAAAAGAAGAAACTATACTCTTCTTCCGTATCCTTCCATTAGAAAGAGGTTTATCAACCTGTATTTTGTGTAGTTCTGATAAAACTTGACATGATGGATAACGATGTGTTACATATTTTCTAAAAAAATCTTTATATATTTTAAGAAATTCTTCTTCCTTGCAACAAAAGTTAATATATTGTTCGATTTTATCGAACTCATATAGGTCTCCTCTATTATTTAGAATTATCCACTTGTGTCCAATTTTTAAACTCTGCTCCCAATCTACATTATATAATGTATTAAATGTAAAAAATGCATATATGAAATTAGTAGGAATAAACTGCTCCCATCTCCTCTCCGAATTCAATATAGCGTGATTAGATGACGCACTATCTCTATGTATGTGATATAGCGGAATAATGTTCGCATACAGTTTATTAGCGTTATACATAGTTTGTGACATGTTAATTTTAAAAATCACTCATCAATCTTCTAATATCTCATAATCTCCACTTTTCCTCATTCTCTCTTCTTTGAACTTTTGAGACATTGTCGGATTTTTATGAGTTAATTTGCGAATTGTCAAATCCTCTGCTTTGTCATTTGCTAAACGAAGATTATTCTCTGAACCAATTAATGCATCCTTAATTTTTTGCAAATGAGCAATTGAGTTGTCAATCTCTTTGATTGCAACCTGAAATTTCTCACTTGCTAAACGATAATTCCTACCAAACTTATCCTTAAAATCTGCCAGGCGTTCTTCAAAATTTGTTATATCAACAGACTGATTCTGGGCTACTGCTAACGCTCGTTTGTATTCAATACTCTTTCTTGATGCTTTGACAAGCAATGTTATTAAAGGAACGAAAAATTGTGGGCGTACAACATACATCTTATCATAACGATGTGATACATCAACAATTCCTGTATTATATAACTCGCTATTAGCTTCCAATAGCGATACTAAAACTGCATATTCGCAATTTTTAGCTTTCCTGTCATCATCAAGTTTCTTGAAAAAGTCCTCATTTTTGTGTTTGGTAGCAGTTGTATCAGATTCATTTTTCATTTCAAACATTATAGATACATACTCTACGCCGTCATCAAAATCTCTAAAAATGAAATCCCCCTTACTGCCTCCTCTCGCATCATTGTCTTTCTCAAAATACGCAAATGGCAAATGAGGACGCAACATACGCTCAAATTCAACTTGGCAGTGCTCCTCTAATGTTTCACCGACCATCTTGGTAGACATGCGACTCTTTAAATCTCTATAAAACTCTATCTGTTCTTGTGCTATTCGAAGTTCTGCCTTGTGTTTATCCTTAAGGTTATTTTCGCTAATAATTGCTTCATTCTTAGCCGTTTTAACCATATTACGCAACTCAATAATTTCAGCTTCCTTATTAGTTATTGCTTCCTTCGAACGATTTTGTTCTTCTAAAATCGCAAGCTTAAGATGGGCATCAGCTTCTGTTAAGTCTATTTTAAGTTTAGAAATCTGTTCTTCTTTTTGTGCTAACTCATTTCTAAACTCTAACTCCTTGCTTTGGGCAATGTTATTAATCTGCTCATGCAATTTCGCAATCTCGGCATCTTTCTTTGCCAATTCACTCTTAATCTCTAAATCCTTTGTTAGAGTTAAAGAGTTGATTTGCTCATTGAGCTTTGCTATCTCATTGTCCTTTTTACTTGATTCGAGGGCTTTCTCCGCAAGTTTATTGGCATATTCTTTATCGCTTTTGGCTTTAATTATCTCCAACTCAACTTCATGTTGAGCATTAACCTCTTCTGTTCTTCTTTGTAGCTCCTCTTCAAATTCTACATTTCTGACTTGAGTTAGAATAGAAGCATAGTCTGCTTCATCTATAGTAAATGATGTGCCACATTTTGGGCATCTTAGTTCTTTCATAATATTAATGTTTAGGCGTTATTTACTGCTTTAATTTCTTTTCGAGTCTTTTTATCCATTTATCAATTGCAGGATATGAATCATATAGACAAATATCTCCTTTCCATCCATAATAATAATTTATTCGCCCCGTTGTTTTCTTTTTCTTTTCGATATAATCAAGAGCATTATATTTTTCCGCTAATGCCATAATATACTGATGTCGTTTTGCTCTAAGTTTAGTAAAATGGTCTATACTTAATTTGAGAACTCTAATTTCGTCATCCAATAACATTGCTCGGGAATATATTAATATCAATTTGTCATACGGGGCTGGTTTCCAATATTTTTCAGCAATTATTTGCTCATATATGAAAGCTGCTTTTTGATAATCTTTAATGCTTGTTGCTAACTCTGCTTCATGGATAAGCTCTTTAAAGTAGTCTATTATATCTCCGATTGGTTGCATTACGATTTCTCGTTCATACCAACTGATAGGCAATCCACTTCCCTCTGTGTAAAAATTAAACTCAGGCAATTTAAATAGTTCCTCTTCATATAATTCACCATGCTTAATGGAAATTTGGGGAATCTCTGCAATTGTGGGTAATTTGTATTCTTGAGTTTTGGCAGATAAAGTGTTTAAGCGTTTTTGGTATTCGTGGTGAGAATTGCCTCTATTAGGCAGATTCTTTAAAGCCATAGTAAGAATTCTTTTCTCGTTTTCTATGTCTTGACGATTACGATATGCCTCAATGAGTATCGAGTAAGGGTAGCTATCGCTTTCCCCTCGAGCAATTAATTTCTCGAAAATAGCATAAGCCTCTTTTGTTTTTCTTTCTTTGTAGCAACAAACACCAATACTCCATAAAGCCTCCATTGATATTTCATTATTGTATGCATCTCCAAAAGCAACTTCTTTCAGCCAATTATTGCTTTTTGATTTTGCAACAACACATGCGTTGGCTTTAGTTTTCTTAAATACTTTTTCATATACAGAAATAGCTTCGTCAGGAACATAAATCGCAAGTAATGCAGTTTGGGAAAATATGTTTTCACCAAATATTGGTGGGGTTATTGTTTCAAATTCTACATATTTTAATTTACTACATGAGAAAAATGCATTATCATCAATTTGGGTAACAGAGGCGGGTATAATTATTTTTTGCAAGTGCTCATCATGGCGGAATGCAAATTTTGCTATACTTTCAACCTCATTCGGAATAACATATTCGGATATTGAGCGTGTACCAAAATAGTCTGTTAATACACCATTGATAATACAACATCTGCCATCCTTTGAACCAAATTTACATTTAAGTTTTTTTAGATTATTACATCCGCCAAAGAGACTTTCGTTAGGGGCTATTAAGTTGTCAGATAATGTTACTTCTTCTAAATGTTCGCAACCTTGAAAATTATTACCACAAATTACTTTAACGCTATTAGGTACAACTATCTTCCTTAGAGAGATGCAGTCAGCAAAGGTTTTGTAACCAATAAAATTAAGACTCGAAGGTAGCTTTATATGGTATAGATTAAGGCACCCCATAAAAGCTTCATCCCCTATAGAAAGAACGCCTTCGGGGATGATGATTGTTTTTATTTGTTCTTTGTTATAGAAAACCATGGGAGCGACCTTCGCAAAGCCTGTTGGGAGCTCATATTCCTCAATGTCTTTTGCCGCAAAACCAACTAAGGTATTTTTGATAATTAAACATTTCCCATCAGGAGAGGCATAATCGCTCTCGAAGCGATACAAGTTGTCCAAATCTGTAAATGCTCCGTCCTCTATTTCTTCAATGGTTTGTGGTAAATGTATAACTTCAACATTATCACAACCCTCAAATGCTTCTGATTTTACCAATGTAACGCCATAGGGAACATGTATTATTTTTGCTGTTTTATCACCAGAATATATCCAACCATTAGGTACATCTTTCTGTAAAGCAACGTATTCTTCCAAAAGTTGTTTTAATCCCTTGTCCTTTGAAATCTTAATACTTTCATCCTCATATTTCACCAAAATGTTATTGCAACCTTCAAATATCTCGCTTCCTAAATTGGTAACCGTCTTAGGAATAAATATATTTTTGAGGTTAATACAATCTTGGAAAGCGACATCCGCAATGGTTGTAATACTATTAGGAATATTGATATATGTTAAATTTTGACAACCACAAAATGCACTATGACAAATCTTAATTATATTTTCATGCAAATTAATTTTAGTTAACTCACTATCTGAAAACGCACTCCATCCAATCTCTCTAACATCGTTTGGAATAGTATATTCTTTCAAACCACATCCAAGGGCAAACTGATTAAGAATACCATTGACAATAAGGCACAATCCATCTATTGACGCAAACTTACCACTGAATTTTTCCAAGTTTACACATAGCCCAAAAGCGCATTCTCCTATCTCCTTGACACTATCTGGCACTTTAAATTCTTTCAAATTCTCACAAGCGGAGAATGCTCCTACATCAATTTTAGTAATAGAGTCGGGTAGCTCCACTGTCACTAATTCATTACATAGAGAAAATGCAGATTCCCCTATAATAGTTAAATCTGTGTTAAATCGTAATACCCCCATTCCTTTCTCATATGTATTAGATAAAAGTTGTGAGCCAAATACATACATATCAAAACTCTTGAGAACATCATGATTACGTGTAGTGTACCATATTTCGTTATAGGGGATGTTTTTCATAGTATCAATTGTTGTTTGGATAATCTAAATGCTTCTTACTCAAAATGCGCAATTCATGAACTTACTCCTGTTTTAGTAGTTCATCCAACTCTTCTCTATTATTGAAAATGTGAGGTACATTGTTTATATAGATGCAACCGTGCAAATCAGTCTGAGGCTCATCCTCCTGCTCTCCATATATCAATACTTGGATGGGAATATCCAATACCGTAGATACCTTAATGAGCATTAGCACATTCTTGGTTGAAATAAGTTTATTGATATTTTGGGGTAGTATATCCATAGCCCTTGCAAACTGAGCCTTTGTCATATTGGCCGCAGTAAGCATCTCCATAGCGTGCTCCTCAAAATAGGTCTTTTCAAGCTCTAATCCGTTCATATTAGTCCATATTTTCAGTAAAAATACAAAACAATTATTATATAGCCATAAAAATATCATAAAAATTATATGATTTTATTATAAAATCGAGTTGAATATTTGTTTATATAATTTATTTGTATTATATTTGTAATACAAAAGGATGATAAACTATGAAGGTAGAAGTTGGAAAATACAAGTTTGGTCGCCACTATAATCTGTGGGGGATTTGGCTGTACACGATGGTATCTGAGACAGGAACGATGGCATCGTTTGTTAAGGATGTATATTCGTACGAGGAGGCTGTACGTGAGGTATATCGCCTGAATGGTTGGGGTGAACCAAAGCAGATTAGAAGAAGTTATTAAAAAGTTTAGATGTAATAAAAAATCATACAGATATGGAGACAATGGTTGTAGTAAACTCAATGACAGCACATCGTGCTAATGTTATTTTTGCTCGTACAGGTAGTGCGGCGATGGGCGTGGTTAAGGCGCAGATGATTGACTTGCTTAAGGAGAAGTTGAAGAATGGCGTGGCACACTTCCTCTACAAGAAGCAGAGCACGGGCGAAATTCGTGAGGCTTGGGGCTCTTGCAATGGTCAGCTGATGAAAGCTACACAGAACGGCAGGGGCTTGAGCGGTGACCAAGTGAACACCATCAAGTATTGGGATGTAGAAAAGGGTGGTTACCGCTCATTGCGCTACGAGAATCTAATCCAAGTATTCTAAATCTATGGCAGAGTACATTATAGCGATACTTCGCAGTCAGTTGATGGTGGTGTTTTCGTGGGGTTTTCATCACCCCACAGCACTGCCTGATGATAGTGGGTTGGCGTTTGAAGTCGATGGCTTTCTCTACAAGGGCAGGGTTGAGGTTATCTACAACGATGCGCTCGACTTATTCGAGGTACGATTGGCAGACAATAGAGTTGAAGAAATGGTCTATTGCGACAATCTCGTAGCGGTTATAGATGGTATGGTCGAGCGATGTGACCAATACAAGGAACGAGTACAGGCAGAGTATAGCAATCCCGCTTAACACATATCAAAAAGGGATACCAAACGAATACACTAAATTGATACGACAAATATGGCAACGGCAGTGATTTATGCTCGTGTGAGCAGTGAGAGTGACAGACAAAATACCGAGCGTCAGGTAGAGGATTTGAAGCGACATATCGCCATCAACGAAATGGAGCTGGTAGCAACATACGAGGAGAAGATGAGCGGAGCGAAGGAGAACCGCCCCGTCCTCACTGAGTGCATAGAGTTTTGCATCGAGAACCGCATTGGCACACTATGCGTTTCTGAAATCAGTCGTTTGGGACGCTCGACAAAGATTGTTGTAAATACCATTGACGAGCTGACGAAGGCGGGTGTGAATGTCTATATCCAAAATTTGCCGCTCTGTACCCTCAATGCCGATGGACAACCCAATCCCATTGCCAAGATGATTACTGCTGTATTGAGTAGCTTTGCCGAGATAGAGCGTGATAGCATTCGTTACCGATTGAATTCGGGTCGAGAGTTGGCAAAGGTAAAAGGTATAAAGATGGGTCGCAAGCTCGGCTCGATAAAGAGCAGAGAGCGCAAGCAAGAGGAGTACGGCAAGGTCATTCGCTCATTGAAGGCGGGCAAAAGTATCCGTGATACGGCTGCAATATGTGGTGTATCGGTATCGACCGTACAGCGAGTTAAGAAGGAGTTTGGAATATAGTGGTCGATTTTTGAAACCGAAAATTTGGGACAAAAAAATTTTTACACAACAGATATGGGGTATATGCTATTTGCGTACCCCTTCATAAAAATTCAAATTGCGGGGACACCTATTAAAACACCCCTCTACCCACCACCTTCTACATAGAGGGGTACTCATAAAACGCAATCTAAACTTATATGGAATGGATATAATTCTCCAATAAGCCCGTTTGCTAATAACGATTAGATAAATAAGCATTCATGCTAATATAATTCAATTCGGAGTTTTGCAGATATTGAAGTACATTTTTTATAGAATTTGGAATTCTCATAAAAGATTTGTATATTTGCTTTACTTCAGTTCTTAACACGAACTGATGTCTTTCCCCTAAATCAATTTAAATTTTAATAATATGTAACCACAGGATAATTGTGCACATAGCACAAGGGTTCCACGCACACCCCTGCCGACCAGAAGTCTTTTCCTTATCATTTCAAGGTAAAAGAGGCGAAAAGCAAATAAGAGAATAATTTTTAATATGTATGCTTAGTATCGAAGTATGCAAAAACATTCTAAAAGACAATGGATTAAGGCTCGATGATAGCCAAGTAAAAGAAGTAAGAGAATATTTATATGCCGTTGCAAACATCGCATTGAAGGCACTTAATAATGAAGATAATAAAACAATTGGAGATAGTTATGGAAATTAAAAATGTAATTCTGTATTGCCGTGTTTCAACAGAGGAGCAGGAAAAAGGCAGTTCTCTCAATTGGCAGGAGGACTATCTCCGCCGTTATTGTGAGATGAAGCACTACAACGTAGTAGCAGTATATAAAGAGGATAAATCTGCAAAGTCAGGTTTTAAGAAGAGAACTGAGTTTCAAGCTTTGATGAAATTCTGCAAGGCACATAAGCACGAGATTGATTATGTATTGGTCTATCGCTGGGATAGATATTCACGTAATCTTAAAGAGGCTTTAATCAATCTGGATTATTTTGAGAAGTTAGGTATTGAGGTGAATAGCGTGGAACAAAACATTGATTTCAATGCATCTGACTACATCACTATGCTCTCCCTATATATTTCAATGGCACAATCAGAGGATACAAAAATTTCCCGTAGAACCAAAGAGGGTATCCACGCATCATTAGAGAAGGGTAAATGTACATACAAAGCCCCAAGAGGTTATATTAACCGACAAATAGATGATGAGCATAAGTATGTTGAGATAGATAAGGAGAAAGCCCCTATCATCAGAGAGATGTTTGCCGAGGTGGCAAAAGGTGTTTATACTCCATGTTACATACAGAAACTATTTGCTCGCCGAGGGCACTACATACACAAGAATTCTTTCCTAAAAATGCTCCGTAACAGATTTTATGTAGGAGAGATATATGTGCCAGAATACAAAGACCAGAAAATTGGAGTTATCCCTGCTCATTATGTAAAGGGGTTGCACGAGCCACTGATTGATAGGGACACATTCGAAAAGGTACAATCAATAGTTGATAAAAAGTATAGACCCAAATTAACCAAACGAACACATCCTGATGTTTTCCTGCGTCAGTATCTGCGTTGTCCGCAATGTGGGGCAACAATGACAGGTAGCGCAAGCACAGGCAATGGAGGTAAATACTATTACTACCATTGCAGCAAGGATGCAAAGCACCTACGATGCAGGGCTGATAAGGCAAATGATGATTTCGCTCGTTATCTTTCAGCCCTTATTCCAAACTATGCCATAATTAGCCTATACAGGGAAGTAATAAGAGATATTCAGGGAGAAAGCAGGATAGTTTCCCGAAGCCAGATAGCAAAAGTGGAGGAAGAAATTTTACAACACGAGGCAAGATTGACTGCTGCGACCAATAAGTTTTTGGATGATAAAATTGATGCAGATACATATAATGAAGTGAAACAGAGGGTGTTAGCAGAAAAACAGGCGTGTTTAACCAAACTTGATATGTTGAAAAACCCTCAGTGTGCTGATTTCGAACCACAAATCAAGTATGCTATGTCATTGATTAACAATCTTTCACACGTGATTAAGGAGGGTCGTTTGGATGCCAAACGAGAGCTTATTGGTGTGATGTTCCCCGAAAAATTTGATTTTGATGGAAAATCATATCGAACCAACTCTTACAACAAGGTGCTTGATTTAATATACCTGCAAACCAATGAGTTACGAGGGCAAAAGAAAAGAGACTCTTCAGATTTTTCAGAAAAGTCTCTTCAAGTACCCCCTCAGGGGCTCGAACCCTGGACCCCAACATTAAGAGTGTCGTGCTCTACCAACTGAGCTAAAGAGGCATTTGCTTTTGGAGTTTTACCTCCTAATTGCGATGCAAAGATAAGGACAAAAGTTTATTTGTGCAAATATTTTTCAAAAAAAATGCAAAAAAAACATCCAAGCAGAATTGTGCAAGGATGTTTTTGGGCGCTAACATGCTCAAAATCTATTCAATACGGTCCGTATTCCACTCTCCTTCGGCAGTGGGGTAGAGGATCGGGCGGCCGTCTTGATGCTTTTTAAGTTGTATATAGCTCTCGTATAGGCAGATACCGTTGGCTGAACGGATCGCATACGAAAAACCGACTACCGATGGGTGGCGTTTAGTAGCATGGTATAGGTTCTCGACGCGCTCCAGGTAGAAGGGCATCCAAGCAGGATTGTTCGAAGGATTGCCGTCCACGCGACGTGATGTGCCGGCCATGTGGCTGTCAATCGGCGCCTGGGGAATGACATAGAGTCCCAACGTATCGCATACCGTATAGAGGTGCGGTGCTACGGCTCCCGGCTCCAATAGGATTGTGTTGGTGTTGCGGTTTTTGATCTTTTGCAACACTTCGGGTGATGCGGTGGGTACGCAACTTTCGGTGCGTAGGGCTGCAGATTGGCCATTGATGTAAAGTTTACCCTCTTTCAGTTCGGCCGCACGCAATCCGAGTGCATATTGATGGTACTCCGAAAAACGTCCGTCGCGTTGAGTACGGATGCGTAGGGTGTGGTGTTTCGGATTTGTGGTGCTCCACAACATCGTGTCGGGTACAGAAGCGAGAAAACGTACCGTATCTTCCCCACGCATGTCAAGGGTTAAATCGGTTTGTCCGTGCGCTATCTGTCGACCAGCCGGATCATCCAATTCATAGAAGATACGTACGCTACGCGGGTTAAGAGCGTAGCTTTTCACGATGATGCCCACCTCGGTCGTGGCCACTTCAGGTGTTTCTGGGTTGATCTCAGTGCGTACGGTGAAGTCACGCACACCCATCGTGGGAGAGGATATGAGGTAGCAAGGACCCAAAGCCGGCGTCGTGGAGTCGCTTTTCCACCCCTCGATGGGGGCCAGGTCCGAGGGAATGTTAAGGATCACCTCGGCATTGTTGCGACCCTCTTTGATGAGTTTTGTGATGTTGTAGTCGGCGGGGGCGTTGCCGTCGCGGTTGATGGCGGCTCGCTGACCGTTAATCCACAATTCGTAATCGCAGGAGGCACTCTCGATATGCAGCAACACCTGGCGGTTCGTCCAGGCAAATGTGGAGGTGAAATCGGCTGAAAAACGATTTCCCGCCTGACTCCATGTGTGGATAGGACTGCGATAACGGTGGCTCTCCGAGTTTGTTGCGGCATCAGTGGCCGAGATGCAGGGGTTGATAACGCCACGCGGCAGTTCGCGACCTTCGGTGGTGCTATAAGGTTGTGCGGCGACCAAGCCACACGAAAAAAGAGCCAAAAGGGTGGTGAGTATGCGCATAGTTTTGTATCTTTGCTTTCGACAAAGATAGCTATTTTTTTCGATACGTGATGCAGGAGTTTGCAAAACTGATCTTTCCCCGTCCCCAACTTCGTCTCAAGGAGGATGCCAAGGGCTGTTTGGTGTGGAGCGAAACACGCCGTCAATGGTTGGTGCTTACCCCCGAGGAGTGGGTGCGTCGCCATTTGGTTGCATGGTTGATTAGCGAGCTGGGGGTGCCGTTGTTGAATGTGGTAGAGGAGTATCCTGTACCACTCAATGGGCAGCCGCAAAGGGCTGATGTTGTTGTAATTGGCCGAGATACAAAGCCGTTGCTTTTGGCTGAATGTAAGGCTCCGGAGGTGAAGATCGACCAATCGGTGCTCGACCAGGCGGCGCGCTACAACGCGGTGCTCGGCGCACGCTATCTGCTGCTCACCAACGGCCTGAAACTCTTTCTGTACGAACTCACCGCGGCGGGGTATCGCCCGCTCGATTCCTTTCCGCACCTATATTAAAAAAAGCGAGGCTCAACACCTCGCTTTTTCTTTTGTCGTGGGCCCGATTACTCCTCGAGAATTATATCGGATGCATAAGACCTCCAATATTCAGCTGTTCTGTATGTGGCAACCGTACCCATTGGTACATAAATCTTGCGACCGGAAGCGTTGTTGGAAAACATAGACGAACCTCCTTTCGGTGGTGTAGTTGGCTTGCAATAGACACTCTTTAGGCTTGAGCAATTCTTGAATGCCATCTCTTCAATCGATGTCACACCCTCAGGAAGCGTGATGCTCGCAAGGCTCTTGCAAGATCTGAATGCCCGAGATCCTATCGTCGTTACACCCTCGGGTATTACGACATTCTGTAGACTATAACAACCGTCGAACGCTCCGCCACTAATTGTTTTTATTCCTTGGGAAAGATTGACCGAAATGAGAGAACTGCAACCACAGCATACCTCACTATAGGTGGTTAATGTGGGTGGAAGAGTTATTGCTGTTAGAGCATCACAATAAGCAAATGCACCTGAACCTAATGTCGTCAAGCCAGTAGGAAGGATAATAGATTTCAATGAAGTACAAAATTCAAAAGCACCCTCGCCAATTTTTGTGAGACTCTTTGGAAAAGAGATTGATTGTAACGATGTACACTGATAAAAAGCACCACCACCAATACTTATTAAACTCTCCGGAAAGGAGATTGATTGTAATGCAGTGCAATTTTTGAAAGCTTCACCTCCAATCTCTAGCAATTTCCCTGAAAACGTAATTGAAGATAGCGAGGAACACCCCCCGAAGACGCCAGTGTCAATAGATGTCAAATTTTCTGGTAGAGTAATGGTTTTTAATGCACAAGAAGAAAATGCATATGTTTCTATCTCCGTGAGATTTTTAGGAAGATAGATTGAATTCAGAGATTCGCAATCCTCAAATGCCATATATCCAATAGTATTCAAACTCGATGGCAAAATAACTTGGTTTAGTGAGTGGCAATCGCGGAATGCTTCCTGTCCAATACTCGTTACACCCTCGGGAATCATGATGGAGGCTAACGAGGTACACTCATAAAAAGCGGTCCACCCGATGGTCGTTACGGCGCCATCAAAAGTGAGAACACCCTTACCATTTGTGTAAGTATTTGATACAAAATAGGCGCCAAAGTTATCACGATATGGCGTAACAATCTTCCCATCGGTCGAGGTGTACCAAATTTGGTTGCTCGGCACGGGCGATGAGGGATCGCTTACGGTCGTAACCACCTCAAATGCAGGCATATTTTTGCTAATGTTGCGCGTGATGGTCTGCTTGCTTGTCGAGCTTTTGGTGAAGGTGTTGCCCGCGGTATCGGTGATGGTCACCGTAAAACCCTTCGTGAAGGTCGTCGGCGGAACGACCAGCCAGAACGGAGTAGCCTCGGCCTCGGTCGCGCCAATCTTCACGTCATCGCCACAATCGAGGGTGAGGCTCGTGGTCGTGCCACTCGCGGCCCACGCCATCGTCGGATTACCGCCATAGGTCGGCGTCACCGTCGCAGCACCGGCCAACGGTTCCTCGTTGTTGCCCGTCAGCGTGATGCTCTTGACCGTGACATTGGCGCCATAAAGGTTCAACTTAAGGTAACCGCAGACATTCTTGAACTGCAGGAAACGATCATCCACCGTCTTCGTCACAGCCACCATTGTATTGGCATTCAGACCAAACGAATCCTCGGCATAGGACTGCGTGGCAGGGAACGAAAACTCCAGATAGCCTGCAGGCTCCAGCACTACATCAGCCGCATAGGGGTAGAGTGCGTAGTTAGCCGACATGGTGACGGCCGTGTAGAAAGGATCGTCGGTCGAGACTTGCTTAAAACCGCCCGACGTAGCGCCCGTTTTGCCCGTAAAGGCAAACTCGCGGTTGTAGTTCTCGCCAAAAAAGATCGTCACACGGTCATCGGCCGTCCAACGCATGTAGGCATTCTCGTCCAGGTAGGTACGCGTTTCATCGCTACCCTCCAGCGAGGCGTAGAAAATCGGGCTCTCCGAGCCGATCGAGGTGTTCACCTCCTCAATGTCCGATTTCGAGCAGGCCGACATGAGGCCGACTACTGCCAATAAAAGCCACTTTTTCATGATTTTGGGTTAGTTTTTAGTTTACCATTCGCCCTCTTCCTCTTCGGGACTCTCCAGCTGCGAGGCAGCAAAACCTTGCTCAACGGCAATTTCAAGCACCTCCAGATCGGGTGCCATGTAGATCTCTTCGTGTTTCATGGGTTATAGGTTTTTATACGTTTTTCCGATGTAGCGTTGGAAAGCCTCTTTGTAATTCTCGCCGATTGGAAGATAATCCTTTTCGTTGAGGTAGATTCGACCACGCATATAGCTGCGGACCGCCTTCAAGTTGACGATGTAAGAGCGATGAATACGCATGAAACGACTCGACGGTAGTTCGGCCTCCATGTTTTTCATGCGGTAGAGGGTGGTCACCTTTTGCCCGTCGGCAAGATGAATACGCACATACTCACCTTCACTCTCAATGTAGACTATCTCGTCGATGCGGATGAGCGACAGCTTATAATCGGATTTGACCGATATGAATTCCTGCTCTTCATTCCCAACAACCGGTTGCGGTAACTCTTGTTCGAGGGGCGCAGGGGTGGTCTCCGTTGGCGCGAGGGATGGAGTCGGCGATTCGCTGTTGCGTTGTGCTTGTTGCTTGAGTTCGAATAGTGCATTGGCTTTGGCTGTTGCACGGCTGAAGTCGGCCATTGAAAAGGGCTTCAGCAGATAGTCTACTGCATCAAGACGGAACCCTTCGATCGCATACTCCGAATAGGCTGTTGTGAAGATCACCATGGGGCGACTGCCAGTCATTGAACGAACGAAATCCACGCCATTCAGATCGGGCATGTTGATATCAACAAATATAAGATCAATCGCCTCGCTAGTGATGATTTGTTGGGCATCGAGCGCATTCTTGCAGCTTGCCACCAACTCCAGGTAGGGAATCTTGGCAATATAGGTTGCCAATTGGCGCAGTGCCAACGGTTCGTCATCAATGGCTATACATCTAAGCATGGAGAGTAGGTATTACGAGTTTTACGGTATAACGTTGCGTCTCCTCGACGATATCGAGCGAGTAGCCCTCCGGACCATAGATCAGATCGAGGCGTTTGCGTACATTTTCTAATCCGATACCAGCGCGCCTATTGGCTTCCGCTTTATTGGTTCGGCTGTTGCTAATGATAGATGTCAAGATTCCATCGGCATAGAAGAGCGAGATGTGAATAAAGGATTTTTGGTTGGAACTCACTCCGTGCTTGAAGGCATTCTCGACAAAAACAATGAGCAACAGGGGCGGAATGGCAACTTTGTCAGGCATCTCATGTGGATAATCAATCGTGATGGTTACCTCCTCTGAATAGCGGATGCGCATCAATTCGATATAGTTCTTCATGAATTGCAAGTCGTGAGTCAGCGAGATGGTTTCACGTTCCGAATCATAAAGCACATAACGCATCATCTTCGAAAGATCAATGACGGCCGATTTGGCAGCTTCACGATCAATATCGATCAACGCATGGATGTTGTTGAGCGTGTTCATGAAGAAATGAGGGTTGATTTGGTATTTGAGTGATACCATCTCTGCCCGCAAATTCTCCTCCTTCAAACGGAGCATCTGCTCCTCATCAATTAGGGATTTGTAGAGCAGTTTAATGCCTCCGTTTGTGCCGTTCATAAAGAGCGCAAAGAGGATATTCCAATAGATTTCGTAGTTTGTGAATGAGCCATAGCCGGCTGTGTAGCCGATGTTCATCTCGTAAAGGTAGATGATGATAAAAACAACCGTTACGAAGATGATATTGATCAATAGATAGAGGGCATATCGTCCGCTCAATAGGTATTGAGGAGCGATAAATGTGTTGTGAATGAGGAAGATTGCAAAGAAGGGAATAAGCTGTCGCCATACGATCCATGCCTCCTTGGTGTCGAAATACATCTCAGAGAGCATCTGTGCATTGAGGATCGGCACCAGGATAATGGTGGCCCATACCAAAGCATAGAGTAAGTTCTCGCCCAACGCATATTTTTTTCCAATCTTCATCTTTCCAGCCCCAAAAAGAGATAAGTAATAAACAAAGGTAATAAAATTCAGCTATAAATAAAAAAGGTTGCCCTTTTTTGGAGCAACCTTTTTATGCGAACATCTGCCGACTTTATTTGTTGAGCAGCGTCGTATCGTACAGATAGCGCTTGATCGAACGCTTCGGGGTCTTCTCAAACTCCTTGGGATAGAGTACCACCTCAGCCAAACGCTGATAAGCAGCCAACTGCTGGTTGAGCTCCTTCATGTTGTTCTGGATAATCTCGGGCAGATCCTCTTTCTTGACACCCTCCTTCTCGGCCAACTCATAGTCAGGTACCACGAGGGCCTTCAGGCGACCACCACCTGCATCCAATACGAGTGACTCGAGTACCATATACATATTGTTGAGCTGGTCCTCGATCTCCTCGGGATAGATATTCTGGCCGTTAGCCGAGAGAATCATCGTCTTCGAGCGACCACGGATATAGAGCGTACCATCGGCATCCATCGTACCCATGTCGCCCGTGTGGAGCCAACCATCCTTCTCGAGCACCTTCTTGGTGGCTGCGGGATTCTTGTAGTAGCCCTTCATGACGTGACCTCCACGTACCAAAATCTCACCGGCAACCTTCTCCGGATCGTTTGAGTCGATCTTACACTCCAAGCGTGCCGAGATGTAGCGACCGCACGAGCCCAACTTGTACTCCGGGGCGGGTGTGAAGCTGATCAGCGGGCCGCACTCGGTCATACCGTAACCTACCGTGAGCGGGAAGTTGATCTTGCGCAGGAAGGCCTCAGTCTCCTGGTTCATCGGAGCACCACCCACGATGAAGATGGCGCAGGCACCACCGAAGGTATCCATCAGCTTCTTGCGAATCACCGAATAGATGGCCGTATTGATCAGGGGCAACTTCATGGCAATCGACATGGGCCCCTGCTCCAACATGGGCAAAATCTGCTTGCGATAGATCTTGTCCAAGATCAGGGGCACGGCCAAGATTATATTCGGGCGAACGTTGCCCAGAGCCTCGATCAGAATCTTCGGCGAAGGCATTTTACCCAGCAGCGTCACGTGCATACCGCGCGCCATGGCCGCAATGAAATCGAAGGCGCAACCAAAGGCGTGAGCCAGCGGCAGGAACGAAAGAATGCGGAAGCCCTTCTGAAAGTAGAGCTCGCCCGTTTCGGGATTCGTTGCCTCGAAGCCCATCAAGACGTTACCCGTGAGGTTCTCACAGGTGAGCATAACACCCTTCGAATAACCCGTTGTACCCGACGTATAGTTCAGCAACAACAGCTGGTCGTCCTCCACTTCAACATATTTGATATCTTCTACGTTGAATCCGCGCGGATAGGCTTTGCGGTAGGCCTTCTTGATGTCTTTCTGGAAGTTGGTCAGCTTCTCGCCTTTGCGCTCGAAGATGGCATGGAAATCGGTGAGCGAGAATACAGCCTCAATCTTCTCGATCTGATCCTCCTCGATGTTGTCCCAGAAATTATCACCCAGGAACAACAAGCGGCTCTCCGAGTGGTTGATGATGTGGATGACATCAGTGGGGGCAAAATCTTGAAGAATCGGAACGATTACAGCTCCATAAGTCACAGTTGCTAACCAGGTAATACACCAACGGGGGTTGTTACGTCCAATCAGTGCAATCTTGTCACCCTGTTTGATACCTGCCTCTTTAAACAATAAGTGCAGTTTGGCAATTTCCTTTGCCAGTTCGTAATAGGAGAAGGTCTCCCCTTTGAAGTAGTCGGTCAAAGCCGACATTTCGCGATGCTCGCGAAAACTGTTCTCAAAGATTTTGATTACGTTGTCTTGCATAGGGAATAAAGTCTATCTTGTAATGAAAAAATCGAGTAAAAATTAACGTTGATTATCCTCTTTGAACTCATCAACGAGCTCTTCGATCGCCTCTTCTAGACTCTCCTCTTCCGGTGTCTGAGCAAGAGCTTGAGCCTCCTGGTCACGTACCTTGCGTGGTTTCCAAACATAAATCTTCGATTCGGTACCCTCTTTCAGACGCTTGATATTTTTGCGGTGGGTGTAGATCAACAGGATAGCCACCACAAACGAGAAGATGATAAAAGGAGGAAGATGGCCTACCTTGGGAGAGGTAAGTGTAAATATCGGATAACAAATACCGGCAATCATCGAGGCGAGCGAAACATAGTGCGTTACCATCAGAACGATGAGCCAAACACCGGCGCAGAGCAGTACCAGCGGGGCATTGACTGCTACTACACCGCCCACCAATGTAGCCACGCCTTTACCACCTCTAAATCCCGCAAAAATGGGGAATATATGGCCGATTACGGCACAGAAGAGGGCTGCAAAACGCAGGATGTAAAATCCGTTTTCATTGGGGGCGTATGCAAATATATCGTCGTATTTAACCAAATCGATAATCGTAACAGCAACAAAACCTTTCAAGAAATCGAGGGCAAAAACAGGAATGGCGGCACGGCGACCCAATACACGCAACATATTGGTCGTGCCGGCATTTTTTGAGCCGTGTTCGCGAATGTCGATTCCGTAATACCTCTTGCCGATCCATACGGCGCTAGGAATTGAGCCAAGCAAGTAGGCGATGATGAGGAGCGTTATGACGATATAATAAGTTAAAATCATGGCTTTTTGATATACATTATACGACAAAGATACAAAAAAAATGGGAAAAACGCGCTTGAAGGTAGGATTAAACGAAAAAAAGTGCACTCTTACCCGTGATTTCGCAGAAATATCGTATATTTGCCCTAATATATAACAAAGTATATAACACAATCAATCCATCAAATATCTCGGTATATGAAACATCAATTTTCCGTGAAAGCAGCATGGCAAACGATTCGTTCGTGGCTGCTTATCTTCCTGGGATGCAGTATTATGGGTGCTGCTTTTGTCCTTTTTATCAATCCCTATAATTTTGTTCCGGGCGGTGTTTACGGTCTGGCCGTCGTGCTCCACAATATTTTCCCTTCGATACAGGTGGGTACTTTTGGCTATATGTTCGATATTCCGCTGATGATTGCGGCCGTCTTGATTTTTGGTGGTAAGTTCGGTGCCCGTACGATTGTCGCTGCGGCCTATACGCCCGGCTTCATGAACCTGCTTACGACCATGGTCTATCCTTCGCGTGAAGCGGTAGAATCGCTCGATCCGGCGTTGCTGCTGGGAGGTAATCTCAACCTGTCGAACGATCTGATGATGGCCGGCCTGTTGGGCTCTATTCTGATTGGTGTCGGTGTGGGTATCGTAGTACGTCAACAGGCTACGACAGGTGGTACGGATATCGTAGCCATGCTTTTGAACAAGTATTGTGGCATAAAGTTCTCGTCCGGCGTGTTCTATGCGGACGGCTTTGTGGTGTTGGCCGGTCTATTGGTGATCGGTTTCGGCCTCTTTGTCGGAGAACCTGATCCTTCGGGATGGCTCTTGACGATCTATTCGTTATTGATCATCTACGCCTCGTCGCGCATGTTGGCCTATGTGCTCGATGGTGCCTCGTATGATAAACTGCTGTTTATTATAACCGACAACCATGAGGAGCTGAAGCGTTTTATCTTGGAAGATTTGGAGCGTAGTGCAACCTACATCCGAGCTCGAGGAATGTATACAGATGCCGAGCGTGAGATGATTTTCTTGGTCATCAGCCGTAAAGAGGTGCGTCAGGTACAACAAAAGATCAAACAGTTTGACCCCAGAGCTTTCTTGGTGGTAACCGACGCTTATGATACTTACGGTGAAGGTTTTAAACCTTTCCCCGACGATGATGCTCTCCAGGCTGAGTAGCAAGAAATGTAAAATTGGACGATTAAAAACAGATAGACATTGAGTACAATTCAATACAATCAACTTCGACCGCTTACGGGTGAGGGACGCAAACTCTTTATCGAGACCTATGGTTGCCAAATGAATGTTGGTGACTCGGAGCTGATCATTTCGATTCTGCAGCAGCACGGCTATCGCTATACCGAGATCCAAACGGAGGCAGATGTGATTCTGATTAACACCTGCTCGATCCGTGACAATGCCGAGCAGCGCATTTGGGGCCGCCTGTCCGAGATGCGTCGCCTCAAGAAACAGAAGCCGAGCCTCATCGTGGGTATTGTAGGCTGTATGGCCGAGCGCCTGAACGAGGCCCTGCTCAAGCCCGAGACGGGTGTCGATGTAGTGGCCGGTCCGGATGCTTATCGCGATCTACCGAATCTGCTGCGTGCCGCTGAGGCGGGTCAGCAGGGTGTAAACGTTCTGCTCTCGACCGAGGAGACCTATGCTGAGATTGCTCCCGTACGCATCGACAAGAACGGCGTGAGTGCCTTCATCTCGATTATGCGCGGTTGCAACAACTTCTGCTCGTATTGCGTGGTCCCCTATACGCGTGGCCGTGAGCGCAGTCGTGATGCTGAGACGATTCTCAATGAGGCTCGTCAGCTCTTCGAGAATGGTTATCGCGAAGTGACGCTCCTGGGACAGAATGTCAATTCATACTGCTGGGGGGAGGTTGATTTTCCCGAGTTGATGCGTCGCGTGGCCGAGATTTCGCCTGCGCTACGTGTCCGCTTTGCCACCTCTCACCCGAAGGATATGAGCGATAAACTGCTCGAAGTGATGGCCTCGAAATCCAATATCTGCCGCTCGATTCACCTGCCCGCGCAATCTGGCTCGACCACGATGCTTGAACGCATGAACCGCAAATATACCCGTGAATGGTATCTGGATCGCATTGCAGCGATTCGTCGCTATATGCCCGATTGCGCCATCACGACCGACCTGATTGCCGGCTTTGCGGGCGAGACGGAGGAGGAGCATCAAGATACCCTCTCGCTCATGCGTGAGGTGGGTTACGATTTTGCCTTCATGTTCAAATATTCGGAGCGTCCGGGCACCTTTGCACAACGCAACTTGGGCGACGATGTACCCGATGAGGTGAAGTCGCGTCGTCTGCAGGAGATCATCGCCCTGCAGAACGACCTGGGTCTGGAGAGCTATCGCCGTGATGTGGGCAAGGAGTTCGAGGTGCTGGTTGAGGGTACTTCGCGTCGCAGCGAGGCCCAACTTTGCGGTCGTACCTCGCAAAATAAGATGGTAGTCTTCGACAATAACGGTCATCAGGCGGGTGAGTACGTACGTGTTCGCATTGTTCGTTGTACCTCGGCAACCCTCTTCGGTGAAGAGATTAAGTAACGTCTGCTATGCGATTTGATGAGTTAGATTTGGAGGACGAGATCCTGGACGGTCTTTGGGATATGCACTTTGAGGAGATGACTCCGGTGCAAGAGCATACGATTCCCGTTATCCTCGAGGGTCACGATATCATTGGTTGCGCCCAAACCGGTACAGGAAAGACGGCAGCCTATACGTTGCCTTTGTTGAATCGCCTGCTCCTGGAGGGAAATCCCGATAATGTAGTCAAAGCGCTCATCATTGTCCCCACGCGCGAATTGGCGCAACAGATCGATCAGCAGTTCCAGGGTTTCTCCTACTACCTGCCTGTCTCGACAACGGTGGTTTATGGTGGTGGTGACGGCAAAGGCTGGGATGTGCAGAAGCGAGGTATGTTGATGGGCTCGGATGTCGTAATTGCCACTCCGGGACGCATGATCTCACACTTGCAAAATAGCGGTATCGATCTGTCGAAGGTGAGTTATTTGATCCTTGATGAGGCCGACCGCATGCTTGATATGGGTTTTTCGGAGGATATTTTGAAGATTATCTCCTACACGCCGAAAGAGCGTCAGACACTGCTCTTTTCGGCTACCTTGCCTCCGAAAATTCGGGAGTTGGCAAAGACGATTCTGCGCGATCCGGTGGAGGTGAATATCGCCATCTCGAAACCCAACGAGGCGATTGATCAGTCGGCTTATGTATGCTATGAAACGCAGAAACTCAACCTCGTGAAGGAGCTCTTCAAGGAGCCTTTCGACTCGAAGGCGCTCATCTTCTCCTCCTCGAAGCAGAAGGTTAAGGAGTTGGCCCACACGCTCAAACGCATGCACCTTGACGTGGCACCCATGCACTCCGACTTGGATCAGCCGAAGCGTGAGGAGGTGATGCTCAACTATAAAAACGGCAAGGTGAAGATCCTTGTGGCGACGGATATTGTGGCACGCGGTATCGACATCGAGGATATTACGCTCGTCATCAACTACGACGTACCGCACGATCCTGAAGATTACATCCACCGCATCGGCCGTACGGCACGCGCGGCGGCTACGGGTGCGGCCATCACCTTCGTCAACGAGGAGGAGCAGTCGAAGTTCTACCAAATCGAGAAGTTCATCGAACGCGAGGTTCGCAAGCGTGAACTTCCTGAAGGAATGGAGGGCCCGGCCTACAACCCCTCGGATGGACGTCGTTCGGGCGGCAAGGGTCGTAAAGGACGCGGTGGCAAGTCGCGTTCGCGCAGAGGTCGTGGCGACAAGCCGCGCACGGCGGGCGAGCCATCTTCAGTAGCTGCCCCTACGACCGATACAATACCTGCCGATAATAATCATGGAGAGGGGCGTGGCGAGGGTAATCGCGGTACGCGCGATAGACGTCGTCGCCACCGAGGCGGACGTCATCACCGCAAGAACACCACCAATCACCCCGTAAGCGATGATGCGAAACATGATTCGTAACCTGTTTTTGGGTCTGGTCCTGATGGCGTCGATGCAGAGTTGCATCGCCTACCGTTTTGTGAAGTATGGAACGGAGGGTATTGACGATTTCAAGACCTTCCCGATCGACACGATCCACGCCGCAGAGAGCCCCTTCCGCTTTGCCGTAGCTGAGTCTTCGGTGCTCGATACGCTCCGTCTAAAGGTGGCTCGTTGTGAGGAGCCGCTGACCCTGCGTCAGATGATCGACACGCTCGACAGCAAGCACCCCTCGGCGGGTATCGTAGTGGTGCGCAACGATACGATTCTTTTTGAGCACTATCGCGGCATGGTGGCCCCCGATCAGCATACGACTGTCTTTTCGGTCACGAAGTCCGTCACCTCGCTCCTGGTGGGCATAGCCCTCGACAAGGGTTATATCGGCACCGTGGAGGATCCCGTTACAAAGTATTGGCCCGAACTAAGCGATAAAGCGCCCGAGTTCGCACGCCTGACGATCGAGGATCTGCTCGACATGCGCACCGGACTGGCCTTCTCGGAAAACTACGCCTCGAATCCCTTCAGCGGAATGGCGCGTCTACACTACGGACGTAACATCCAGCGCCAAATCACGCAACAAAAGTTCAAGAAAGAGCCCGGTACGGAGTTCGAATACAACTCGATGGCAACGGCCATCCTGGGTGCAGTCTTGGAGCGCGCTACGGGTCGTCGTTACGCGGAGCTGCTCGAAGAGTGGGTTTGGCAGCCGATCGGCATGGAGCGCTATGCACTGATGAACCTCGACGACAAGGAGCATTGCTTCGCCAAGGCCTATGGAGGTCTTTCGTCCATTCCACGCGATATGGCCCGTTTCGGTCGCCTTTATCTGCATGGCGGAGAGTGGGAGGGCGAGCGCATCGTGAGCAAGGAGTGGGTCGATCGCTCCTTCTCGCAGGAGTGTGCTTCGGCCAACGGCTGGTACACGAACTCGTGGCGCACGGTGCCCGGGCGTATTAAGTACGACGACCGCCATGAATTCCGCACCGAGGAGCTGGCCGAAGTGATGTTGGCGGCACATCAGCGAGAGGGCTATCCGATCGACAAGATGCGTGCAACGCAGGGCGAAAACGGCCTTTGGACTTTGAGGGTCCCCACGGAGTGCTTCTTTGCCTATGGCCTGCATGGTCAGGTGGTCTTTGTCGATCCCGTGAAGCGGGTCGTTGCCGTCTATTTGGGCAACGATCGCCTGGACTATTTCCCGACGCTTTTTTACCGCATGTCGCGTTTTTTATAAAAAATCACTATATTTACGAAACATTAATAGCTTAAGGGTATGAAAAAGTTTGGCGCCATCTTGGGTCTGGTCGTAGTAATCGGCCTATTTATGTTCATCTATCTCCGTTTCTACTTCGTCTTTGGCGAGGGTGTTAAGAGTGGTGAGTTGAACTATGTAGTCCGCAAGGGCCTGCTCTTCAAGACCTATGAGGGTAAGCTGATCCAGGCCGGTATTCGCTCACAGGCCGCTGGCTCGATTCAGAGCTACGAATTCGAGTTCTCGGTTGAGAATGCCGAGCTGGCCGAGAAGTTGATGCTGCAAGGCGGCAAGACCATCGAGTTGCACTACAAGGAGTACTTCGGTCGTCTGCCGTGGCGCGGTTTTACGAAGTTTATCGTCGACAGCATCATAACCGTAGAGCAGCAGCCCTATGCTGTTCCGATGACTCCGCTCGAACCTGCCCAGCCTGTTGAGATAACACCTACGCAGACTCTGTAACCTTTAATATAACACGATTTACGATGAAAACTATTCTTTTCGCAGTTGTGGCTTTTGCAATGACGGCCTGCTGCAATCAACAGACCAAATGCGAGGCCGAAGAGTTGGCTTCGACTCCTGTAGTTTATGGTGAAGTGATCGAATTGCCTGCACCCGATCTGTCGCGTGGTATGAATATCTCCGAGGCGTTGCAGAATCGTCGTTCGTGGCGTGAATATTCAGCCGAGAAGCTCTCGATGGAGGAACTTTCGGGTGTTCTGTGGGCTGCTGCAGGAATTAATCGTCCCGAGAATGACCACCTGACGGCACCTTCGGCGTTGGCACTCTATCCCATTACGGTTTATGCCTTCTTTGAGGAGGGTATATATCGTTATGAGGCGAAGGGTCACCGTTTGGTGCGTGTCAAGGAGGGTAACTATATGGTGAAGGCCGGTGCGCAGGGTTTTGTCGAGACTGCTGCCTTGAACCTGGTCTATGTAGCCGACCTGACCCCCTATAACGAGCGTAAGTTCCCCGTTGAGAAGGCGCAGTACCTTTGCGGCCAAGATGCTGCCGGTTACGCCGAGAATGTGAATCTCTATACCGCCGGTACGGGTTTGAAGTCGATTACGCGTGGCGGTGCTTCGCCCGAGGTGCTTCAGGTAATCGGTCTGGAGGGCGAGCAGTACTTCTTTGCCCTGGCTCAGTCGGTCGGTAAATAGCATATTTAACATATACACACAATCCCAAACCTATGTTGAACAAAGAAGAACGCCAGCAACTTATCGCGCTGATCAATCATGAAGTTATCCCTGCGATTGGTTGTACCGAGCCAATAGCTGTCGCTTTGTGTACAGCGCGCGCTACGGAGTTGTTGGGCAAGTGTCCCGAGCAGATCGAGGTACTGCTCAGCGCCAATGTCTTGAAAAACGCCATGGGCGTCGGTATTCCGGGTACGGGTATGATCGGCTTGCCGATTGCCATCGCTTTGGGTGCCTTGGTCGGTAAGTCGGAGTATCAGTTGGAGGTGCTGCGCGATGTGACTCCCGAAGCGGTAGAGGCCGGTAAGACCTTCATTGACGAGAAGCGCATCGCCATTGGTCTGAAGGAGGATATCACGGAAAAGCTCTACATTGAGATTCGCACCGTGGCAGGCGACGAAGAGGCTGTAGCGATCATCGCCGGTGGCCATACCAACTTTGTCTATTTGACAAAGAACGGCACAGCCGAGCTGGATAATCGCACGACGACGGCTAATCAGGAGGAGACAACAGATGTGCCCCTTTCGTTGGCTCGCGTATGGGAATTTGCGATGGAGTCGCCCGTTGAGGAACTCCGCTTTATTCTGGAAACGAAACGTTTGAATAAAGATGCAGCCGAGGTGTCGTTGCAGGGTAACTACGGCCACGCCATTGGTCGCACGATGCGTGAGGCTCGTGATTGCAAAATTATGGGCGATAGTATCTTTACCCGCCTCTTGTCGTATACTTCAGCTGCGTGCGATGCCCGTATGGCAGGTGCCAAGATCCCTGTGATGAGTAATTCGGGTAGCGGTAACCAGGGTATTGCCGCTACGTTACCCGTAGCGGTCTATGCCGAGGAAATTGGTGCCACGGAGGAACAGACGATTCGTGCCCTGACGCTGAGCCACCTGACGGTGATCTACATCAAACAGTCGCTCGGTCGCCTTTCGGCACTGTGCGGCTGTGTGGTAGCGGCTACGGGCTCGAGTTGCGGTATCACCTACCTGATGGGGGGTGGATATGACGAGGTGGTTTCGGCTGTGAAGAATATGATCGCCAACCTGACGGGTATGATTTGCGACGGTGCTAAACCGAGTTGTGCCATGAAACTGATGAGTGGTGTTTCGACCGCCGTGATGTCGGCCCTGATGGCCATGAACGGCCGTTGTGTCACCTCGGTAGAGGGTATCATTGACGACGATGTGGATCGCTCGATTCAAAACCTCACCCGTATTGGACGCGATGCCATGAATGAGACAGATCGAATTGTGTTGGATATCATGACACACAAATCGTAAAAAGTATTTCTTGACGACTAGTCGGTCGTTATGCTACAAGACGAAGTTGCACCCATGGTTAACATGTGGTGCAACTTCGCTTTTTATATTGCTGTCACGATTATGAGTTATATGGCTACTATGTGCCCAATGGGTCGGGCGTTGGAGTCCGCTGGGCCGCGTGATGAATCGGGAAAATTCGGGTAATTCAGGCCTCTTCTCCAGTGCCGAGGATTTGGCACTCCTGGCTGCGGCACTGATGAATGGCGGACAGATCAACGGCGTGAGCGTACTGGGTAAGCAGACCGTCGAGGCGATGACCACTATGCCGCGCGGCTTTGAGCATATCGGACGCTCGTTGGGCTGGGAGAATGACGCCATGCCTGGCAAGTATGGCTGCATGCTCCATCCCACGCGTACTTTTTCCCACACGGGACATACCGGCACGGCCATTGTCATCGATCCCGTCTCAAAGTTGGCAATAGTCCTCTTGGCCCATCGTGTACACCCCGAGGATAAGGGTACGGTGGGCGATCTCCGCGCGAAGGTTTGCAATGCTGTGGGTGCTGCGGTGATAGAGTAGATACCTACACTATTATAAAGCGGGTGACCTGAACATCAGGCCACCCGCTTTGCTTGTTAACTCGGGCCGCTCTACTGCTGATCGATAAAGTCGCGGATGAGCTTAAAGGTGGGCTCGTAGTTGCTGAAGATGGAGTTCTCCCAGGTGTCGTAAACCGTGTGGTAGTATTTGAAGGCGTCGCCATTCTCGTTCATGAAGAAGATGCACGGCACCTTGCGGAGTGCGAAGGGGTAGTGGTCGCTGTTGCCGGCCAGCTCACCGCGATCCAGCGCCTTGAAGTAGCCCTTTTCGGCATTAATCTGCTCGAAGCGGGCAAAGCCTGCCATGCCCTCGTTGCTCACCTCGCAATACTGTGCCGGATTGTTGTCGGCCACCATGTCGATGTTGATCAGGTATTTGATCTGCTCGAGCGGGGCAATCGGGTGGTCGGCATACCACTCCGAGCCGCGCAGATTGGCATCCTCGCCCGAGAAGGCGACGAAGTACATGTCGTATTCGGGGGTGTGCTGCGCGTAATGGGCCGCCATAGTGATGATCGTGGCCGTGCCCGAGGCGTTGTCGTGCGCACCCGGGTAGTAGGTCTTCTTGCCCAGCTTGCCGAGGTGGTCGTAGTGGGCTGTGAAGAGGTAGCAGCTGTCGTGCTTCTGACCCTCGACCTTGGCAATCACGTTGAAGCACTCATAATCCTCCAAAAATTCGTTCTCCATATCGACGCGGATGCGCTTGGCATCGTTCGGGAAGTCGGGACGTACCCACAAAATCGGTTTCTCCTTCACGGTCTCGCCGTAGGCCTTGTAGAATTTCAGCGGTGCCTCCCAGGTGTAAATCAGACCTGCGTTCGAACACTCTTGCTTACTTTGCAGACGCTTGAAATCGGCGCGGTGCTTGAACGAGAACATAAAGTCACACACCACAAAGGCACCCTCGTACTCGGGCGAAGCCAGATCGGCAAAAAGCTTCTCGGAGTTGTAGTGCTCCATGTCGATGTAGTAGAGCTTGAACTCGCCTTTGAGCGAAGGGTTGAACTCGCGCACCGTGAAATCGACACCCGGCGTCAGCTTTTGACCATCTACTTCGACCTCCATCTTGCCCGGGAAGGTGTTGATGTTGAGCTTGAAGGGCTGGCAGATCACCGCATCGGCCCCGGCCTTCTTGAACTCCTTGGCAATCCATCGCCCGGCCTTGTTCGCACCATCCTCGGCATAACCGCGACCCTGATATTTCGCCGAGCTCAGCTCCTTGACCACCCGCTTGTAGTGCGCCAAATCTTGGGCCTGGAGCTGCATCGTAACCAGCACCAACGCCACCAATAACAATCTCTTCATAGCTTGATTTTTAATTATTTACCTATGCAGTGTGAAAATAGCATTGATAATCAATGAGTTGCAAACTTTAAGCCGAAATAGGGTCGATAATTGTGCCATTCTATTACAGTAAATGCACACTTCTCTGATTTTCTGCTCGGAGCCCTAATCCAAGTACAAAGATAGTAAAATTTCATAGAAAATTGTGTTAAAAGGTGTATAAATAAAGATTCCCTATTTGAGGCATTTTTGCTCGCCAGGGTCTATAATTTACTTTCTATTTGGGAAAGTGTAGATGGTATTTCAAAGTGCCATTTGACTATGTTTCTTTATCACAAAAACACAAGATGAAATGCCACAAAAAAGCAAGATGGTATATGGGATAATAAAACAACTCGCGAGGGTCCTCACGAGTTGTTGACTTTATTGGCAACATTTCAAAGTGCCAAAATGGCACTTTGAAATGTTAGGTTTGGCACTTTGAAATTTTCTTTATTCCTCCTGCTCGTAGTAGTACGAGTAGTCAATGCCCTTCATAAAGGTTTCACGGTCGTTGATCTTGTCTGTCAAAGCCGATCGCAACAGTCTCTTAATTTCTGAAGAGTCAGCAACACTCTTTTGCATCGCATTCAGATAATCATTCTTGTCAATCTTGCTCCAATCAACGCATTTCTGCAACTGCTTTTTGAGAATCAAATCGAGCCAAATACGAGTTGCACGGCCATTGCCCTCACGGAACGGATGAGCGATGTTCATCTCGACATATTTGTCAGCAATCTCCTCAAAAGTCGTTTCGGGCATTTGCTCGATTGTTGCGAGTGTCTGCGGAAGGAATTGCGCCATAGCAAACTGGAAACCGCCCTTTGCGATATTCACCGTGCGAATCTGACCAGCAAAATCATATAAACCGCCAAACAGGTAGGCGTGGATCTGCTGTAAGCATTTAATGCTTCCTGGCTCTAAATTATTCAATATACCACTCTCAAACAGAGAATAGGCCTTCTTGCGACTCTGACCGTCAATAGTATTGTCGTTGTATGTGAACCAATCAAGAAAATCTGCACCCTTCTTGCTTGGAATCGCTTTTACCAATGCTATAATGTCGTCTTGAATGAAGCAATCGGTAGCATATTTCTTGCCATCGGTAGCGGTTAATTTCAGTTGTATACATTTTGAATACAACTGAAAGTCTTTGTTCTTCAAACGACTTTTTACCGTACCCCAATAGACACGAGGACGAGGGCTCTCTGTTATAGCAGCTACGATATCGACCGCAGAGAACCACCATTTGGATTTTTCCTCATCCCAAACAGCTCGCACCTCACGGTCATTATAAAATCGAATGGATATTTTTGTCATATGCAAATCTTCTATTTATCTAATTTGTCAACAACAACATACCTACCAAGATCTTTGAGAATTTCACATTCTTCAACAAATGTAATATATGCTTCGCACTCTTTAGAAAACTCCATTAAGTTGATATACACATTAGGAAATTTCTCTTTAAGATCATTTTCGTATTTCTCGGAGCCAAGTCCAGCACTTGACAATATGTGGGTAGTCAAGACTGATAGGTATTCTTGAGCATTTCCTTGATTAGCCAAATTCTCCAGATTGGCTGTAAGCATGTTCTTATACGCCTTTGTAACTTTACAGAAGGCATTATTCACTTCTGCTAATTTTGAGTGTAAGCTGGCGTCGAACAGACATACAGAAAGTTGTACAGACTTATACAGGTTCTCTTCAACAAGTATCATCTGTTTGTTGATGTCATTTTCATTGAAAAGAATGTATCTATCCCAATTGTCTCTCTTGATAAGAGTAATTGTATCTAATACAGATTGGAATACGCTATACCTTTTATCAAAGAGTTGGATCTTTATGTTATCTTTTTGGATTCGATTTTGTATTAATGTGCATTGTACCACAGCCGCACTAATACCTAATCCGACGCATGATAGAAAATACTCCATACTATTTTCATTTCCTCCGAGCGAAATCATAAGGAATCCACCAGCAATAGTGAAGAACAAAATTAGTATGATAGGATTGAGCGGTGTCCTATTTATGTAACCCAAAAACTTTTTTATGCAGTTCCAAACCTTTCTCATAGTATTCTAGATATGCTATTTATTTAATACGAGGTATATTCTGCACGATTTCACCTTGCAAGAGTTTGCCGTTTATCTTCTTGTTCCCTTTTATGCCATCTTTACTCCAAGTTCCCCATTGCTTGAAAAAGAATGGAATACTATTAGCATCAGCTTGTCGTTTTATATTCAACACCCACTCTTCTTTCATAGGACGAGCTTGTGTGCCACTTTCGCCTCCTACAATTATCCAATTTATACCATCAAGATTTAGCTCCTCCAAATCTCCTAACAATGGTTCGCATGAAAGGAATTTGACAGTTGCATCTAGATGTCTAATATAGTCTATTCTTGACTTGGTCTCTTCATTTTCTACCGTAACACCAACCCAGGCATTATGAGGTATTTTGCGAGTCTTGAAGTATTCAGCCATACGCTCTGCTCGCTTTGTAAGTATTTGATAGTTATGCTGCGGAGTATCCTTTATAACACTAAATACTTTGTCAATAAATTCAAAAGGAACATCCTTATGAAACAAGTCGCTCATTGAGCAAACAAATATGATACAAGGATTTTTCCATTGTGTAGGCTCTATTAAAGCGTTATTATGCAATGTAACCTTAAAGCCATTCGCATATTTGCTTTTTTTCATGCCTTTTAATCTTCGCGCCATAACAGCGGCATAACAATGTTCGCACCCTTTAGATAATTTTGTACAACCCGTGACAGGGTTCCAAGTTTTATCTGTCCATTCTATTGATGTTGTTGCCATAATTTATAAGAATGTTAAAATGCATTCTTTAGAAATAAGAACTGATACATAATGTTGCTTTTGGTCTGTAAATTCTGCATCCACTTTGTTTTCCTCAACAAGTGAGCGTAATGCATCAGTGTAATGTTTTCTACAATAATTGCCAGTAATTTGATGCTCTTCAAACAAATCGTATGCGGATATCTTTCGACCTTTATAATTAGTATAGATTTGATGTTTGAGATTGTCTATATTCATAGCCTTAACATCAAATAATTCAGTTATTGGATTGTTAAACTGCTTCACATCAAATGTATATGTATTTACACCGTCAAAAATAGTTCCCACATTGGCGAAGTCATTGTATATGGTCTTAATTAAATCAAAGCCTCTCTTCCCCTTAGTTAAATGTAGAATATAATGACTTGTAGTATCAATATCTTCTTCTTGGAATCTAAATGCGGTGTAATATAAGGAGCCACCTAAAATCTTTTGGTATTCTTTCCCCAAATTGTCAATTATTAATTGTAATCTTTCAGGTGTAGTAGATTTAAACTTCCTATCTCTTTTTATAGATTCGTAAGTAGTTGGGAATAAATCTCTCATTAGAGGTTCAAATTTCTCATTCTCAAGTGCTGGATGAATTCGCTTCGTGTTTATAAATAAGAATAATTCATTACCCCAATTTTTTAAAAATTGAGCTAAAACATTTGTTTCTATACCTTTGTATCCGAATGGATCAATGAAAAGTAAAGATGGGCTCTCATTACATTTACCTTCATGTGTGTTTTTAATCAAAAAGTCTGATATTTTTTGATTATCGCCAACTGTTTTATTGCCAAAAAATGGAGGTATTGCAAATGAACCAACCGGAAACTCTTTTAGAAAATTAGTTTTTAATTGTTCTGCATATGTATTATCATTAAATATGAATCTTACATTATTTCTTAAATATTCATCCTTAAAACAATTTTGAGCAATTAATATGGGTGTAGAAGCATTGCCATCCTCGTATCTACCCGGACCAGCAAATAGGTCAATATATCTCAATTGCTTTGGGCGGTGCTTATTGATTATTATTTTGCAGTATTTGGGAAAATATTCGGATACAATGCTCGCTTTGATTCGCGAGGACATTGTTTGGGTTTCAAAAAACTGAGATTCTTTCATACACATTTTTGTATTATTGAATTCTACTTAAGGTTGTGTTCTTTACAATATTGCTCTACAATAGGAATAAAATTTTCGTACCAGTACCATTCTTTACCTCCAACCATACAACCATATGTATTATCTCGTTTTGCATCTTTACTCTTCCAGCATTTCGCAAAATGATAGAGGTTTAATTTTTCATAGCCTTTTTCCTTCACAATTTTCACGAGTTGACTAGGCAATAGTTTCTTTCTCTCCCTTTCCTTTATTATATAGTACTCTTTGCTAAGTTGATCAGCTAAAGGAGAGTCTTTAGGTAGAAACTCAATTACTTTGTCGGCCTGCCCTTTTTTGTTGACGTTTTTTTGCACAAACAATACTCTATATGAGTATTTAGGACTATTAAAAACATCATCATCTAATTGCTCGTCAAAATTTGTAATAAACGATTCTATGTGTTTTGGAAGGCCATCAAATTTTTCCAACTGCTCTACATGTGGTTCTGATAATGATGTAAATTGTAGAGAGAACGACAAATGTTTATCAATGGCATATTTAGAATCTATTAATTCAACAATTGCATCATTAAAGTTAATACAACATGCCTGAAATTTTGCACTAAGAGCATCATCTATTTTTGAGGTCATTTGATGTTCTATCTCGTGTCTTAATCCTATTAGAAACCTTAGGTTTTGTGAGATGTGTTCATTTAATGGAGATTCATCACAATTTATACACCGTTCTAACTCCCAGTGTTTTTTTGCTCCAAACTTTGTTTTGTCATATTTTTTACGCCCATTATCATTAACCTTATAGTAACAATAATCTATCTTTTGTTGTCTATAATATGCATGCATTAAATATGTCCACGCAATAATTGATAACACAATAAAAGTTTCCGCCTTAAATTGAATATTAGGATTATTGTAGATTTGAACGGCAGACAACATGGCTTCTCTAGCCTTAGTTGCTAATTCATTTTTAATTGAGCCTATTTTCCTTCGACGTGCCATAGTGTTTCTATTCATCAATGTTTTTTTATTCATTATAAGCAATCTTTACATCCGCTACGAGTCCCAAGCTTTCTGACTCAGGTTGCTGGAAAATGTACGCATAATCAACGCTCCACTTAGGACTGCTGAAATACTTCTCTATGCAACCATAATCAGATGCTCGTTCGCAGACTTCCAATGGATTACTAACCATAGCATCTCTAGATAGGAGGTCGATGCTTGGGTATTCTCTATCGTTCTCGGCCTCGGTTGCTCGTTCTTTTTCAAGTGCCACCCAGATAGTATCATCCTCTGGGCTCTTATACATCCTTCCAGCAAATGTGTAGAAATGGGTTCTAACCAATTCTTCCAGACCAATTCCGCCGGCCTTCTGTTTAACCTTATAGAATGTATAAGTCTTATCAAGCGATTCTATGAGGTCATTGCGGAACAATGTTCTCAATCTATGAGTACGACTTTCTGAATCTATGTGAATTGCATATGTAGATAACACATAGAGGAAGTTGATATTATACTCCTTCAATATTAGCGTATCTCTATCAAAGAGCCTATTATAGAAATGCCTATTGTATCTTACCACATCACTTTGCTCTTTGATATCCTCATCGTAAGAAATGTTTTGCGAATTAACTACTCCTCGAATAAAGAAGTTTGGCGTGATGTTGTAACCTTCCGTCAGACTATCTCTATATGGCAAATGTCTATCTTTACTCTTGTGTTGAGGCTCCCAATGATGCAAGAGGTTTATATTGAATTGAACGATATTCTTTGCATATGTAAACTGCTTATAAATGGAGTTAGCTCCAACTTCATTCCACGCAGCATAGTATTTACTATCTCCTACATAGTAAATATCGCTATCGTCAATTAACGATTTTGCCTTATAGATATGGTCAACTATCTTTCCGTCAGCTTGATTCTTCAACTCGTCAGGTATTCCCTCCGTTTTGCTGCCAATGAGATAGTCTATCATATCCTCAAATACGATATTGAAGTTCTTGACCAGCAGTCTATCTTCGTGATATTTGTGGCTCTTGATATTCTCTGCCATATCAAAGAAGGTGTATAATAGTCGCCATAGCTTTACGAATTCATCCGTAAAATACTTTCGGCGAATCTTCTTCAATGAGCGAGTACCTCGTTTAGTCTCTATTAAATCACGAATCTTTTGCGATGATAGCAGTTCATATTGTACATCACTCTTAACCCTAAAGTTGTAAGTGTCGCACAAATACTCCAATGTCGAATAGAACAAAATAACCAACTCTTCATCCAGATTGACAACCTTATTTTTGTTTCTAAACTCGACATAGTAAGGTGTCTTATCTTTGATGATCGGCTGAGTCTTGCTTATAGTCTTTGCCCAATGAATCTTGTTATTTCCACTGACATTGATTATTGACACATAGGTAAATAGATGACGATGTTTCTTGTGGAAGTCTAACAGCTGCAAGATTATATCAAGCATTGTTTGCGACTTCTCTCCATTTACATCAGTCGGATTCTGGATAACAGCATCATCTACAATGTCGGTGTCAATATTTCGACTAACAAACTGAGTTATTGCTCTGTAAATCCATACCGACAACTCGAAGATAACATTATGATCACCATCCTCAATAAGCCTCTTCACAACGCCATCATCGTCGGCGTTGATACTAGTTATATCTTCTGGCTGATATTTTCCAAAAGCCTTATGTTGATCATCTATAAATACCTTGGGGAGAATAAACACAGAATCACCCTTCTCTTTTGAGAAAAAATAACCCACATACTGAACCTTGGCTTTGCCATTTTTAAGCTCAGTATACAAGTGGGCATAACCACCTAACACCTCTTTAAGGAGTTGTTTGGGATAGTGGTATTCTTCAAATAAGAGTATCATTATTCAGCTGCAGGTTCTTCTGGGTTTGGTTTATTTGTAGGCTCAACGCCCAAGCTAGTCATAAACTCATTTAATATCGTTGTCTGATTTGCCCCAAACAACTCTGTAAACTTAAACTCGGTCTTGCCATCCTTGCCTTTGCGGAAGAAGTTACGCTGTGTACCATACTCCTCCTTGCAGACCTCGTTCCATAGGTAGAACATCACCTTGTTTATAAACTCCTTAGCATCAACACTCTTCTTGATGAAGAAGTTACCCATCTGCTTATCCTCTGAGTTTGTTGCGTCGTATATCTTGTCGTTAACCTTCTCCAAGAAGTCAACCCAAAGATACTTTGTATCATCATCTAATTTGATAATAAATTTGCCGGAATCGATGTTCTTATCGTAGTTAATAGGTACATACTCCCAGTCCCAACGACGCTTGAATGCGCTATCCATCGGGAACAACGACTGGTCAGATGTGTTCATTGTAGCATAGATAATCAAGTTTGAAGGTAAGCACAACTCACCGTTCTTGATACCTTCGTGCCCAGCTCCTAACTCCTTCTCAATATATGCCACCAAATCCTTATCAGCTTTGATAGGATATTCTGACTTACCAGTCACCTTATCTCTATCGAGTAACTGGAACAAGTCTCCGAATATCTGAGCACAATTACCTCGGTTTATCTCCTCAATAATGAGATATGTTGGTTTTTCTGGATTCTTCCAGGCTTGTACATACGCGTTTGTAAAAACCTGCGGCAAGAATCTATAAACAATATTACTATCCTTTTCGTCTCTTTTAACATATCTTCCTGCCGCAATAGCCTTGTCCATCTCTGTGACATAATTGGTTGTAAAATCTGCGGCAGTTATTATAGATTCTTTATCTGCTCTAGATAATCCCTCCAATGCAAAATAATACTCTACAGCAAACTTGTGCACCGGATAGCTTGTACCACTATTTTTAATTTCCACAAGAATTGTGATTAACTCTTCAATAGTGTAAGATGGTTTCTTAGGCGTAGTGCCTAAAGGTTTATAACATCCTACAAAAGCAGAGTAATCGGTGTCAGGATGAAAAGTTGTGCGAAAAACATAATCAGAATTAATTGAATTAACAATTTCTTTTACTTTGTGCGATTTTCCGCTTCCAGGGCATCCATAATATATCACCTGCTTTTCATTAGGTATTTCATATTCATCTTCATTTCGGCCAATCATAGCATTCCATTCCAGAGATCGTTCTCTAGATGTTCCATAATATACCATTGAGTGCTCTGGGTTTACTACAACTGCTGAAAAATGTAGCTCATCCTGATTTTTGATAGAAATATCATAAACAAACCAACAACCTTCGGCGGAACATCCTAATGCGTTTTGCATTAACTCTATAGTTTCTTCATTAGAATATCCTTCAAAAGTAATATATGGAGCATAGCTTACTATTAGTCTTCCATAGTGGCTATCTGATAGTTCCTTGACTAATATTATATGATATTTAGCATCTTCAAGCTTTTGGTCATTAATGTATATTTTGTCAAAAGAAGATAACATCAAAAGCTCTCGATTACTACTGCCTTTTGATATATCAAGAGATTCAAAGTTAGTTGTTGATTTATATGTCATTCCAACGATAAAATCAATCACTCCATCTTTACCTGTTTCTATTCTACAGGATTTTGACGCATTCTGTCCAATAGAAGTACCCCATGCTGCAGTTGCTGTTTTACCCTCAATCGATGAGTTAAAAAACATTGATGTTACATCTACTTTCATAGTTGACTAAATATATGCTTAAATAATACACTTACTAAATTTACATCCCATCCATTGCCTGCTCTTCTACCGAGCTTTGTATAGTTAAGCGTTGGTGGAAATTTTATTTCTCGAGTTTTATCATCCAATATAAAACCCATCAACCTAAAATGTTCATCAATTGACAGCTTCCTTAATCGCTCCTTACCATTAACCATCGGTTCTACAATTCGCATAATATTATGCTCCGGAGGTGTTACTGTCATACATATGCCATCTGTTCTTATCTTTCTATTATAATAATCATAACACAATGGCTCATCCACATCAAACACTGGGGCATTTCGAATCTCATGTATTCTATCTATCTGCGCCTGAGTGCGATATAGTCCTTCATCAGGATTCTTGTCTAGGAAGTCTTTAATTCTGCATTTAAGCTCAATATGTGGCGGCTCTAATACAAAGCCGTCAGGCAAGCCCCCTAATTGTCCAAAAATCCATAATCGCTCTCTATTTTGAGGAACTCCATAATTCTTGGAATTGAGTACAGCATACTGAACATTTTTATATCCTATTCTATTGAGTTCAGAAATAATTTTGTCCAAGGTAGGTCTATGCTTTTTACCTAATAATCCTTTAACATTCTCTAGCAATATGAATCGAGGTTGCTTGTATGCACAAATCCTAATTATATCATTGAATAATGTTCCTCTCGTATCCAATTCGCCAAGCATTTTGCCAACAGTGGAAAAAGGCTGACAAGGAAATCCTCCTGTAAATAGGTCAAAATCAGGCAGCTTTTTTTCATCTATCTGGGTAATGTCTCCATAATTTCGAATATTAGGGAAATTATATTCGTATAGTTCTATAGCCTCTTGTTCAATATCGGAATAGCCGATTACTTTATGCGGGATATTCGCCTTTTTTAGTCCAAATGAAGCTCCTCCATATCCTGCAAACCCTTCAAAGACTCTTATTGTATTTTTTTTCGCCATATATCTTTACTCCTTGCTATTTATCAGCTCTTTGGGATCCACATTTAATATCTTTGCTATTTCAAATAACACATCCAAACTGGGCTGGCGGCGATTGCAGACATAAGAATTTACTATGCAGAAGCTTTTGCCAAGCCTCTCTGCAAGCCAAGTTTGTTTAATCCCTCTCTCTTCGAGGACCTCTTTTATGCGGTTCATAACTATCTCGTTTAATTATTTTCTACAAAAGAAATCTATTGCAAGGTCAACCATAATTGCAGTTATGGCCACACCTCGTTTTGCATCACTATCTTTAAGAGATGACTTTACAACTGAAGACAAAAAACTTGTTGCTAGATGCAGCATCTTATTGACTGGTTTGTCTTCTGGTTTATTATTGAGTATAGCATCGATGCCATGGAATGTAGCAATCGCTGCATTTGCTTTTGAATAAGCCTCATTGTCTGGATCTATTGCTTCAGCAACACTAATAGCGTATTTAGATACATCAAGCAAATCTGAAACCTTCAGTTGCTGACCTTGCTTATCTTGATGTATTACATCGTCTGGTTCAAAAGTATGATTGGGCTGATAAAGGAAGTCAAGGGCTTGTCTATAATTTGTTTCATAGAACTGCATCTCAGACAAAAGTTTACTTATAGCCTTCATGCAACCTTTTACATTTAACTTTGCGTCATGAGTTGTGAGTCTACTCCAATCAATTATTTTGTGATAATTATGTCCATAGTGTGCTCTGAAAACCGCATCGATTTCGTTTTGTATCGAAGCAATATGAGGTTGATTGCATACGAACGTTTCGCCTATTGCTCTAAGCATTTTATGTTTATTGTTTGTTGCAAATGCTCTCGACAGATTAGAATAGGCTATTTCCAATCTTAGTACCTCATCTGCTTGTTGCTGTACAAGTACATCAAATGCTTCCATATTCATCACTTGTTTTGTTTCTTTTTACAAAGATATAAAATATTTTGCAATATAAAAAGAAAAAGGCGGATTTAGTCCGCCTTTTCAATCTTTGCCAAATCCACCAATTGCCTTACTAGCGTCGATTTCTATAACGCCAAGGGTCGGGAGTCATCATCTTCTCAATCTGCTCCATACGAGTGATTGCATCCAGATGGTGCTTCTTATCGAGCCACTTTTTGATAGTCGCTCGGTCGAAGTACAGTCTATTGCCTTGTCGGATATACGGGATATCCCGATACCTCACCGTTCGATATACCGCGGATTTTGATTTACCAAGTAGTTTGCACAGATCTTCCACGCTCATCAACTCTCCTTCGAGTGGTAGGGGTTGATGTTTCTCACGAACTGTCTTTTCGAGTGATTCGATTCTCTCTACCAGATTTTGAATGAGCTCCGGTAGCTGCTCAAACGCTAATGATTTTTGTGTCATAATTTTATTGTATTAAGTGAATGATTTAGTTACCAGTTCACACTAAGAGTAGAGGGGCTTTGGTAAGAAGGTTTGAGAATTAGTGATTTTTTTTGCAAAAAAAAGATGCGAATGACTTCTTCTGCCTATAAACGACGCCATCTGAATAGAAAGTAGAATTCTTTTCGCCCTTGTCAGATGCGGCTCATTGCACTCCATTTCACCTCGTTGCAGCTCATTGCAAAATGGGCGAAGTCTTTTTATTGGGAAACGGTTTTGAGAAGATATTGGACATCGAGGTCGAGAATGATGCGTTCTCATAAACACCAACGCCCACGAAAAATGGAGTTTTTAGGCACAATTCCGTTAAAACACAAAAAATCCCGAAAGTGATTGATAAACCTTCGGGATTTTTCGTATATTTTGTGTGATTTTCAGCCGATTTTTGTAGGCATCAGTGTTTATTAGTGAGCGTTAGTGTGCAAAAATTACTTCCCTATGCAAAATGTTAGACCCGCTTATATTCAGTTAATTACAGGTTTTGGGCTGAAATGGGGCGAAAAAAATGACAAACACTGACAAACAGTGGCAAATCATAATTAAATCGTCCGGCGCCCTAATTCGAGTGTAAAGATACATCATTTTTCGTATTTTTTAGAATAATTTATCTTAGATACAATTGTTTTTTGCGGTTAGCAATCCTCGCTCGTTGCCACGCATAGGGCAGCATGGGTATACTCCTCGGGGAAGTGGGTTTTGAAGTAAGCGGTTGTGTAGGCGAGGTAGGCCAGCACGATGGCGTGTGCTTTCGGGTAGCTCCACAATCCTTGCTCGGTCATCGTTTGCCAACTCGCTTCGCCATATTTTGCTACCCAACGAGGGCGGTACAATTCCAACTTTTCGGTCTGTTTCCTACCCACTGCACGGCGCAAATCATCTGCCTCCGCCTCGCTAAATCCGCAGTCGATAGCATCACGCATAATTTCCTCCTGAAAGCAATAGAGCGAATTATTATCGCAGAACTCCTCAAACGCCCCAGGGCGATTTATTGCACAAAGGCGGACCAAATCATCAAACGATATGGGGCAATTAAAATACATCTCATTTACCAACCTTCTACGATTTAGGCAGTATATGCCCGCCAGGTCGCCATAACAGAACGAGCGATAAGTTTTGGTATCATCAAGTGCTATTCGTAAATCGCAACCATTTGCCATATCGTTAAGCATCAACCCACGGTTACTCCAAATTTCATAGCTGGCGCGACTGATAAGGCTTACTACGTTTGATGCTACGAGCGTTATGTTATGTTCCTCATACTCGTCAGACTCCATCTCTTTCTCCAAATCTGATATAGATAAATGTTCCTTGTCAACAAGCAACTCTAACTCAATGAATTTTGGCTTATCCGCAGGCATAAATCGAGCAAACATCAGGTCGTGCTTTATGGGGTCTATATTTGTAATAGACAAGCAGTAGAACACCAACGACGCAGAGTAGACACCTCGACCTGCGATATATGAGATTGAACTCAATTCCATTGCATCTATTAGCTCCGATACACCTAGCAGATAGTCGATGTAGCCACATCGCTCAAAGACCGCTATTTCGTGGTCAATGCGTTGCAGATACTCTTCTCGGTTTTCTGTGGTCAATATACCCATGTTTTCTACAACATCAATCACCTTTTTACGCAGATACTTTGCCGGTGATTTCGCAAATTTCTTGGGGAGTTTTGGTCGTGGAACGCTAATTTTGTACTCGCTCATCGTTGCTCTCTTGAGGTTAATACTCCCGACTCCTCGATTTGTCGGATAATGCGGTTGGCTCGGTTAAAGCCGATGCTGAATTTTGCACATATTGCTGAGGGTGATAGTTGTTTCTGCCCTCGTGCATACGCTACAACTTCGTCAAACAACGGGTCGCAGCTGCCCTTGTCAAAAGTCTTATTCTTCATCTTCTTGCTCTATAATTTTGTTAATGTAGTTATCGTTGTAAAGTCCCTTTTCTATCGCCTTTGCCATAAGAGCCGAGTAGATGCGCCAGAAGCTCTGTCCGTGAGGTGTATTCTTCTAGCCACTGCGCCGATGCTCGGTAAAGTGGATATGGTGGGCGTATTCGTGAATGGCGATCTCCTCCAACGAGTGGACATCGCCTCAACCACCGTGAATCGTGATACTTCGCTTTGCCGGCACATAGTAGCCCATACGACTCTTGGGGCGATTGGTCGTAACACGCAACTCAAAGGCAACCTGCGGGCGGTAGAGTTTCAGCAACATCCATTTCAGCTTCGTGGCAACCTTTGTCGTCGGGTCGGTTGTGCGATAAGGCTTCTTGCAAAGTCTCGCAGGCGGCTCCTCGGCAGTCAGTTCTCGCCATACAACTTTTATCTCCTCCCACAGTTTATGTAATACACCTAATTCCATAGTGCAAAGCTACCGTATCACTCCGACAAAAGCAGTCAGTGTGATTTTAGTTCTTGTTTGAGTTGGGCGATTTTCTCGGCACCTTTTTCGAGGTCGTAGTGGAACAACCCTGCAAACGAACAGTTGCAGAGCATTTCGATATCGGCTTCGGTTATCGGGCGAGGAAAACCGCAGGCAGCATATGGTTGCATCTTGCGCCAAACAGCACTAATAAGCGACTCGCCCGTACGGATTTCAAGCCGAGGCTCTTGCTGTGCGAAGTAGTAGAATAACATCTCACGATGGAGAGCCTCGCGGAGTTCGTCTTTTGTCATAAATCGTTGATTTTGATTATGCAACAAAAGTAAAACCCCTATCTGCCATATTAGGACAGATAGAGAGACGAACATTCAGATCTTGTAATCCAATATGCCAATTTTTCAATGAGTTCAGTAAACACCTTATATGCCTTATTTAGATCTACATAGCTATAATCATAGGTATATTGTAGCGGTTGGTGATACGGAGGTATCTCAAATCTTTCACTATTGTTATTATCGTCATATGACTCCAAACAATATTCATACTTACATTTATTAAGAGCGTCAATTTCTATTTGAGCATAATTAAATCCTCGATAATCAAATTCTACTCGAATAGTGTTCTTGTTAACAATAATATGACTTACTAATGAGTAAATATCATCCCAAAGCTTGTCGAACCATAATTTAGTTATGTGTGCAAGATAGTAATCTGTCCGTTTTTTTAGTTCTTGTATTTCTTGTTCTATAATATCCATCTGTGCCACCTTTTCAGGTGTTGTATTTCCAGTTCCTTCCTTTGTGGTCACGACTTCCTCTAAGTCGAGATTCTTTTGAGCTATTTCTTCTAATATAGCATTTATGTTTGCTAATGGGTCGTACTGCGAAAAATCAAATTCATCGTAAAGTAAATCTTCCATAGGCTTTGTATTGATTTTGGTTTTGAATTATGCGACAAAAGTAAAACCCCTCTCTGTCATATCAGGACAGAGAGGGGGTGATTTTCAATTTTTCGCTTATAGCATCTCGTTAGAGTGCGCTATGTTCGCGATGTAGGTGGTAATAAATGGTTTACTTAGAAGCGTTATATTTTGTTATGAAATTGCTAATAGCATTTATAGCATCTTCAGACGAGCAATTTTCATCAATAGGTATATTTTCATCTGTCATCAGGAAAATGATTTTATTATTATCACGGTGCCATTTGAAACGATATGTCTTATAAATAAATTCAATATCCCAACCTTTACAGAAGAGTCTTTCTGATGTTTGACAAAATATAACTCCGGCATCTAATTGTATTTCCTTTTTATCATTGAGCTCTTTTAATATCTTATCACGGTGTTCACATTCCAAATTTATTCCTTCAGCACTTGGATACAAGCATAGTTTTCCCCCATATTCTCTTAAATATGAACCTTTCAAATCTACGGCGACTTTTTCGATAAGATCGGTCTCTAATAGTATCTTGTATATTGCTTTTTGTCTATCGCAACCTTGCTCAAACTGTTGAATGGCGTCTTCGTAGTCTTTACCATTTTGTTTTGTCAAAATCATATGGGTTGGAACAACATATCTTTCATGTGAGAAATTAGCCTTCCAGTGTTCCCAAGTGTAATCGTAGATATAACTATAGTGGTTGGTCCAAGAACGAATTTGTTCATCTTTGTGGCAAAATGAAAGAAATATTTTAAGGATATTTTCTTGTTTGAACTTCTCTTTAGAATCTTCTGGAGAGCCCGCAAACAACTCTTTTAATCGTTCAAACTTATCATCAAAATCTTTCCATGAAACAACACCTTTGTCGTCGTGAAACAAAAAACCTATATGTCCGTGCAAATCCCTAAATCTCTCCGCAGTTAGTATATCATCCTTTTTGTTAGGGTTCTTTAGGATATATTGTGCTTTTTCTATTTCCTCCTTTATTTGTTCACTTGCAAAACTTTTATCATCTATTGTACTAGTATTCAAATGTAGTATTATGTCTTTACAATACTCAGATTTTTCGTCTATAAGCTGAAATGCATTAGACATGGCATCAGTACGAATGTACTCACCTATATTCCACGCAAATCGCACCCAATCCTTGAATTTATCATCGTTAAACTCATCAACTTCAACCTTCTCGAAATAACGGCATATAGCTAAAAACACAAGACGCTGATTGATGTTGATTTTATTTATAGTAGTCGCCTCCCCTGATGTGTATATTGGAAAGAAATTAAACTTGTCGCTATTCTGCTCATCTCCACCTCTCCCTGGCCAACCTGACGCAGTCAGACTACTCAAAAGATCAAATCGCTTAACATCAGACTGTATAAATTCTGATAAGCGACACATAAGGCGCTGTAGATTTGCAATAGCTCTTTTTGTGACATCAGCCGAAACATCCTTATTGCTATATCGCGAGAAATCCTTATACCTTAAAGATGTATCATTTCCACTAGAGCCATATAGATCGTACAAACTATATTTCGACAATGGGCCCTTGATATTTTTTTCACACAAAAACTCGTTGAAAATATATCTATTGATAAAAGCGAATAATATGGCATCTATTTGACCACCACTCTGTTTATGCCAAAATAAATCTGTCCAACAACCGTCAATCTCAGCCCCTAATTCATCCTTATTGTCTACAAAACTTAATAGATCCGCTTTGAAATTTTCCCAGTCCGATAGCTGCTTACCACGAGCGTTCATCTTAATATATAGATCGTCACTTAATGGTAAGTTTTCACCTCTCATATCTAAATTATAGAACTTAATAGGGCAATCACTACTTCTTAATATATTAAAATAGCGCTTAAAATCTTCCTCGGTAGAACCAGTAAAAATCTCCGCCAACCCATCTTTTATGTCAGTGTCATTATCGTCAGTAATATTTGTTCCACACAAAGTGTTAAGCATAGCTGAAACTGTTGGGTCCAACATCCATTTTGCTGAGAACTTTGTTTGTGTCGATATATATGTTCGTAAATCTTTTGAAGATAATACTCCTGATGTGTATTTTAGTTGGCAAAGAAACTCGCAAAAGTCTGATGAGCTACGACGGGTCTCATAACTAAAATTGGATAGAAGATTGCGTGTTTCTTCATTGAGTTCATCGGCATTAAAGGCTATATACCAATGTAGTAGCCATAGAGTCGTTAAGCGTTGTTGTCCATCAAGCGGATAATATATTCCATTCTCTTCTTTACTTCCATAAACAAAGTCTAAAAGTAAATTCTTACTGTGATCGCGTACATTATCAAGAGACTCTTTGCAGCTCATTAAAAGTCTTTGCCTAAGCAGTTCCTTGCCGATTCGCCCTTGTGCGTAGTCGCGCTGTATTCTTGGTATACAAATCGTTGTATTTGGAGATGTTATCATCTCCCAAAATGATATCGCTTTCATTATTCTTCTAGCATTTTTAATAAATCCCCAATAACCAACAACATGTTATTCCGATATGCTTCGGCATCTTCTTTTAGCCAAGCTGTGAGATTGGTCGCCTGTCCCGCAGTGTAGTATTTAAGGAAGGCATTTCGGGTGCATGGTGGAATAAATGTAGCACATTCTTGATTGCTTCTTTCTTCAAAATTATTCTTTTCATCAACACTATATTTTATCCCTTGCTCTTTGCCTATAATTACTCGTCGTTTTGCGGGGAAAGGGGCATTACCATAACCACGATTGGTCTTCGCATCCAAGAGTGCAAAATTCCAAATCTGATTCTTTTCTTCGCTACTGAGGTGATTATCATCTGTAAGGCTCTTTCGCAATAGGTCAAAATCACCATCATTAATATTGTCTTTCGACAAAAGAGTGCGAATCTGTTGTTTAATCTTCTCATCGACAGCCCCTAAATATGCCAATTTCAAATATTCGCGCCTATCATTCTGGTGTCTTAATTCATTCTCCGTATTGGAGTCAATGTGCTCAACATCCCATCCAATATTACTTCGACTATTTTTGTATAGGTTGTAAGGAAATCTATAAAAAACATTTCCAAACTTTTGGTTTGCATCCTGATTTTTATTTTGACGTACAATAGTTTCTATATTATGCAGTAGCAGTACTGGTCGACATTCTGTTTTAGGTGGTCGACCTTCGCCCTCATATATTAGAGATAAAAACTCTTTTAGATTAACCCCTTTCCTTATTTTGCATATTTTCATAATTTTAGGGAGGAGTATTTTTTTTATAAACTCATTTTTGTTACTTTGGTTAGTTTGCCACTCTGTTATCAACTCTGCAATAACATTACAGGTCTTCTCATTGGTAGTAGCTATAATGAATCCAATATAGTGGTATAAATTAGATGTGTTGTACCACTCATTGAATATATCATAAACTTCATATATTTTAGACCAAACCACTCTTAAACCTTTTTTATCTTTAAGGTATGCATAAAAGTAGCGGAAAGTAGCATACTCGTCATCACCAATATCTATCGTTTTTGATTGGTACAACATATTTCTAGTGCGAATAATATCGAAAATGTAATCTATGCGAGTAGGGGACTCATAGTCTAGTGTATTCACAAAAGCCCACAATTCATCATTTTGTAAAGCATTTTCAATGATGTCCCACTCCGTTGATATTTGCAATATAGAAAAATCCGCGACACTTGTTTCTTGATTGCGTTTAAGAAAGATAGCTTTGATAAGTTCGGAGTTAGTCAATGATATCTTGCCCAAATTAAGGCGCTGGAATATTTCTTTGGAGTTTTGTGCCTCATCTACCTCATACCAAATAAACTTAACACGATCCAAAAGTGTCTGTAAGAACTTCTGGCCGTCAACATCGTTATTACAAAACCACTCCTTTACAGCACAATAAGCCTCACCCATATGGAAGAAGTCAATATTTTCAGCATTGTCATAATGAGTATACTTCACAATATCATTTTCAAGATAACCTTTACTCTTTGGCCTGGTCGCATACTCAATGCCATACATGTTTGATGTGGACAATTCCCCCTGTAAATATTTTAATATGATATATATGGTTGTTAGTCGTTGTTGTCCATCAATAACCTCCCAGGCATCACTTTGATTAATTAAAGCGCGAACCTCATCAATTGATTTTGCTAATTTGACATCATCCAACAAACTATCACGAACAGACATTCGTTTTATCACAAGCGGTTGGATACAATATATGTTTGATTTATTACTGTCCATAAACTCATTGATATCTTCGAGTAGGTCTCGCACTTGTTGACGAGTCCACCTGTATCCGCGTTGATAGTTGGGAATGTGAAAATTCATCCCCAATAAATCTTTGATAGCTTTAAGTTCAATGTTATTCATATTCTATTTTTACTCTTTATACACCTTAAACTTATATTTTGGGCTATTGAAATGGTCGTGATAGAGCGATGCCATATCGCAAGCATTTATGTCTATCTCTTCTCGCAACGCCTTCGGTGCAAGAACCTCAACAGCCGCACCCATCGACAATAACTTCTGCCTGAAATCAAACGACGGGCAGAGGCAATACTCGAAAATCGAGAACTCCTCGTTGCGTTCCACCTCAACCTGCGTGTGGTGCAGAGGCAGGGTGCGCAAATACTTACTTTGCCACGAATCGACCTTTAATGCTACAGGCCCAACATCGAACTCCTCATCGCCGATGATAATGCCGTAGTAGTCGGCAAAAAACTTCTCGGCATCGAAACTTTTGGGCAGTTTGAATTTGCGCTCGATTGGCTCCAACGCCCTGATGCGGTCAAGGGCATACAAGCGAAGTTCGTCGTACCCCTCGCTCTTGCCGAGCATATACCACCTCTGCTCAAAGAGTTTTACGCAGTAGGGCTCAACCTCAAAAGTCGAAGGCTCCTCACGATGAAAACTGTGGTAAGTCATCGAGAGTGCCACTCCTTCACGCATCGCATCCACAATGGTTGTCAGGTGCTGCTGTCCCGAAGGCACATTTTCAAGCAAAATACGGTTTTTGAGCTCTTGGCTCTCGTGCAGAATGTTATTGACCGAGAAGGTCTGGATGAGCCACTTGCGCATACCCATATTGTCGATGCCCTCGCGGTCGGCAACGACATAACCTCGCTGCGAGCGACTATACTTTATCTCGATGTCGAACAACTCCTCCACAGCATCGGTATAGCGGTGGAACTGACGCTCCGAAAGCTCCTCGCCACGCCCAAAATGCGACTCAAAACGATGTTGTATCTCTTCGAGCGAGATTGGCCCTCGATTATAGATGGTCGTCACGAACCACACATAGCGGTTGATAAGTCCTGCGGTACTCATAACGGGTTGAAATTTTAGGTAAAGTTACAAATTATAATCGAATCCAACGCTCTGGCGAAGATAAAAAGTGCATCAGCACCGCTCCGATAACGACTCCAATCGCTACGGCAATGGCTATTTGTTTTCGTTGTCGTTGCTTGTTTTCGGGAAATGAGTCGGCGCATTGTTGCCAATGCTCTGCCGTAAAAGGCTTGTTTGCAATGCTTTCCACCAACTGCTCACTAAATGATTTTTCCTTGCGATTTTGCTCGCTTGTTTTCTTCTGTTCCATAATCTTTGCTATTTAATTTTTGTTGCAAAGGTATAATGCTACACTGTCAAATTGCGACAGTGTAAAATTATGTCAGCAAAAAAAAGAGCCGATTACTCGACTCCTCAACATCCGAAAAATGTTTACTATCCCATAATATCCTCGACCAACTCATCGAAACGCTTTTCAACAAGAGCATCCCAGAGGTAAGAACCCTGAAACTCTTTCGCAGGAATAAACTCCTTGTAACGCTCCACAAAATCGGGCGTATAGAGTTCCTCATCGTGCCAACGATTGATAATTCGCTCCCAATCCCACTTGTCAGCAAACTTGTCGAGCAAAGTATACGAGAGTTTCAGGTTGCTATTATCCAACAACTCATGCCAGTCCCATCGGTCGGCAAACTGCTCAATAATCTTTGGAGTGAGCAATCCCTCGGGAGCGTAGCCCGACAATACTTTCCAATCGATATAACTCTTGAAGTTTTCGAGTATTGATGCAGTCCAGAGCATTTCGGTATTCTCCGATAAGACTTCCCAATCAATCTCATTGCGATACTTGCGGAGCAACTCCTCGTTCCACTTAAACTCGCGCGACAACTTCTTCCACGCCTCTTTGTTCAACTCCTGCGACACAATAGCATCGCCAAAACTCTTCTTTGCTTCCATAATTTTTACTATTTTAATTGTTAATAGTTGTTTGATGGTGCAAAGTTGACGCTACAAACTGCCACATTATGTCAGAGTAGGAATTATTTTCTCACAAACTCATACAACTCGCGCAGGTAGTCGTCGATATTTTCATCCGAGTAGAAACAATCCTTTTGCGGGCGCCAATGATAATGCACTTTGTCGGAGAATGGCTCCTTCCACGACTCTACGCCCGGTATATCGGCAGATATATCCTCCAAATAATCATAGAAATACAGTCGTGTGCGATTGGGTATCTCCTGACCGAGGCGGATTTGTGGCGCACGATTCTGCTCCGCCTCGCGCACAAACTTATTCCTAAACTCCTCGAACGAACAACGCTCCCACCACTTCCAACCGCTGCCATCTTGCTCCTCCCAATGCTGATGCGTGACCTTGACCTTCACGCAAAAGTCGTTCATACGCAGAATGTCGGGAATGGAATAGGGCTTGTGGCAACTCAAATCGTGAACGGCGTGGCAGATGCAGAGGTGGCTCAATTTCTCGGCAGCGGGCTGTACGGACTCATACCAAGTCGTGCCATCGTTGAGGTCGTCTTTTATCCTCAACTCTTCGCGTGTCATCTCGGGGCGATAGTCGGCAGGTGAGCGGAGGCACCAGCAAGACTCCGCCTCTTCCAATTTTAGATGCTCGCAAGTGTATAGCCAGTCAATAATGCAAAACATCTCATAGAATTCCGAGCCGTAATAGTCGTCATTCGCCATTGGCAAAACAGAACTGTGTCCATTCGACGAGAACCTAAGCGAGCCCTCGACCTCCACATCGTTATCAAATTCGGGATCGTAGGTCGAAGTCGCCATCTTACGATAGACTGCCTCGGTACGGGCATACATCTTCTGCGTGAGGTCGTACAAACGGTTGTTCACCTGCTCCATACGCACCACCTCCTCGGGCGTAGCAACAAACATCTTATCGAGCAGATGTTTGCGCTTCCAAATCAGTCGTTCCACCTGCTCACATTTGCGCTGCGAACGAGTCCACTCCATATTGAACTCCACATTTTTGCCCGTGATGGCAAGAATCTTCTCCTCGATTTTCTGCACCTGCTCCCGCAAGTGGGTATATTTTTCGGTTTTCATAATAAATGAGATGTAATTTTCGGCAAAACTACATCCCAACAATGTCAAATCTCGTCAGTATCATTTAATGCTAAACTACACATCTTATAATTTCATCACTGCCTGTCGGATTTGTGCTTGCGATAGGCGGGCGTAGACCTGCGTGCTGGTGACTGATTTGTGACCAAGCAGGGTGGCGATAGTGTAGATGTCCACGCCATTTTCCAGAAGACGCATAGCGAATGTGTGCCGGAAGCAATGGAAGGTGATGTGTTTCTCAATCTTGGCGAGTTTGAGTAGGCGAGGGATATAAAAACCTAATTTATAACCCGTCAAATCGTGAAATACTAAGCCTCTCTTTTTAGGTTTGCCAAGCAGTTCGATTGCAGCAGGCGATAGTGGAAGTTTTACCGCTACTTGTGTCTTGTGTATAACGATATCAAGGTACGACCTTTTCTTTGAATTGATGTGTACACTCTTCCAATCGAGTGCAAGTATATCGCTTCGGCGCAGTCCTGTGTAGATAGATAGTAGGCACGCTCGTTGGATATCGGGATATTCCGTAAACTCAACTCTTTCGAGTCTGCGAATCTCCTTCTCGTCGAGATACTCCTTTGCCGTGTCGTGTTTCCAATGTATGCGAGATATCTTCGTGTTTATGTCGGTCTTGATAATGCCGTCTTGATGGGCGAGATTCACGATGCTCATAAAGGCGTTAAAGTATGCCGAGGCTGTGTTCTGGCTCAGTTTTACTCGTCTATGTAGTCCTTTAGTGTTGGTGAGAAAGCCTTTGAATCGCTCGCAGAAACTCACCGTTACATCCTTAAAGCTGCACTTGCCCTTACAGAATCTATGTAGATATTTTAGACTGACTTTGAACTTAATACCTCGATAGATAATGTTGCGGTGGAAATACTCCAAGAAGTCTTCGTTGATGCGTCTTTTGGATAGGAACTCGTAATCTTTATGTACAAGGCTTATGTATCGCTCGCAGCGAATCGCATCGGCAATATCATCAATGGTGGTGTTAAACTTTCGTTGTGCATCATTGGCGGGTGTCGTGTACTTTTCAAGATCGAGAAACTCATAGCGTACACTCTTGCCGTTATAATCAATAAAAGGAGGACTGAATTCAAGATAGACTGACAACATCGTTCCGTGACTCTTTTTCTTCGTACGAATTATTACTCTTCCCATTGCTTCAACTCTTTTAATTGTTTGATATCCACTACATTTACTAATACTTTTGCGTCCTTGCATTTGATGCGTACTATCTTACTTTCTGTAGTAGAAAGTAAAATCTCCCGTGTTATCGCAAATTTTTCGATAGCACTTTCAATGGTTATCCATTCGGGATTTTTGGCTTGTTCAACCTCCCAGGCAGCAACACAATCTTCATGGTTAAATCGACGAGAATTGCCCAAATAATAGGAGCGGACATTGTGCCTTTCTACAAAATGTAACACCCACGATCGCCCCATTTTTGTATAGTTCATCAAACCCGCAAGTGAGAATGATGCAGGGCATAGAGGGCAATCTTTGTTGGATGGGAGTTTGGCAAACCACGCTCTTATATGGCGATACTTGATGTATGCTTTGTCTTCTAATGTGCGGTAACACAGTGTGTTAGACTTGATTAGTTGGTAAATGAATTGCTTTGAGAATCCCGAAAGTTTAGCTACTTGGCTTACTGTTAGCAACTCTTCATAGTGGTCTTGCACTCGCAAATCCAATGGCGGAAGACCTTGTCTTTGTTGTTTAAGTTTTGTCATATTCAATTAAGGTTTTGGTCGTAAAACTTAATAAATATAACATGCAGTAAACATATAGAAAAACGAGTATCGTATGAGTATCGTCTCAATTTTCCATCCCTTTTCTACGCCCCTCTGCGAGGTGTTTGAAAGTCCGGTTTTTGATAAACAATGATACACTTGGGGGTGAAATGGGGCGAAAAAAAAGAATTTTGCAGATTTTTGCAAAATTCTTAAAGTGCTGATATTTAGTGTTTTAAGATGCTAGTTCCTTGATTTTTACTTTCTTTTCGATATTTTGCAAATATCTGATAATCAAGTGTTTACAAGGGTTACTTGCCGATGCAGAAGTGGCCGAAGATGTGGGCCAGGACCTCGGATGGGAGGATGATGCCGCGGGCTGTGATGGAGCCGATGGCAGCAATGACAGCGCGGATATCTTCGCTCAGCAGATCAGTCGGTAGGCCTGAATCTAACCCCTTAAGGGCACGATTTAGCGCCTCAAGACCACGCTCCAGGGCCTCGTGATGGCGGGCCGAGGTGACGATCGTCTCCTCTTCGTTAATCGCAGGAACAGCCTTGCGCATGGCCTCCTTCAGCGTCTCCATGCCCTCGCCCGAGCGGGCCGAGAGGGGGAGGAAGAGCGGCGGCAGGGTAGTGCTTGTGGCCGTATCGATCTTGTTGGCCACGCAGATCAGTTGCTGCTCCTCGTCGAGCGAGAAGGGAAGTTCAGGCGCTTGATCGAGCGTCGTAGCATCGACCATCCAAAGGATGATGCGGGCGCGCTCGATGCTCTGGTGTGTACGCTCGATACCCATCTGCTCTAGGCGGTCAGAGGTTGTGCGCAGACCCGCCGTATCGAGGATGCGGAAGCGAATGCCGTCGATCGTGAGTTGCTCCTCGATCACATCGCGTGTCGTGCCGGCAATCTCCGAAACCATGGCACGATCCTCCTGTAAAAGTTGATTTAGCAGGGTTGATTTACCCACGTTCGGTGCGCCGACAATGGCCACTGGGATACCCTCCTTGAGGGCATTGCCGAATTGGAACGAGTTGCTGAGGCGCTTTAGCTCACTGCCGATACGTTGCATCGTATCGCGTAGCTGGTTGCGATCGGCAAACTCGACATCCTCCTCGCCAAAGTCGAGTTCCAACTCCAGGAGGGCTGTGAGTGAGAGTAGCTCCTCGCGCAGTCGGTCCAAAGCCGACGAGTAACCTCCACGCATCTGGTGGGTGGCGATACGGTGTGCAGCCTCGGAGGTGGAGGCAATCAGCTCGGCTACTGCTTCTGCCTGTGCCAAATCCATACGACCGGCGAGGTAGGCTCGGCGTGTGAATTCTCCCGGCTCGGCCATGCGAGCACCCGCATTGATAGCTTGCTGCAAGACCATGGTAGCAATGAATGATGATCCATGGCACGAGAACTCGACCGTGTCATCCCCTGTATAACTTTTCGGGGCTAAAAAGAGGGTGGCAACCACCTCGTCAATGATGCGCCCCTCGACCTCAATCGTTCCGAAGTGGGCGGTGTGGCTAGCGCATGCAGCAAGTGGCCGACGACCTCGAAAGAGTCGATCGGCAATTGCAACGGCATCCCGCCCCGAAAGACGGATGACCGTTAATGCGCCTCCCGAAGCGGTGGCTGGGGCGACAATGGTATCGTGGTCTAACTGCATTATTTTTCGATGCGCAGACGCTGTCCCTCGCGGATGCGTGCTGCATTTTTGATACCGTTCCAGCGCATCAACTGGTTGACCGTTACGCCATAGCGACGCGCGATGCCGCCCAATGTCTCACCACGCTTGATTTTGTGGTACGTAGTGCGGGTTTCCAATCGCTTTTTGTCCAGGTTGACCGGGTTGAGGTACTCTTTGAGGTAGGTCGAATCCTTGCCCATGATCTCGGCTTCGCGCTCGATGTATTGATTGATGTATCGTTGCGGCAAAATCAATGCATACGGTTTTGTCGAAGCGGGGATGATATCCATGCGGTATTGCGGATTGAGAAGACGCAGGGTTTCAATATCCACATCGATCGTCGAAGAGATCTGCTCAAGGTGCGTAATGCGGTTTACATGGATCGTATCGAGTGCCAGCGGAATAGGCGACGGCGTCTTATCGATGTTGTGCTCGCGGTGATAGTTAAAGGCATAGGTAGCGGCAATGAAGGCCGGCATATAGCCACGCGTTTCGCGAGGCAGATAGTCATAGATCTCCCAGAAGGTTTTTCCCCCTGAACGGGCGATCGCTTTGTTTACGTTGCCCGGGCCGCAGTTGTAGGCGGCAATGGCCAGGGTCCAATCACCAAAGATGCGGTAGAGATCTTTCAAGAAACGGATAGCGGCCTGTGTCGAACGGATCGGGTCGCGGCGCTCATCGACTAGCGTGTTCACCTCCAGCCCATAGCTTTTACCCGTTGCGGGCATAAACTGCCACAGACCCACGGCGCCTGCACGCGATACGGCGTTGACCTGTAAGGCTGACTCGATAATTGGCAGCGCACGCAGTTCAACCGGGAGGCCTGCAGCCATCAGTTCGTTCTCGATCAGCGGGAAATAGACTTGCGATAAGCCGAGAATACGACTCATGGTAGCCGGAGCCGTATCAACATAACGGTTGATATGGCCACGTACGATATAGTTGTAGGCCAACGGAATTGTCGAAACGAGGTTTTGCAATCTGCGAGCGTAGAGTGTGTCACGCTGACGATCAGCCAACGAGTCTTTTCCGATAATCTGTATCGAATCGGAGAGAATGTAGTGGCGGAAATACTCGTCATATTGAATCTCGCTGCGCAGCTCATGCCATTGGGCTATGAGCGAATCCACCTCGGCGGGTGTCAGGTTGAGCGTGATGTCATTGATGACGGGTTCTTCAACAATCGTGTCCTGCTCGATAACAGATGCTACGATGGATGTATCCTCTGCAGTCGGCACCTGAGTGGTTACCACCTGTTCGGTATTATGCTTGTTGCGTTTGCGCTCTTTTTTGCGATTGAAAAGGCCGTCGGCGGCCAAAGCCGTGTGGGTCGTGAGTGCCGCAAGCAGCAACAAGGTGAGGAGATGTTTCATTGGATCGGGTGTCGAAAGGTGTTTTTTTGTGAACGATTTTATGAAGTATTAGAACGAAATGCCGACGTTGAATCCAAGCACGGGGTAGTGGTTACCGGCAGCCGGCACATAGGTATAATCAATCATCGGTTCGATGTTCATGGTCAGGTCATCCGAAATGTCATAATCGCGCAAGTGGGCATCGACATGGGCATCCACAATTTGAAGAATGTAGAGGCCACCCGTGAGAATGAGACACAGGTCTCGGTTACGACGATAGTTGTTTCGAAGGTTTTTGATGAAACTTGACGAGTAGCGACCACGAAATTCATCCGTCGGACCGTTGGGGTATTTACTCGGATTTTTTTCATAGTCAGCCAACAAGGAATAGGCCTTCTTGAAGCGTTGGAAACCACGGTTGTTCCAGTCGATGCAGTAACCCAACGTGGCAAAACCTCCGATCACAAAGGGTACTTTCCAATAGCTCTGATTGTATATCTGACCGGCACCCGGACAGATGCAGGCCAATGTGGTCGCCTTCTTCACAGCCGATACCTCGTTAGTCGAGTAATTAATGGCCGCATCACCAATGAAATAGATGTACGATGCAAGTGTTAACCCGAGATAGATCTGTCGCTTGGTATTACTGCGAATCATTTGTGTCTGCAGGGCATCCAACTCGGGCGTACGAGTTGTCGAAACATCGGTAATGGCCTCGTAGGTTTGCTTGAGCGGCTTGTATTTGCTGTTCTCGTTGATGAAAAGGGCTAAACTTCCACCCAACGTTGTGTATAGAATCGGCAATTTCCAATACTGTTTGTTGTAGATCTGGCCATAACCGGGCACGATGGCCGACATCCAACTGACGCGTGATAGATCCATCGAGTCGTTCATGAACCAGCCTTTGCGAAATAATTGCTTGGTGGTGTCACGTTGTATGCCGTCAAGCATCATCTCGGCCATGGCAATCGAGTCAAGGGTTGTGAGGTCGTCCGTACGCAGATCACGCAGGGCAATCGAGTCTTGTTCAAACTCGACCAGGAAGAGCGAGTCTATATCGTGGTAAAATTGCTCGTGGGCAATCGAGTCGGCCTTTATGCGTACCGAATCAGCCTGCTGCAGCAGACCGCCACGCACGATGGTGCGTTTGCCACGCGGCATGGTAATAGGTTGCTTCTCGTTGGCAAGACCGTATTGCTGCAACAATTGTTGCGGAGCCTGGCCGATTGAGGGTACAACCCATAAAAGGGCGACGATCAATGTCCCCCAAATCTTAAACCGTTTTGTAGCCGTGAGCTGCATGAGTGTCTTATTTGCTAAGGCGTTCGATGATACGTTCGATCTCCGAATCGTCCGAGAATCCGATTGTGATACGACCCCCTCCGTTCTTGGAGCGTTTAATGGCGATCTCCGACGTGAAGAGTTGTTCCAGACGCTCTACCAGGCGCAGGTAGCTTTCGGGATACTCTTCCTCCTCTTGCTCTCGAGCCGGAGTACTACACTGCTCGTTTAACGCACGTACCAACTCTTCAGTTTGACGTACCGAGAGTCCCTTTTTGAGGCATTTTTTAACCAAACGTACCTGCTCCTCGATGGGGGCACCGGCAATAGCTTTGGCGTGACCCATCGAGATCAGACCCTCCTTAAGGGCCAATTGAATCTCGTTCGGAAGCTTCAGAAGACGCAGGTAGTTGGCTACCGACGAGCGCTTCTTGCCTACCTTCTCCGAGAGGGCATCCTGCGTGAGGTTGCACTCGTCTAATAGGCGTTGCATGCCGAGGGCAATTTCGATAGCGTTTAAGTCCTGGCGTTGGATATTCTCCACAAGCGCCATGGCATGCAGATTCTCATCATCCACTTCACGAACGTAGGCGGGTAAGCTCGTCAGATCGGCACGTTGGGCCGCACGCCAACGACGCTCACCGCTGATGATGATATACTTTTCATCGTCGGCTTTGCGAACTGTAATGGGCTGAATGATGCCTAATTGGCGGATCGAATCAGCCAACTCGTCAAGGGCTTCCTCGTTGAACTCGGTACGAGGCTGCGTAGGGTTGGGGATAATCTTAGAGATCTCAATCTCGAGCATCTTACTCATCGGTGCTGCCTTCAAATCGATCTTTTCGGTGCCGAAAATGGCATCCAGACCGCGGCCTAATCCCTTCTGCTTTTTCATCGTTTATGCTTCGTTTTCGTTCTTCATCTATTTTGCGGCACGGCGGTTGCGCTTCAAGAATTCGCGTGCCAATTGCAGGTAGCTTACCGAGCCGGCAGCCGATGCATCATAGAGCATCACCGGTTTGCCGTGTGAGGGAGCTTCACCCAGGCGGATGTTACGTTGGATGATCGTCTCGTAAGCCAGGTCGCCAAAGTGGTTGCGTACCTCCGTGACCACTTGGTTGTTCAGTCGGTTGCGCATGTACATCGTCAGCAGAAAACCCTCGATTTCGAGTGCCGGGTTGAGCGACGATTTTACTTTGCGAATTGTCGACAGCAGTTTGGATAGACCCTCCAATGCGAGGTATTCGCATTGGACGGGAATCAATACCGAATCGGCAGCCGTGAGGATATTGACAGTCGTATAACCCAACGAAGGTGAGCAGTCGATAAAGATGTAATCGAACTTCTCGCGTACGCTCTCAACAATCTCTTTGATGACGTGGTGCGCATTTTCGCGGGTGGCCAACTCGGTTTCGGCAGCTACCAGGTCGATCGACGAAGGGAGCACCCATAGATTTTTCACATCTTCGCTTTTAAGGATTACCTCCTCGGCCTTGCGTTGGCCGGCAATACATTCATAGATGCCTTCCAGGTCGATGTCAAAACCCAATCCTGAGGTGGCGTTGGCCTGCGGATCGGCATCGAGCAAGAGCACCTTCTTACCCAACAGGGCCAGTGATGCAGCCAGGTTGATGGCCGTTGTGGTTTTGCCTACGCCACCCTTTTGGTTGGCCAATGCGATAACTTTTGCCATATTTATCTTTTACTCTTTTTGCTAAAATGGTTGGTCTGTGCCTCTTTGCTTTTGGTAAAGGGCATAAATCGGGACAAAATTACACATTTTCTATGAAAATGCCTAACGAATCCCTAAAAAATAAGTACCTTTGAGCCGTAAACAACAAGCATCTATCGGATTATGCAACAGAAAAACTCGGCATCCTCTCGTGCCTCTCTCGCATGGCTCTTTGAGCAAAAATCGGCCTTCCCGACCTACATTGATTTGCTTGCTATGGCCGGCATCTTTTTGGTGGCGCAATTGGTAGTTGCGGCTATCGGGATGTTTGTAGTCTCGTTGAAAGGCTATACCCCGTTGTTGTTACCCTCCAATGTGCAGGGAACGTTTGTGGCAGTGGTGTCGTTTTTTTCGCTAACTTTGACGATTGCAGCACTGATTCTCTATCGTCGAATGCGTGGTGGCGAACGGGTGAAAATCTTTTTGGGGAAGGGAAAATTCAACCTTTTGCTAGTGGCGTGGAGCTTTTTGCTTATGTTGGCTTTGTCGGTGGTGATGGAGCCGCTTTATGAGTTGTTGCCCCTCCCCAAACAGAACTTTGGAACGGGCGTTGGCGCATTTTTGGCGGTGGTTGTTTTTGCCCCTCTTTTTGAGGAGGTTATCTGCCGTGGTATGGTCTTTGGCTCCCTCCTTAAACGCCACTCGATTCCTGTGGCAATTCTGCTCTCGGCTCTCTTTTTCGGAGTGCTGCATGTGCAGATGGTTTCGATGCTCAATGCCTTTTTGATGGGTGTTGTCTTGGCCTTTGTTTACCATAGGACGCAGACGTTGTGGACTCCGGTTTTATTGCATGCGATGAATAATGGATCGGCCTATTTGATGGAGCGTCTCGGGCTGGGTGAACAGACCTTGTCGCAACTACTTGAAGGCTATCCTGTTATCTATTCTTTGATCTATGGCTTTTCCTTGGTGGTTGCGGTAGCTTCGATATGGGGAATGGTACAGGCATTAAAGCCTCGTTCGGTAGCAACTCCAACGACCCTTCGGTAGGTGCTTCGGACCATGAAAACGAGAAAAAAACGGCCTAAAAGTAATAAACCGCCTACGGCGCGCGTTATTTCCACGAAAAAATTGTATCTTTGTCCTTCAGTATGCGACACACCGTGAGATACCTGATATTGGGTTTGGCCCTGCTTGTGACCTCTTGTCATGAGCTGCCTCGCTATTTCGGAGGAGAGGAACTGTTGGCTAAGGTGGGCGATAAAGAATTGGTTGCCACCGAGTTGCAGCGCTCTATACCGAGTGGCCTCTCGGAAGCCGATTCGGCTGCATATGCGCATGTTTTTGTCGATCGTTGGGTGCGTCGTCAGTTGAAGTTGCAAGAGGCCGAGCAACTCTTCTCTGCTTCGGCTGCCGATATTGACCGCCAAGTGGAGGAGTATCGTCAGTCGTTACTGATTCGAAAGCTCGATCAGTTTTATGTCGATCGTTTGGTTGATACCACCTTTACGGAAGATGAATTGGCTCTCTACTACAATACCCACAAGGGGGATTTTAAACTCGATCGCACGATTGTAAAGGGCGATGTGGTACGTGTGCCGAAGAGTTATCGTCAACGTAATCGCCTTAAGGAGTTGATGGGCTCTACGCAGCAGGCACGTCGTCAGGATTTCTACGATATCTGTCTCAAGGAGGAGTTTCGTCATGCCCATTATACCGAATCATGGGTTGATTGGAGCGATTTTTTGAGTATGCTCCCTGCCGTTCGTTCGGAGAGTAATGACGCATTGTTGCAAAAACGAGGTGTGCAGGAGATGAGCGATGGTAACTATTGGTATTATTTCCGAATCGATGAGGCTCGTCGTGCCGGTGAGCCGATTCCGTTAGAGCGATTGCGCCAAACCATTCGACGCATCCTTTTCAACGGTCGGCAACAACAAGTTATTCGTCAGCACGAAGAGCAGCTCTATCAAACCTCGATGGAGGAGGGTGCAATTCGTCTGTACGACGTGGCTGAAGAGGAAAATTAACTGCGAATAAACAGAAAAAGAGATATGTTGAAAAAGAGTTTTCTTATGATGATTGTGGCCGCCATGGTTTTGTCGGCGGCCTGGGCACAAAAGCGCCAGGTGATGCTCGATAAGGTGATAGCCGTGGTTGGTTCATCGTCGATTTTGCATTCCGAGGTGTCGGAATATGCTCGTATGCTGGTCGAGCAGCGTCGTGCCGAGGGGTATACCTCTGATCGCGAGCCGATGAATGAGGCGTTGGAGGCTATCATGACCCAGAAACTGCTCTATCATCAGGGGCAGATTGACTCGGTGTCGGTAAGTGAAGGCGATATTTTGTCGCGTGTCGAGGAACAGGTGCAGTCCATGATCTCCGAGGCCGGTTCGATTTCCGCGTTGGAGGCTATTCACCATATGCCGATTTTCAATATTCGTGAGATGTTGCAGCAACGTGCGCGCGAGCAATCGTTTGCCCAATCAATGCGATATGAGGTGGAGAGCAAAGTATCGGTAATTCCGGGCGAGGTCGAGCATTTCTATAATTCGATCTCGAAAGATAGTCTGCCGACGATCGCCGAGCAGTATGTCTATGCCCACATCACCAAGTATCCCAAATCGATTAAGGAGGCCAAGCAGCGTACGAAGGAGCGTTTACTCGAGATGCGCGAGCGTATCATCAACGGACAGGCTAAGTTTGCCAATCTGGCTCGTATGTATTCGCAGGATGGTACCGCCATGCGTGGTGGTGAGATGGATCCTACACCGCTGTCGGGTCTTGATGCGGCATTCGCCGATGCATTGGAACAGTTGCGTGTCGGCCAAATTTCGGAGGTTGTCGAGTCACAGTTCGGCTTCCACATCATCGAGCTGTTGGGCAAACAGGGTCAGCTCTACCATTTCCGTCATATCATTCTCAAGCCCTCCTATACTTCCGAAGAGTTGAGCGAGTCGCTGATGACGCTGGATAGTCTGGTAAATTTGATTCGTGCCGATTCGATCACCTTCGAGCAGGCTGCCATGGAACACTCCGACGACAAGACCTCGAAGATGAACGGTGGTGTGGTTTCGAATCAGGCCATTTTGGAGCGTTATCAGGCTTTTGATGCCAATCTGATGGTAACGAAGTTCCTGCGTGAGGACTTTGCCCAATTTAATGCACTTGATGATTACAACCGTCTGATTATGATGAAGGAGGGTGATGTGTCGGATTCGTTCCTTACGACTGATGTGATGCAGGATCAGTTGGCAAAAGTGGTGAAACTCGTGAAGGTAATCCCGACCCATACGGCTTCGTTGGCAGACGATTATCTGCGTCTTGAGGAGCTTGCTTTGCAACGTAAGAAGGAGCGCGTCTTTAACGAATGGCTGACGAGCAAGATTAAGGGTATGTATGTCTATATCGATCCTGAGTATCGTGACGGCGCATTTGAAAATAAACATTGGGTAGAGTAATTGTGCGTAAGATATTTCCCATATTATTGCTGCTGACGCTCTTTGGTGGAGCGCTCTTTGCTCAACGGGGCGAGGGGGATCAAACAGAGGAACGTCGAGCTGGTGAGAAAAAAATTATCCACCTAAAGTCGGATCTCTCGGGCCCTGTAGCCCCGGGAGATTCGGTCTTGTTTTTGGTTGGCAATGTGGCTGCCCAGCATAATGGTGCGGTCATCACCTGCGACAGTGCCGTACGTTATTCTGATACGCATGTCGAGTGCTTTGGCAACGTATTGATTAATAAGAACACGACCTACATGTATGGTGATCGCGCCGACTATGACGGCATGATCAACGAGGTACAGGTCTATTCCGACTTGGTAAAGGTGATTGATGGGGAAGCGACACTGTACACCTCCAATTTCAGTTTCAATACGAAGGATAATATCGGTGAATTTTGGGGAGGTGGTGTATTGACTAACCGCGATAATATCCTCGAAGCCGAACGTGGTTATTACTTCTCTGATTCTAAAGAGTTGGTGGCCGTCGAGCAGGTCGAGATGTGCAACGAGGACTACAAAATGAAGGGTGATTCGGTGGTCTATAATACAGCCTCCGACCAGGCCTATTTTTACGAGAATACCCATATTTGGGATAGCGACGGTAATTTCCTCAAAGGTGATCGTGGTGAGTATAGTAAGGCCTTACAACGCTACATGGTAACCCTAAATGGTTATCTGCTGACCGAAACGCAAGAGTTGTGGAGCGATACACTCGATTATTATCGTGCGGATCGTCATGTGATTTTGCGAAACAATCTTCAAATTGACGAGACCGAACACAAGAACCTTTCGTTTGGAGATTATGGTGAATTTTGGGAGGTGTCGGGCAACGGATTTTTGACCAAGAATCCGGCGTTGATCAATTACGACACGGAGCGTAACACCGATTCGATTTTTATGCGTAGTGATTCAATTTACCTTTATACGCTTAAGATCGGTGATCCGATTCCGAATGAATATGCACCACAGGTAGTAGAGCCAGTTGTTGGCGAAACGTCGCCTGCCGAGGGTCAGCTTCCTGCCGATAATGAGCTTGCTATGCCTGCTCAAGATATGGAGCAGCCGCAGGTCGAAACTGCTCGAAATACCCTTGCAGAACGCTCGATGTCGTCGCAATTTTCAGGCGAAATAGAGGCTGCTGTAGCAGAACCGATGGAAGTGCCGACTCAGGAGCAGAGCGCACCGAAGCCCCAAGTTCAAAAACCTGGCCGATCGGTGAATACGGAGTTGGCGGCTACACAGGCAACACCTGAGCTTGACGCTAAGCCGGCCAAACCTACAGCCCTGCGTGAGCCGAATGAATCGAATGAGTCGGTTGCAATCGAAGATGAGGGTGACGCTACGCAACCGATCATTGCCGATACAATTCCGGCCGATACGTTGAGCGTCAAGGAGCGCCAAGCGTTGGAGCGCCTGAAGCTCAAAGAGGCTGCACGCGTTGCAGCTGCAGCTAAGCGTGCAGAGCGTGCTGCAGCCAAGAAGGCATTGCTTGATTCGATTGCCGTAGAGCGACAAAAGAAGACCAACATCAAGTTGCGTGCCATGGAAGAGCGAGATTCGATTCGTCAGGCGGAGCGTCGGGCCAAAGCGCGCGAAAAGATGATGGCTCGCATGGAGCGAGATCATCGTCGCGGTGTTGTCTATTCGGTTGATACACTCCTCTTCCATCGTGTAGATTCCTCCATGTTGGTCGATCTGAACGAGATAGATCGCTTTATGGTGCGTATGTCCGATTCGCTTGATTCGTTACATCGTATTGCGTTGATTCTCGCTCCGAGTGATACGACGCGCGTGGTGGATAGTATCTACCGCTTTGTAAAGGGTTTCCGTAATGTGCGTATCTATCGTCAGGATTTCCAGGCTGTTTGTGATTCGCTGACGGCTCGTTCACTCGACTCGACCGCTCATCTCTACATCAAACCTGTGATGTGGAACGAGACGAATCAGATCACCTCTGAGGTGATGGATATTTACACGGCGAATAGTCGAATCGATCATGTTGAGTTTGTTGGTGATCCGATGATGGCAGCCCAGTTCGATACGGTCTATTATGATCAGATTACGGGTAAAAACATGGTGTCCTATTTCCGTGACAACGAGATCTATCGTGTCGACGTGGACGGCAATGTGCAGACCATTTTCTTCCAAAAGGATGGTGTCCCTCAGGAGGTGGTGATGATGGCTGTGATCGAAAGTGGTGATGCTTCGTTCTTTATCGAGGAACGCCAATTGGCCCGTATTGTTTATCGAGTCAATCCCGTATGGCCGATCTATCCGATTGACGGCATTCCGGAGGATGTATCGCTTTATCTCAAAGGCTTCCGCTGGGAGGGCGAGCGTCGTCCGACTCGTAATGCAGTCTTTAACCGTACGGTACGTCCCTCGATGCGTACAGCAAGCGAGTCGAAAGAGCTACCCGAGTTCCCGCTTCACGCATGGATTGAGCGCAAACGTGCCAAATTGGTCGAGGCCGGTTTGTGGGCTGATCGAAACGATGAGGTTGATGTGGAGACCGTAGAGTGGATGAACTCTCTTGGTTTTGAAGTTGGCCAGCCGAGATAAAACGAGATGATAGAGCCGAGTTTCGGCCATGCAATAAAAAGAGCGGGAGACAATCATACGTTGTCTCCCGCTTTTGTTATGCGTTGGATGCAGAGCTTGGAGTGACTATCCTTTCCTGCGTCATACGATCAACGTGCTACCTTTGTAATGCGAAGGAGTAGATAGGGTGCTTCGGGAAGTTGCACCATGCGATGCCCCTTGTCATAATGTCGGTAGTTGATGCGCTCGGTGGCTTCGAAGATAGTCGGGCATTCCTCGATGGTCATATCCCACAGGTTGATGATCTCGACACGGAAATGGTCGCCCTCTTGGATGCGCTTGAAGTGCGAATTTGAGTCGGGTAGGTTAAAGACCCAATCGCGCAAAATCTGTTGACCCAGATAGACGAAGAAGTAGCCCTCACCGGCTGTGGAGGTCTGCTCATCGCGACTGATGTCGGCCGGACGAATCGGGTTCGGAGCCTCCTCGACCAGTTTTCGCAGGAAAGCGATTCGGCGCCAGCTCTCGCCACGCAGCACGCTGCCATCCGACCAATAGACCCAATCCTCGCGCGAGGTGTCGCGATAGCATTCACCGTGCGTGACGTAGATACCGCCCATGATGCCGTTCATCACCAGATGGGTCATGAACTGCGGGCTCCAACGTGCCCAACGCATGGCGGTATTTCCCTCATAACCAATCTCGTCGGCAATGACCGGTTTGCGGAAGATTTGGCGCATGGTACCGGCTGCAGTCATTGTATAGAGCGGCCCCTCGTCTTGGAAACTTACATGGGTGTATTCGGGTAGGTGGTAATCGTAATAGACTGCCGAGCCACCGTGAATCGAGCAGAGATGGCGGTAGGGATCTGCCTTAACTACGATCTCGGTGAGCGTCTTCCAATCCTCGTACTTTTTCGTACGCACCAAGTCCCACTCATTGGCCAGCGACCACCAAACATTGCGGTAACTGCCTACGCGTGCAACGAGGTATTCCAGGTATTTACGATCAAACTCCTCGCCCATACGGTCAAAGCCCCAAACACCTTTGTCGTAGGGGTGAAAGAGGATCAGATCAGCCTCGATGCCCAACTTTTGCAGATCGAGGATGCGGCGATCCACATTCTGGAAGAAGGTCGGGTTGGGACGCGTGAAGTCCCACTCATAGACTGTCTTACCCTCTGCATCGACCGACTTCGAAATCATCTCGAACGGGAAGAGGGTGGGAGCGTCGTGTGTCGTGGGATAGTCCTTCGGCAGGATGCAGAAGCGGGTCTTGTTGAAGCCCGTCTTGGCGAGCGATTGTAGGGTCTGCTCCTGAATTTCGGGACGGAAGAGCGAGAGTGCGTAGGTCGTCGTACCGAAGGGGTGGTAGGTCGTTCCATCGGCATAGCGGAAGCCCAACCCCTCGGTGGTCACGGGACCGTGATTCTTCTCCGTTGGTTCGGTGGCTATAATTGTACCTTTTTGGCGATTCAAGGCACGAGCCGAGCTGCGTGTGGAATAGCTCCAGGTACCCACCTCGGTAGGCATAAAACGAATGCGATAGGTATTGTCGCCATCGTAGAAACCACGGACAGTCAGGTGCTTGTCGCCATTCGTGAACGTGGCCTCCAGTGTTACATCAAAGGGATTCCCGGAGGTGACATGCGTAAAAGTGATTTCTGCACAGCCCCATTTCTCTACGGTGTTTTGTGCCTGAAGTGCAACTGCTGACAGTAGCAGCAATGTAGTGAGTAGGTATCTCATAGTTTTAGGTGTAAATGTTTAGCTCAAAGATAATAATTTACAGACAAAGACAAAAGCCTGCCCGACAAAATCTTGTCAAGCAGGCTTTTTCGTATAGGATATTCCATGTCGACTACTTTGCAAAGCCAAAGCCGAGATATACGTTTTCGTAATTCTCCAGCAGCGTGGTAATCGTGTTCAGGTATGAAATTTTCGATCCGAGCGTACGAATCATGTTCACGAGTTTCGTAACCGGGAAGACCAACTTGAGTTCCTTACCCGAAATGTAGGCGTAACCTGACATGGTACCGAAATTTTTCAGCAGCCCCGTGTTTGAAAATTGGAGCGTAATCTGGTGGGTCTCGGTGTTGAACTCATACGTGCCGCTCAGGTTTTTCGCCAAACCAAGCGATGCCGTGAAGGTGTTATCCTCGTTGAATGTGAACGTGGCAGCACCCTCTTTAATGCCGATAAAGGTGTAGGCCTTCTCCAAGCGAGTCGTTACACTCGATTCGATGGCCGATCCGCCAAGCGTGGAGAGCAGGTTGTCGCCTTCAAATTTAACGGCAGGCTGTTTGTAACTCCACGTTCCGTTGAGTGCGGCGTCAGAAAGAGCACCATTGGTGACCTGGTCTGCAATCTCGGTAATGGCCGAGCCTGCTACCTGTTTCAGCAAATCACCCCACGACTGAGCTGAAGCAGTCGATATAGTTGCTACGAGGGCAACCATTGCAAACAATATTTTCTTCATGTTATTGTGTTTTAAAGTTTGTTACAATTTTTCCAATTCGTTGAGCCACATACGGGCCGAGGCATCGGAAGGCATGCGCCAATCGCCACGTGGTGAGAGTGAAACAAGTCCCACCTTCGGGCCGTCAGGCATCGCCGAACGTTTGAACTGCTGCGAGAAGAAGCGGCGGAAGAAGACCTTAAGCCAACGCAGAATCGTCGCGCGATCATATTCGCCTGCAAAGGCACATTCAGCCATGTAGAGAATCTTCTCGGGCGCATAACCCGAATTGATGAAGTGGTAGAGGAAGAAGTCGTGCAACTCGTAGGGACCGACCAGATCCTCCGTCTTCTGGGCAATTGTCCCCTCGTCGTTAGCCGGTAACAATTCGGGGCTGACGGGGGTGGCTACTACATCGCGCAGAATCTCGGCCACACGCGTTGTCTTGGCTTTTGAGGCTGCCCACATGACGAGTTTTCGGACGAGTGTCTTGGGAATCGAGGCGTTGATGCCATACATTGACATCTGGTCGCCGTTGTAGGTGGCCCAACCGAGTGCCAATTCACTCAAATCGCCCGTGCCGATGACTAAACCTCCCAGCTTGTTAGCCAAGTCCATCAAAATTTGCGTACGCTCGCGAGCCTGTGCATTTTCATAGGCGGCCGAGTGGTCATTGGGGTCAATGCCAATGTCGCGGAAGTGCTGTAGGCAGGCCTCGCGAATCGGAATCTCGAGGCTCGAAATGCCCAAAAGTTGCATCAGTTCCACTGCGTTGTGATAGGTACGGTCGGTGGTTCCGAAGCCAGGCATTGTGACGCCATAGATACCTTTGCGGTCAAGCCCAAGCTTGTCGAAGGTGCGCACGATACCCAGCAGGGCGAGGGTCGAATCCAGACCGCCAGAGATACCGATGACGGCACACTTCGATCCTGTATGGCGCATGCGCTTGGCCAGACCGTGCGACTGAATCTCGAACATCTCTTCGAAGCAAACCTCTTGTTCCTCGGCCACGGGCAGGAAGGGGTATGGGTTGATCATACGGTCAAGCGAGGCACTTTGCAGCGCTTCAGGAACCTCCATCTCGATTACCGTATTTTCTGAGCCTGACTCATTGACGCGGAACGAGGTGTTGCGCTGACGCTGGAACTCCAACAATTCAATATCTACATCGGCAACGATCAGCTTCTCCTCCAACGAAAAACGCTCCGTCTCGGCCATCAGGTGGCCGCTCTCGGCGATAAAGGCCTTGCCTGCAAATACCAAGTCGCTCGACGACTCACCAAAGCCGGCCGAGGTGTAGACATAGGCCGATAGGGTGCGTGCCGACTGTTGAATCACCAGTTGACGCAAATAGGCATGCTTTCCCACCGCCTCGGGCGACGCCGAGAGGTTGAAGATCACCTTTGCGCCATCCAACGCCAACTGCGAAGAGGGCTGCTGTGCTACCCAAAGATCCTCGCAAATTTCGACACCAAACTCTACGCCGTTTACCTCAAACGTGAGATCTACACCGAAGTCACAGTCGTGGTCACCTACACGGATTTGCTCATCCGTAATACCGGCACCCGATGTGAATACACGGTTTTCGTAGAATTCCGAGTAGTCGGGGATGTAGCTCTTCGGTACGATACCGAGCACCTTGCCCTGCGAGAAGACCACGGCGCAGTTGTAGATGGCAGAGCCGTGTCGCAGGGGCGCACCGACGATACCCACCAATGGAAGTTTGCGACTCTTTTTAATGAGGCGCGAGAGGGCCTCCTCAGCACCGTTGAGCAGAGTAGGTTGGAGCATCAAATCGCCACACGTATAAGCTGTGAGCGAGAGCTCCGGAAAGGCAATGATCTCTACACCGCGACCGGCTGCCTCCTCCATCAGGGCGAGGATGCGCGAGGTGTTGAAATCACAATCGGCAACCTCGACATGCGGAACGGCGGCTGCGACCTTCAAAAAACCATATTGATTCATGGTTGCACTTTTTTATTATTTAGCCCACAACTGAGCCAGGTTGAGGATCACCTGTTGGGCTTTCTGCATGGTTGTCAATGAGCAATACTCAAACTTGCCGTGGAAGTTCATGCCGCCCGTGAAGAGGTTGGGGCAGGGAAGACCCATAAACGAGAGACGAGCACCGTCTGTGCCGCCACGAATCGGACGTACGAGGGGTTTTACGTCGGCTTGCTCCATCGCCTCAATGGCGCGCTCGATCACCTGCGGGTGGGGAGCCACCATCTTCTGCATGTTGTAATATTGGTCCTTGAGCGTGACGTTGATCACCTCTCCGCCGTGCTTGGCACGGATGAAATCCATGGCCGACCAGATGAAGCGCTTGCGTTGTTCGAAACGGTCAGCGTCGTGGTCGCGAATGATGTAGCTAAGTTGGGCCTTCTCGACCGTACCGCTCATGCCTACGCAGTGGAAGAAGCCTTCGTAACCCTCGGTGTGCTCGGGACGCTCCCAGGTGGGCAGCAGTTGCATAAATTCACCTGCAACCTCAATGGCGTTGATCATCTTGTTCTTCGCGTAGCCGGGGTGTACGTTGCGCCCCTGAATCTCGACTTTAGCTGATGCAGCGTTGAAGTTCTCGTACTCCAGTTCGCCCTCCATACCACCATCCACCGTGTAGGCAAAGTCGGCACCAAAAGCAGCTACATCAAAGAAGTCGACACCGCGACCAATCTCCTCATCAGGCGTAAAGCCGATGCGGATCTTGCCGTGTTTGAGCTCAGGATGGCTCATCAGGTACTCCGCTGCGGTCATGATCTCCGCAACACCTGCCTTGTCATCGGCGCCGAGCAGCGTTGTGCCGTCGGTATGGATGAGTGTGTGGCCCTTGAAGAAGGCCAATTCGGGGAACTCCTCCACGCGCATCGTGAGGGCGGCGTTGAGCTTGATGTCTGCGCCGTCGTAGCACTCGATGATGTGGGGCTTGACGTTTGCACCACTCATGTCGGGAGCCGTGTCCACGTGGGCGATGAAGCCGATTACGGGTGCCATTTCACACCCCTTGGAGGCGGGAATCGTACCCATCACGTAGCCGTATTTGTCCATCGTGACCTCGGTCATGCCTAGAGTCTCCATCTCCTCTTTGAGGGCCTGCAAAAGCACCTTTTGCTTATCTGTCGAGGGGAAGCTTTCGCTGCTTTCGTCCGACTGCGTATCGAACGAAACATATTTTAAGAAACGCTCTAATAGTGTCATAATTACAAAATGCTAAATCATATTAACTGGGGATCTATTCCTCTTTTTTGGCCTTCAGCGAGTGCCATGCAAAGTAGGCGATAATTGCCACATACATAGCCAGACCGGTCCACTCGGCACCCTTCGATGCTGCCCACGAGGCGATATACCAATCCACGTTGGCGAACTTGAGAATGGCACTTACTACACCCATTAGCGCGCCACCGGCGATAAAACCTGAGGCAATGAGCGTACCACGGTCGAAACGAGCCTTGTTCGTAGCAGCATCTTTCGAACGGGTCGAGATGAACCACGCTACCAAACCACCCACTACGAGCGGAGCGTTGAGGCTCATTGGAATAAACATACCGAGGGCAAAGGCCAGGGCGGGAACGCCAATGGCGGTCAATACAAGCGCCAGTGCTGCACCACAGAAGTAGAGCATCCAGGGGGTCTGACCACCCGTCATCAAGGGCTGAATCACTGCAGCCATGGCATTAGCCTGGGGTGCTACGAGAGCGTTCTCGCCTACAAAGCCGTAGGCCTTGTTCAGCACGATCATCACACCGGCAACCGTGGCGGCCGATACGAGCGTGCCGAGGAACTTCCAGGCCTCCTGCTTCTTGGGGGTCGTACCGAGCCAATAACCAATCTTGAGGTCGGTGATAAAACCACCGGCCATCGAAAGAGCTGTGCAGACTACGCCACCAATAACGAGGGCTGCTGTCATGCCGGCCGTACCGTTCAGACCGACGCTCACCAATACGAGCGACGAAAGGATCAGCGTCATGAGGGTCATACCCGATACGGGGTTCGAACCGACAATGGCGATGGCGTTAGCAGCTACGGTCGTAAAGAGGAAGGCGATTACAAAGACGATCAGAAGCGCTACAATCGTTTGCAGCCAATTATCCAACAGACCAAACTGGAAGAAGACGAGCACGCAGATCAGCGTAGCGCAGAGAATCGTCAGGATGGTCTTCATCGTCAAGTCGTGCTGTGTGCGCTCGGGAACTGCAGCCGAATCCTTCTTGCCACCCAACTCCGATACAGCCAGACCGACTGCCTGGCGGATGATACCTGCCTGGCGGCAGATACCGATGATACCGGCCATGGCAATACCGCCGATACCGAGGGGCTTGCCAATGAATTGGAAGAGGTTTTCGGCCGTGAAGAGCTGCTCGGGATTAGCCAGCAGTTGCTCATTCGACACACCGAGAATCGAGGCCATCGTTGCAGGATCAATAGCACCGGTCAGCGAGCCGATAAGCGGTACGATGATAAACCATACGAGGCACGAACCGGCCGTGATGATGAGGGCATACTTCAGACCGATGATGTAACCCAGACCCAATACGGCAGCCGAAGTGTTGAGCGAGAAGACTACCTTGAATTTATCGGCGGCCATCGCACCCCACTCGGTGATGCGTGTCGAGATGGTATCGACCCACAAGCCGAACGTACCCACTACGAAATCATACAATCCACCAACCAGACCGGCTACAGCCAACAGTTTAGCCTGATTGCCGCCCTTTTCGCCCGAAATAAGTACCTCGGTCGTAGCAGTAGCCTCGGGGAAGGGGTATTTGCCATGCATCTCCTTGACGAAGTATTTGCGGAAGGGAATCAGCAGTACGATACCGAGCAGACCTCCGAAGAGCGACGAGAGGAATACCTGCCAGAAGGCAGCCTCAAGTCCCAGGATGTAGAGGGCCGGCAGGGTGAAGATCGCACCTGCCACAATTACACCCGACGAGGCACCGATCGACTGAATAATCACGTTCTGTCCCAGCATGTTTTTTTTGCCCATTACCGAGCCAACGCCTACGGCAATGATGGCAATCGGAATGGCAGCCTCGAAAACCTGACCCACCTTCAATCCGAGGTAGGCAGCTGCAGCCGAGAAGATGATGGCCATCAAAAGACCCATTCCCACCGAATAGGGGGTGATCTCCTTCGGTGAGGAGTTGGTCGGCATGACGGGTTCGTATTTTTCGCCCGCCTTTAACTCGCGATAGGCATTCTCGGGCAAGGATGTTTTATGTTGTTCTTGCATAAATTCGTTGAATTGAATGGATAGTGAAATGGATATGTTGAGCTATTAGCGATTATCGCCGCTACCGGTGATCTTCGAACGCTCCATGCGCGAACGAAGCTTATCGACATTGGTCTGAGCGACCTCGTCGAGCGTGTAACCCAAATCGTGAGAGAGGGTGGCGCAGTACCACAGTACATCACCGATCTCCTTCATGATTTCGGCCTTCTTCTCTGCGGTAAACTCTTTGTGGTTGTCGCGGATGATTTTCTTTACCTTGTCGGCTACCTCGCCGGCCTCGCCCGTCAGACCGAGCGTGGGGTAAATAATACGACTTTCGGCCGGATAGATGGCCGTTTCGAGTGCATGCTCTTGGTATTCGTTGAGTGTCATAGCGTATAGAAATAGTTAATTTGTTTGTTTCGATTATTTATAATCGAACAAATGTAACGAAAAAAAATCATATAGCGTATATAAAAGCCCCGAATCGTGAAGATTCGGGGCTAATTTTTTTCGAGATAGAGCTATAGTAGATCCAGGATGCGTTCCAGGCCGATACCGCGTGAGGCCTTGATCAGCACTTGAGCATCGCTAATCGGATTTGTCTGTAGTGCTTGACGAAGTGTCTCGCAATCTTTGAAATGAGAGGCGGTAACATCCTCGCATCGAATTAATGCTTTGCCGAACTCTTCACCGACGAACAGCAGACGTGTGGTCGGATCGGAGGCGGCCAGGCGAATGATGCGACAATGCTCCTCTTCGGACCATGCACCCAACTCGCGCATGTCTCCAAGGATCATGATCTTCTGGGCACGTTGTTGCAGCTTTTCGTTCAAGAAGTTCTCGATTGAGGCCTGCATGCTCGACGGATTGGCGTTGTAACAATCGATGATGAGGGTGTTGTTTGCGCGCTCTTCGCGTTGCGATCGATTGTTGTCGGGATGGTAGCTGCCGATAGCATGACGAATTGCCTCCTCTTCGATGCAAAAATAACGACCGATAGCCACTGCTGCAGCTATGTTGTAGCGGTTGTAGGTTCCTTCGAGATGGTGTTCAACCCCTTCGGCTACCTCCTCCGAATAACTTTCAACGGTCAATGAGGGTCGCTCTTCTGCCATCGAGTATAGGATCTTATCCTCCGTACGAACGAATGCAATTCCTTCAAAATGAGCAAGGTAATCGTATAATTCACCTTTGCCTCGACGTACCCCCTCTTTGCCGCCAAATCCTTCGAGATGGGCGCGTCCTACATTGGTCAGGATACCGAAATCGGGATCGGCAATTTCACACAAACGGGCAATTTCGTGACAAGCACTGGCTCCCATTTCGACGATGCCGAACTCCGTAGCTTGATTCATGGCAAGGAGGGTGAGAGGTACACCGATATGGTTGTTGAGGTTTCCTTGCGTGGCATAGAGCTTGAATTTGGTGGCTAATACACGACTGATTAACTCTTTTGTAGTTGTCTTTCCGTTCGAGCCTGCAATCGCAAGAATCGGAATGCCGAGTGCGGTGCGGTGTTCATGAGCCAACTCTTGTAACGCTTTCAGCGTATCATCAACCACATAATAACGGTCATCTACGGCAACCGACTCATCATCGACAATAGCTACAGCTGCTCCCTTTTCGAGTGCTTCAGCGGCAAAACGATTGCCGTCAAAAGAGGCGCCGCGTAGAGCAAAAAAGAGCGACCCCGGAGCAATGCGCCGGGTGTCGGTTGATATCGAGTTATACTTGAGGTAAAGATCGTAAAGCTTTGACATGTTTTTTAGATGTGCTTGTCGCCGTTATGATATTTCACCTCGTCGATAAATTTTTTGATCGACTGCTCTTCGCTGCGCGGACAGATCATCAGTACATCTTCCGTGTCAACAATGATATACTCCTTCAGACCGCTGATGACCGCAATTTTATCTTTGGGCAATTGCACAATTGAGGAGCGGGTGTCATAAAGGTAGCAACCCTCTTGTGGGGCAGCATTGGCGTAGCGATCTTTGCGGGCGTGCTGATAGACCGATCCCCAAGTGCCCACATCACTCCAACCGAACTCGCCGCAACGCACATAGACATTGTCGGCCTTCTCCATCACGCCGTAGTCGATCGAAATGGCGCGGCATTCGGCAAAGACACGCTCAACAGCCTCCTGCTCGTGTTGCGTGCCCAATGCGGGTTGCAGGTCTGTAAAGAGGGAATGGTGTTCAGGAAGGTGTTTTGCGAAGGCCTCGATGATGGCCTTCGCCGTCCAAATGAAGATGCCGGAATTCCAGAAAAATTCACCACATTGAATGAAGGTTTGGGCCAACTCCAGATTGGGCTTCTCGGTAAAGCATTTCACCTTGGAGATGGACTGCTCGTCCGAAACCTGAATATAGCCATATCCTGTATCGGGGCGTGTTGGTTTGATGCCGACCGTTACAAGGACCTCGTTCTTGGCTGCAAAGTCCATGCACTCACTAATGATATTGCGGAACTCATCCTCGCCCAAAATCAGATGATCGGCGGGAGTTACGACCATCTCGGCCTCGGGATTCAATTTCTGCAGCGTGTAGGCAGCATAGGCAATACAGGGGGCCGTATTGCGGCCAATAGGCTCACAAAGTACCTGCTCGTCTTTCAACTCGGGAAGGTGCTCCAGCACCAGCGCTTTGTATTTGCGGTTGGTGACGACAAGGAAATTTTCGGAAGGTATGATTTTCGCAAAACGCTCGTAGGTGTGGCGTATGAATGACTTGCCCGTACCCAAAATATCCAAGAATTGCTTGGGCAACGATTGACGGCTTTTGGGCCAAAAACGTGATCCGATACCGCCCGCCATGATGACGCAGTAGTGGTTGTTTGCCATAATATACTTTTATATTTATGCGTTTCGTAGGTACAAAGATAAAATCTTTTTTATAACTTTGCCACCTAACGGTGACGAATTTTAACTACGAATATGAAAATACGACTCTTTACACTACCGAATTTTATCACACTGGGTAATCTGTTTTGTGGTGCTATGGCCACAGTTTCGGCTTTGGTGTACGACGATCTCACAATGGCCTTTTATTGGGTGGTATTAGCAGCTGTATGCGACTTTTTTGACGGCATGGTAGCTCGTATGATGGGATTGAGTGGCCCGTTGGGTGTACAGCTTGATTCGCTGGCCGATGATATCTCGTTCGGTTTGGCTCCATCGGCGATACTCTTTACGCTTTTCAATCGTGTAAACGATGGTGTATTACCTAATTGGGTTGGTTTCGTGTGCTTTATTTTCGCCGCTTTTGCTGCCTTGCGTTTGGCAAAGTTCAATATTGACGAGGAGCAACACACCGAATTTCGTGGTCTGCCTACACCGGCTGCTACGCTCTACGTAGTAGCGCTGGGTTGGTCGGTTGAGCATAGCGGCATCATGGCGGGTGTGAATGTTTGGGGCGTGTTGGTTACGACTTTGGTGTTGGCTTTGGTTATGGTATCCAATCTGCCGATGTTCTCGCTCAAGTTTAAGGGCTTTGGCTGGAAAGGGAATGAGTTGCGTTACCTCTTCATGGTTTTCTCGCTGGCGTTGTTGCTGATGTTCGGTGTGGAATCTGTGCTGCTTATCATTGGAACTTATATTGCTACTTCTGCTACTTTAGCTGCGATAAATAGCTCGAAGTCATAAGTTTTTGGAGTTTTGAAAAATTTTTATTAACTTTGCCCCGACTTTTTTGCGCTGAATACGAGTGATGTTGCGAAAATTGGATATACGATGGGTGTTGACAGCCTGCCTTTTGATGGTGGGTTGTGGCTCTGTTTTAGCACAGGGCTTCAACGCTCGTGACCTGCAGCGCGCTCAACAGGCCGGCCAAAATACGAATCTCTATGGTTCGAATCCCTATGAGCAGCTTGATGGGGAGGGAGATGGTGAAACCAGTGCAAATCAACAGGATACGACCAAGAAGGAGCGAATCAAGAAACCGCTTGAGAGCTATTTCTTTGATGACTCGATTCGTGCGCTTCCGAACTTCCGATGGAATCTCGATGGCCGTTATAACCGAGTTCGTATGGTGGAGATCGATACGATGCTTACCGATTTCCGCATCGATTATCCCTTTTATCGCGAAGATGTGGGTGATATTGCACAGGGTGCATTGGGTCAGACATCGCTGCCGATCAACTATTTCCGTCGGTCGCAGGATCTTGATTTCACCTTTGCGCAACCCTACTATGCCTATACTTATACCCTTGAGAATGTTCCCTTCTACAGCGTAAAGAATCCGATGACTCGTTTGGATTATGCCGAATCGGGTCAGAAGCGTTACCGTGAGGAGAATTTTGGCATCATGCATGCTCAAAACATCTCGCCTTCGACCGGTTTTAATGTAGAGTATAAGTCACGAGGAACACGCGGTTTGTACGAGTGGCAGCGTACGAAAAATCATACGTTATCGGTGGCTGTCAACCATACGGGACGTCGTTATTCGGTGCATGCTGGTTACTACAACAACCACATCGAACAGCAGGAAAATGGTGGTGTGGTTGGTGAGTGGGCTATTGCCGATACCGTTTTTCAGATGCCGTCGGGAGTGCCGACGAAGTTGGCTAAAGCTAAAGCTGAAAACACCTATCGCAACAATGGTTTCTATGTGGTGCAGTCGATCGGTATTCCGCTCCAGCGTATGACCGACAGCGATTTTTCGATGGCAAACCTCTCGGCTGTCTATTTGGGCCATGCTTTTGAGTATACGGCTTGGAGCAAGACCTATGAGGATATACGTGCCGAATATACGAACGAGCGCGACCATCGCGACGAAAACGGTGAGTTTGTCTCTTCGAAGGGCGAGTATTATAAGAACTGGTATATCAATCCGTTGCAAACACGTGATTCGTTGTACGAACGACGTGTGTCGAATCGATTGTTTGTCCAAGCTCAACCGTGGGATCGTAACGGCGTTGTCGGTACGATTGATGCCGGTGTGGGTGTGGATATGCACACCTATTCGCAATTTGCGATGACCGATTATCTTACAGGTAGTTATCAGCGGGTGAAGCAAACCGATTACTACCTCTATGGTAAGGTGAGCGGAAAAATTAAAAAGTATGTGAACTGGGACGGAAATGTTGAGTTCCATCCCAGCGGTTACCGAGGAGGCGACCTTTCGGTAGGTGCCAATTTGGCCCTTACGGGCTATCTCGGTGGAAGACCCCTGATTCTCGAAGGCGGTTTTACGATGGAACGTCGTTCGCCGGCCTATTGGCAGGAGAATCTATTCTCGAACCACTATATGTGGTCTACTCCTTTAAGCAAGGAGACTGAAACCCGTTTGGAGGCCAAATTTTCGATACCAAGTCGTGCCTTTGAGGCCGGTGTATGGCAGAGTGTGGTCCTGGATCCGATCTACTACGGAGCCGATGCCCATGTAGCCCAGTTCGATGGTGAGGTTTCGCTGACGGGGGTGTATCTACGCAAAGATTTCCGCGTAGGCGGATTTCATTTTGACAACAGGGTATTGTTGCAGTGGAGCACGGAAGAAGAGATTGTGCCGGTTCCTTTGGCTGCCGCCTACCTCTCGTGGTACTACGAGTTCTGGGTGGTGAAAAATGTATTGCGCCTGCAGTTGGGTGTAGATGGACGTTATAATACCAAGTATTATGCTCCCTCTTACGATCCTGCACTGTCGGTCTATTACAATCAGCGCGAGATCGAGGTGGGTGAGTATCCCTATCTAGATGCCTTCGCAATGGCCAAATGGAAGCGTATGCGCATCTTCCTCAAGTACCAGCATCTGAACAACGGGTTGTTTGGTGAGGGGGCCTATTTCTCGGCCGCCAACTATCCGCTCAATCCGGGTATGTTCAAGATCGGTATTTCGTGGGGCTTCTACGATTAACGTGCTGTTCTGTACGGGACGAGCTGCCCGCAAAAGAACAATTTATGCTTAAAAAGACCATTTTGGTCATTCTGTTCGTGTTGGGTCTTACGACCCTGAGCGGTTCTTATGACCGTATCGACGCAACAACACGTGAGAACGCCTTGCTTGCTGAGCGATTCGAACCGAATGACAACCTGATGTTGCTCTCGGAGGGCGAGTATGAGATTTCTGCCTACGACAACATCTTCCGAAACATTTGTGAAAGTGAGGGTATTGATTGGCGGCTGATGTCGGCCATTGCCTATCACGAATCGCGATTCATGCCTGATTTATGCTCGCCGAAAGGGGCACGCGGCATGATGCAGATTATGCCTCATGTGGCACGACAATTTGATGTCACGGTGGAGGCTTTGAACGATCCGGTTACCAATATACGTGTAGCCAACCGTGTGGTAAAGATGTTGACCAAGATGATGCGCATCCCCACTGAGGTTTCGCCTGAGGATCGTCTGAGTTTGATCTTGGCTGCTTATAACAGCGGTATCGGTCATGTGGCCGATGCGCGTCGTTTGGCCAAGGCGCACGGTGAGAACCCCAACTCGTGGGAGTCGGTGTCTCGCTATTTGGAGTTAAAGGCCGATCCGGCCTATTACGAGCACGAAGTAGTCAAGTATGGCCGCTTTTCGGGATCGCGTGAGACAATTGCCTATGTAAAGGGTGTTCGCGATCGCTATGCGCGCTATTGTAATCGTGTAGCTCGTTAAACGGAGCAGTGAGATGGAGTCGGAACACAACAACGTGTTGGTTTGGTTTGCAATGCGGGCCACCTATCGTCGCGAAATGATCGCCAAACGTACGCTCGAAGATCATGGTATCGAGAGCTTTGTTCCGATGCGTTATGAATGGAAGTTTCAGGGTGGTCGTCGCAAGCGCGTGCTTGTTCCGGCGATTCACAACCTGATCTTCGTTCATGCCGAGCAACAACAGCTGCAAGACGTCAAAGATCATCTTCCGTATCTGCAATACATGATTTGCAAAGGGGGTGAAAAGATTCTTGTTCCAGATGATCAGATGACCGCCTTTATGGCCATGAGTGGTACGATGGATGATAGCCTGACCTACCTCGGCCCGACGGAGGTGAATCTCAAAACGGGACGGCGCGTTAAGATCCATGGAGGCCCCTGCGATGGGCAGGAGGGAGTTTTGGTAAAGATCCCAGGATTTCGAAATCGACGCGTGGTAGTGGCCATCGAAGGAGTGATGGCGGTTGCAATGGCAAGTGTAAAACCCGAACAAATCGAATTGCTTTAGTGCAAGACATCTGTCCGACCGAAAAGGTCGGACAGTTTTTTTGTCTGATGGATGCGATAGGTCATGTTGAATATAGAAAGAGCCTGCCCCGAAAAAGGGACAGGCTCTTTGTGTAAAGCGCGAGCGTCAATTCTACTTCAGGTACTTATCCAGCCAACCGAAGAACTCGCGATTCCAAACGAGCGAATTTTGCGGTTTGAAGACCTGGTGAGCCTCATTCTCGAACGATACAAGACGCGCGGGAATGCCGTTCAGACGGGCCGCCGTGAAGGCCTCGAGCGACTGCGTGTAAGGGATGCGGTAGTCATACTCGCCCGTAATGATCAGGATCGGCGTATCCCACTTATCGACAAACTTGTGGGGCGAGTTGGCATACGAGCGTTGTGCCGTAGCATTCGTCTTGTCCCAGTAAGCACCTCCGTAATCGTTGTTGACAAACCAAAGCTCTTCGGTGTGGCCATACATCGACTCAAAGTTGAAGATTCCACAGTGCGAAATGAAGGCCTTGAAACGCTTCTCGTGGTGACCGGCCAGGAAGTAGACCGAGTAACCACCATACGAAGCACCTACGCAACCCATGCGCTCCTCATCAGCCCAAGGCTCTTTGGCTACGTCGTCAATGGCGGCGAGGTAATCGCGGATGTTCTGACCCGAGTAGTCACCCGAGATTTGGTCGAGCCACTCTTGACCGAACGAGGGTAGACCGCGACGGTTCGGGGCAACGACGATATAGCCCTGAGCTGCCATCAGCTGGTAGTTCCAGCGGTAGCTCCACGACTGCGATACCACATTCTGCGGACCGCCCTGGCAGTAGAGCAGGGTGGGATACTTCTTCGTGGGGTCGAAGTTGGGGGGCAGGGTTACCCAGACGAGCATCTGCTTGCCATCGGTAGTTTTTACCCAACGCTTCTGCACCTCACCCAAGGTTACCTGGTCGTAGATCGGTTTGTTGATGGCCGAGAACTGCTCCATCTCGCCGTTGGTGGCGTTGATCGAGAAGAACTCGGTGGCCATCGTCAGACGCGTCACCTCGGCGACAATCAACTCGCCCACCTTCGTGAAGGCGTTGATGTCATGGTCGCCCTTGGTTACCACCTCGACCTCGCTATCGTTGAGCTTCACGCGGCAAATCTGGTGTGTAGCCTCAATCGGGGCGATGAAGTAGATCTCCTCGTCACCGTTCCATACAGTGTTGGCGGCGTTGTAGTCGAAATCGGTGGTCAGGTCGTGCATCTCCTCGCTGGCGATGTTATAAACAAATAGACGCTCCTTATCCGACTCGTTGCCGGCGCGGCGCATCGAACGGAAGGCAACCCACTCGTCCGAGGGCGAGAAGACGGGGTATTTGTCGTAGCCCGGCATCACGTCGCGAGCCTCTTCCGAAGGCTTGCAGATGTTCTTCGTGGTGCCTGTTGCAACATCGTAGAGGTAGATATCCGAATCGGTCGATACGGCATAAGCCGTGCCGCGCAGGGGCTTACCCGTGTAGGCTAACACCGTACCGGCGTTGTTCCAGGCAATCTCGGCTGTGTCGAAATAGGGAGCCAGCGGTGCATCCCAGGCCGATTCGGCGCCGATGATGTCAACACCCTCGGTGAGTTTTCCGTTCAGAATATCGGCTACAAAGATGTGGCGATAGTCGCCTGCCTCCCAGTAGTCCCAGTGGCGAACCATCAAATCATCGTAGATGCGAGCCTTCGACTTATCCATATCTTTGTGCACGTCGGCCGAGCGGTGGTCTGCTACATGGACCGTACGGATATACCATGCGTGTTCACCCGTGGGGGAAATATCGTAACCCTCTACATCGAATGCAAAGTCCGAAACCTGGGTCACATGCTTACCCTCGGTATCCATTTTCCAGAGTTGCATCGAGCCCGAACGGTTCGATAGGAAATAGATCGACTGGCCGTCAGCACTCCAACTCGGGGCGGTGGCGTTCGATGCGGTGTCGGTCAGTTTGATGACCTCCTTGGTGGCCACAGATTCCTTCCAGAGGGTTGTCACACCTCGATTCTCTGCCATCGAGTAGTCGGTCTGCGCGTAGAGTAGCCATGCCCCGTCGGGCGAAAGTGACGATTGCGATGCGCGGCTCATCTTCCAGATCACCTCGGGCGTCAGGCGTGCTTCGGCAATCTCTTGAGCCGTGAGGGCATTGTCGATCGTAAGCGGAGCAGGTCGGTTTTCGTTACACGACTGCAGCCCCAAAGCAGCAATTGCCATCATGAACAGGATTTTTTTCATTTTCATTGCGATTTTTTCGTGTTTATGTTTAATTTTGTAGTCTAATAGTTGTAAGATGGAACAAGTTATCTATTTTCAAGATAAGTCGCTCACTTTTAGTATGATGAAGCCTAAATCGGAGGGTCTTGTCATCCCTGCCGTGGAGGCCTCTTCGCTCACAAGAGCGAAGGTACTGAAAATTTTCGAAACTCACAACTCCGTCATCCAGCTGACAACCGACCCTGAAGCTGCCTTTAAGCGATTTGCCGAAGAGTTTACGGTTGTTGAGGCAGCAGGAGGAGTGGTCGTGAATAGTCGAGGTGAGTGGCTGATGATTCACCGCAATGGTCGTTGGGATTTGCCAAAGGGTCATGTTGAGGTGGGCGAGAGTTTCGATCGTTGTGCCGAGCGTGAGATTGAAGAGGAGACAGGTGTTAAGGCTCGCGTATTGCGTCCGCTGTGCGATACCTGGCATGCCTACTATTTTCCCCGCACCGAGCGTTGGGAGTTGAAGCGTACTCATTGGTATCTGTTGCGTTCAACGGAACAAAGTCAACTCAAAGGTCAGGCTGAAGAGGGAATTGAGCAGGTGGCTTGGTGTAATCAAACAGAGCTCAACCTCTATTTGAATGATAGCTATCCGACGATACGATGTGTGGTCGCAGCTTTGCGTGCTGTGGTGAATCGCTAATCGAGCATATAGGCTTATCTATTTGGGAAAATTGATTTGGATGATGAAGGGAGTGCGTACGATACTATATCTGCTCATGGTGAGCTGGGTTGTTGTGGCAGCCCTCCCTGTCTATGCCGATGACCCTCCTCAAGCTAACAGCTCTCCCGATCGTTTTGTCATCACGCAACCTCGTGAACCTGATAGCCTGGATACCTTGCAGTGGCAACGTAACGATCGTCTGTATGACAGCCTCCGAGTTAAGTCACATCGCAGCAAGTTAGCCAAAGCTATTTATAAAGCGTTGTTTCGTGGTACGGTGCGCGATACAACGCATCGTGCTCAGATCTACGACGAGGCCGCAGATTTACGTCCCTATGCCGGCAAGGAGATCAAAACGATTCAAGTCGAGCGTTTGCGCCCTTTTAATGTAGACGGCAAAAAGTTGGGGCGTATTGCTAATAATTTCCATACGCTAACTCGTACGCGCATTATCTATCGCGATTTGCTCTTTAGTGCAGGTGATCGTTTAGACCCTGATTTGGTGGTGCGCAATGAGCAACTCTTGGAGGCGCGACAGAATATTGCTGAGGTAGATATACGCGTGGATCTTGATCCGCTTGATACCAATTTGGTGGTTGTGGTAGTTCGTACACGCGATAGTTGGACTGTTGATGTCGATGCGGGTATCCATTCGGGAGGTGAATTTTCGTTTGGATTGTCAGAGTCAAACCTTTGGGGTCGAGCTCATGAGTTGCGTATCGCAACCAATATAGATTATCGCCATTTCCGTTATGGGGGTAATTTGGTCGAGTATCACGTTCCCAATATGTGGGGATCATTCTATGATTTCAAATTGGAGGCTGGTAAAGAGTTTGATCGCTCTCGCTTCGGAATTCAGCTCACCAAGCCTTTCTTGAAGACGACCGATTACGAGATTGGAGGCTCCTATTTACGCGCTAAAGAGCGGCATCGATTCCCAGATCGCGATACGACTGAACTGATTAATAGTCGACGGACTGATCTATGGGGCGGTTATACGCACTATTTACCGTCGATTATGGCGAGTACTTATCTGACGGGACGTTATCAATACCGTCGGTTTTTGATGCGCCCGGATGCCACGGATGCTACGATGAATCCGGCGTTGCACGATCGCGATCTGCTTTTGGCCGGTTTGGGTGTTTATCGCGAAAACTTCCATACGGCTACCATGATTTATGGTTATGGTAAACGTGAGTACCTATCGTCTGGTTTTCGTTCTGAGGTGAACGTTGGTTATCGGTGGGGGGAGTATAGAGAGGATCTCTATCTCGGCCTTTCGCATACGATGGGTGGTTTTACGCGTTTGGGTTATATGATGGGTCGTGTCGATTGGGGGAGTTATCTCAGTAATCACAATCAGTGGCATGAGATGGCCCTGGATGTGCGAGGTCGCTGGTTCTCGAATCTGTTTCGCTCACGTCGCACCTATGTCCGCCAATTTTTTGGACTGGGTTATACGCAGGGCTGGGAACGGTTGGATGGTGCTGATGAATGGCTCGAATACACCAAAGATTGTGGCTTGGCTGTGTTGGATGAGGATGTGTTGGGTACAACGCGTCTGGTGTTGAATGCCGAAACCATATTCTTTACACCCTACGAACCTTTGGGCTTTAAGATAGCTATTTTTAGTTTTATAGATGCTGGTTTATTAGGCTTCCATGAGAATGTGTTTCGCAATGAACCCTATTTTGCCTGTGGCGTGGGTGTGCGTGTGCGAAACGAGCGATTGGTCTTCCCTGCCATACAAATTCGTTTAGGCGTCTCTTTTGGCCGTACTGGTTGGGCTGATAGTAATTGGATTAACGCTTCAAGTGAGATCGAAGTGCAACAATTCCGCTATACGCCGCAACGCCCCGATGTTTTGCTTTATAAATAATAAAAACTTGTGATATGAAAAACTATGTGTTGAAAATCTTTGGTGTTATGATCGCTTTGGTGTCGATCTCATGTGCAACACAACAAACCCCTTCGGCGGTGCGTGTTGTTGAACGTGAGGTGCGAGTTGAAGTGCCTGTTGAACGAATCGTAGAGGTGTCTGTTCCGCAGCGGCTTAGTGGCTCGATCGAGATCTCAAAGCGCGATTTTCGCCTGACTGTGCGTGATTCGCTCGATCGTGTGATGCTCTCCTTGCCGATTGCTTGCGGTAAGAATTACGGACAAAAGGAGAAGGTGGGTGATATGAAGACGCCCGAGGGTAACTTTACCATTCGTGAAATTAACGATTCGTCACATTGGAAGCATGATTTCAAAGATGGTTTGGGGTTGATCGAAGGTGCTTATGGCCCCTATTTTATCCGTCTTTGGACAGAACCTCATACCGGTATCGGCATTCATGGTACACACCTTCCTTCCTCAATCGGATCTCGTACGACGGAGGGTTGTATCCGCCTTACGAATGATGATTTGAAACGTTTGGTGCGGTATGTCTATGTGGGGATGCCGGTGCGTGTTTTGGCTGATTAAGCAGGTGAGTAATATAACTTGTATATGAGCTAATTAATACAATTCTCCAACTCGTTTTTTACGAATGTCGTAGGCGGAAAGAGAGACTTTGATTTTCTAAAGCAGAGCCCATCTTCCGCCTAACTTGTGTTTGTTGGAGTGTGAGGATTTTGAATTCTAATATCTTTTTGTTATCTTTGGCAAACATATACCTAATCCTGCTATAATGAAACTTTTTCCTTTTTGTTTGCGCGCTCTCACGTGTGTATGCGTGTTGCTTATGACCGTTGCGGTAGCCGATGCGCAAACCATGACGGAACGTTTGGCTACGACCAAAACGCCCTTTGCAATGCCCCTGAATGAGGTGTTTGATGAGTTGGAGAAACTCTTTGACGTGAAGATCGAATATCGCAACTTCGAGCCTGCGTCGTGCACGCTCAATTTTGCACCATCGCGCATCCGTCCCTATTCGTTGGAGGAGACCCTCGATAATATTCTCAAACCGCTCGACTTGAAGTGGGAAACGAGCGGCAAGCGTGTCCGCATCCAACCCTACGAGTACCACCGTCGTCAGCCTGCTGATGGCGAGAAGTTGCTCGCGTGGTTGTCGGCCAAATATCAGAATGCCGCCGAATGGGAGGCACGCGCCGAGGAGGTAAAGCGCGAGGCACTTGCGATTCTCAATCTCGACCCCTTTGTTCGCGGTTTGGCGACCGACCCCGATATCCGCATCGGCGAGGTTGTGAAGCATGCAGGCGGCTATACGACGCAGAACTTTGCTCTGGAGACCCTGCCCGGACTCTATACCTGTGGTACGATCTACGCCCCCGCGACTAAAGCGAAGGGGAAGCGTCCGCTCATTATTTCGCCCGCCGGTCACTGGCCCGAAGCACGCTACCGTGACGATCAGCAGTATCGCATGGCTACCTTTGCCCGCATGGGTGCCGTGGCGGTCGATATGGATATCGTCGCCTGGGGTGAGTCGGAGCACCAACTCGGCATTGCCGCCCATCGGGCCGACTATGCTATGCAGGTGCAGGTACTCTGGTCGAAAGTCGTGACGGATTGGATTCTCGCTACGCGCAAGGATGTGGACGCAACGTGCATGGCCGCCACGGGCGGTTCGGGTGGCGGTACGCACACCCTGATGTTAGCCCTTGTTGATGGTCGTTTCTCGGTGTTGGCCCCCGTGGTGCACCTCGTTTCGCATTTCGACGGCGGATGCCCCTGCGAGAGTGGTCGTCCCGTGACGCTGGCTGCGGGTGGCTCGGCCATGCCCGAGTTACTGGCTGCCGTGATGGCTCCGAAGCCAGTGATTACGGTCTCGGATGGTGGCGATTGGACGCGCACCTATCCCACGCTAGAGCAGCCCTACCTGCATCGCATCTGGGGCTTCTACAATGCCCAGCATAACCTGCGCAATGCTCACTTTGAGACTGAACGCCACGACTACGGCGTCAATAAGCGCATGGCTGTCTATCGCTTCTTTGCCGACCACCTCGGTCTGGACCTGCAGCAGGTCGATGAGACGCAGGTGGAGCTGCAGCCTCATGAGGCGTTGCAGACCTTCCGCGGTAACCTGCCTGAGGGTGCTATCCGCTCGGCTGCCGAACTCGAAACATTGATTAAAACCCTGAAATAAATGAAACGAATTGTTCTGTTTGGCGCAGCTGTAGCGATGCTTTGCGCCTGCACCAAGACCGAGGAGCGCACCTATCGTGTCTCGGTCGAGGGGCTGAAGAAGGATTGCCCGGTGGTGGTGACCGATGTGCCTGCTTGGGCTGAGAGTGTGAAGGTGATCGCTGCGGGAGAGGAGATCCCTTCGCAGTTGGATAAGTGCCTTTCGGAGGCCGCCTTTGTGGCCGATGTGGAGGGCGTAAAGGAGTTTGAAGTGATCTTCTACGAGAAGCCTTCGACGACGGTTTATGAACCCCGTACCAATGCTCAAATGTGGTGGAAGACGGGTGACGAGGCAAATCCCTATGAGGAGAAGGATACCCTCTACTCGTTTAAGGACGATATGTATCGTAAACTGCATCACCACGGTCCGGCCATCGAGTCGGAGTGGGGCGCCTATCGCGTCTATTTCGACAAGAAGCAGACGATCGATACCTACGGCAAGAAGCGTGGTCAGCTTGAGTTGCGCGAGTCGATGTGGTACACGACTCCCGAGCAGCTGGAGGCCGGCTTTGGCCACGACAACCTGCGCGTATTCGGTTCGATTGGCGTTGGTGTTCTAAAGGGTTGGGATCCTGAAAAGGGTATGATTCACATCACCGATTTCAAACGTCGTGAGGCTCGCGTATTGGCCAAAGGTCCTGTGCGTGCTATTATGGAGATGGCGGTTGAGGGATGGAACTACTGTGATAAGGAGCTCAACATGACCTCGCGCTATACGATTTATGCCGGCCACAGCGACGTGGTTGTAGAAAACTTCATCGAGGGCGAATACGAGGGGTTGACCTTTGTGACGGGCGTGATGAAGATGCTCGACACAAAATCGATCAAGGAGGAGCGAGCCGTAGCCCAGATTGGCTGTGACCATCCCGAGAACAACTACGAGAAGTGGCCCAAGGAGACCGTGGCACTGGCCGTGGCACTGCCTGAGAATGTGCAGATTCTTTCGGCCGAGGACGATGCCTTGAGTTACCTCTACCAACTTGCACCCGATGCAGAGGGTAAGATTTGTTACCACTTTGATATGAATTGGCGCAAGAGCGAGTGGCTCAGCGACCTTACGGACGAGGAGCTGTTGATCGACGTGCTGCAGAAGGCCAAGAAGGCTGCTGAGCCGATTGTGATCGAGCGCATCAACTAACGACAACAAACAAATCAATTATAATCAAAAACCAAACAACATGAATTTCAAGAAAACTCTTCTGATTCTGGCGGCTGCCGCAATGTCGGCTTGCTGCTGCGGCGAGGCTGACAAGATGGATGTCTATGCCAATCTGCCCTTCGAGATGCCCAAGGTAGAGCGTCCGGTGATTCCGGCACGCGAGGTGTCGATTGTCGATTTTGGTGCCGTAGGTGATGGCATGACCCTCAATACAGAGGCTTTTGCTGCCGCCATTGACAACCTGGCAGAGCAGGGTGGTGGTAAGGTGAACGTACCCGATGGTATCTGGTTCACGGGCCCGATCGTCTTGAAGGATAATATCGAGCTCCACCTCTCGAACCACGCTATGATTCTTTTCAGCCCCGATCAGTCGCTCTATCCGCTGACCGAGATTATCTTCGAGGGTCTGAATACGTGGCGTATGCAGTCGCCCATCTCGGCTCGTGGCGTGAAGAACGTAGCCATTACCGGTGGTGGTGTGATCGACGGTAGCGGTGACGCTTGGCGTATGGTTAAGCAGAGCAAGGTAACCGAGTCGGCTTGGAAGAAGCTCGTAGCCAGCGGCGGTATCGTCGATGGTACGAACTGGTTCCCCACCGAGAGCTACTATCGTGGCCAGAAGGGTGCCACGGACCAGAACGTGAACGAGAACATGCGCACGAAGGAGGACTTTGAGCCCATTCGCGACTTCCTGCGTCCAGTTATGGTGGCTATCCACAACTGCGACAATGTGCTGCTCGAGGGCGTGACGTTCCAGAACTCGCCTTGCTGGACGGTACACCCGGCCATCTGTACGAACCTCACGATCGACGGTGTAACGGTACGCTGCCCGGCCTATGCACAGAATGGTGACGGTCTGGATATCGAGTCGTGCAAGAATGTACTGGTGATCAACTCGTCGATCGACGCCGGTGACGATGCCATCTGCATCAAGAGTGGTAAGAACGAGGATGGTCGCAAGCGCGGTATCCCCTGCGAGAATGTGATCGTACAGAACTGTATCGTATTCCATGGCCACGGTGGTTTCGTAGTAGGTAGCGAGATGTCGGGTGGCGTGAAGAATGTCTGCGTACGCGATCTGACCTTCTCGGGTACGGATGTAGGTCTGCGCTTCAAGTCGACGCGTGGTCGCGGTGGCGTGGTAGAGAACATCTTCATCGAGAACATCACGATGAACAACATTCTCACGGATGGTCTGCTCTTCGACCTCTTCTATGGTGGTAAGTCGGCTTCGGAGGCTTTGGCTGATGGTGATGAGGGTGAGGTGACGGATATGCCCGCCAAGCCCGTGGACGAGACGACTCCCGCTTTCCGCAACATCGACATCAAGAATGTACGTTGCAACGGTGCACGTCGCGCCATGTTGTTCAATGGTCTGCCGGAGATGAACGTCGAGAATGTGAAGGTGGAGAATGCCTGGTTCTATACCACGACGGGTGCTCAGATCAACGAGTCGACCAATGTTGATCTGAAGAACGTGACCGTTGTTCCGAAGCAGGGTCCCGCCCTCTCGATCAACAATGCTAAGCAGGTAACCGTGGAGGATTTCACCTGTCCCGAGAACATGGAGGCGGCTTTGACTGTAACGGGTAGCCGTAATGCCGATATCGTCATCAAGGCTGCTCAGATTTCGACCGAAAACACGAAACTGAGCCCCAAAGCTGAGGGTAAGGTGACACTGAACTAAACCTACGCTGAACTTCTAACTAAATTCTCCAATAACCTTAAAACTAAACAATTATGCGTAAGCTTTTTTATTTCCTGATGGCTGCCTGCCTATGGACAGGTTGTACGGAGGGATATGATGACACGGAACTGAAGGGGCAGATTGATGACCTAAAAGACAAAGTGACCGCCCTTGAGCAGCAGATTGCAACGCTTAAGCAGGAGGCACAGAAGATTAATGGTGACATCGCTGCCATGCAGGCCATTGCCAATGGTATTGCCATTACGAAGGTTGAGAATGCTACCGATGGTGGCTATACGATTACCTTCTCGAACGGCAAGAGCTACACGATTGCCAACGGTCAGAAGGGTGATACGGGTGCTACGGGTCCGCAGGGTCCCGAGGGTCCCGCGTCTACTCCGATGATGCGCATCGATGCTGATGGCTATTGGCAGGTGAGCTATGACGGTGGTCAGACATGGGAGTATCCCGGTGGCGAGAAGATCTCGGCGCTGGGTCAGACGGGTGCTACGGGTGCTACGGGTGCCACGGGTGCTCAGGGTGTAACGCCCCAAATCAGCGTAGATTCGGAGGGCTACTGGACGGTAAGCTACGATGGTGGTAAGACCTACGAGCGTATGAAGGATGCTGCCGGCAACCCGATCAAGGCTGTCGTAAGTGATTCGACGACGGCTACCTATCAGTCGGTATTCACCTCGGTTGAGCTCTCGGCAGATGGCTCGACGCTGAAGGTGACCCTGGCCGGTTCGACCGACGTGCTCGAGATTCCCGTAGGCGGTAAGGCACTGGCTCAGCTCTATCTGGGTGAAAACCCCGTGGAGGGAGTGCAGACGTTTGCTTTGGGCGAGAAGCGCACCTATACGGTGGTAGCTCCGACGGCCGACCTGGTGAAGGTGGTTGATCTGCCCGATGAGTGGCAGGCTACGCTGAAGGAGATGTCGCTCGAGGTGACTGCTCCTGCTACGGCTTCGGCTCCCGCTACGCGTGCTACGGCCGATACGGCGTACGACCTTTCGCTGCTGGTTGTGATGAAGAACGGCATGGCTACCGTACTGCGTATGCAGGTGCTGGTAGAGGGAACTGTGATCCCCACCGAGCTTGCTGCACCCGTTGTAACGATCACCCCCACATCAGTTGAGGCCGGTACGGAGCAGGCTGTTGTTGCTACGTGGGCTGCTATTGACCATGCTACGGGTTACGAGGTATCGTTTAATGGTGCTGCCGCTGTAACGGTAAATGAACCGACCTACACGGTTGCTGCTACGGAGGTGAAGGCTCTGGCAAAGGGTGAGTATAAGATTGCGGTAGTCGCTGTTTCGAGTGATGCTGCTTATACGAAGTCGGCTGCCGGTGAGGCTACACTGACCGTAACGGAGCCTACGACACCCCCGACGCCTCCGACGCCCGCAACGGCTTTGGAGTGGGGCAATGCTGTATGGAAGACTCTTCAGGAGCAGTATGGCACGGCCGAGACGACCGCGGAGTATATTGATTGCGGTAACGGTCTGAAATTCAGCAAGGGCTCGGGTAAGGGCGTGAAGTTTGGTGGTAGTGATCCCGACTGCCGTGTTCAGTTGAGCGGTGCGGGTAATGCCACTGAGAAGTGCGTATTCCTGTTGACTGTAACGGGTCCCGGTACGCTGACGATGGATTTCCAGGCCAGCGGTTACAAGGAGGGCGAAGTTCGCAAGATGGGAGTTGCCATTGACGGCAAGGATACCTCGTCGGAGGGTTATTTTGCAGATCCCGATGCACGTCAGATCTATACGATTGATTGCTCGACAGCACAGGCCGGTTCGATTGTGTCGATGTATAGCATGAAGAGTGGTATCAACATCTTCAACATCAAGTGGACGCCGAAGCAGTAACCATGTAAAATGTACAAGCCATGAAACGCATATTATTATATGTAATGCTCCTGGCGGGTGTGGCTTCGTGGAGTTGTTCGAATGAGTACGACGACTCGGCGTTACGTGGCGATCTGAAATCGTTGGCGGAGCGCATTGAAGCGGTACAAGCCTCACTGACGAGCATCAATAATGAACTCAATAGCTACAAAACTTTGCTTGAGGGTCTTCAGGGTGCACGTTATATTACGCAGGTGAGCGAGTCGCAGGGTGCTGTAACTATTACCTATAATGACGGTACGAGTGTTACTTTAAAACCCGGTAAAAAGGGTGCTACGGGTGATGATGGTGCCATGGGTCCCGAGGGTGAGATGGGCAAGATTAATATGCCCCTCTTGAAGATTGATTCGACCGACGGCTATTGGTACATTTCGTACGAAGGAACGACCTGGGAGTTGCTGCTCGATGAGAGCGGCAACCCCGTACAGGGTCTTGGTGATACGGGTGAAGGTGGATCCGCAGGTGCGACAGGTGCCACGGGTACGGCTCCGACACTTGGTGTCAATGAGAACGGCTATTGGACGATTGACTTGGGAGATGGCAACGGTCCGCAGCTGCTGACCGATTCGGAGGGTCATCTGATCGTGGCCGATCCCGATAAAGTTCCTACGAGCCTCTTCCTCGATGCCAAGGTGAGCGAGGATGGTGCTTGGATCATCGTGACGTTGCTGATGGGTGATGAGATTTCGCTGCCCATTGCCAACGGGTTGGTATTTGCGTTGACCGTTGAGAAGAGCGAGACCTTTACGACGGGTCAGACCCGCTCGTTTGCCCTTACGCAGAGTGGTGTAGCTGAGATTGCCGTTGAGCGTCCCGATGGTTGGCGTGTGCAGGTGAAGGAGACCTCGGTGGAGGTGACCGCTCCGGCCGTGGCAAGCGAGGGTACGGTGACGATCTATGCTGTGTCGAACAGTGCCTTGCTGAAGGTTGCTACGTTCGATGTGGTGTGCCAGGCTCCAGGTGCCATTTTGTGGCCCGCTTCGGAGCAGGACGGCGTGATTCGTGCCTTCCCGGGCGCCGAAGGTGGTGGTATGTACACCACGGGTGGTCGTGGCGGTAAGGTGGTTCATGTGACGAACCTGAACGACAACGGCCCGGGCTCGTTACGCGAGGCGCTTGATATGAATGGTGCTCGTACGATCGTCTTTGACGTATGTGGTACGATCTACTTGAACGACGAACTGAAAATCGGTAAGGGTGATGTAACCATTGCCGGCCAGACGGCTCCAGGTGACGGTATCACGATTGCCAACTATTCGGTTGTTGTCAATGCCAGCAACGTAATTATCCGCTACTTACGCTTCCGCATGGGCGATGCAAAGAAACACGAGGGCGATGCTATCTGGGGTCGCTACAAGGAAAACATCATTATTGACCACTGCTCGATGTCATGGTGTACGGATGAGTGTGCGTCGTTCTATGGCAACAAGAACTTCACGATGCAGTGGTGTCTGATCGGTGAGTCGCTGCGTGCTTCGGTGCACGGCAAGGGTAATCACGGTTACGGCGGTATTTGGGGTGGTAAGAACGCTTCATTCCACCACAACATCCTGACGGCCCACAGCAGCCGTAACCCGCGCTTCTGCCATCCGCAGGTCTATGGTAACTACCTCTCGACCCACCGCGGTCATGTTGACTATCGCAACAACGTAGTCTACAACTGGGGCGATAATAACTCGTACGGTGGTGAGGATGCCCAGATCAACATGGTGGGTAACTACTATAAACCGGGTCCGGCTTCGAAGGCGCGTAACTATATCCTCGATGCCAACTCGTACTATTCGTCGGGTTCGACGCAGTATAAGTATCCGCGTCTGTATCTCGAGGATAACTACCACGCAGGTGACTATGCTACGGCTATCAATACCGACAACTGGAACGGTATCTATTGGCACGATGGCCAGAGTGTTGGCGATCCCGCAGGTGCCAAGTTGACGGCTCTGCAGCCGATTAAGAAGGATGACGTAACGGTTTGCTACACAACCACGCACAAGGTGGCTGATAGCTATGCCCGTGTGCTGGACTATTCAGGTGTTGTGCATAAGCGCGATGCTGTGGATGTGCGTCTGATTGACGATGCCCGCAACGGTAAGGCTACTTACACGAGTGGTGGCAACGGCTCAACGAACGGTCTGATCGATACGCAGACGGCCGTAGGTGGTTGGCCGACCCTCGTAGCTACGGAGGAAGAGGTTGCCCGCATGACGACCGATACGGATAAGGACAACATTCCTGACTTCTATGAGGAGAAGCTCGGTCTGGATAAGACGAAGGACGATGCTTCGCTCAAGACGCTCGACCCGCAGGGCCTCTACACCAACTTTGAGGCCTATCTCCACTACCTGGTGCAGGACATTACGGCTGCACAAACGGTTGGTGGTACCTACACCAAATTGGAGTAATAAACAGGAAAATGATGCATAAAATCGCTAGGCTTCTCTGCACGATGCTGCTCGCCACAGGTCTTATGGCCTGTGGTGGCGGCTCGGGCGATGGGAAGCTCTTTGAGCCGCTTGCTACGCCCCATCTGACAGCGACGGTCAGCGATCAGCAAGCAACGGTACGTTGGGCGGCGGTAGCACATGCTGCCGCCTATTTGTGTGAGGTGGTTGAGGAGGGTTCAGCTCCCAAGAGCGAACAAGTCATGATTACCGAGTACCGCTTTACGATGCGCCCGAATGTGATCTATCAGGTGCGCGTAAAGGCACTTCCACTTGACAATAAGGGTTATACCGAATCGGACTGGTCGGCCTATTCCACCTGTTCCTATATCGAGCAGCAGCCTGACCCGACGCCCGATCCGACGCCCCAACCAACTGCATTGAAACTTCCCGCCTCGGAACAGGATGGCGTGATTCGCGCCTTCCCGGGTGCCGAGGGTGGTGGTATGTTCACCACGGGTGGTCGTGGCGGTATGGTGATCCATGTGACCAATCTCAACGATTCGGGTGCAGGCTCGTTGCGTGCTGCGATCGAAACGGATGGCGCGCGTACGATTGTTTTCGATGTGGCGGGTACGATTGAGCTGAAATCGGATCTGAGAATCAAGAAGGGCAACCTGACCATTGCGGGCCAGACGGCACCCGGAGGTGGTATCTGCCTGCGTTACTACTCGACGGTCGTGGATGCCGATAATGTCATTATTCGCTATTTGCGTTTCCGACCCGGTGTACGCAATGCAAGCGATGACGATGGCTTGGATGCTGTTTGGGGTCGTTACCACAAGAACATCATCCTCGACCACTGCTCCATGTCATGGTCAACGGATGAATGTGCCTCGTTCTATGCCAATCAGAACTTTACGATGCAGTGGTGTCTGCTCACCGAGTCGTTGCACAATGCCGGCCACACGAAGGGCTCGCACGGTTATGGCGGTGTGTGGGATGGTGTTTCTGCCTCGTTCCACCACAACCTGTTGGCCAACCACGATTCGCGTAATCCGCGTTTCGGCTCTCCGAATACTTACTATCCCAATAGTAAGGACCATGATATCAAGCAGTCGGAGCGTTCGATCGACTACCGCAACAACGTGGTCTATAACTTCTGTAGCAATACGGCCTACGGAGGTGAGGGGGCGCGCATGAATTTCGTGGGTAACTACTACAAGTGGGGTCCCGGTTCGATCAACGGCAAGGGTATCAGCTACAAGAACGGTACGGGTACGGAGAATGGCGGCAAGCGTCGTAGCTATTTCTACAACGTAGATGGTCGCTACACGAGCGGAAGCGTAACCTATGACGAGGGCGCTGCCCATATCTTTACGGATGGCAACTCGAATCGCTTTGACTCGTCGATTGACCCCTCCAGTTCGGTGGGTGCGCAGCTCAATGCCGATAACAAAAAGGGCTTCCCGCTTGTGGAGAGCTCGATGAGTCAGGTAAAGCCCGATGTGACGTGGCTCGATGCAGTGCTCCCGATTCGCTACAACACGACCGCTTGCAGTGTGACGAGTCACACGGCCTCGAAGGCCTATGAACAGGTACTGGGCTATGCCGGTGCTTCGCTTCGACGCGATGCGGTGGATAGCCGTACGGTGGAGCATACGCGCGCTTCGAGCTTCTACAAGAATGGCTCGAACGGTTCGAAAAACGGCATTATCGATCTGCCATCGGATGTGGGAGGCTATCCCGCTTTGATAGCTACGGACGAAGAACTGAAACGCGCCACGACCGACACGGATAAGGACAACATCCCCGACTATTACGAGGCGTTGCTGGGTCTGGATAAGTCGAAGAACGATGCTTTGCTCAAGACGCTCGATCCGCAGGGCCTCTATACCAATTTTGAGATCTACCTGCACTTCCTTGTGCAGGATATTACTGCTGCTCAAACCACGGGTGGCAACTACACCAAATTAGAATAAAACCATTATGAAAAAACTTCTATTAGTCTTAGCACTCTTCTGCTTTGTGGCCGCTTCGGCCGCGGAGCAGCGTCCGACGCACGTCTATTTGATCGGCGACTCGACCTGTGCAAACAAGAATTTGGAAAAGGAAAACCCCGAACGTGGTTGGGGGCAGCTCTTCCGTGCCTTCTTCGATGAGAAGGTGGTGGTTGAGAACCACGCCATGAATGGCCGTTCGACCAAATCGTTCCGTGAGGAGGGTCGTTGGGACGTGATTTACGACCAGATGCAGGCTGGCGATTATGTATTTATTCAGTTCGGTCACAACGACGAGAAGGTTGATCGCCCGAAGGTGGGCTCAGTACCCGAGGTCTTTGCCGAGAACCTGCGCCGCTATGTTCGTGAGACGCGCGAGAAGGGTGGTATTCCCGTGCTGATGACTCCGATCGCCCGCCGTCACTTTACCGAGGAGGGGGCGCTGATCAAGACCCACGGCGAGTATCCCGACCGTGTATGTCAGGTGGCTGAGGAACTGGATGTCGTGCTGCTCGATATGGAACCCGTGACCGAGGCTTGGCTCAAGGCGCTGGGCGACGAACCTTCGCGTGCCTACTTCATGTGGGTAAAGCAGGGTACTTCACCCCTCTATCCTGATGGTCGTGAGGATAATACGCACCTCAATGTGCAGGGTGCTCATGTGCTTTCGCGCATGGTGGCCGACCTCGTTAAACAAGAAATTCCCGCCTTGGCCGAGCACCTCGTGGTACCCGATTATGTAGTAGCCAAGGATGGTACGGGCGACTTCTTCACCGTGAAGGAGGCCATTGATGCCATTCCTGATTATTGCAACGCAACGATCGAGATCCGCCTTTCAGAGGGTCTCTATCGCGAGAAGATTTCGATCCCCTGGACCAAGCGTAATGTGCACCTCTATGGTGTGGGTAATGCCGTTATTTCGTGGGATGATTTTGCCGGTCGTAAGAATATCAAGGGTCAGAATATTGGTACGTCGGGCTCGGCTACAATCTACTTTGGTGCTGATAATTGGACGGTGGATAACATCACGTTCGAGAATACGGCCGGCCGTGTAGGTCAGGCTGTGGCTGTGCAGACGTTGGGTAACAACCTTCACTTCCGTAACTGCCGTTTCCTGGGTAACCAGGATACGCTCTATACGCGCGGTACGGGCAACTCGAATGAGAAGATCGGCGGTGAGCGTTGGAACTACTTTGATAACTGCTATATCGAGGGTACGACTGACTTTATCTTCGGTGCTGCGGCTGCTATTTTCCGTGACTGCGAGATTCGTTCGCTCTCGAACTCCTACGTGACGGCCGCCTCGACCGTTGAGGAGCAGGAGGTGGGCTACATCTTCTTCAACTGCCGTTTGACGGCTGCTGAGGGGGTTACGAAGTGCTACCTGGGTCGTCCGTGGCGTCCCTATGCCAAGACCATCTTCATCAACTGCGAGCTGGGTGAGCATATTACGGCTGCCGGTTGGGAACTTTGGTCGAACAAGGAGAACCCCTCGACTACCTACTATGGCGAGTACGGTTCGAAGGGTAAGGGTGTCAACAAGAAGGGCCGCGTGGAGTGGTCGCACCAGCTGACCAAGAAGGAGGCTCAGGCGCTCATTGATAAGTATTTGAAATAATCCGTATAAACAGAACGCTATGAAACGAATGATTCTGGTCTCGTTGGCCGTGTTGTTGGGACTTTCGGCCTGCACACAAGCCGGGAAGCACCCCTTCCTCGATGCTGATAAGCCGCTGGCTGTCTGGATGGCGGAGAGTGAGATTGCCCGCAATCCCTCGCCTGCGCAGATCGACTTTATCCCCGTCGGTAAGATCAAGTGGAACTACACGACGGGCCTTGAGTTGTTGGCTATGATGGAGGCTGCCAAGGAGTACGATCGCCCCGATTTCGATGCCTATGCCCTGCGCTACTACGACTCGATCGTACAGCCTGACGGCACAGTGATCAGCTACGCCAAGGAGAAGTACAATATCGACCACATTTGCCCCGGACGTCCGCTTTTTGAGATTGCCGAGAAGACGGGCGAGGAACGTTACGAGCAGGTACTGCAGACCCTTTGGGAGCAGCTGCATGAGCATCCGCGCATTGCGGCCGGAGGCTTCTGGCACAAGCAACGCTACCCGCAGCAGATGTGGCTCGACGGTATCTATATGGGTCAGCCCTTCTATGCCGAATATGTGATGCGTCGTGTGATGCCTGTTGATGCAGAGGCCGGTAAGCGTTATGTTGATGATATTGTCAACCATTTTATCTGCGCTGCACGTGGTACCTATGTGCCCGAAACGGGGCTTTTCTGCCACGCTTTCGACGATGTGCGCGCGCAGTTCTGGTGCGACAAGGAGACGGGCCGTTCGGCTCACACCTGGAATCGAGCGCTGGGCTGGTACATGATGGCTATTGTCGAGACGTTGCAGTACCTGGGTGTGAACGAGCAGACGCAACCGATGGTTGAGATTCTGACCCACATCGCCGACATCTTGCCGCGCTATGCGCATCCCGAGAGCGGCATGTGGTATCAGGTGGTTGAGTTCCCTGGTCGCGAAGGCAACTACGAGGAGTCCACCGGCTCGATCATGTATATCTACTCGGTGCTCAAGGCGATCCGTTTGGGGTATCTGCCCGAGTCGTATCGTGACGAGTGGATGAAGCGCTACCGTCAGTTTGTTGATCGCTTCTTGAAATTGGAGGAGGATGGTACGATCTCGATCACCTCGTGCTGTGCTGTAGCCGGTTTGGATACCGAAGGCACACGTCGTGACGGAACGTACGAATACTACCTCTCGGAGCCGATTCGCGACAACGATCCCAAAGCTACGGGTCCCTTTATTTGGGCGGCTATGGAATATGAGCGTGCACTGCGCTAAGTAAGTTGAGTGTTGAAAGTTGGAGGGCAACCTCCAACTTTTTTTGTCTCTTTTTCATTCGTTTCGATTTTTCATTTTGCATTAAATTCCCTATTTTTGCAAAATGATAGATCGGTCAACAGTTGATAAAATTTATGCCGCAGCCAATATCGTTGAGATTATTGGTGAGTATGTGACGCTCAAACGTAAGGGTGTCAACTACATGGCGTGTTGTCCGTTTCATAACGAGAAAACCCCTTCGTTTGTCGTCTCTCCCTCCAAGGGACTCTATAAATGTTTCGGATGCGGTAAGGGTGGTAATGCCGTTACATTCTTAATGGAGCACGAAAGCATCACCTATCCCGAGGCACTGAAGATGGTGGCCAAGCGCTACAATATTCCCGTTGAGGAGCGTGAGGAGACCGAAGAGGATATCCGTCGCAACAACGATCGTGAGAGTATGTTTGCTGTCAATAGTTGGGCAACGGAGTACTTTATGAATTACCTCCATCGTGATGAAGAAGGTATGGCGGTCGGCTTGAGCTATTTCCGTCAACAACGTAAGCTGACTGATGCGACGATTCGCAAATTTGCGCTCGGTTTTTGCCCTTCGTATGGCGATCGCATGACGCGTGATGCGTTGGCTGCAGGCTACAAGGAGGAGTTCCTGATACGCACAGGCCTTACGAAGGCGCGCGAGAGCGATGGCCATCTCTACGACCCTTTCCGCGATCGTGTTATCTTTCCTGTGCATAATATCTCGGGGCGCGTGGTGGCCTTTGGTGCGCGCACGCTGCGCTCGGATAAGAAGGTAGCCAAATATCTCAATTCCCCTGAGAGCGATATCTACAGCAAACGCAACGAGATTTACGGCCTCTATTTTGCCAAACGTGCCATCCAGCAACAAGATTGCGCTATCATGGTAGAGGGTTATCTCGATGTGATTTCGATGCATCAGGTAGGTATCGAGAATGTGGTGGCATCGTCAGGTACCTCGCTTACTACGCAGCAGATACGACTCTTGTCGCGCTTTTCGCGTAATATGACCGTTATCTACGATTCCGATCCGGCCGGTATCAAAGCCTCGTTGCGTGGTATCGACCTGATCCTGCAGGAGGGTATGAATGTGCGTGTGGTGCTTTTGCCCGATGGCGAAGATCCCGATAGTTTTGCCCGTAGCCATACGGCCGACGAGGTGCGTCGCTATATTACCGATCACGAACAGGATTTTTTGAACTTCAAAGCGCGTCTTCTGCTTGATGAAGCACAGGGAGATCCTGCACGTAAGAGTGCGGTGATTGCCGATATGGTGCAGTCCATTGCGCAGATTCCCGATGCCATTCAGCGTGCGGTCTATATCAAGGAGTGTGCGCGTACGACCGATACACCGGAACAGGTACTCGTGGGAGAGGTGGCTCGTAAGCGACTTTCAACGACCGGCGATCGTGATGCGGATGAGTTTGTGCGTCGTCAGACGGCGCAGATTCGTCAAGAACAGGCCGAAGCGCAGACCGAAGCGGTGATCAATACGCAGATTGAGGCGGGAAGCAGCGTCGAAACCCTGGAGCGTGAATTGGTGAAGTTTTTGCTCAAGCATGGTCATCGCAATTTTGAGGTCAAGGAGGGCAAGAATATGGTCGAGTGCAATGTGGCTGAATTGATTTTCGGCGAGCTGGATACCGATCAATTGCATTTCCAGGATCCGGTCTATAATCGTATTTTGGAGACTTATCGCACCGAGTGGTTAGAGCGAGGTGTGGGGGTTGAGGTTCCCATGCAGTGCTTTATCAACCACGTTGATGCCGATGTGATCAATGTGTCGATCGATATCACGACGGCCGACGACAACTATGTCATGAGTGAGTTGTGGAAACGCAAAGAGGTGCACATCGATAGCGATGAGGAACAGTTGTCGGCCGGTGTGCCTAAGACGATTACGATTTATCGTTCGAAGGTGATCGATGGCTTGATTAAAGCTCAATTCGATCGGTTTCAGAGTGGACCGTTGAGTGAAGAGGAGGAACAAGAGATTATGCATCAAATATCTCATTTGAATCAGATTAAAGTAAAGTTGGCCAATAAAATACAACGTCTGATTCTGTAATAAGGCGGATCGCCCGACATACTTGCTGTACGAGCGATCCGAGGGATGGGCATCGGGTGCGTATACGTATCACTACGCATACCGTGTGCAAACAGAAAATAAACAGAAAGATGTGTAAAACATTCAAAAGATAAAAGAATTAGTTACCTTAAGCCGATACCCATCCCCACGGGCGAAAAGTGCAATTAATGTGCCGTTTTGAACGATGAGTGAACAAAAAAAGATCAATATAAAGAACAAACGCGCTACCTTCGATTACGAGATTCTGGAGGAGTGGGTAGCCGGTGTTGTGTTGGTAGGTACGGAGATTAAATCGATTCGTGCCGGTAAGGCCTCGATGGTCGATTCGTATTGTTATTTCGACCGTGGTGAATTGTGGATTCGTGGTGTAAATATCGCCGAGTATGCGTGGGGGACGTGTAACAATCACACACCTCGCCGAGACCGAAAATTACTGTTGACAGGACGCGAGTTGCAAAAATTGGAGCGAGCTGCACAAGATAAAGGATTGACCATTGTGGGGTTGCGACTTTTTCTCAATGAGCGCGGATTGGCGAAAATCGTTATTGGTTTGGCGCGTGGCCGAAAAGCTTACGACAAGCGAGAATATCTCAAGGCCAACGATGCCAAGCGCGAGATGGATAAGGCAATGAAAAATTTTAGATAAGTTGTTACTATGGCACTGATACTCTGCATAGAGACCGGCACGGATATCTGTTCGGTCGGTATAGCGCGAGATGGCGAACTGATCTCGTTGCGCGAAAGCGAGGAGGGGCGTGATCATGCCCGTCAGGTGGGTGTGTTTGTCGATGAACTGCTCGATGAAATGGGACTGCAGCCTGAGGATCTGGATGCAGTGGCAGTCGGTCAAGGACCTGGTTCATATACGGGCTTGAGAATCGGCGTTTCGTTTGCCAAAGGACTCTGCTACGGTATTCAAAAACCGCTGTTAGCCATTGGCTCGCTTGATGCGTTGGCGGAGGTTGCGCGTGAGGATTATGAGGCGGGTATTTTGGATGTCGAAGGTTGGGACAACGCGGTGCTCTGTCCGATGGTTGACGCCCGCCGTATGGAGGTCTATACGCAAAGATTTAATAGTCAGGGTGAGCCTGAAAGTGAGGTTTCGGCAGAGATTATAACCCCTGAAAGCTTTGCAGTCGAGCGTGTCTCGGAGCGTCCGTTTGTGATCTTCGGCAATGGTGCTAAAAAGTGCGAGGAGGTGCTGAGTGGTGCGGTATGGGTCCCTGTTTCACCTTCAGTACGCGGTTTGGTGCGTCTGGCCGAGGAGGCCTATACTGCCGAAAAATTCGAGGATATTGCCTACTTTGAGCCCTTCTACCTCAAGGATTTTGTCGTGACGACCTCGAAAAAGAAACTCTTTTAAGTTGATTGATGAAGGTGAAATTCCAACTTCGAGGGACTTGTGTCGTACTCGGTGTGTTGTTGCTCGTCACGGCATGTGGTCGTGTGAGTCGAGAGGAGCAGATCGCCGATGCGATGGTAAGGATGGTTCAGCACTATCCTGCTGCCACGTTGCAAGATATCTACAAGAGTTGTTTTCAAGATCATTTTGGCATGGCTCATCTGTTGGCTGACCGAGCCAGCGTGAAGGGCTACATCGAACAAGAACTCGCAACGACCGAGGTTTTTGATACAAGCTACTACGAGCCTTGTGGTTGGCAAGGCCGATTCGTGCGTGTCAATCTTGCCGTGGTACGCGATGGATTGCTTACAGTTGACGAGCTCACCGATGCCTTTATGGCGAGTGCAGCCTACTCATCGAGCGAGGTGACCGAGGCGTGGATTGCGGAGTGGAACGAAATTCTGCAAGCGATTTGCAGAACGGAATTAGACGATCACTTGGACAATTTTCAGGCCGACTCGATGCGACTTGTCGAGCTGCTTGACGTGGGCAACTATGAGATGCACCACAGCGCCTTGTATCGCGAGACCTATCATCCGCATTATCGCATCATACACCGTTCGATTTTTGAGGAGCAAATTTTACCGAAGCTAAACGAATGATACAAAAAAAGGGAGATAGCCGACAGCTACCTCCCTTTTTTTGTATCATTCGTTTTTCGGTTTCTTAATTCTCCTTCAACTCGCCCTTGACGAACTCATAGACGGCTTTTATCGAGCCATCCTCGTTCCAATGCGTGGCGGGACCTTCGGCTATATAACCGATAAATTTGCGATCTAAATCACGTGGGGTGGGTTCAATGTTCCACTGCGACTCAACGCGTTTTTGACCATTGGCGTAGTACTGAGTCCATACACCTCGCATGGTCTCCAGGTCGCGTTCCCAACGCCAGCGGAGCGTGCCATCGGGGTTGTAGAAGAGCTCGTCGCCCGTCTTGCGACCGTGGTTGTAAACCACCTTATGCTGGATAGAGCCGTCAGCGTAGTAGTCGGTCATCGGACCGTGGAGCAGGTAGCGACCATTGGGGTAGATCACCGCCTCCCATTCGGCCTTGAGCTTGCCGTTGGGGTAGTGCTCCGTATAGCTCTTCTTCTCGCCGTTCTCCTTCGAAATCGTAACCTCGCCTTCGTCCGACCAAATCCAGGCTTCATTCAACTCGTAGTGCAGGGCGGGATAGTTGGCCGACGTGAGGATATGGATCAAACCGTTTGGTGCTTGGCGTACGGTTGAATAACCAAGCGAGGGGTGAGCCGTGCGCTTGTTGTGGGGCAGGGCTACGGGCAGCGATTTAATGTGCCAGCTTTGGCCGTTGTCCTTCGAAATGGCAATGACGCATTTGTCTTCGTTCTTCCAACCTTCAGGTGCAGGAATATCCTTTTTGAGCATGTATGAGTCGGTGATGTAGACCAGATTGCCCGACTGAAGACGGATCATCGAGGGACGCTGTGCACTACCCAGCGGCGGGAAGGGAGAGGGGGTTGCGGTTTCCCATGTAGCACCCCAATCACGCGAGATGTTCTGCGGAGTCCAACCCTCCAGCGAGGCGTTTTTGCCACCAATCGAAAGGAGCGTGCCCTCCTCGTCGAGCGGAATGATGGTCGAGTGGCGACCCATCGTGCGACCACCCATATCCTGCCATGTTACACCCTCATCCTCACTGCGCCAAAGGAAGCTCTCGCTGCCGTCGGCATCCATGGCCATGTAGATGTTGCCCTTCGGATCGCGGAAGGCACTGTTGATGGGTTGAGCCGTAAAGTCTGTTGCTGCGGTGTCGAGCTGGGGAATTGAGTAGGTCCAAGTTGCACCATTGTCCTCCGACGTGGCGATGCGGAAAGGAACGTAATTTGACATGTAGCGACCGCCACCGAAGAACCAAATCTTGCCGTTGTCGTTCCACAGCAGCCCCGACTGGTCGTTTCCGAGCTTCGTGTCGAAGAAGAGTTCAGGCATATCCCACTCCTCGGCGCCAAATCGGAGGCGTGCTTGTACGAAGGTGGCCATCGTGTCACTCTCACTGCGTCCGCGTGGGGAGCTGAAATAGATAGCCAATGCGTCGCCGTTGGGCAGCACCTCAAAGCCCGGCGAGTGACAATGGTGGAATACGCCGTAGTCCAGGCCGACCAATTCACCCAACTCGGTCGGGTTGTACGAGGCCGGAATAGGAAGCGTAAAGCGCACCGTGAAGAAAGGCTCCTCGGGATTTGGACCATGGATGGCCTCCGAGGTCGATTGATGCACGGCCGACTGCGTGAAGGGTACCTCGTCGCGCTCCTTGAGGATGTAGTTTACGACGTTGGCCGAGTCTCCTAAAGCAGCCATCTCCTGGCCTGCTTTGAATTGTGATGCTACGACATAAAGCGTATCCTGGTCCAGATGTGCCCATGCCTTTTTTCGGGGCGAGGTGCAGGCTGCAAGCAGGGCTGCAATTGCCGTGCAAAGTAAAAGAGTTTGTTTCGTCATCATTGAAGTTTTAAAGGTTTAGTAATTGGATGATAGTTAAAAAAACGGGTGAACCGACTCGCTTGTCTGTTCACCCGCTTGTTTGATTCAAGTTCCTTATCGGAGGGTAACCTGAAGCGGGCTTTCGATCGAAGCAGCCTGCTCCTTGATCGTCTCGACCCACTCCTCCATGTTCTCTACGCCACCCTGGCTCCAGCCCGAGGCGCTGTAGTAGGTCAGCTTCTCACCCGACTTGGTAGCCTTTACGGCCAGCGAGTGACCCAGTAGGTCGGCGTGAAGCTCAGCGCCCGGCAGTACCACAGCCTGATAGATGTCGCCATCCACCTCGGGTTGCTTCGAGTCCGAAACGGCCTCGACCATGGCAAGCCAACCATCACCTGCCTCCGTGCCCTTCACGTCGTGACGAACGAAACCGGCAGCGATCGGCAGCTCATCGAACTCGCCCTCATAGATATTCTCCATGCGGTTGAAACGCTGGTTGGCATCGAGCGTGATGATCTTTACGAGCGATACGGGCGTGCCGTTCACGTCCCAAGCCACATAGTCAAGCTTAACGCTGGTGCGGATCGGACCGTTATCGAGCGTCGTGCAGGTAGCATAGTTGTGCTCCATGGGCCAGAACTTACCCTCGACCATCGGCACCGAAGCACCGCCGCCGAGTGTGCGACCTACCTTGTAGCAATCCATACCATCGCCGTAATTGTGGTGATAGTCACCCGAAGCATACCATTCGTTGATCACGAGCTTCTCGGTGCACTTTACCCATACGTCGATACCCGGCGTGATGAGTTTTTCGGGCGAGGTCTCCAGTGCGGGACCGTAGAGGCGATAGGCACAGAGGTTGTTCTCCCAAGCGTAGTCGTCGTAACGCTCCGGAACCTGACGGCCAAAAGCTTGCTGCTCATACTCGGCACGAATGCCTTCTTCGATCGTGAAAAGCGTCTCATCACCACCCTCGACCGAGGCTTGGAAGATGAGTGCTTGCGGTTCGCTTTCGCCGCGATAGATCACCTGTGAGGGGATCTCTTCGCCCTCGGCGCTTTTAACAACGATGTTCTCAGCCTTTAGTTGAGGATTGATCGTTGTGAGCTGTTTCCAACACAACTCAATGGTCTCGGCGTTGCGTGCTACGTCGGTCTGATTAGCTACTTCAACCTCGATTGCTACGTGGTTTTGGCAGGCAGCCAATGCGACTGCAGCCAGTAAAAGAATTGCTTTTTTCATGATGTAGTTTTTGAAAATTATCTCTCGTTGGGCAAATTTAGGAATTAATTTGCAGAATATATAGCGTTGCATGAAATATTCGTTCGAATTTAACGGCGAAATTCATTGTGAATTCGGGAAAATTGTTTTATCTTTACATGCTGGAATGTGTATATATACCAAATTAAACTCAATACCAACTATGAAACAGTTTAACGACGAAAATTTCCTGTTGCAGACCTCGGCTGCCGAGCGTCTCTATCATGAGCATGCAGCCAAGATGCCGATTATTGACTATCACTGCCACCTGATTCCCGAGTATGTGGCTTCGAACCATAAGTTCGACAACCTGTCGAAGATTTGGCTCGAGGGCGATCACTACAAGTGGCGCGCAATGCGTACTAACGGCGTAGATGAGCGTTATTGCACGGGTAAGGATACGACCGACTGGGAGAAGTTCGAGAAGTGGGCCGAGACGGTTCCTTACACGATGCGCAACCCGCTTTATCACTGGACACACCTGGAGCTGAAGACCGCTTTCGGCGTAGATAAGCTGCTCAACCCCTCGACCGCACGAGAGATCTATGACGTCTGCACCGAGAAGCTGCAGCAGCCCGAGTTCTATGCTCGCGGTCTGATGGAGCACTACAATGTGGAGACGGTCTGTACGACCGATGATCCGGTTGATTCGCTCGAGCACCACCTGAAGGTTGCTGCCGATGGTTTCAAAGTGAAGATGTTGCCCACGTGGCGCCCCGACAAGGCGATGGCCGTTGAGGTTCCTGCCGAGTTCAAGGCTTACATCGATAAGCTCGCCGAGGTTTCGGGTGTCGAGATCAAGAAGTTTCAGGATGTGATCGAGGCACTGCGCGTTCGTCACAAGTTCTTCGAGGAGGTGGGTTGCCGTCTGTCGGACCACGGTATCGAGGAGTTCTATGCCGAGGATTACACGCAGGCCGAGGTTGAGGCTATCTTCGACAAGGTTTATGGTGGTAAGGAACTCAGCTACGACGAGATCCTGAAGTTCAAGACTGCCATGATGGTTGAGTTCGCTATCATGGATTGGGAGTCGGGTTGGACGCAGCAGTTCCACTACGGTGCTATCCGCAACAACAACGCCCGTATGTTCCGTCAGTTGGGTCCCGATACGGGCTTTGACTCGATTGGTGACTTCACGGTAGCCAAGAAGATGTCGAAGTTCCTCAATATGCTGGCCGATCAGGATAAGCTCACGAAGACGATTATCTACAACCTCAACCCGCGCGACAACGAGTTGGTGGCTACGATGCTGGGTAACTTCCAGGATGGCCGCTACGGTCCGGGTAAGATTCAGTTCGGTTCGGGCTGGTGGTTCCTCGATCAGAAGGACGGTATGGAGAAGCAGATGAACGCCCTCTCGACGCTGGGTCTGTTGAGCCGCTTCGTAGGTATGTTGACCGACTCGCGCTCGTTCCTCTCGTACCCCCGTCACGAGTACTTCCGTCGTACGCTCTGCAACCTGTTGGGTAACGACATCGAGCAGGGTTTGCTGCCCGCTTCGGAGATCGACTTCATCGGTAAGGAGATCGTAGAGGGTGTATGCTACCGTAATGCAAAGAATTACTTCAAATTTTAATAACTTCAAACTTTTTTAGAGATGAAAATCGTAACTTTAGGTGAGATCATGCTCCGTCTTTCGACGCCGGGCAACACGCGTTTCGTTCAGTCGGATTCGTTCGACGTAGTTTATGGTGGAGGTGAGGCTAACGTAGCTGTAAGCTGCGCCAACTACGGTCACGAGGCTTACTTCGTAACGAAGCTGCCGAAACACGAGATCGGCCAGTCGGCTGTAAACGCGCTGCGTAAGTTTGGCGTAAAGACCGACTTCATTGCTCGCGGTGGTGACCGTGTAGGTATCTATTTCCTCGAGACGGGTGCTTCGATGCGTCCTTCGAAGGTGATCTATGACCGCGCTCACTCGTCGATTGCTGAGGCTGATACGACCGACTTCGATTTCGATGCTATCATGGAGGGTGCCGATTGGTTCCACTGGTCGGGTATCACGCCCGCTATCTCGGACAAGGCTGCTGAGCTGACGAAGCTCGCTTGCGAGGCTGCAAAGCGTCACGGTGTAACCGTATCGGTTGACCTGAACTTCCGCAAGAAGCTTTGGACGAAGGAGAAGGCTCAGTCGATTATGCGCCCGCTGATGCAGTATGTAGATGTTTGCATCGGTAACGAGGAGGATGCTGAGCTCTGCCTGGGCTTCAAGCCCGATGCTGACGTAGAGGGTGGCGAGACGAATGCCGAGGGCTACAAGGGTATCTTCACGCAGATGGCTAAGGAGTTCGGCTTCAAGTATGTGATCTCGACCCTGCGCGAGTCGTTCTCGGCTACGCACAACGGCTGGAAGGCCATGATCTACAACGGCGAGGAGTTCTACGAGTCGAAGCGTTACGACATCAACCCGATCATCGACCGCGTAGGTGGTGGTGACTCGTTCTCGGGTGGTGTGATCCATGGTTTGCTGACGAAGCCCAACCAGGGTGAGGCGCTCGAGTTCGCTGTTGCAGCTTCGGCTTTGAAACACACGATCAACGGTGACTTCAACCTCGTATCGGTTGAGGAGGTTGAGTCGTTGGCCGGTGGTAATGCAAACGGTCGCGTACAGCGATAATAGCTCTAACGGGTGATTTTGGCGTTATGCATCGCTCCGCGATTGCTCACATACGTTCAGTATGCTGCGCATCGCGGAGCTTCGCAAGCCTAAAAATCCCCTCGTTATACCTATTATCTTAATACTATAATTTCGAATTCTAACATTCAGAATTTACAATAATGGCAAAATTTGATAAGATCGCCGTGATGAAGAAGATCGGCGAGACGGGTATGGTTCCCGTTTTCTATCACAAAGACGTTGAGGTTGCCAAGAAGGTGGTAAAGGCCTGCTACGAGGGTGGTGTTCGCGCTTTCGAGTTCACCAACCGTGGTGACTTTGCACACGAGATCTTTGGCGAGCTGGTAAAGTGGGCTGCTGTTGAGTGCCCCGAGTTGGCACTGGGTATCGGTTCGATTGTAGATGCTCCGACTGCTGCGCTCTACATCCAGCTGGGTGCCAACTTCATCGTAGGTCCTCTGTTCAACCCCGACATTGCTCCCGTCTGCAACCGTCGTTCGATTCCCTACTGCCCGGGTTGCGGTACGGTATCGGAGATTGGTAAGGCTCAGGAGTTGGGTTGCGACTTGACGAAGCTCTTTCCGGGTGACGTTTACGGTCCGAACATGGTGAAGGGTCTGATTGCCCCCTGTCCCTGGTCGAAGATCATGGTTACTGGTGGTGTTTCGCCCGATCGCGAGAACCTCACGTCGTGGTTCAAGGCCGGCGTATATTGCGTAGGTATGGGTTCGAAGCTCTTCCCCTCGGATAAGGTGAAGGCTGAGGATTGGGCTTACGTAACGGAGAAGTGCCGTGAGTGCCTCGATATCATTGCCGAGATTCGTGGTAAGTAATTCATTCAAATTCAATAGTTAAAAAAACAAGAAATGACACAGATTAAGGAAAAAATGACGAACTGGCGTTGGTGGATGTGTCTGTTGCTTTTCGTAGCTACGACCGTTAACTACATGGACCGCCAGGTGCTTTCGCTGACGTGGAAGGACTTTATTGCTCCCGAGTTCCACTGGACCGATTCGGACTATGGTACGATTACCGGTTTCTTCTCGATCTTCTATGCTATCGCTTGCCTCTTTGCCGGTAAGTTCGTAGATTGGATGGGTACGAAGAAGGGCTTCCTCTGGGCTATCGGCGTTTGGTCGCTGGGTGCATGTATGCACGCTGGTTGCGGCTGGGTGACGATGCAGATCCAGGGTTATGAGTCGCTGGAGGCTCTGAAGGCAGTAGAGATGGGTTCGGAGGCCGCTATGGCCGCAGCCGCGCTTAGCGTATGGCTCTTCCTTATTTGCCGCGCTATTCTCGCTTTGGGTGAGGCCGGTAACTTCCCCGCTGCTATTAAGGTAACGGCCGAGTACTTCCCCAAGAAGGACCGTGCTTTGGCTACGTCGTTGTTCAACGCAGGTGCTTCGGTAGGTGCTTTGGCTGCTCCGCTGACGATCCCCATCCTGGCTCAGGCTATGGGTTGGGAGATGGCCTTCATCATCATCGGTGCGCTCGGTTTCATCTGGATGTTCTTCTGGGTGTACATGTACGAGAAGCCCGAGAAGTCGAAGCATGTAAATGCTGCTGAGTTGGAGTACATCCTCCAGGATGAGAAGGACGCTCCGAAGGAGGTGAAGCCCGCCGCTGAGGAGGAGAAGACGATCCCCTTCATCAAGTGCTTCGGTTACAAGCAGACCTGGTCGTTCATCGCCGGTAAGTTCTTCACCGATGGTGTTTGGTGGTTCTACCTATTCTGGGCTCCGGCTTACTTCTCGGAGTGCGGTTACGGTATGGACACGACGCTCGGTAAGATGCTCGTATTCGTACTTTACCTGATCGTAACGGTTGTTTCGATCGGTGGTGGTTACCTGCCCAAGCTGTTTGTGGAGAAGAAGGGTATGGAGCCCTACTCGGGTCGTATGCTCGCGATGTTGATCTTCGCATTCTTCCCCCTCTTTGCCCTCTTCGCTCAGCCGCTGCAGGGTATTTCGGTTTGGTTCCCCGCTATTATTATCGGTATTGCCGGTGCTGGTCACCAGGCATGGTCGGCTAACCTCTTCTCGACCACGGGTGACATGTTCCCCAAGTCGACGATTGCCACCATCACGGGTATCGGTGCTATGGCCGGTGGTTGCGGTTCGTTCCTGATCAACAAGGGTGCCGGTATGCTTTTCACGTATGCTGATGCTCAGGGTTCGGCCTTCACCTTCGCCGGTTTCGAGGGTAAGCCCGCCGGTTACATGATTATCTTCTGCATCTGCGCCGTTGCCTACCTGATCGCATGGTCGATCATGAAGTCGCTGGTTCCGAAGCACAAGCCGATCGTTATCGAGTAATTCATAAAGTAAGTTAATCAAACAAACTCATACAGAAATGATTAAGAAACTTAATAAGACGACCGTAGAGAAGGTCGAGCGTCCGGTTAAAATTCTTCAGTTTGGTGAGGGTAACTTCCTGCGCGCTTTCGTAGATTGGCAGATTGACATCGCCAATGAGAAGGGCGTGATGGATGCCGGTATCGCTATTTGCCAGCCGATCATCGACCCCGAGAAGAAGGTGCTGAAGATGGTTGAGATGCTCAACGAGCAGGACAACATGTACCACGTATATCTGGAGGGTATCGAGAACAAGCAGCCGAAGAAGGATGTGCGCATGGTAAAGAGCGTAATGGATTCGTTCAACCCCTATGAGGAGTATGCCAAGTATGAGGAGTATTTCCTCTCCCCCGATCTGCAGATCACGATCTCGAACACGACCGAGGCCGGTATCCGCTACGAGGAGGGTGACGACCTGACGGCTTGCCCGCCGAAGTCGTATCCCGCCAAGATGACGGCTCTGCTCTACAAGCGCTTTAAGCACTTCAACGGTGATCCCACGAAGGGCCTGGCTATCATCTGCTGCGAGCTGATCGAGAACAACGGTTCGACGCTGCGCGAGTATGTAATCAAGCACGCCGAGTACCATAAGTTGGGTCAGGACTTCATCGACTGGGTAGAGGCTAACTGTCACTTCTGCGACACGCTCGTAGACCGCATCGTTCCCGGTTTCCCCCGCGAGACGATCAACGAGATCAAGGAGGAGGTTGGTTTCGACGACAACCTGGTTGTAAAGGCCGAGCTCTACCACCTGTGGGCTATCGGTGGTCCTGGTTATAAGAAGGTTATGGAGGTGCTGCCGCTCGATAAGGCCGGTCTGCACGTAATCTTCATGCCCTCGATCAAGCAGTTCCGCGATAAGAAGGTACGCATTCTGAATGGTTCGCACACCGGTATGGTGACGATGGCTCTCTTGATGGGTTGCGAGACGGTTATGGACGCCTTCAACACGCCCGACATTGAGAAGTTCGTGAACGACATGGTTGCCGAGGAGGTTATCCCGATGATCGAAGAGGATCAGGAGGAGCTGAAGGCCTTCGCTTCGAGCATCTTGGAGCGCTTCTACAACCCCTACATCAAGCACATGTTGAAGTCGATTTCGCTCAACTCGCTCTCGAAGTGGGAGGCTCGTAACTACCCGACGGTTAAGGACAACTGGTTCAAGGCTGGTAAGGTTGCCGAGCACGAGTGCCTCTCGTTTGCTGCCCTGATGGCTTACTACAGCCCCAAGAGCGGCTTCGAGCCCGATGATACGGCCGAGTTCGTTGCTTACATCCGCAACAACTGGAATTCGGAGGATCTCGAGGGTACGGTATCGAAGATCGTGAAGGAGAGCGGTATCTTCACCGTTGACTTCTCGGAGGTTCCGGGCTTCATCCCCGCTGTAGCTAAGTACCTCAAGGATATTGAGGAGCTGGGTATGGCTGCTGCGCTGAAGAAGTTCCTGGCTTAAATTTTTTGCGCGGGTAATTTTCTTCGTAACGCTTGCAACTTAACTGCTCACATACGCCGAGTATGCTCCGCGTTGAGTTGTTGTGCAAGCCTTAAAATTCCCTCCCGCAAATAAATTTAGTATCGCAAAACTTTTTTGCATCGAGGGGCGATTGCCACAGCGCACTCGCCCCTCGTTTGCTAAAACCGAATATAACAGATTTTTAAGATGAAAAGATTTCTGAAAATCAATGCCGTAGATAACGTTGCTGTAGCTATCGCCGACGACCTGAAGGCTGGCGAGGTGGTAGAGATCGACGGCAAGGAGATTACCCTGAAGGAGGATATCGCCCGTGGCCATAAGTTTGCCATCCAGGCCATCGCCGAGGGTGAAAATGTCATCAAGTATGGTTATCCGATCGGCCACGCTACGTCGGCTGTTGAGGTGGGTGGTTGGATTCACTCGCACAACCTCAAGACCAACCTGCACGATAACCTCGAGTATACCTACGACCACAAGACCTACACGATCGACTATCCGAAGCGTGACGATCTGAAGGTGATGGGTTACCTCCGTAAGAACAATACGATGGGTATCCGCAACGAGTTGTGGATTGTTCCCTCGGTAGGTTGCGTGAATGGCCAGGCACAGGCTATCGCCGAGCGCGTGAAGAAGGAGTGCGACTGCTCTCACCTGGACGACGTACGTGTCTATACGCACAACTACGGCTGCTCGCAGCTGGGCGAGGACCATGCCAATACGCAGCATGCCCTGGCAGCCCTCGTAAAGCACCCCAATGCCGGTGCTGTGCTGGTGCTGGGTCTGGGTTGCGAGAACAATCAGATCGCTTCGTTCAAAGAGGTGATTGGCGAATGGGACGAGGAGCGCGTGAAGTTCCTCATTGCTCAGGAGGTTGAGGACGAGATTGAGACGGGCTTCGAGATTTGCAAGGAGTTGGTTGAGAAGACGCGCGAGGATAAGCGCGAGCCCCTGCCGCTGAGCTACCTGCGTGTGGGTCTGAAGTGTGGTGGCTCGGATGGTTTCTCGGGCATCACGGCTAACCCGCTGGTAGGTCTCTTCTCGGATTGGCTCATCGCTCAGGGCGGTACGACGATCTTGACGGAGGTTCCCGAGATGTTCGGTGCCGAGACGATCCTGATGGATCGCGCTATTAATAAAGAGGTATTCGAGAATACGGTATGCTTGATCAACGACTTCAAGGGTTACTTCCGCAAGTACGATCAGCCGATCTACGAGAATCCTTCGCCGGGTAACAAGAAGGGTGGTATTACGACCCTCGAGGAGAAGTCGCTCGGTTGCGTTCAGAAGGGTGGTGCTCAGCAGGTTGTTGATGTGCTGACTTACTGCCAGCCCATCGTGAAGTCGGGTCTGAATCTGTTGCAGGCTCCGGGTAACGACCTCGTTGCTGCTTCGTCGCTGGCCCTGTCGGGTTGCCAGATCGTGCTCTTTACGACCGGTCGCGGTACGCCGTTTGGCGCCTTCGTTCCGACGATGAAGATCTCGACCAATACGCAGCTTTCGCAGTTCAAGGCCAACTGGATCGACTTCAATGCCGGTACGATGGTCGAGGACGAGGAGCCGCAGGTGGTTTTGGAGCGTCTTGTGGAGAAGATTATCGCTACGGTTAACGGCGATAAGCTTAAGCACGAGAAGACGGGCTTCAAGGAGATTGCCATCTTCAAGACGGGTGTAACGCTTTAATTTTAATAAAACGACTAACCTATGAAACGCCTTTTAACTTTTATTGCTTCGCTGGCCCTTTTGGCTTCGTGCTGCTGTGGTGAGAAGGCACCCAAGACCGAGTATGTAGTCGATTGCAATGGCAAGGGTGACTACACCTCGTTACAGGAGTGTCTGGATGCCCTGCCGTCGAAGTCGCCCGTATGGCGCACGATTACCGTTAAGGAGGGTGAATATCGTGAGAAGATCACGATCGACGTCTATAAGGACAAGCTGACGATTGTGGGCGAGGGCGATGTGAAGATCGTATGGGACGACCATACGGGTAAGGTAGTAGATGGTTACACGATGACCACCTACGATACGTGGACCATGTCGATCCAAGCCGATGAGGTACACTTGCAGAACCTTACGATCGAGAACTCGGCCGGCCGTGTAGGTCAGGCTGTAGCTGTTGAGACGCGAGGTGACCGTATCATCCTCGAGAATTGCCGTATGCTGGGTAACCAGGATACCTTCTTTACGAAAGACTATGTAGCCCGCGTATATGTCAAGAACTGCTACATCGAGGGTACGACCGACTTTATCTTTGGTGCTTCGACGACGGTTTTCGACAATTGCGAGATTCACTGTAAGCAGAATAGCTACATCACGGCTGCCTCGACGGCCGAGCGCACGATCTATGGTTACATCTTCCGTAACTGCCGCATTACGTGTGGTGAAGAGGTGACGGCCATGTATCTGGGTCGTCCTTGGAAGTCGACCGGTCGCACGGTCTGGATCGAGTGCTACATGCCCGAGCAGATTCTTCCCGAGGGTTGGCACAATTGGGGTGCGAAGGATCGCGAGGAGCGTTGCTTCTACGCCGAGTATAAGTGCTATGGCCCGGGTGCCGATCGTTCGAAGCGTGTGAAGTGGTCGCACGAGTTGACCGACGAGCAGGTTGCTAACGAGTATACGCTCGAGAAGATCTTCGCCCTGAAGGTCGGCTCGGAGCAGTATCGCTGGCCCTGGAACGGAACCTTTGACAAGGAAAACACGGTTGAGTAATGAAGAAGATTTTGTTTAGCTGCCTAGCGCTCATGACCCTTTCGGTGGCTACGGCGCAGACGGTATGGACGCCCGATCTGGGCAACGGCAAGTACAAGAATCCTGTGCTCTATGCCGACTACTCGGACCCGGATGTAATTCGCGTAGGCGATGATTACTGGATGACCGCTTCGTCGTTCAACTGTGCTCCGGGTCTGCCGGTGCTTCACTCGACCGACCTGGTGAACTGGGAGATCGTCAGCTACGTTTTCCTTAATCAGCCTCCCTACGATTGGTTCGACAAGCCGCGTCATGGCGACGGTGTGTGGGCTCCCTGCATCCGTTTCCACGACGGTTGGTTCTACATTTATTGGGGTGATCCGGATCGCGGTGTGATGATGTCCAAGACGCAGGATCCGCGTAGTGAGTGGACGACGCCCCACCTGGTGAAGGCAGCCAAGGGTATCATCGATACCTCGCCGCTGTGGGATGAGGATGGCAAGGCCTACCTCGTACACGGTTGGGCTGGTTCGCGTGCCGGTTTCAAGAGCATCTTGTCTGTGAGCGAGATGACCCCCGATGGCATGAGTCTCATCGGTCAGGATGTGATGATCTTCGATGGTCATGGTGAGCATCCCACGATCGAGGGTCCGAAATTCTACAAGCGCAATGGTTGGTATTATGTCTTTGCCCCCGCAGGTGGTGTAAAGACGGGCTGGCAGGTGGTGCTGCGTTCGCGCTCGCCGTGGGGCCCCTACGAGATCAAGACCGTTTTGGAGGAGGGCTCGACGGGTATCCCCGGACCTCATCAGGGCGGTTGGGTCGAGGATGTGGCCGGTGACTGCTGGTTCCTGCACTTTGTCGATATGTATGCCTATGGTCGTGTCTGCCACCTGCAGCCGATGGCTTGGACCGCGGATGATTGGTGCACGATGGGCGAGGACTATGACGGCAATGGTGTTGGCGAGCCGGTGAAGGAGTACCGCAAGCCCGCTTCGAACGTGAAGTCGGAGATCAAGACGCCAGTCGATAGCGATGAGTTCTCGAGCCGTACGTTGGGTCTGCAGTGGCAGTGGCATGCCAACCCGCAGCTGCATTGGCTCTTCACGAACCCCTCGCAGGGTGGGATTCGCCTCTACTGCCGTGCCCACGACAAGGAGTGGCGCAACCTCTCGGACAACGGCAACCTGCTGTTGCAGAAGGTCAACGCTCCGGACTATGTGGCTACGACGAAGCTCAAGTTCAGCCCCAAGTATGAGGGCGATCGCATGGGCCTGATCATGATGGGTCACGACTATGCGACGATCGGACTGAAGCTCAAGGAGGACAAGGTTGTTGTGGAGCAGACGCGTTGCATTGATGCCATGCGCAAGGGTACGCCCGAGCAGGTAGTTGCTGCAGCCGCTTATGCACCCGACATGGAGCCCGTGGAGGTCTACTTCCGTTGCAAGATTCGCCAGGTGTGGAACAAGGGTGAGCAGCCTCGCCTCTTCTGCCGTTTCTCGTACAGCAAGGATGGCAAGAAGTTCCAGGAGTTCGGCGAGGAGTTTGAGGCTCAGGCTGGCCACTGGATTGGTGCCAAGATTGGTTATTTCGTCGATGCCGAGATTCACAAGAACGACGGCGGTTGGATGGATGCCGATTGGTTCCGCGTGACGAAGAAATAAGCTGATTCGCTAATTAACGAAAAGAGGTCCTGCTCAAAGCGGGACCTCTTTTTATCGTCGTATTGTCGAGCTGTTTTTAAGGCTATGCTTCGGCTTTGGCGTAGAGCGTACCGAGGCGGTTGGTCATCAGGTATTGGCACATGCCGCGCAGCAACATGTAGAGCGTAAAGGCGGCCCAGAGAGCGTTGTTGCCAATCAAGGGGTAGAGTCCGAAGTGGAGCGCAAAGAAGGTGGCGGCTGCCACGAACATGGCGTTGCGCATCACACGGCTTTCCGTAGCACCGATCATGATCCCGTCGAGGGCAAACGGAACGGCGCAGAAGAAGGGAATGAGGATGATCCAGCCGATGTAGCTGCCGGCCAGGTTGATCAGCTTCGAGGCATTTTCGGTGCCCTCATCGACAAACAGAGCCAGCAGATCGCGCCAACCTACGAGGTAACAGCCGACAAAGAGGAGTGCAATCACAGTGCTCCATACCAGGCTGCGATTGATGCATAGACGTAGATTGCGCGGATCGCGAGCCCCGATAAAGCGTCCCGTGAGGGCTTCGGCGGCGTAGGCAAAGCCGTCGGCCATGTACGAGAAAAGGGTGAAGAGCTGCATCAAGAGTGTATTTACGGCCAGCAGATTCTTGTCGCCCATGCGGGCCGAGATGGCCGTAAAGAAGGTGTAGACTGCCACGTTGCAGAGCGTGCGCAGCATGATGTCGCGGTTGATGCGAAAGAACTCCTTGAGAGGCTCGATGGCCAGTACACGTCGCCAATCGATCGCCGTGAGCAGCTTACCATAACGTCCCATCAGCAACACAATCGAGAGACCCACACCCACATATTGCGCCAGCACAGAAGCGTAAGCGATGCCGACAATGCCCATGTCAAGCCCAAAGGCAAAACCAAAGCTACAGCCGATGTGGATCAGGTTGACCGTGATAGCCGTCACCATCGGAATCACGGCATTCTGCATGCCCGTAAACCAACCGTTGAAGCCAAAGAGCAGAATGCCGGCCGGCACGGCCCAGATGCGGGCGTAGAAGTATTCGCGTGTCATCTCGTCACCATGCATCGCCCAAAGAGCCAATTCTCCGAGAGGTACTTGTAGGATCAGTAGCAACAGGCCCAGTGCTGCTGATACAACCAGAGCACGAGCCAACATGTTTGTACATTCGGTATAATCCTGCGCACCATAGGCTTGTGCTGTCAGACCACTCGTGCCCATACGGACAAACGAGCAATTCCAATAGATGAAGTTGAAAATCGAGGTACCGATAGCCAAAGCTCCGATTGTGGCGGCCGAATCAATACCCCAATGGCCGGCAATGGCTGTTGAGGCAATACCCATCATCGGAACAGTGATATTTGAGATGATGTTTGGTATAGCCAGACGTAATATTTCGTGATTCATCTTCATAACGGTCGTAAAGGTACAAAGTTTTCGTTGCATTTTCCAAAAACAATTCAAACGAGTGCGGAAAATCAAAAACTTTACCTTACCTTTGCGGCTCGATTTACCTATATAAAAGAAAGATGGAAAAGAAATTTAACGACTCAAGCTCGGCCTTGTCGCGTTTTGCTCGTGACAAGCGTGTGCGCACCGTGACGGCCGCCACCGAGCGTGTAGAGCGTCGTCCGCGCACGGAGTTTAAGGCGCAGGATGGATCGTATCGTCGCAACGACAAGGCAACTCGCCCCGTGAAGCGAGCATCGTACAATCCGCATTTTACGGAGGATAATCGCCCCTTGTTTGAGAATAAGGAGGAGCGTCGTCCGAAGTTCTCGGCTGCAGGTCGTGGCCGTACAAACAGCGGTGAAAAACGTGCGTTTGGTGATCGTAAGTCGACGACGGATAAACCTTTTGAGAAGAAGTTCTCAGACAAAAAGTTTGATAAGAAGGGCTTTGGTGACAAAAAATCTGGCGATAAGCAGGGTGCAAAGCGTAGCTTTAAACGTGACGATGAGCGTCCGCGTAACTATCCGAAGTTCAACCCGGAGCGTCAGACGGGTGATATTCGCCTGAATCGTTTCCTGGCTCAGTCGGGTATCTGCTCGCGCCGTGAGGCCGATGATTTTATCACGGCAGGTTTGGTGACCGTTAATGGTGAGATCGTAACCGAGCTGGGTACGAAGGTGAAGCCTACGGATGAAGTGAAGTTTAACGATGAGCGTATCCAGGGTGAGAAGAAGGTCTATTTGGTGCTTAATAAGCCGAAGGGCTATGTTACTTCACTCGAGGATCCTCATGCTGAGAAGTTGGTGATGGATCTGGTGAAGAATGCTTGTACGGAGCGTATCTATCCCGTTGGCCGTCTGGATAAAAACTCGTTGGGTCTGTTGCTCTTTACAAATGACGGCGATCTTACGAAAACGCTGACGCACCCCTCGTACCGCAAGAAGAAGATCTATCAGGTGTCGCTCGATAAGCCCCTCACACGTGCCGATATGGATCGTTTGGCAGAGGGTATCACATTGGAGGATGGTGAGATCTTCGCCGATGAGATCTCTTACCTGAAGGACAACAAGCAGGAGGTGGGCATCGAGATTCACTCGGGCCGTAATCGTATCGTGCGTCGTATGTTCGAGTTCTTGGGCTATACCGTAACGAAGCTTGACCGTGTCTATTATGCCGGTCTGACAAAGAAAAACCTCAAGCGTGGCGCTTGGCGTTTCCTTACCAAGGAGGAGGTTACGCGCCTCAAAGCCGGTTTGTACGAGTAATCAATGTGATTTTCGCATACGAAGATACCTGTCTGACAAAAGTTGGGCAGGTATCTTTTTTGTGTAGGGTTGTGCTTGGATCACTAAACAAAAAAGCCTTTGCGTGGCAAAGGCTTTTTGTCGGGGAGACTGGATTCGAACCAGCGACTTTCTGGTCCCAAACCAGACGCGCTAACCGGGCTGCGCTACACCCCGAAGACGGTGCAAAGATACACCTTATTTTTGAATTATGGGATGCGAAAATCGAATTAATTGTTGAGATCCTCAAAAATGTGCATCCACTCGCCGTTCGTCGGGGGACAATAGATCGAGAATCCGAGCGCGTGGGCTGTGTCTGCATTGCGACTGCCATCGTCCACAAAGAGCGTTTCAGCTGGGTTGATGCCACTCTGTTCGATCATTCGCTCAAAGATAGCCGGTGAGGGCTTCAAAATGCCGAGTTGGAACGAGAGGTAGATGGCATCGAAATAGCTGTCCAATTCTCGGCCTGTGGCCTCGCGTACACGGTCGCGTACAATTTCGATGGCTCTGGGATTAGTGTTCGAGAGTATATAAGTGCGGATTCCCATGCTACGCAACCGATCGATGGTGTCCAATTTAGCGCCATTGACACGTGGCAGAAATTCACGATAAACCCATTCGATCTGCTCGTTGGTTACCTCAGGGCGGTTGTCGATCTTGCGCATCTCGTCGCATGCCTCTTCCCACGAAATTTCACCACACTCCATTCGCTCGTTAACTTCGGCAGGATAGCAAGGATCCATCAGATTGGCCATGTTCGGCATTTGAATCTCACGAAAAGCGGCAACAACTCGCTCTATCTCAATATCGCAGATTACTCCACCGAGGTCAAAAATGACATTTTTAATCTCTTTCAACATACTTTAACTACTTTTGAAATCGCATTGTATAATGGCGGATTGGACGCAGAATCCACATCGGAAGTGCCACCAATAGCGGAATCCACAATCGATTCCACCAATCGGGTACCGAACAGCGTGTACCGCGCCAAAGAGCATTCAATCCGCGTTTGGCGCAGCGATCTGCCGTGATCAATCCACCGATTTTGGTGCCAAAACGTTGCAGGTCGTGCGGTAGGCCATAAAGGTCGGTGGCTACACCGGCAGGACAGATGGCTGTAACGGTGATCCCGTGCTCTTCCACCTCTTTGGAAAAGGCGACCGAGAAGGCCTTTAGATAGGCTTTTGAGGCGCTGTAGATAGCCAACCCCGGAAAGGGCATCCAGAGCGAATAGGAGGACATGTTGAGGATATGTCCATGGACGCCGCGCTCTTTCATGCGTGTAGCGTATCGGAGACATAGCTTTGTTGCAGTCATGTCGTGCAGTAATAACATGCGTTCGATGCGCTCCTCCTCTGTATTCAATACATCACAAAACGAAAAGATTCCGGCGTTGTTGATCAGTAGATCGATCTCAATGCCGGCGGCACCAACTGCCTCGTATAACTCTTCGGCAGCCTCTATGCGAGCCAAGTCCATGGCCAAGGTACGGAATATCTGACCTTCAACCAATGGCTCCAATTCGCTGACCACCTGCGTCAAGGTTTCGGTGTGATTGCCGACCAGTATCAGATTATAGCCCAATCGAGCCAAGTGCAACGCATAGCAGCGTCCGATGCCTGTGCCTGCACCGGTAATCAAAGCCCATGTGTGGGCCGGTATGATTTGGGGACGACTCATTATTTGATCTTCTTCAGTTCGCGCCACAGACGTTCAGGGATCGGTTCTTGGCAGTTGTGGCAACACTGCATGTCGCGCGAGTACATGCGGGCAATACAATAGTCTCGGTGGTCGCAGCCCGAACGAGTCATGCGATCGCCCTCCTTCATTTTATTGACAAAGGCCGGATCGTTGATCAACGCACGTGCCATTTGTACCAATTCAAATCCCTCGTCAAGTACACGTTCGATACCTTCGCGTGAAACCAGGCCGCCGACATAGATGAGCGGCATCTTTAACTCTTGGCGGAATTTTTTGGCGTTTTCCAGGAAGAAACACTCCTCGAAATCGTATTGTTTGATCATCCACTGTCCGAAGAGCGACACGACAATCTTTTGCAACCATTCGTTCCAGCCCATGTAGTATCCCATCGTTTTGGTCGGGATGCGTCCGCGCATGACCGCCATCGGAGCACGCGACACAAAGCCCGATGACAGTACCAAGCCATGTACTCCGAGACGCTCGATCTCACGGGCGATTTCGATGCTTTCCGGTAGTTCGATGCCTCCTTTGAAGCCATCTTCCATGTTGTGCTTTACGACAACGGCCATCTTCAGTTTTGTAGCCTCCTCGAGTACCTCTGTCAGACACTCCTGCATGAATCGCATGCGGTTTGTCAGCGAGCCACCGTAGCAGTCGCGACGACGGTTGGTCCAGGGCGAAAGGAATTGCGAGATGAGGTATCCGTGGCCGGCATGTACTTCCACTGAGTCGAAGCCGGCTTCATGTGCCGTATGGACGGCCTTTCCGAAATCTTTAACCGTTGCAGCGATCTCCTGATGCGACATGCGTCGGTGAAAAGTAGGGGAGTAGAGGTTGAATCCGTTCGATGCCGATACAGGAAAAGATCCTGCGGTGGACCAATGGGTCATGTTTCCGCAGTGACCAATCTGAATGCCGGCAGCAGCCCCCTCGTGGTGGATGGCGTCGGTGATATCTTTCAGCGCGGGCACAATCTCGTCGCGCAGCCAGAGTTGCGAGTTGAACGAAATGCCGCTACGATTGATCGAGGCATAGGCCAATGTCGTCATGCCGATTCCACCACGAGCCACGCTGACATGGTACTCTTTGAGTTGCTTCGTAGGTCCAAAATCCTTACCCATCGACTCGAATGCAGCCGAACGGATGGTGCGATTGCGTAAGGTGAGCGGCCCTATTTGAAAGGGTGTAAAGAGCTTTGAATCCATAGCGTGTTGTCTTAATAGATGAACGGGATGATACGCTTGCGCCCGAGGCGCGTGAACTCTTCGCCAAACTCCTTCTCATAGCGGCGTCGGAGTGAGGCAGCACGCGGAGCCAGGTTGGCAAAAGTCCAGAGGACGAATACGGCACCTGCCCACGACCATGAGGCAATGGCAAAGCCGGTCCATTCAACCAACTCTCCGAAGTAGTTGGCCGAGGTAACATAGCGGAACATGCCACCATGGGGAATGTAGTGGCGTGTATCACCGGGTTTGCGCAGCGAGCGAATAATATGGTCGGCTTGGAGATTGATAGCCATGCCGGCAAAGAAGAGGATAATTCCAATCCAAATCATGGGGCGCGAAAACCAATCGTGGTAGAAGTTTTCGGGAGCCAGGTAAAAGAACCACCCACCCTGCATCAACGCATTGAGCGTGTTGAAGGTCATGCCCATCAGCACAATTCCGAGCGGCATCTTCGAGTTGCCGCGTAGGCGCATCGGGAAGATGAACGAACGGTGGAAATAGTGAATTTGAAAAAGTATGAAAAGCACCAACGGAGCAGCCTCGAAGCGACGCTCTGATAAAGCCCATAGGATAGTCATCGCCACAAATACGGGGCTCTCCATCAATACCCAACCCACCTTGTTCGAGATCGGACGACCGTAGCGGGGATTAAAGAGGTAACCGTATCCGGCCTCGACAAAGTGTAGTGCCACAAAGACGATAACAGCCAAAACGGCCATTACGATAAGAAATGTGTAATAGTTCTCAACCATATGGACAAAGGTACGAAAAAAAGCGGAAAGAAAAAGCTCTGGGGTAATGCTTTCGGGCTGTAACTTTGATTTTTGGTGTTCAAAATCAGACTTTGCGATGTCGAACTCGGAACTCGTGGTGAAAACACACTGTAGGGGGTGATAACTTCCGAATATAAAAGGGGACTGTCCATCGGATTATGGACAGCCCCTTTGTCTTGGGAGATTGAATGATGTTTATTGTTTTACCTCTTCGTAGAACTTGGCAAAAACGGCCTGGTAGTAGGGGATAATCCAGAGGTAAGCCACACCCAAGGTGATTGCACCTAGCAACAGCCAACCAAACATGCCGAGCCACATCTTGAAGAACTGCCAGCGGTGACCCTTCATGAGGCGCATACTCTTCTCGATGGCCTCGTTGCAACCCAACTCGGGTTCGTCCGCAATAACGTAATAGGTCATGGCGTACTCGATGCTCTTGATGATACCGGGCACGATCAGCAGCAACGTCCACAACAGGGTGTAGATGTTCATCAGCAACAGCGTGCCCATCGCACTGCGGTGGTATCGACGCGTGAGACCCGAGAAGAGCTCCTTCACCTGGGGCTTATTGTCGGTGCGCACAGCCGTAAGGAAGGTTTTGTAGAAACCCAGCTGCAGCGGGAAGCCGATCGCGATACTCACCAGGATCGAGGTAAACTGCACCAGGAAGAATCTCGAAGAGTTAAACTCTGCGGTGTCCACACGCAGGAAGACCGAGATGATCACCATCAGCAGCAAGTAAATCACCAGGACGGCAATACCATTGAGCCACTTGCCCCGCATCGCAGCGAGGACCTCTTGACGAATGGTTGAATTTTGTTTCATAGTTAGAAAAGTTTAAGGGTTAATTTGTAAAAGAGTTGTCAGGCCTATAGGAGTTATACGACCTATGCGGCCTGCATTTTACTGCTTAATTTTTAATTCCTCAAGGAGTCTTTGCATACCCGTGGTTGCCTTCTCCTTGATGTGGTGGAGTGGGTTGCGAATCATGCGCGTATCGGGTTCTCCCGGATCGATTACATAAATCGGCACCTCGGGACGGGCGTAGCGGACCAGCATGGCGGCGGGATAGACTGCCAGCGAAGTCCCCACAACCACCATCACATCGGCCGTGGCCGCAATCTCGCAAGCTCGATCGAACATTGGCACCGACTCGCCAAAGAAAACGATGTGGGGTCGCAAAAGTGCGCCATCGGGACCGCGATCCTCCAAACCCTGCTCCGTGCCTTCGAGCTCGACGATCAGTTCGGGGTTGTGCATCGAGCGGAGCTTTCCCAGCTCGCCGTGCAGGTGGGTGATGCGGGTCGATCCGGCTCGCTCGTGCAGGTCATCCACATTCTGCGTCACCACCTCCACGTCGAAGTGGCGCTCTAACTCGGCCACTGCTCGGTGGGCCGCATTGGGCTCGCACTTGGCTGCCTCGCGACGACGCATGTTGTAGAACTCGACCACCAGGGTTCGATTGCGCGCCAGGGCTTCGGGCGTGCAAACATCCTCGATGCGATACTCGGCCCAGAGGCCATCTGCATCACGGAAGGTCTTCAGACCACTCTCGGCCGAGATGCCCGCGCCGGTAAAGACGACTACCTTTTTCATAACGAATTGAGCTTTTCGAGTCGCTTCTGTCGCTCATAGCGTCTCCGCAGTTGCTCCTTTTCCTCCGCAGCCTCACGTTTGATGCAGACAAAACGCCACACGGCATAACTAAATAAAAGTAACAACACAACGGCCAGCGAGGCAAAGGCCCAAACGAAGGCCGGCTCCGTGCCATCCTGCCACATGACAAAGGTCATAAAGGCAAAGACCGCCACGCCAATACCGGTAATCAGCATCACCTCGCGCCACTTGCGAAGCGGAGCGCGCCCCTTCAAGCGTATGCACTCTTCTGCAACCAACACAAAAGGAAGCGCAACAAGGATCACTTCGGAAGCGATGTTTTGGTTGACTAACAAACCGAGCAGCAGCAAACTAAGGGCCAGTAGTGCCGATACCATCTTGCGCATCTTGCGCTTGGGGTTCTCGCGATCGAGTCGCTTGCCAATCTTCTGCGCCAGGCGATTGATTCGATTAGCCTTCTTATTAAATAACTTATATCTCATAGTATTTCGAGTTTTTTGCGTCGTTGTTCACGACGACGAATACGTTCGACCTCCTCCTCGGCCTCTGCCTTGGCACGGCGATATTTCACACGTCCCACCACATAGAGCACAGCAAAGAGGAGTGCACCGCTCCACATCAAACAGTAGAAATCCATTTGTTCGGGGTTGTAACCACGAATAAACATCACTATAGGCGGGATAATCAGAAACGCAAGAGCAGCCGCAGCCGACTTCTTACGTACATTGCGCCAGCGGGTCAGCGGAGCTTTCTGACGCCAGATAAAGAAAGCTACCACAAAGAAGGCTACGATAGCCGACCAACTGATCACACCATGCCACACGGTTGCTGTATTCACCCTTGTCGGCAGCAGAAAAAGTATCACCACGACACTCGCGGTAATTTGGCGGGCAATATACAGTTTTTTGTTGCGTCGCTCTCTGCGCTCCATGCGTGCCACCACGTCACTCGTCTCGCGCATCGTCTCGCGCATCTTATCAAGATTGGGTATCGGTGCCATCGTTCTGCTTTTTTTTGGATTTCTTCACGCGTCCGCTACGACGCAGTGCCTCGGCGATGATCCACTGCAGCTGGCCGTTGACCGATCGGAACTCATCCTCGGCCCAGCGCTCCAGTTCGTTCATCGTCGCTGCATCGATGCGCAACACGAAACTTTTTTGTGCCTCTTTTGCCATAAAAAGGTTTTCAAAAGCGATTTAAATCCATGTCCATTGATTGGTCCGCTCGGGCGAAGCGGAGTGCCGATTACCCGACACTCGCTTCGCGCGGCTGGACTTGTTAGAAAAGTTAGCTGTCGGAATGTTCCGATGTTAGTGGTGAAGCGTACCTGCGTTCACAACCGGCGTAGCGGCCTCATCGGCACACAATACAACCAGCAGGTTCGAAACCATGGCGGCCTTGCGCTCCTCGTCCAACTCGACGATTTCCTCCTCCGAGAGCTTCTTTAGGGCCATATCGACCATTGAAACGGCACCCTCCACAATCTTCTCGCGGGCTGCAATGATAGCATCAGCCTGCTGACGACGCAACATCACGGCGGCAATCTCAGGCGCATAGGCCAGGTAGTTGATGCGAGCCTCCATTACTTCGATACCGGCCATGGCCAGACGCTCGTTGAGCGTGCGCTCCAGCTGCTCGTTGATTGCCTCGCTGTTCGAACGGAGGGTCAGCTCCTCATCCTTCGCACCGTTGTTGTCGTAGGCGTAGCAACCGGCCACCTGGCGCAGTGCTGCATCCGACTGTACCGAAACAAAGTTCTCGAGGATATTCATGCGCTTCGAAGCCGAAACGGGCGTGCCGTCTGCCGTCGCTGCGTCAATCTCGAAGACCGCCTTGTAGATATCATCCTGCTTGATGCGCCATACCAGCACCAGGCCGATCATGATCGGATTACCTGTCTTGTCGTTCACCTTGATTGGATCGACATTGAGGTTGCGGGCGCGCACTGAGATTTGCTTGGCCGTAAGGAAGGGGTTCACCCACCAGAAGCCGTTCGTGTAGAAGGTACCGCGGTACTCACCGAAGAAGAGCATCACACGTGCCTGATTCGGCTCGAGAAGCATGTAACCTCCAAAGCTGATCAATGCCACCAGCGTTGTCACGATGCCAACTGCCAGCAGTATACCGCCATAAGCGAGGCCCTCATCGAGGCGGTAGATGCCGTTTACCAACGCAAAGATCCCGCCGGCCAGGCCTACCAGATTCAGTAACAGGGCTACAATACCGTTGCATTTCCAACCCTTGTACTCGTAATTCTTGTTCTCCATAGTAGATAGGTGTTAATTGGTTTAGTTTATTCTAATATCATTTTGATATCACAAAGATAGTGCATAAAAAATCATATTTCCAAATTTTTTGATAAAAAAGTTTGGCATAATTTGTGTTTTTTGTCGCTCGACATCAAACAATCAAACATACAAGCATGAAACAAAAACATGACAACCTGACAACTGACGTTTATGCATCGGAGGCGATGCGCGAGTCTGCTCCCGTAGATCGTATTCCCGAAAAGGGTACTACGCCCCAAGTGGCTTACCGCATGGTGAAGGATGAGACCTACGCCGAAACTCGTCCCGAGTTGAATTTGGCAACCTTTGTAACAACCTACATGGATGAGGAGGCGACACGCCTGATGAATGAGGCCATCGCGGTAAATTACATTGATGAGACCGAGTATCCGCGCGTGGCGGTGATGTGTGGTCGTTGTATCAACATCCTGGCCAACCTGTGGAATACTCCCGAAAAAAGGGATTGGAAGACCGGTGCCCTCGGTATCGGTTCGTCGGAGGCATGTATGCTGGGTGGAGTAGCGGCATGGCTGCGTTGGCGCAATCGTCGTAAGGCGCAGGGAAAGCCGTGTGATAAGCCCAATCTGGTGATGAGCTCGGCCTATCAGGTGGTGTGGGAAAAGTTCTGTCAATTGTGGCAGATCGAGCTGCGCACTGTACCCCTTACGTCGGACCATCTGACGCTTGATGCAGAGGCTGCATTGGCCCTTTGCGACGAGAATACGATCTGCGTGGTACCGATCTGTGGTGTGACCTGGACGGGGTTGGATGATGATGTGGAGGCGTTGGATCGTGCACTCGATACCTATAATAAAAAGACGGGTTATGAGATTCCGATTCACGTCGATGCAGCTTCGGGTGGCTTTATTTTGCCCTTCCTTAATCCGGATAAGCGCTGGGATTTCCGCCTGAAGTGGGTGCTCTCGATCTCCACCTCGGGGCATAAGTACGGCTTGGTCTATCCCGGTTTGGGCTGGGTTGTATGGAAGGATAAAAAGTATCTGCCCGAGGAGATGTCCTTCTCGGTGGATTATCTTGGCGCTTCGATTACGCAGGTGGGTCTCAATTTCTCACGACCCGCAGCTCAGGTTTTGGGGCAGTATTACAACTACATTCGTTTGGGGCGTGAAGGCTATAAGGCAGTACAAGAGGCTTCCATGGCTGTGGCGCGCTATTGCCACGGTGAGATAGGTAAAATGGCCTGCTTTAAAAATTACTCGCCCGAGATCTCGAATCCGCTCTTTATCTGGTCGCTTTGTCCTGAGTATGAGCGAAAGGCCAAATGGACACTCTACGATTTGCAGGATAAACTCAAGCAGAGTGGCTGGATGGTGCCGGCCTATGCAATGCCTAAAAATATCGAGCAGATGGTCGTGATGCGTGTTGTGGTGCGCCAGGGCTTCTCGCGTCATATGGCCGATCAGTTGTTGACCGATATTCGCAATGCGGTTGAGGAGTTTGAGGCTTTGCAGTATCCTACCACATCGCGCCTGAAGTATGAGCAGCAGGTTAAGCAGTGTGGCAAGGTCTTTGCACATTAAGCGGGTAAACGGCTCAAAATAGTATAGGATAACGTAGTTGCAAAGTTATATGGTTGCAGGGGATGCGCCCTTGTAGCCGTGTAACTTTGTAACTTTTTAGCTTCGTAGTTGCTCGTTTGCGCATGTTTTGTTACTTTTGCATACGCAAAAAGCAAGATTATGTCCTTTACGAAGATCAACCACTACGAGCACGAGTACCTTGACCACCATCACGATTCGGCCTTGCAGGTCACTGAAGGTGTCGAGGATCAACCCGTTGTCAATCCTTATCTGAAGCGTCGTAAAAAACGCCAACTGACAACCGAAGAGTATATCGAGGGTATTCTTCGAGGCGATATCACCATTTTGTCGCGAGCTATTACGTTGGTCGAGTCTTCAAACCCCGATCACTATGCTCAGGCACAGCAGATTATCGAGGGGTGTCTGCCGCACGCAGGCCGTTCGATTCGTATCGGTATCACGGGCGTCCCCGGAGCTGGCAAATCGACCTGGATCGAGGCGGTGGGTAATATGGTGACTCGTTTGAAGCATAAGCTTGCCGTCTTGGCGATTGACCCCTCGTCCGAGCGTTCGGGAGGTTCGATTTTGGGAGACAAAACGCGTATGACCACAATTACTACCAATCCGGATATCTTTGTGCGTCCCTCGCCCTCGGCCGGATCGTTGGGAGGTGTGGCGCGCAAGACGCGCGAGACGGTGGTGTTGTGTGAAGCGGCCGGTTTCGACGTGATCTTTATTGAGACGGTTGGTGTTGGCCAGTCCGAAACGGCCGTACACTCGATGGTTGATATGTTTTTGCTGTTGCAAATCTCGGGTGCCGGCGATGATCTGCAGGGTATCAAGCGTGGTATCATGGAGATGGCCGATATGATGGTCATCACGAAGGCGGATGGCGAGAATGTTCATAAGGCTGAGTTGGCACGCGTGCAGTATCAAGGGGCGTTGCGTCTCTTTCCGCTGCCCGAGTCGGGACATCGTCCTGAGGTTTATTGCTGCTCGTCGGTAGCTGGAACAGGCCTTGAGGAGGTCTGGAAAGGGGTTGAAACCTATATTGACCACATTCAACAGAACGGTTATTTCCGCCATAATCGTAATCGTCAGAATAAATATTGGATGTATGAGACGATCAACGAGACGCTCAAATCTTCTTTCTATCTGAATCCGGCTATTGCGCCGCTCATTGAGGAGATGGAGCGTCTGGTTTTGGAGGAAAAAACCTCGTCGTTTACTGCAGCTCATGAACTGCTTGATCGCTACTTCGCGCGCGAATAGCAACTCCGAAAGGGGATAGATTGAGGTGTTTTCAAAAGCTTTTATTTAGGGTTGAGAGAGGGTGTTGAACGCCCTCTCTTTTTTGTTGGTTTATGCAGCTTGTGTACTGTTTTTTACCGACGTTCGGATACTTTGGTTAAAAACACGTTTTTTCGCTTTTTCATTCCCCTTTCTGCTTGCCTTTTTGGGGTTAATTTTGTACCTTTGTATGCCCAAAAATGGATTTGGACGAAACATATTCACAAAATACTAATAACCAAAACAAAATTTTGCTATGAAAGTATCTCACATTGAGCACCTTGGTGTTGCTGTGAAGAGCCTCGACGAGGCCATTCCCTACTGGGAAAACGTACTGGGTCTGAAGTGTTATGCCATCGAGGAGGTGGCTGATCAGAAGGTTCGCACGGCCTTCTTCCAGCTGGGTCAGACCAAGATCGAGCTCTTGGAGCCCACGTCGGAGGATTCGACCATTGCCAAGTACATCGAGAACAAGGGCGTAGGTATCCACCACATGGCTTTGGCTTGCGAGGATATCGAGGCACAGTTGGCTGATGCCGAGGAGAAGGGCATCCGCCTGATCGACAAGACCCCCCGTAAGGGCGCTGAGGGTCTGACGATCGCCTTCCTGCACCCGAAGTCGACGCAGGGTATCCTGACCGAGTTGTGCGAGAACAAGAATAAATAAACCAAACAATTCAAATAATTTACATTTAGCAATGAGCGAAATTCAAGCTAAAATCAACAAACTGATCGAAAACCGCGAGACGGCTCGCATGGGTGGCGGTCAGAAGCGCATCGATGCCCAGCATGCCAAAGGCAAGTACACGGCACGTGAGCGTATTGAGATGCTCCTGGACGAGGGTTCGTTTGAGGAGTTCGACATGTTCGTAACCCACCGCTGCTATGACTTCGGTATGGACAAGAGCCATACGTTCGGTGATGGCGTTGTGACCGGTTACGGTACGGTTGCCGGTCGTCTGGTCTATGTATTTGCCCAGGACTTCACGGTAACGGCAGGTTCGTTGTCGCTCTCGATGGCTGACAAGATCTGCAAGATTATGGATATGGCTATGCGCAACGGCGCTCCCTGCATCGGTCTGAATGACTCGGGTGGTGCCCGTATCCAGGAGGGTGTAAATGCTTTGGCAGGTTATGCCAACATCTTCCAGCGTAACGTGATGGCTTCGGGTGTGATCCCGCAGATTTCGGCCATCTTCGGTCCTTGCGCCGGTGGTGCCGTATATTCGCCCGCCCTCACGGACTTCATCATCATGAAGAAGGAGACCTCGAACATGTTCCTCACGGGCCCGAAGGTTGTGAAGACCGTAACGGGTGAGGATGTAACGCAGGAGCAGTTGGGTGGTGCTACGATGCACACGACCAAGTCGGGTGTTGCTCAGTTCGCCGTTGATACGGAGGAGGAGGGTATTAAGATCATCAAGGATCTGCTCTCGTACATTCCCCAGAACAATATGGAGGATACGCCGCTGGCCGTTTGCACCGATCTGCCGACCCGTCTGGAGGATTCGCTCAACGAGATCATCCCCGACAACATCAACAAGCCCTACGATATGACCGAGGTAATCAAGGCCATCGTCGATAACGGTGAGTATCTGGAGCAGGCTGCAGGCTATGCCAAGAACATCATCACCTGCTTTGCCCGTTTCAACGGTCAGTCGGTAGGAATCATCGCCAACCAGCCCAAGTTCATGGCCGGTGTATTGGACATCAACGCTTCGCGCAAGGCTGCCCGCTTCGTGCGTTTCTGCGACGCCTTCAACATTCCGCTCGTGACGCTCGTGGATGTGCCGGGCTTCCTGCCGGGTACGACCCAGGAGTATGGTGGTGTGATCACGCACGGTGCCAAACTGCTCTTTGCCTACTGCGAGGCTACGGTTCCCAAGGTGACGGTTACGCTGCGTAAGGCTTACGGTGGTGCTTACATCGTGATGTCGTCGAAGCACATCCGTGGTGACATCAACTACGCATGGCCGTCGGCTGAGATCGCCGTAATGGGTGCCAGCGGTGCTGTTGAGGTACTCTATGGTAAGGAACTGAAGGATCTGGCTGACAAGCCGGAGGAGAAGGCAAAGTTCATCGCCGAGAAGGAGGCCGAGTACAACGAGAAGTTCTCGAACCCCTACAACGCAGCCCGCTACGGCTACATCGACGATGTGATCGAGCCGCGCAACACGCGTTTCCGCATCATTCGTGCCCTCCAGTCGCTCGCTACGAAGCGCCTGCAGAACCCCGCGAAGAAACACTCGAACATTCCCTTGTAATCCCTTTAAGTTATGACAAACTTTTTAGCAGTTACCTGGGGCTGGAACGAGATGATATGGTGTACGGTGATCAGCATTGCGTTGGTATTTGCCGTGCTCGTATTGCTGGTTTTCGTGATGAAGCTCTTCGGTGTTATCTTAGCCCAGAAGCCTGAGCGCAAGCTGGCCAAGGTAGCCGAGAAGCCCATCTCGGACGAGCAACTCCACGAGGAGCAGATTGCCGCCATCACCGCAGCGCTGAAGCTCTACAAGAGCGCCCTGCACGACCGCGAGTCGGAGGTGCTCACGATCCAGAGCCTGAAGCGTGCCTACTCGCCGTGGAACTCGAAGATTCACGGTTTAACCCAGTTACCCGATAGAAAATAAGACGAAAAACTATGAAAGACTACACATTGAAAATCAACGGTCATACGTACAACGTACAGATTGACGAGGTAAACGAGGCCTCGACGCTGGCTCGTGTTACGGTGAACGGTACGCACTATGAGGTGGAGATCGAGGGTGGCAAGGCTGCTCCGGTCGTAAAGCCGCAGGTTGCAGCCGCTCCCAAGACGGCCAACAGCGCCCAGGTTACGCCGCAGACGGCCGCTCCGTCGGCTCCCGTACAGCGCCCCGCAGCCGCTGCTGCCGGTGCTATCAAGTGCCCGCTGCCGGGTACAGTTATGGCCGTGAAGGTAGCCGTGGGTGACACGGTAGCCGTAGGTCAGACGCTGATCGTGCTCGAGGCTATGAAGATGGAGAATAACATCGACTCGGACCGCGCCGGTGTCGTTAAGCAGATCTGCGTACAGCAGGGTGCTACGGTGATGGAGGGTGACAACTTAATCGTGATCGAGTAAGCTATGTTGAATCTCCTGCAATCGAATTTCGCGCTGGAGAGCCTGGAGAAGTTCCTCTCGTCGATGGGTTTCGCAGCCTTCTTCTCGGAGATGGGCTGGGGTAACCTGGTGATGATCCTAATTGCCTTCTTCCTGCTCTATCTGGCTATTAAGAAGGAGTATGAGCCGATGCTGATGATGACCATCGCCTTCGGTATGCTCCTGACGAACCTCCCCGGTGCGGGTCTCTTCCATGAGGAGCTCTTCGCCGGTGGCCATGTGCATTGGGGCGAGTTTGCCCACGGTGCCGGCCTTCTGGATTACCTCTACTTGGGTGTTAAGCTCGGTATTTACCCTTGCTTGATCTTCGTGGGTGTAGGTGCTATGACCGACTTCGGTCCGCTGATCGCCAACCCTAAGAGCTTCCTGCTGGGTGCTGCTGCACAGGTGGGTATCTTCGCTACGTTCCTGGCTGCTTACGCCATGGGCTTTACGCCCGAGCAGGCCGGTTCGATCGGTATCATCGGTGGCGCTGACGGCCCGACGGCTATCTTCCTGACGGCCCGTCTGGCTCCCGAGCTCCTCGGCCCGATTGCTGTGGCTGCCTACTCGTATATGGCCCTCGTGCCGGTGATTCAGCCTCCCATCATGCGCGCCCTGACGACCAAGAAGGAGCGTCAGATCAAGATGAGCACGCTGCGTCAGGTCTCGAAGAAGGAGCGCATCCTCTTCCCGATCGTCATCGCGTCGATCATCTCGCTGATCCTGCCCGATGCTGCTCCGCTGATTGGCTGCCTCATGTTGGGTAACCTGATGAAGGAGTCGGGTGTGGTAGATCGCCTCTCGAAGACCGTACAGAACGAACTGATGAATATCGTGGTTATCTTCCTGGGCCTCACGGTAGGTGCTACGGCTACGGCCAACGCTTTCCTGAACCCCTCGACTATCAAGATTATGGTGATGGGTGTTGTGGCCTTCGGTGTGGCTTCGGCTTGCGGTGTGCTCTTCGCCAAGCTGATGAACTGCTTCCTCAAGGAGGGTAACAAGATCAACCCGTTGATTGGTTCGGCAGGTGTTTCGGCTGTGCCGATGGCTGCCCGTGTATCGCAGAAGGTAGGTCAGGAGGAGAATCCTTCGAACTTCCTTTTGATGCACGCTATGGGTCCGAACGTAGCCGGTGTGGTTGGTTCGGCTGTGGCAGCTGGTCTGTTGCTTTCGTTCCTCGGATAGTTTTCCGATTTTAAGCGGAACCTTCCGCACTTTACTCGCAAGCCCCGAATGGGACGTACGTCAGTACTACCCATCCGGGGCTTACTTTGTTTAAGCACATATCGGCTCTTCTAAAATCAAAAAACGGGTTGTGGTTAGAATAACCACTCCTTTGAAAGTAGCTAAAACGCTAAAAAAGACACATTCTTAAATTAATTTATTTTGTAAAACCAAAACTTTTTCGTACCTTTGCGCACCCGCAAAGTGCGGGATTAGGATTACAACAAGTTAAATTAAACGTAAAACACAGTGGATTCATTAAGCTACAAGACTATCTCGGCCACTGCTGAGGGCGTAACCAAGGAGTGGTACGTCATCGACGCAACGAACGAGGTACTGGGACGTCTTGCATCGCAGATCGCGAAGATCCTCCGAGGCAAGAACAAGCCCTGCTTCACGCCCCACGCTGATTGTGGTGACTACGTCATCGTAATCAATGCTGACAAGGTGAAGCTCACGGGTAAGAAGATGACCGATAAGGTCTACGTGCGTCACACGGGTTATCCCGGTGGTCAGCGTTTTGCTACCCCCGCCGATTACCTGGCAAAGAAGCCGACCTTCGTAATTGAGAAGGCCGTTAAGGGTATGCTCCCCAAGACGCGTCTGGGCGAGCACATTTTGAAGAACCTGAAGGTGTATGCAGGTGAGGAGCACCCCCACGCTGCTCAGAACCCCAAGGCTATTAAGTTAAACGAGATTAAGTAAGAAAGAAGATGGAAGTTGTAAACACCGTAGGTCGCCGTAAGGCAGCTGTGGCTCGCGTATATGTGAAGCCGGGTAAGGGTCAGATTACAATCAACCACAAGGCACTGGCCGAGTATTTCTCGCTGGACATTCTCTGCTTCCAGGTTAAGCAGCCCCTCATGGCTACCAACACGCTGGAGAACTATGACATCACGATCAACCTCGTTGGTGGTGGTATCAAGGGTCAGGCAGAGGCTGCCCGTCTGGGTATCGCCCGTGCGCTCTGCGAGATCGACGCTGAGATGCGTCCGGTACTGAAGAAGGCTGGATTCCTCACGCGTGATTCGCGCGTTGTTGAGCGTAAGAAGCCCGGTCAGCCCGGTGCACGTCGCAAGTTCCAGTTCAGCAAGCGTTAATATATTCGCTGGACCGAATTTCGGCAAAGCACGGTACGAGTTCTCAAACAACAAGGACTACACCTTATATTATATATATGTACTGCCTTGGTGTTGCTCGTCCGCGGAAAATCGACTAAGACTCACCTCGCGAAGAGGCCGCTACTTGGTTGATTGAAGAAAAGAGAATTAAAATTTATAACCATTTGAATTAAAATGTCACGTACAGATTTTAATACATTATTGGAGGCCGGTGCACACTTCGGTCACCTGAAGCGTAAGTGGAACCCCAAAATGGCTCCCTACATCTTCATGGAGAAGAACGGCATCCACATCATCGACCTGCACAAGACTGTGCTTAAGATCGATGAGGCTGCTGCAGCCATCAAGCAGATCGCCAAGAGCGGTCGTCGCGTACTGTTCGTAGCCACCAAGAAACAAGCTAAGGAGATCGTTGCCGAAAAGGTGGCTACCGTAGGTATGCCTTACGTTACTGAGCGTTGGGCTGGCGGTATGCTGACGAACTTCCCCACCATACGTAAAGCCGTTAAGAAGATGGCCACCATCGACAAGATGGCCTCGGACGGCACGTTCGATAATTTCTCGAAGCGAGAGAAGCTCCAGATCGAGCGCCAGCGCGCCAAGTTGGAGAAGAACCTCGGTTCGATCGCTGACCTGACCCGTCTGCCTGCAGCTCTGTTCGTTATCGACGTTCAGAAGGAGGCTAACGCCGTGAAGGAGGCAAAGCGACTCAACATCCCCGTATTTGCAATGGTAGATACTTGTTGTGATCCTACCAACATTGATTACGTTATCCCTGCAAACGATGATGCTTCGAAGTCGATTGCCGTTGTTCTCGACGTGATGTGCGCTGCCATCGCAGAGGGTACGGAGGAGCGTCGCCTGGAGAAGGAGAAGGAGGCTCAGGAGGCTGAGGCTGCTGCTCCCAAGAAGGAGGCTAAGCCCCGCATCAAGAAGGCTGTAAAGGCCAACGTTGATGCCGAGGAGGAGACCGTAAAGGAGGTTGTAGCCGCTACGGAGGCTGCTGCCGAGTAAATTATTGACTTTACAAACCTTAAACACACATTAAGACTATGGAAATCAAGGCTGCTGATGTCATGAAGCTCCGTAAGATGACGGGTGCTGGTATGATGGACTGCAAGAAGGCTCTGATGGAGGCTGAGGGTGATTTCGCCCGTGCCCAGGATATCATCCGCGAGAAGGGTAAGCTGGTTGTTGCCAAGCGTGCTGATCGTAACGCTACGGAGGGTGTTGTTGCCACGAAGGTTGTAGGCACGAAGGCCTATATCCTCTGCTTGGCTTGCGAGACCGACTTTGTTGCTCAGAACGAGGAGTATTCGGCTTCGGTAAACGAGATGCTCGAGTTGGCTGTTGCTGCTGACGCTGCTGATCGTGACGCTCTGTTGGCTGTGAAGAACGCCGAGGGTCTCACCGTTGAGGAGATGGTAACCGAGAAGTCGGGTCAGACGGGTGAGAAGATCGAGCTCGCTTTCTATGCTCGCATCGAGGCTCCTTACTGCAACGCCTATGTACACTTCAACAAGAAGCTTGGTACGGTACTCGGTTTCAACAAGGAGGTTCCCGAGGAGGTTGCTCACACCGTTGCTATGCAGGCTACGGCTATGGCTCCTATCTCGATCGATGTTGCTGACTGCCCCGCTGAGACGGTTGAGCACGAGCGCAAGATCGCTATCGAGGCCATGAAGCAGGATCCGAAGAATGCCAACAAGCCGGAGGCTATTCTCGAGAAGATCGCCGAGGGTAAGATGCGTAAGTTCTTCGAGGAGAACACGCTGCTGAACCAGTGCGTAGTAGGCGAGAAGGAGACGATCGCCGAGTTCATCCAGAAGGCTGACAAGGAGGCTACGGTAGTTGCTTACAAGCGTTTCGCGCTGGGTGAGTAATCACTGATTATCCGATAAACGAAAACCGAGGTCAATAGGCCTCGGTTTTTTTGTTGTTGATCGTGTGATAGGAGAGTACGTAGCTCTGATCTACGTGGTATTAGGGTCTAATTCTGCGCATAATCCCTAAAATGATGCGTCTGGTCCATGCCGGAATCGTACACCATATTTTGGATTTTAATTGCCAACTTTTTGAGGCGCAGTTGATCGTTTTTCCGGAAGGTCGTTTGATATAGACAAGCCGTGCTACCAGATCCTTCGTCTGACATCGTTCTTCCAATAGGTGGTTGCCATCGCCTCGCATCACCAGTGTTTGATGCTCAATACGGTGTAGGCGATGTAGCAGGTGGTGACCTTGATAGCGGAAGAGATATACCTCGCCCACGCGAGGATCTTCGTGCCCAATAGGCGTGACGACTACCTGGTCGCGGTTGTTGCGAAGCAAAGGACGCATGCTGTTACCGCGCAGGGTAAAGGTTGCGTCGGTTCCCTCTTTGAGTAATAGCTCTATCTGCTCGAAGAATAGCTCGTTGCTGATTTTCATGTCGTCGAATTGTAGAGTGTATAGTGGGCAAGTTGTGCTGCTTCCTGATTGGGTAGACATTTTAGATGATAAACCGGTGTTTGTCGTAAGAGCTCTGATAAGAGGTTGTTGACCCGATCAAATAACTCATCATCGTGGGAAAATGATGGGGGCATAGAGGGTTGTAAGGCCCCATATGCACGTAAGGTTGATAGTTTTATAATCTCATTTTCAGGTGCTTGTGAAAGTCGCAAGAATCCCTTAATCGGGTAGTGCAAATTGCGGTAACATGGGGTTTTTCCACTCCACGGTGATCCGTAGACTGTGGCGACATCATGGTGTATAGCGATCATCGGTGAGTCGTCATTAAGCAGTTCTGTGGCGGGTATATGTTCGCGCCATAGGCGGGTATGAGTACTTTTTCCCGTACCAGATTCGCCGAGACAGAGAACTGCTGCTTCATGGTGAATGAGTACCGAGGCGTGGATTGCCAAGACACCACGTGCTGAAGCACGCAGGTTGAAAACCATCCATAAGCCGAACCGAAAGAGTGAAGGATCGTCGTTTGAGGTGCAATTGCAACGTACAGGACCGAGGGTAGGAATCTCAAAGCAAACGGTTGGACGATCGCTTCGTGTCATGGTAAAGTTGTACCCATCTGTTGTTTTATAGAGTTTGCAGATGGCTCCGGCATCCGTAAAGTTAAAAGTATCAAGTAGTTTGTCTGGCTGCTTGGGCATTTGTGTATGTGCGTCATAACAAACGACAATTGGATCCTTGGCCGCTTGCAGATCAATTTCAAAGGGTCGCAATGCGGCAAAGAAGAGGTGATCATCGTTCAATTGCAGATCAATTTGTGCTATGCGATATACTTTAACCATTGCAATACGAGTTGTCGATGGTCAGTATGCGATCACAATCCTCGAGCGAAGATTCGCGATGTGCAATGACCAGCAGGGTGAGCGATTGATTTTCGCGTGCCAAGCGAGCGATTGATTGGTTGATCTCTTGTTCGGTGGCCGAATCCAGCGAGGAGGTGGCTTCGTCGAAGAAGAGTACATCTGCGTGTCGATAGAGGGCGCGGGCGATGCCGATGCGTTGGCGCTGACCGCCGGAAAGGCGGCACCCACACTCTCCGATAGGCGTATCGATACCCTTTGCCAGGGAGCGAACAAAATCGCCCATTTGGGCCATTTCGAGGAGTTGCATGACTCGCTCGCGATCAATATGTTCGTCGTCCGTACCAAGGGCTACATTTTGGGCAAAGGTCCCGTCCGTTAAAAACAGACTTTGCGAAACATGGCCGACACGTTGTTGCCAATTACGTCTGTTCTCCTCCGTGAGTGGTACTCCGTCAATGAGTATTTCACCGGACGAAGGTGTATAGAAACCCAATAACAGATTGAAAAGAGTTGTTTTACCTACGCCGGAAGCTCCACGGATTCCGATATGTTCTCCCTTGTGAATCAGTAGATTCAGACCATCGAAAAGCGGTTTCTCTCCGTCCATGAAACGGAATTTGAGGTTGCGGATCTCAATCGTATTGTTGAACGGTAGTGGCACAATTTCCGCGATTTGGTCGGTCGGCTTGTCCTGGGCGGGAACCTCTTTTAGAATACTGATCGTGTAGTGGTTGTAACGAAAGGTCGTCCAACTTGAAAGTATATTTCTCACTGAAGGCATCAAGCGGATAGCTGCTACGGCAAAAATACCGAACAGCATCTGTGATGAGACGTGGCTCAGTTCAAAACTGAGTGAGAGTGCAGCCAACAGTGCGATTCCGATTGCTAACCCCAATTCGGTGACCACCTGCGGTAGGAGTGCAATATCTGCCTCTTTCGAGCGAGTACGCACCACCTCTTTCATCGCTTGGTCGAATCTGCGGAGCATCATCGGGAAGGCATTGCCAAGTTCGATGTCTGTGTATCCGCGGAAAGTTTCGGATACGATGCGTGCTTTTTCACGTTGTGCCCGGTTTTCCTCCTCACCATAGCGATTGATGCGACGGCGAACTACATAGTAGTAGATCCAGGTGGCAGGTGCAAATACACCGATCGTGAGTAGCGCTGCCATGGGTGCATAACATGCCAAGGCAGCAAAGAGGAGAATGAGTAAGGTCGCCTCCGAAAGAATGGTAGCCATGGGACGCAGTATTCCGGCTGTAAATTGTAGGCAGACGACATTTACATTGCGTGTCAGCATGGCGGAGTTCTGCCCTTTGATAAAGGCCAATCCTCGGTGGTGATAGTTGGTGTAGAGCTGCCGTGAAAGGGCGCTGTACAGATCGTAGATGTATTTACGTTCGAGGTGTGCTAGGTAGAGGTTTAGCATTGCTTTAAGAGCAATTACTGAGATAATGACGGCCGCCGTGACCCAGGCAAATTGCTCAGTAGAGCGGAAGTCGCCCCATTGATAAATTTGCGCCATCACTCCCTCACCATGCAGCGCTTCGGGATTGAGGGCCAAGGCCAATATCGGTAGAAACATGGCCAGACCTACCAAATTTAATCCTGCACGGACGATGAGCGAAACCAGAACACCGATACCTCGTTGACGAAAAGGTTTGGGTATGAGTTGCAAGATCTGTTTCATCCTATATTACTTGTTCGATTTTCCCTTGTTTGACATACCATAGATAGCCTTTAACCGCCTCATAACCCATCTCGTGAAGCAGACGAGCATAACGGCGACACTGTGATCGGTATCTCTCGGCATCCTTCTCGCCGAATTTGTAGTCGATCACCACAGCCTCTTTGCCACGTACCATGACGCGATCCGGACGATGAATGGCTCGTTGCTCAGGGGCAAGAATAACCTCTTCGGTTCGGACCTCTGACCATGAGCCGTCGAACCAACTTCCGACTATGGGATCGTTCAATGCCTCTTCAATAATCCGCTTCAGCTCCTGCGCATCTGTGGCGTTCAGTACGCCGTTGAGTTGCATGCGGTCGATAGCTCGATCGATTGAGGCACGATCTTCAGCCTCTTCAAAAGCCTTATGCATCAATATACCAAAGTTTCGAGGCGACAGCTCCTGCTCCTCCGTGCGATCGAAATAGCGCTCCGAGGGGAGGCGCAGTTGCAATTGGGTGGGCGACGTGTGATACGAGTCGAGAAGCATGTGCCGCGGCTTGAGTTTAGGCTCTTCGCATAACAGTTGCTCGAAAGGTTCCTCTTCGTTGCGCTCATCTTCGGGTGCAGGTCCCTCGAACGAGCCAAAGGTATAGGATGATTGAGGCGAGTCGCTTTGCAGGGCGCTTCGTAACAGACTACCGATATGTTTATCGCCTTTGCTTGGAATAAAGACGTGTAACGACTCTGCTGCACGTGTAAGGGCTACATAGAGCAGATTGATGTTGTCGACATGCGAGTATATCAACTCATGGTAGAAGGCAGCCGAAAATCCGGATACACCCATCTGTTGTTTAAAGCGGATCGGCATACGTCCCAATTCGGCAACGTCCCCTTCGGCTGCCTCGGCCCATACAATGTTGCTCGTAGCCCCGTTGGTGGCCGGGTTGAGCGACCAGCAGCAATAGGGGATGATAATCACACGTTTCTCTAGACCTTTAGCCTTGTGAATGGTCGTGATTTCGATGGTGGTTTGACTCTCTTCGACCGAGATGGATTTCGTAGCACCCTGCTCATCCCACCAGGTGAGGAAGAGCTTCAGATCTGCTACGCGGTTGTTGCAGAACAGAATCACTTGTTCGTGCAAGGCCTGAAGGTATGCGATCTCGGTCGGACGGGAGTGCAACGCATATTCGAGTACAATACGCTCGAAGGCCTCTTCGGGCGAGAGTAGGCGAATCTGCTGGAGGAAGAGGCGCTCCTGCTCCTCGAAATTGCGATCGAAATCATAGCCGAGATATTGGTTGTAGAGGGCACGGTAGATGCTTTCACCTGGATTGAGTGCCAAGCGCATAACCGAGGTGATAAAGCCACTGATGGGGGCTGTGCCGATAATCAGCGCTTCGCGTGTCATGACATCGAAACGGTAGTGCGGATCCTGATTCTCACCTTTGAATTTCAGTAGTTGGGTCGCAATTTCGGCACCCTCACGCGTCGTACGTACCAGAATCATCAGATCAGCAGGCTTGAAGCCGCGATCTATCAATTCGCAGATACGTGCAATGATAGGAGGCTCCTTGTCGTACTCTTCTACCGATACATATCCCTCATGGCGATTTTTGCGACGGGGTATCTGTTCGGTATTGAGATAGGCATTGTGTAGGGTGTCGCGTAACGATGCAGCCACACGTTCGTTGAGGTTGCCATTTGCTACCGCTTCGTCAAGTTGGCTGTTGAGCAGGGTATTGTCAATGGCGACCAGGCGAGAGATTACGCGGTTGTTGAACTGTACCACTTCGGGCAGACTACGGAAATTCTCTTTTAGATTGATTACCTGGGTATGCTCCACCCCCAGCTCTTTGGCCGCTCTTTCATGGAGAATTTTCCAATCACTGCCACGCCATCGATAGATGGATTGCTTGATGTCGCCAACCAAAAGCACCGATTGACGCTGGTTTTGTGACATGGCGTTGCGCAACAGCGGAAGAAAGTTCTCCCACTCCTTGACCGATGTGTCTTGGAATTCGTCGATCATGAAATGCTCGTAGCGGTTACCCACCTTTTCATAGATAAAGGGGGCATCGAGTTCGGTGACAAATTCCGAAAGGAGGTATTTTGTTTCGGAGAGCAGCATGAGTTGTTGCTCGTCGCAGAGGCGTTGAACCTCGTTGTAGAGATCACTCAGCAGGGCAAAACTGCGATAGGTTTCGCGCAGAAGAGCGCAGGTATTCCATGCACGCAGATTCTGGTCATAGATGGCGCGCATTTGTTGCAGGATGGGTTGTAACGTGGGGCGCATGGTGGCTGAAAATGTACCTGCTCTACCCCAAACCTGATCATCTTCACATGCGGTGGCGACACGTTTTGTATAGGGTATTACCGCACCATCGCGTGTTATAGCCAAAAACCAATTGGCAAATCCGGTATATTTGTAAGGAAAATTTTCAATTGAGCCTCCCGCCTGTTTGATGGCATCCATAGCTTGACCTGCCAGGCGTATGATCTGGGCTTTGGTTGCAGTTGTATGGCGTGTCGCTCGATCAACCAATGCAGCCAGTTCATCACGCGAGTGGGGTGAGAGAAGCGATTGTTTGTTTTTCTCTTTGAAGAGCTCGTTGCCCAAAGAGAGGATTCCGTCGCGAACGTCCCATCCTTTCCCCTCCTCGATACGCTCCTCGACAAAGCGGCTGAGCCAAGCTAGCAGTTCACGATTGGTGGTAATTTGTTCGATTAGCGTGTCGGCACTTTTGGCAAGAATAGAGGCTGTTTCAAGCTCGATGTTGTAATCTAGGTCAATGCCTAACTCCTTGATAAAGGCGCGTAAAATGCGTTGAAAGAAGGTGTCGATCGTCAGTACCGTGAACCGAGAGTAGTCGTGCAGAATTCGAGAACGGGCATCGCAGGCGCGTTTACGAATCTCTTCGCGCGATAAGCCGAGATCGTTGACCAATTTCGAACGATAGGAACTCTTGTAGTCGGCTGCCAAGCGATGAATCTCCTTCAAAATACGGCTCTTCATCTCTTCGGTAGCCTTATTGGTAAAGGTGACAGCAAGGATATGACGATAGTGGGTCGGCTGCAAGATAATCTCGCGGACGTAGTTGTACGCCAACTGATAGGTCTTGCCCGATCCGGCACTTGCATTGAGTATCTGGGCCTGTTTGGTCATGAATCGGCTGTTTAATTTGTAAAAATACAAATTAATTCCCGAACGTCCTGCTTTTTTAGGCTAAATTTTGTAATTTAGCATCCGTGAAACCCGAAAAACAATCTTCGATGGCACCATACGCACTAAAAACTTTTTTGGAAGAGGTGGCAGAAGATCTCTATACACGTTATGGTGATGAGATCTCGGCATGTCGCATACTCTTTCCGTCACGTCGTGCCAGACTCTTCTTTGTAGATGCCTTGACCCGTTTGGTCAATCGTCCCATTTGGCAGCCGCGTTGGGTGGCGCTTGATGAATTGATGAGTACGATCTCGGGATTGCATGTTGGTGATAAACTGCGTCTGGTGACTGAACTCTACAAAGTCTATTCAGAGTTCCATGAGGAGTCGTTCGATAAATTCTATTTTTGGGGTGAATTGTTGTTGTCGGATTTCGATATGGTCGATAAATACCGTATTGATGCAGCACAACTTTTTCGCAATATCGAGGAGTTGAAAGAGCTCGAAGCGGATATTTCGTATCTGACTCCTCATCAATTGGAAATCATATCACGCTTTTGGTCATCATTGGGATCTGATGCCGATCTCACGAAGGAGAAGAGGCGCTTTTTGGCCATTTGGCGTACGCTGCATACCATCTATGTTCGTTTTCGCGAGCGGCTGCTTTCGCTCGGTATCGCTTATGAGGGGTTGATGCAGCGTGTGGCGATTGAGCGCCTGGAGTCGCAATCTTGGGAGTTTAATGGTGATGAACACTTCGTAGTAGCGGGCTTTAATGCGTTGTCGACCTGCGAACGAGCTCTCTTTCGGGCGATGCAGATGCGTACCCATACCGACTTTTATTGGGATTGCGATCGCTATTATGCCGATCATGAGGAGCAGGAAGCCGGTATGTTTATTCGTCGCAATCGAGCCGATTTTCCCCCTGTCAAACGCCTGTCGGAGGAGAAAATGAACCAATCGAAGCAGATGGTTTCGGTGGCAACGGTATCGAATGCCGTTCAATGTAAGTATGCAGCCGAGGTACTTGCTCAGTGGGCTAAAGAACATCCGCTTGATAAGGAAACAGCCGTGGTACTTACGGATGAAAATCTCTTGATGCCTTTGCTCTATGCACTGCCCGAAGCAGTGGGTAAGGTGAATGTGACAATGGGTTATCCCTTGCGTCAGACGCTGGTCTATACCTTTATTGAACGCCTGATTGCATTGCAACATCAGGCCCGACTGGAGCATGAGGAGTGGAGCTTCTACCATACCGATGTGTCGGGTCTACTGACCCATCCCTTGGTGGCACATTCCGACGAAAAACTCTTCTTTGCAATGCAGGAGGAGGTGGTCAATAAACGAATGATTCGCCTCACCTCATCTTGGTTGTGTCGTCATCCGCTCTTGACTAAAATTTTCCAGGGCGCTAATGATTGGCAGAGCCTCTCCGATTGGTTGCTCAAAGTCCTTGAGTCGATTGCTCGATTACCCTATGAGGGCGATGACGCGGCCCGTCGTACGGAATTTCTTTCGGTGGCGGCTACGGAGATTCATAAATTGCGCAATTCGTTGGACCAATGCGATTTGCGAATCACAAACGAGGTCTATTGTTCGTTGTTGCGTCGCCATTTGCAAACCCTGCGAGTTCCTTTTGAAGGTGAACCTTTGGAGGGTGTACAGGTGATGGGAATTCTGGAGACTCGTAGTCTTGATTTTCGGAATGTGTTGATCTTGTCGATGAATGACGACAATTTCCCCGGCAACCATATGTTGCAGGCTTCGTTTATTCCGTATAATTTGCGTGCAGCCTTTGAATTACCCACCCCCGAACATCACGAGGGCGTCTATGCCTACTATTTTTATCGACTGATTCAACGTGCTGAACGTGTAACAATGCTTTATTGTTCGCATGCCGATGATAAATCGACCGGTGAGGCGAGTCGATACATCCGTCAGTTGGACTATGAGTCGCCCCATACGATTGAACGTGTAGAGGTTGGTGTAGATGTCAATCTGATGCAAGCCGAGCCGATTGAAGTTGCAAAGAGCGAACAGATCATGCAGTCACTCTATCGGTTTGTTGATCCAAAGTCGTCGGCAACACTTTCACCTACGGCACTTTATCGCTATGTGGCATGTCCGTTGCGGTTTTATTTCCACTCTGTGGCTCGTCTCAAGAGCGAAGATCTGGTAACCGAGGAGGTAGATGCCCCGATGTTTGGTACGATTCTGCATGGTGCTGTGCAGGAGCTATATGGTCGTATCGCAGGGGAGTATCGTCCCGGTAACAGCTTGCAGGCTCTCTTACGAGCTGGTGAGGTCGAGCGAGCCGTCGATAAATCGATTGCAGAACATTATCTCAATAACCCCGATGCAGGTGTCGAAACCTATCCCGGAAACTTATTGTTGGTGCGTGATATTGTGGTGCGATACATCAAACGTGGTGTCGTAGCTTACGATGTCAAGCATGATGATTTTGCGGTGCTGGGGCTTGAGACTGATGTAGCATGGCAATTCCCCTTTGAGGTGGAAGGTCAGACGCTTCGATTGAAGTTGGGTGGTATTGCTGATCGTATTGATCGGCTCGGTGACGGAAAGCTGCGTGTCGTCGATTATAAGACCGGTACAGCACATCTCGACTTCAAAGGACTTGAGGCTCTTTTCCAGGGTGAGGCTCGCGATCGACAGAGTAATACGATTCAGACTTTGCTCTATGCTATGATGCTCCACCATTCCGAACAGTGTGATGTGGTGCCGGCGCTCTATTATGTGCGTAACATGCACCGTGATGATTATGCCCCTTGGCTCATTGATTGTGAAAAGCAGAAAACAGGTATCCCTTATAGTCGTTATGCGGCATTATTCGAATCGCTGCTTGCTGAGACGTTGGCCACTTTGTTCGATCCGAACATCCCATTCACGCAGGTCAAGGACGACAAGGCGTGTCAGTATTGTGACTTTAAGTTGATTTGCAGGAGATAGCCCGAGAGGCGAATCAAGGCTGACATGGGGTTGGAAGTCTTAAAACTTCGGTTTGTTTAATCTTCAAATTTGACCTTGAAATAGGGGGCTCCGCTAGCAGCAGCTGCTGCCAAACCTACCGGGGAATCTTCGAAAATTAAGGTTTCGTCAGGGGTACAACCCTCGCGTTGCATAACCTCTAAAAAACAGTCGGGAGCCGGTTTGGGATGCTCAATTTCCAACCCCGATAAAATCCCGTCGATACCTGCACGCAATCCCAAATGGTTGATCACATTGTCGATATTGGCGCGACTGCCCGTCGAGACAATCCAAAGTTTTCCTCCCTGTTGGCGCAGTTGTTGGGCAAGTTGCCACAACGGCTCATTGAGACGAAGTGTATCAAAATAGGTAGGGTAGAGCTCGATTTTGCGCAGCCGCAACCGTTCACGTTCGTTGCGATCGGTGATGCCGATCTGTTGCATAAACTCGTTGCACCGAACGCCAAACCAGCGATTCAAATACTCCTCTTCGGTGAGGTGAATACCCACCTCGTCAAGCGTTTGGATATAGGCACGCGCATTAGCTCTTCGCGTATCGACCAGTGTTCCGTCGAAATCGCTTAGTATCAATCGGATAGGTTTTCGATCCATGGTTCGATGGGGTTAATCGAAGGCCTGCATGCCTGATTGGGCAATGCGCATCAAACGTTCGTATTCGGTGGGGGTCAACTCCATGAAGAAATAGTGAATCGGATCGACGCGCATGCCGTTATTTCGCACCTCGTAGTGCAAGTGAGGAGCTAACGAAAGACCGGTGTCTCCCGAGAGGGCAATAATATCGCCACGACGTACTTTTTGGTTTTTGACCACCGAGATTTTTGAGAGGTGGCTATACGAAGTTTCGTAACCGTTTCCGTGGTCGATGATGACTGTCTGCCCCGAAGTAGAGCTGCGTTTGATCTCCTTGATGCGACCATCTGCAGTGGCAAACACACGCGATCCTTCGGGAATGGCGTAATCGACTCCCTGGTGCGAAGTCAGGGTTTTGTAGAAGGGGTGTATGCGCATGCCGTATGAGGTGGTCAGCAAAGTTAACTGCTTGTTGATTACCGGTTGAATGGCGGGTATGTAGTTCGTGGCCTCTCCTTGGTTGGTGATGGCTTCGTGCAGAGTTTGATAGCTTTGGTTGAGTGCTTCGAGTCGAGTCTCGAATTGTTGTGTGCGGGTGTTGAGGTCGCGCTTCAAACGACGGCTCGAACGATTTACAATCGCCTCGTAGGTGGCGTTGCGACTATCGGTCTCTTCGGTGTCGAAATTGTAGGGGTCGGACTCGAAAAGCGAACGGAAGATTGATCGATCACGCTCCGAAAGATTCTCCAATACCATCATCAGCGTATCGTAGCGACCCTCTAAAAGGGTATATTCCGTCTTCATGCGGTCGGCACGATGCTTCAACTCGTACTCCATAGGAGTGTCGAAAAAAATCGAGAAGGCGAGGTAATAGAGGGTGAAGGCTCCGAGCCACGTGAAACAACTCACAACAAGGCGCGCAACCTGCTGTTTGCGGCTGCGTGGCTGTTTGACGGATTTTTGTTGCTTGTTGATAGCCATGTTATTCGAGCGTTTCGTAATTGGTTTCACGCATGTTTTCCATCAACTTCTCGTATTCGGCCTCCGAAAGATCCTTGTTGAAATAATTGATTGGATTGACCGGGCGTCCTTTGTAAAGTACTTCATAATGCAAATGGGCCGAGGTTGATCGACCGGAATTTCCTGCATGGCCGATAACTTGACCACGACGGATCGTGTCGCCAATCTCAACCAAAACTTTGTCTAAATGGGCATATCGTGTCTTGTAGCCGAATCCGTGGTTGAGTGTAATCAAACGGCCATAGCCGCCGTTGTAACCACTACGATGAGCCTTTTCGACTACTGCGTCACCGGTGGCGTAGATCAACGTACCGCGTGCGCACGGAAGATCGACACCGTTATGGGGCTGGATGCGGTGTAGGATAGGGTGGTAACGGCGAGGATTGAAAGCTCCGATATGGCTCTTCAGTGCGCTGCGATCCATGGGCCAGATTGCCGGGATGGCAGTGGTCATCTGTTCCTTATCGGTCGAGAGTTGTTGCAGCTCGTCGAACGAAACCGATTCGGCGTAGAGCGAACGAGCCAACTTGTCGAGTTGCTTCCAAGTAGGAATCATCAGATTTTCGTACTCGTCACCCTCCATCGAGGCATATTTTTCGGAGGGATACTCTTGGTAGATACCTTGCACGGCGAGTGTGTCGCGCGAGAAGAGTGATCGATAGACCTGGTGGTCGCGGTGACGAATCTCCTCAATCTGTTGCTGTGCCGTACGGATGCGATCTTGCAAGATGCGGTATTTGATTACCATTTCGCGATTGTCGCGATTGATCGCATACATCTTTGGGGTGAGGAAGAAGAACGAAAAGACGACATTGATGAGTGAAACAAGAATGAACCCAATCAGGATTTTGCGAATCACACGGTAGGTGCGCAGACGGAACGGAGCGCTTACCACTTCGCGTGTTAGCTCCTGTGCCTCCTGTACCAATCCGGTCGATTGCTCGTTCTTATCCCCAATTTGGCTCATTGTCGTAAAAAAACTCCCTGTTTTATGGTGCAAATTTAGCGTAAATTGTGTAATTTTGCAACCCGAATCGCGTCGCGTGTATGCGCGAGGTGTTTTGAAAAGAACGAAAACAAGCTAAAAAAAGTATATCGCTATGCAATCAAAAGAAATTCGCCAAGCCTTTTTAGACTTTTTCGCATCGAAAGAGCATGCCATTGTGCCTTCGGCTCCGATGGTCGTAAAGGGCGACCCGACGTTGATGTTTACCAACGCCGGTATGAATCAGTTTAAGGATATTTTCCTAGGTAACGCTCCGCGTAAGTATCCCCGCGCTGCCGATACGCAGAAGTGTCTGCGTGTGTCGGGTAAGCACAACGACCTCGAGGAGGTAGGACACGATACCTACCACCACACCATGTTCGAGATGCTCGGCAACTGGTCTTATGGCGACTACTTCAAGAAGGAGGCCATCGAGTGGGCTTGGGAGTTGCTGCACGACATCTATAAGCTGCCCGCCGAGCGTATGTACGCTACGGTCTTTGAGGGCTCGGAGGAGGATGGCGTGCCGTTCGATCAGGAGGCCTACGACTATTGGCTCAAGTTCCTGCCTGCTGACCACATCATCCGTGGTAATAAGCACGACAATTTCTGGGAGATGGGCGAGACGGGTCCCTGCGGTCCCTGCTCGGAGATTCATTTCGACCTGCGCGACGAAGAGGAGATTGCCAAGATTCCAGGTCGTGAGATGGTCAACATGAGCCACCCTCAAGTAATCGAGATCTGGAACCTCGTATTTATGCAGTTCAACCGCAAGGCGAATGGCTCGCTCGAGGAGTTGCCTGCACGCAATGTGGATACGGGTATGGGCTTCGAGCGTCTATGCATGGTAATGCAGGGTAAGAAGTCGAACTACGATACGGATGTGTTCCAGCCCACGATTCAGCGTATTGCTGCTCTTTCGGGTAAAGAGTATGGTGTGGATGAGAAGTGTGATGTGGCCATGCGTGTGATTGCCGACCACCTTCGTGCCATCGCCTTCTCGATTGCTGATGGTCAGTTGCCGTCGAATGTTAAGGCCGGTTATGTGATTCGTCGTATCTTGCGCCGCGCCGTGCGTTACGGTTATACCTACCTTGGTTTCAACGAGCCGATGCTCTGCAAACTCGTACCGGTGTTGGTAGCTCAGATGGGTGATCAGTTCCCCGAGTTGAAGGCTCAGCAGACCCTCATTGAGAAGGTGATCGAGGAGGAGGAGGCTTCGTTCCTGCGTACGTTGGCTACGGGTATCAATCTCTTGGATGGTGTGGTTGCTCGCACGAAGAAGGAGGGTAAGGCGCTGATCTCGGGTAAGGATGCCTTTGTGCTCTACGATACCTTTGGTTTCCCGATTGATTTGACGGAACTGATTGCTCGTGAGCAGGGTGTAGGTGTCGATTTGGCTGCCTTTGAGGAGGAATTGGCCGCCCAAAAGGCTCGCTCGCGCAATGCTGCAGCTGTTGATACGGACGACTGGGTGGAGCTCTTCCCGCTACCCCAGAGTGAGTTTACGGGTTACGATACGTTGACCGATTCGGTTAAGATCGCCCGCTACCGTCGCGTGACCTCGAAGGGTAAGACGACCTATCAGCTGGTATTTGACAAGACCCCGTTCTATGGTAATTCGGGTGGTCAGGTTGGTGATACGGGTGTGATCGAGAGCGCCAACGAGCGTATCGAGATTGTCGCTACGGAGAAAGAGAACGGCCTGATTATCCACATCGTGAATAATCTGCCGGAGAATCCCGAGGCTGAGTTTACCGCCAAGGTTAATGGCGAGGAGCGTCAATCGGCAGCCAACAACCACTCGGCTACGCACCTTATGCACGAGGCTTTGCGCGAGGTGTTGGGTACGCACGTTGAGCAGAAGGGTTCGCTTGTGACGCCGCAGTCGTTGCGCTTTGACTTCTCGCACTTCCAGAAGGTAACGGCCGAGGAGCTGCGTGAGGTAGAGCGCCGTGTAAATCGTAAGATTCGTGCCAACTATCCTTTGGTTGAAAACCGTGAGGCTACGAAGGAGGAGGCCGAGGCTGCTGGTGCCATGATGCTCTTTGGCGAGAAGTACGGCGACAAGGTACGCATGGTGAAGTTTGGTACGTCGGTGGAGCTTTGCGGTGGTACGCATACGAGCGCTACGGGTACGATCGGTATGTTTAAGATTTTGTCAGAGGGTGCTATTTCGGCCGGTGTTCGCCGTATTGAGGCTGTAACAGGTGAAAAGGCTGAGAATATGCTCTATGCCGTAGAGGATACGATGTCTTCGCTCTCGGTAGCTTTAAACAATTCGCAGGTAATGCAGGCTGTCAAGAAGATGATCGAGAACAACGAGAGCCTCACGAAAGAGGTTGAGGAGATGCGTAAGGAGCAGATTCAGCAGGTTGCCGATCGTTTCTTTGCTACGCTCCAGGAGCAGGATGGTATGCAGCTTGTACGTGCCGTTATGCCGCGTCGTGCCGATTTTGTGAAGGATTTGGCCTATAATTTGCGCGGTCGCGCTCCGAAGCTTGTATTCGTAGTCGGCGTAGTGAACGATGGTAAACCCAACCTGACGATCATGCTTGGCGACGAGATTACGGCACAGGGCGTGAATGCCGGTGCGATAATTCGCGAGGCTGCAAAGTTGATGCAGGGTGGCGGTGGCGGTCAGGCCTTCTTTGCAACGGCAGGTGGTAAGAATCCCGAGGGTTTGCAGGCTGCAATCGATAAGGCCGTTGAACTGATTGCCACACAAATCAAGTAGATGATAAGATAAACAAGAATAAGAAAATGGCTAACAAAGTTTTATTGATGATCCTCGATGGCTGGGGTAACGGCCGTAAGGATCGTTCGGATGTGATCTCGACGGTCCATCCTGCCTATATCTCGAAGATGACCGAAGAGAATCCCCACGCCGAGCTGCGTACCGATGGTGAGAATGTCGGTCTGCCCGAAGGTCAGATGGGTAACTCGGAGGTGGGTCACCTCAATATCGGTGCCGGTCGTGTGGTTTACCAGGATTTGGTAAAGATCAATCGTGCTTGCCGTGATAACTCGATTCTGCAAAACAAGGAGGTTGCTGCCGCCTTTGCATATGCCAAAGAGCATGGATCGGCTGTACATTTCATGGGTTTGACGTCGGATGGTGGTGTACACTCGTCGTTGGAGCATCTCTTCAAACTCTGCGATATTGCAGCCGAGTATAAGATTGAGCACACCTATGTACATTGCTTCATGGATGGTCGTGATACCGACCCCCGCAGCGGTAAGGGATTCATCGAGCAGTTGGAGCAAAAGATGGCAGCCTCGACGGGTCAGATTGCCACGATCATCGGCCGCTACTACGCTATGGACCGTGATAAGCGTTGGGAGCGTGTGAAGGTGGCTTACGATGCCTTGGTAAACGGTGTGGGTAAGCCCGCGACCGATATGGTAGCAGCCGTACAGGCCTCGTATGATGAGGAGGTTACGGATGAGTTCATCAAGCCGATCGTGCATGTAGACGGCAAGGGTCAACCTGTGGGGCTCGTGAAGGAGAACGACGTGGTGATCTTCTTTAACTACCGTAACGACCGCGCCAAGGAGTTGACGATCGTTCTCACGCAGGAGGATATGCCGGCAGAGGGTATGCATACGATCCCCCTCTACTACTGCTGCATGACCCCCTACGATGCCAAGTTCCAGGGATTGCATATCCTCTTCGATAAGGAGAACGTGCAGAACACGATTGGTGAGTGGGTATCGAAGCAGGGCTTGAGCCAGTTGCGCATCGCCGAGACGGAGAAGTATGCTCACGTGACCTTCTTCCTCAATGGTGGTCGCGAGGAGAAGTTTGAGGGCGAGGAGCGTATCTTGGTGGCTTCGCCGAAGGTGGCTACCTACGATCTGCAGCCCGAGATGTCGGCTCCCGAGGTGGCCGATAAGCTGGTTGAGGCACTAAACTCGCAGCAGTTCGACTTCATCTGCCTGAACTTCGCCAACGGCGATATGGTGGGTCACACGGGTATCTACGAGGCGATCGTAACGGCTGTGAAGGCGGTGGATCAGTGCGTGGAGAAGGTGGTTGAGGCAGCCAAGAAGAATGGATATGAGGTGATTCAGATTGCCGACCACGGTAACGCAGACAATGCAGTGAATGCTGATGGTACGCCCAACACGGCTCACTCGCTCAACCCTGTGCCCATTGTAGTGGTTTCGGATCGCGTAAAGGCCGTACATGACGGTATTTTGGCCGACGTAGCTCCCACGGTATTGAATCTAATGGGTCTCGAGCAGCCTGCCGAAATGACGGGTCACTCACTGGTTGAGCTGAAGTAAAGTTGATAGTTCAAAGTTGATAGTTGAAAGTTATTCTTTTGCTTTCAGCCGTTTAACAAATAAAGGGAGATAGCCTGATCTATTGGCTATCTCCCTTTTTGTTAGGCTAACGCTCAATTTTCAATTCTAATAGAGTTCGATGAACTCATAGCTGTTTCCGACCTTTTCCAGGTAACGCAGGAACTCACCGAGCTCAATGACGACTGTGGCGCGGTTGTCGTTTGGGTGAAACGAGAGGGCGGGGTAATTCTTTAGCGTGCTATCAAGAAAGAGGTGGACGTGGTTTTCGGGGTCATTCACCAGACCGAAAGGCGACACCGAGCCGGGTTTCAGCCCCAACCAACGCTCCATTCGCTGTTCGGAGGCAAAAGAGAGTTTACCTTGGTGGAGGCGGTGCTCTAGGTCATGGATGGCCATCGATTGCTCACAATCGAAGCAGACCAGGTAGTGGCGGTTGCCTTTGTGGTTGCGGAAGAAGAGGTTCTTGCAATGTTTCGAGCCATCTGCGTGCCAATATTGGCGGGCGATCTCAATCGTGGGTGCCTCGGGGTGTTCGTACCATGAGTAACGGATTTGGTGGCTGTCAAGAAAGTCAAAGACCACCTGCATGCGATCAGAAATCATAAGTTAATGTTCGTGGTTTAGCAATAAAATTCGTAGGGTTTGGTAGTCTTAATATGCACAAAGCGTGTTAAAGTTCGCCAATCAGATCACGGATAACCACTGACGCACATCCGATGCCGAAGAGGGCCGGGATGTAGCTGATGGTGCCCACCTGCGATTTTTTGTTCTGTTCTTCTTCGAGGATCATCGCTCCCTCACGAATCGGTTCGGGTGAGAAAACGGCTTTAAAACCCTTGTAAACACCCACTTTGTGCAGTCGCTTGCGGAGCATGTGCGCCAGTGGGCAGTGGTGGGTCTTTGAAATGTCCTTGATCTCGAGCTGCGTGGGGTCGGTTTTTGCGCCTGCTCCCATCGAACTGACAAGTTTGATTTTGCGCTCCAGACAGGCGACAATGAGCGCTAATTTGGGTGAGAGCGTATCGATACAATCGACCACATAATCATACGGAGCTGCATCGAGCAAGATGTAGGTTTCGGCATCTTTGATATAGCGATTGACGATTGTCAGTTCTATCTCCGGATTGATATCTTTGATACGCTCGGCCAGGACTTCAGCCTTTGGTCGTCCAACCGTTGAATGAAGCGCTACAAGCTGGCGGTTGATATTCGTAAGCCCCACGATATCGGCATCGGCCAGAGTCATGCGACCCACTCCGGCGCGGGCAATCATCTCGGCAGCATAGGCTCCTACGCCGCCTAATCCTACGACGAGCACATGCGCATTTTTTAGGATATCGAGTTTTTCTTTTCCGAGTAATAACTCGGTGCGTTCCAGCCAATTATTCATCTTTTTAATCAACTATTCGTGCATAATTTTTTGTCGTGGCTTCCTCCAAATCAGCCATTGAAACACCTCGCAAACGGGCAATTGTTGCGTACATATCCTCGATGGTAACAGCCGCTTCGTCAGTCTCAACAAAGAGCGAATCGAGTGGCGTGTGACGGAGTGCTTCAATCGTTTTAGGTGAGCTCTCGGTGCGAGCCCCGAAGGATAGAAAATATCCCTGTTTGACAGCCTGCATAGCCTGCTCTTTGGATCCGATGAAGCCGTGAAAAACGACCGCTTTTAGGGTGTGTCTCTTGAGCATGGTGATAACCTCCTCAAAGGCGTGCACTACATGTAGAACAACCGTCTTTTGGTGCTTTTCGGCCAGCCTCAACTGATGCTCAAAACACTGTTTTTGCTGTTCAAAATTGACTTTGCAACACTTGTCTAATCCGATTTCGCCTACGACGTCGGTAGTTAAAACATCCTCCTCACAGGGAAGTTTCCCTTCGGCCGCCTGCCATGGGTGTAATCCAACTGCCCGTGGCGTTTTGGCTGAAGTCGGAAGATGGGTGTGGAGGTTGACTAACATAGAGCAAAGGTAACGATAAAATTTAGAATTTTGATCGTCGTATTTGGAATTTTGTGATTAGAATAATAAGCGCCTTTTGATGCCTCAAAGCGATAAAATCAGCCCTATCATGTTTTTCCTGCATTTCGATAGCGTGTGATCAATGTTGTTGAGTTGTCTGTTGCAATTGTGCTATTTGTGAAATTCACGGCCGTAATCGTTATTATTTTCCCCTTTTTGTGCGGTTTTTCAGGAAAATTTTTGTATTTTCGCCCGCGAATTATAGGCTGTTAGAACGCTAACACAAAAAACACAAATATTCACAAATTTTCAAACACATTAACCATGTCGAAAATCATTACTTTACGCAAGGGTCTCGACATCAACCTCGCAGGTGTGGCTGCGAAGCAGTGCAAGCAATTGCCCATGGCTTCGGAGTATGGCATCTCGCCCCTCGATTTCGAGGGCGTGACGCCGAAGTTGCTGGTTAAAGTGGGTGATGAGGTGAAGGCTGGTACGCCGCTCTTCTTCAATAAGGCAGATGAGCGTATCCTCTTCACGTCGCCCGTCAGCGGTGTGGTTGCGGCCATTAACCGTGGTGAGAAGCGCAAGGTGCTCTCCGTGACGGTTACGCCCGCTGAAAAGCAAACCTATGAGGAGTTCCCCAAGCTCGATGTGAAAAAGGCATCGCGCGAGGAGGTTGTTGAGTTGCTGCTCAAGTCCGGTCTGTGGCCGATGATTCAGCAGCGTCCCTATGGCATCATTGCCAATCCTTCGGATCAGCCGAAGGCGATCTTTATTTCGGCGTTTGATACGGCTCCGTTGGCTCCCGACTACGATTTCGTGTTGGCTGCCGAGCGTGCCAATATCGAGGCCGGTATTGCTCTGTTGGGTCGTTTGACCGAGGGTAAGGTGCACCTCTCGTTGCCTACCGTTGCCCCCGTGATGAGCCAGGTGGAGGGTGCCGAGACGCACATCTTCAAAGGTAAGCATCCCGCCGGTAACGTGGGTGTGCAGATCCATCACATCGATCCCGTCAACAAGGGTGAGGTCGTATGGACGGTCAATATCCAGGATGTAGCCATCATCGGTCGCCTTGCAACGGAGGGTAAGGTAAATATGTGCAAGACGATTGCCCTCGCAGGTTCGGAGGTTGAGGCTCCGCAGTACTACAATGTTATCTCCGGTGCCCGCATCGATTCGATCGTAGCAGGTAAACTGAAACAGCAACAGGAGGGTGACTCGGTACGTCTGATTTCGGGTAATGTTCTCACAGGCGCAAAGCGTGCCGAGAACGAGTTCCTGGGCTACTATGCCAACCAACTGACGGTGATCCCCGAGGGCGACAAGTTCGAGCTCTTCGGTTGGATGATGCCCCGCTTTAAGAAGTTCTCTGTATCGCGCGCTTACTTCTCATGGCTTTGCCCGAAGAAGGAGTACAAGCTCGATACGAACCTCAATGGCGGCGAGCGTCCGTTTGTTGTTTCGGGTCTTTACGAGCAGTATCTGCCGATGGACATCTATCCGGTCTATCTGTTGAAGGCTTGCATGGCCGGTGATATCGACAAGATGGAGAATCTGGGTATCTATGAGGTAATCGAGGAGGATATTGCCCTCTGCGAGTTTGTCGATCCGTCGAAGATCGAGATGCAGCAGGTACTCCGTGATGGTATTAACTTAATGATTAAGGAGGCATAACGATGAAGGCATTGAGAAACATTGTTGATAAGCTGAAGCCGACCTTCTCCGAGGGGGGTAAGTTGGGCTTCCTGCACTCGACCTTCGAGGGTTTCGAGACGTTCTTGTTTGTGCCCGATACGACCACCACGAAGGGTGCTCATATCCGTGACTGCAACGATATGAAGCGCACGATGATCATGGTGATCGTGGCATTGATCCCCGCTTTCTTGTTCGGTTGCTACTGGACGGGTGCTCAGGTGGGTCTGGAGGGTCTGACGGCCTTCATTTATGGTTTGGTTCGCATCCTGCCGATGGTCGCTGTGTCGTACATCGTAGGTTTGGCGATCGAGTTCTATTTTGCTCAGATCCGTAAGCATGAGATCAACGAGGGTTTCCTCGTTTCGGGTCTGCTGATTCCGATGATCATGCCCGTGTCGACTCCGCTGTGGATGGTCGGTCTGGCTACGGCCTTTGCCGTAATCTTCGGTAAGGAGGTATTTGGTGGTACGGGTATGAACGTATTTAACCCCGCACTCCTGGCTCGTGCATTCGTATTCTTTGCCTACACGCCCCAGATTTCGGGTGAGCAGGTGTGGTACTCGAATTGGACGATGATGGGCGCACAGGTTGATGGTGTAACGGGTGCTACGGCCCTCGAGAAGCTCGCAACGACAGGCACGATGGGTGAGTGGTCGGCCATGGATGCCTTCCTGGGTTTCATCCCCGGTTCGTTCGGTGAGACCTCGACGTTGGCAATCCTCTTGGGTGCTGTAATCCTGCTCGGTGCCGGTATCGCTTCGTGGCGCACGATGGTTTCGGTATTTGTCGGTGGTCTGGCTATGGGTTATCTGTTCCAGGCACTTGGTGTGACGGAGTATCCCGCATGGTGGCACCTGATCGTAGGTGGTTTTGCCTTCGGTGCTGTCTTCATGGCTACCGATCCCGTAACGTCGGCTCAGACCAATACGGGTAAGTACATCGTCGGCTTTATGACGGGTGCTATCGCCGTACTGATTCGCGTGGTGAACCCCGCCTATCCGGAGGGTATGATGCTTTCGATCCTCTTCATGAACGCGCTGGCTCCGCTGGTAGACTACTTCGTGGTAGAGGCTAACATCAACCGTCGTAAGAATCGTGTTAAAACCGTTAAATAGTGTAACGATATGAATAAGAACAGCAATCTTTATATTGTCATCTATTCGACGGTAATGGTCGTTGTAGTAGCTACGCTGCTGGCTGTAGCTGCTTTGGCGCTCAAGTCGCGTCAGGATGCCAATATTCTCAACGAGAAGAAGGAGGCCATTCTCGCTTCGTTGTCACTTTCGGGTCAGAATTATGATGAGTGCATTGAGGCATTTGTTGTGAACGAAAAGGGCGAGAAGATTGAGGGTCAGGATCCGATTCAGCTTTTGTTTGATCTGCCGACTGCTTTTGCCGAGAATACGCTCCCCGTATTCCAGGCTACGGATGGCCGTGTTGTAGTACCCGTTTCGGGTGTGGGCCTTTGGGGTCCGATGTGGGGTTATGTGGCTCTGGAGAAGGATATGAATACCATTTCGGGTATCGTCCTCGACCATGCCGGTGAGACCCCGGGTCTGGGTGCCGAGGTGGCTACGCCGAAGCATCAGGCAATGTATAAGGGAAAGACCCTCTTTGAGGGCGATGAGTTTGTTTCGGTAACGCTGCGCAAGGGTGGTGCGAAGGACGAGAAGCACGAGGTGGATGCCATCTCGGGTGGTACGAAGACTTCGGACGGCGTGACGGCGATGCTTAAGTCGAGTCTGGGCGCCTACCTGCCTTTCTTGAAGGCATCGGTTGCGACTCCCTGCTGTGAGGCTTGTGCCGAGACCGAGTGTGAAACGAATAATGTAGAGAACAATGAGTAACAAGAATCTGAAATATCTGACCGGCCCGTTCTCGGCGAACAACCCGGTCATCGTGCAGATCTTGGGTATCTGCTCGGCGTTGGCAGTTACGGTGCAGCTCAAGCCTGCTATCGTAATGGCCCTCTCGGTGACGGTCGTTACGGCCTTCGCAAACTTGGTGATGTCGCTCCTGCGCAACGGTCTGCCGTCGCGTATCCGCATCATCGTGCAGTTAGTTGTGATCGCTGCACTCGTAATCTTGGTGGACCAGGTACTCAAGGCCTTCGTTTATGACGTGTCGAAGCAGTTGTCGGTCTATGTAGGTCTGATCATTACGAACTGTATTGTGATGGGTCGCGTAGAGGCCTTCGCATTGGGTAACGGCCCTTGGGCTTCGTTCCTCGACGGTATTGGTAACGGTCTGGGCTATGGCCTGATTTTGGTGATCATCGGCTTCTTCCGTGAGCTCTTTGGTGCCGGTACGCTCTATGGCATCCGTGTCATTCCCGAGAGCTGGTACATTGCCGAGGGTGGCTTCTATGCCAACAACGGTCTGATGCTCTTCCCGCCGATGGCACTGATCCTCTGCGGCTGCATCATCTGGGTACACCGCTCGAAAAATAAGGATTTACAGGAAAAATAGGAGGGTAGCATATGGAAACATTGAACATCTTTATTAAGTCGATTTTTATCGACAATATGGTCTTCGCCTTCTTCTTCGGTATGTGTTCCTACATCGCCGTGTCGAAGAGCGTTAAGACGGCCCTCGGCCTGGGTGCTGCGGTTACCTTCGTGCTGGTGATGACCGTGCCCCTGAACTATTTGCTGTATAACTACGTGCTGAAAGCCGACGCACTGGTTCCGGGTGTCGATTTGAGCTTCCTGACCTTTATTATCTTCATCGCTACGATTGCCGCCTTTGTGCAGCTCGTGGAGATGATCGTCGAGAAGTTCTCGCCCACGCTCTACAGCCAGCTGGGTATCTTCCTGCCGCTGATTGCCGTGAACTGCGCCATCATGGGAGCTTCGCTCTTCATGCAGCAGAAGGTCGATGGCGGTGAGCTGACCTCGGTATGGCAGTCGATCGTCTATGGTCTGGGTTCGGGTCTTGGTTGGTGGTTGGCAATTGTGATGATGGCCGCTATCCGCGAGAAGACGACCTATTCGCATATTCCGGCTGCACTGAAAGGTCCTGGTATCGCCTTTATTATCACGGGTCTGATGGGTATTGCCTTCATGATCTTCTCGGGTATTCAGTTCTAACCTTTAAAAAGAGAATAGGAATATGACACAGACAATTATTGTTGCAATCGTAGCCTTTCTGGTAGTGACCCTCCTTCTGGTGGGCCTGCTTCTCTTTGCAAAGGCAAAACTGACAACGTCGGGTGCCGTGACGATCGACGTGAACGATGGTGCACAGGTATTCGAGGCTGAGAGCGGTTCGACGCTTTTGGCCACGTTGGCCGATAACAAGATTTTCCTCCCCTCGGCTTGTGGTGGTGGTGGTGCCTGCGGTATGTGCAAGTGCCAGGTTATGGAGGGTGGCGGTGAGCTGCTTCCGACCGAGACCGGCTTCATCAACCGCAAGATGGCCAAGGAGCATTGGCGTCTGGGTTGCCAGGTGAAGGTGAAGGAGAACATGAAGATTAAGGTGCCCGAGTCGGTACTCGGTGTGAAGAAGTGGGAGTGTGAGGTGGTTTCGAACCGCAACATCTCGACCTTCCTCAAGGAGTTTGTCGTAAAGCTCCCGGAGGGCGAGACGCTGAACTTCCGCAGTGGTGGTTACATCCAGATCGACATTCCGCAGTACGACCAGATCAAGTTCTCGGACATGGACATCGACGAGAAGTTCCGTGGCGATTGGGACCACTTCAAGATGTGGGATCTCGTTACGACCAACCCCGAGCCGACGTTCCGTGCCTACTCGATGGCCAACCACCCCGCAGAGGGTAACATCATCATGCTTAACATCCGTATCGCAACTCCTCCGTTCGATCGCGTGAATGGCGGCTTTATGAAGGTGAACCCGGGTATTTGCTCGTCGTACATCTTCTCGCGCAAACCGGGTGATAAGGTGACCATCTCGGGTCCTTACGGTGAGTTCTTCCTCGATGAGAATCTGCCCGACACGCAGGAGCTGATCTTCATCGGTGGTGGTGCCGGTATGGCTCCCATGCGTAGCCACTTGATGCACCTCTTCAAGACCGAGAAGACGAAGCGTCCCGTATCGTTCTGGTATGGTGCTCGTGCGCTGAAGGAGGCTCCCTACATGGATGAGTTCAACGCCATCCAGGAGGAATTCCCCAACTTCAAGATGAATCTGGCCCTCGACCGTCCGGATCCCGAGGCTGATGCTAAGGGCGTGGCATACACGGCAGGTTTCGTACACAATGTGTTGTATGAGAACTACCTGAAGAACCACGAGGCTCCCGAGGATTGCATCTACCTCATGTGCGGACCTCCGATGATGATCGGTGCCGTGGTGAACATGCTTGATTCGCTCGGCGTACCGCCCGAGAATATCCTGTATGATAACTTCGGCTCATAGTGAGAGCAGAACAGCGCAAATCGCCTAAAGGCGTAAGCACATAAAGAAAAAGGATGGATGCGAATTAATTCGTGATCCATCCTTTTTCTTTATGTGCGGTATCCGAAGGATACATTTGCGCCTGTTCTGCCGAACGCCCCTCGAAGTCACGGCACGAAAGCGTAGCGTGTGCCGTAACTTCGGCTCTAAAAATAAAATGCTCAAAAATTGCGGAGCTAAATATAATTTGCTAATTTTGTAAACGAACCAACACTAGACTGCCTATGAAACATTAGCGTAATTACTACGCACACTCTTAAAATAATTGGAAAAGCGTTTTAATTGCTTCTTCTCTGACTAAAGTTTGGCGACTGAATAACGAGAAATAGGAATGACAATTGAAATGCCTGCGCTAATTGGCGTGGGCTTTCTGTTGTTTCGATTTCTCGGGTTACGCCAAACACCTTGTCAGAGCGAGATACTGAAAGTACCGCGCTTTTTTTTGTGTGCAGATTAATGGGGTACAAAATGAATTATATGAACTTTAAAGCACATGAAGATATGAATATTGTATTAACTCTTTTATTGATTGTCGTCGCAATTTTGCAGTTTATTTTGTTTTGTAAGGTGTGGGGAATGACTAATGATGTTGATAAAATATGTAAAAAGATGTTGCATCGAAATTCGTTACATGATCTCATAAAAGAGGCAGTTAAAGGACATCCTGATATAAAGTTTTTACTCTATGATGCCATATTTTATGAGATGGAACAAATCGTGTTATATACGGATGATGAGTATGTGCCAGCTAGACTCGAAGACCTTAGAACGAAATACGAACTTTTGTATAAAAAGGCCGGGGTGCAATTCCCTGAAGAATTTAAGACAATAAAATCGTACCAAGATTTCAAGTATATTTTCCGAATATTAAAATAACTAATATAGTTGTAAAGAGCAAGCCCCGAATGGGATGTACAAAGTACACCCCATCCGGGGCTTACTGCGTTCATGACAAAATCAGCTCCTCTAAAATCAAAAACCGGTCGTTGCGCTGACGGCCGGTTTTTATATATAATAAAGGTAGCTAAAGGTTACTAAAGGGCGATAAGGGTGGAAAGGGCGGAAAGGGCGAGAACGCAAAAAAAGCGCAAAGGATTTCCCTTCACGCCTTAATTCCCTTTAGTCGCCTTTAGTAACCTTTAATTCTTAATTTTTAATTGCGAACGCAGTTCGCCGATCGTTCCCGCGATATCCTTGCGGTTGAAGTGGAAGCCTGTGATGCCCACCTGCTCGGCGGCCTCGATGTTTTCCTTACGATCGTCGATAAAGAGGGTCTCCTGTGGGTTCAGGTCGTAGCGCTCGAGCAGGAGTTGATAGATCTCCTTTTCGGGCTTGCACACGCCTTCTTCGCATGAGACGACCTCACCGTCAAAGTGGCGATAGACGGGCACTTGGCGCAGGAAAGCGATGAACTCCTTCGACATGTTCGAAAGTACATAGAGGCGATAGCCCGCCTTTTTCAGCTGCTCGATCAGCCGTTCGGTAGGGGCGATGACCTCCTGCTTATCGATGGCCAAACGCAGGTACTCGTCAACCTTGGCTCGATCGCAGTTGTGGTAGCGACAGAGCTCCTCCTTCACCTCGTCGATCGAGAGCGTGCCTCGGTCATACTCGTTCCAGAAGTGGGGCATCTGCTCCAGACGCACAAAGCTGAAGAAGTTCAAGAAATCCTCGGTGCACTTCTTCGGGTCGCGCATAAAGACAACGCCACCGAGGTCAAAGACTATGTTTTTCATCGTTTGGTGGCCATTAAAAAGAGATCGAAACTCTTCTCGGTCGAAGGTGAGAGTTGATAATCTTTCATGCGAATTGCAGCTGTAGCTTCGGGGGCTGCTGCCAATAATTTGCGGCGATTGATGCGGTTTAAAATGTCATAAGGAATCTGAAGCATCCAACGCGGCAGACGATGTTGCAGGTCGAGAATATCCCAACGGGTGATGCGTTGCACGCTTTTTCGATTACGCTCGTAGTAGTCAGCTACCGCCTCGTTTCCGATCACACCTTCGATGCAAATCTCGTCGAAGCAATTACTGAAGAGTTTGTCTAACTCGTCGGCACGATATTCGCGCACATGCCATGGATTGCGGGTGAGTGACATGGGGGCGTTCGGTGTTGAGATAATGACCTTGCCACCCGGACGCAAAACGCGATGCAATTCGCGAACAAAGGCGATGTCATCCTCGATATGCTCAATAACCTGGAAGGAGATGATGTAGTCGAAACTCTCCGATGCAAAGGGTAGGGGCGGTACAGTGGCTTGTCGGCACTCGACATTGTCAGGAAGAGCCTCTTTGAGGGGAGCCATGAATTTATCGACCGTAATGAATCGGTGCGTGTGGGGTGCAATGACCTCAATGCCGTATCCGGATCCGGTTCCGATCTCCAATACATCGCCTGATACTCGCTTTGCAGCCTCGTGATAGGCCAGGATCGAACGCTGAAAGACGAAATTATCGGATGCTTCGCGCGATACGCGTTCTGCCGTTTGAAGCGTTGCCATTAGCGTATGAGTTTAATACCCTCCTCCGTCATTTCAACCTCGCCGCTCTTGAGCAGCATGCCCACCGAACGCTTGAATACTTTCTTGCTCATCTGCGTCATGCGGGCCACCTCCTGCGGGTCACTGTTGTCGTTCAGCGGCAGGAAACCTCCGTTGGCCTGGAGCAGGTCGCGTAGCGTTACCGCTGAATCTTGAACTTGGCGATAGCCTTGTTGTTGGAGGCTGATATCGATACGATTATCCTCTGTGATGCGACGTACATAACCCTTCATGCGATCACCAATTTGGACCGGGCGGAAGAGTTGGTTGCGGTAGATCATACCCCAGTGACGGTTGTTGATGACTACACGGAAACCGATTGGCGATTCAGAAGCAACAAGGATGTCTACCTCGTCACGTACCTTGACCGAAATAACCTCGTTGTCGATAAAACTTTTGAGCTTATTCGATGCGACACAACGCCCCGTGATGCTGTCCTCATAGGCGTAGACTACATAGCTGTGGCCGGCAAAGATACCACCTTGTTGGTTGCGATTTGGTAAAAAGAGATCCTTGCCGTGCAAACCCCAATCGAGGAACGCACCGTGAACAGTCTTGTCAACTACCTTCAAATAGGCTACTTCGCCTACGCGAATCGTAGGTGTCTCGGTAGTGGCTACGAGGCGATCTTCCGAGTCGTGATAGATAAAGACCTCCTTCTCGTCGCCCACCTGGTCGCTGAGCGAAGTATAGCGGTTGGGGAGCAGTACCTCCTGCCCCTCCTCGTCTTGCAGATAGAGACCGAATTCCGAGATACGGCTCACTTTAAGGGTATAATTACGTCCGGCTTTGAGCATAGTCATTTCTAATTTATCGCAAAGGTACAGATTTTTCTTGAAAAACTCCCTGCTCGGCGTACTCATTTCGCAAGAAGAGTTGTATCTTTGCATATTCACCCCTTCCGCCGGACAATATGCAGCACGGGGAACCGTTTATGTAGAGACCATGCAGGATAAAATTCAGATATTGGGTGCCAGAGTGCACAATTTGAAGAATGTCGATCTCGAGATTCCGCGTAACCAATTGGTGGTTGTGACAGGACTTTCCGGATCGGGTAAATCCTCGTTGGCCTTTGATACCATCTATGCCGAAGGTCAACGTCGCTATATGGAGACTCTATCGGCCTATGCCCGCCATTTCGTGGGGGCGATGGAGCGTCCTGATGTCGATAAGATCACCGGCTTGAGTCCTGTGGTGGCTATCGAGCAGAAGACTACGAATAAAAATCCTCGTTCTACTGTGGGTACGGTAACCGAGATCAACGATTTCTTACGCCTGCTGTTTGCGCGAGCGTCACGTGCCTATTCACCCATTACGGGTGAACGAATGGTGCATTACACCGATGATCGCATTGCAGAGTTGATCGGCGAGAGCTTTGCTGGTCGTAAGATTGCCTTGATGGCTCCCGTAGTTCAAGGTCGCAAGGGTCATTATCGCGAACTTTTCGATTCTTTGGCCAAAAAGGGCTATCTCTATGCCCGTATTGATGGCGAAATACGTGAATTTCAGGCCGGCATGCGCCTCGATCGCTACAAAACCCATACGATTGATTTGGTGGTAGATCGCCTTCGTGTGACTGAGGAGTCCTCGGATCGTATTATGACCTCCTTGAAAGAGGCGATGCGTCAAGGTAAGGGTACGATGTCGGTCTATGACTATGGTACCAACGAACAGCGTTACTATTCGCGCCATCTGATGTGTCCCTCGACGGGTGTAGCCTTCGAGGATCCAGCTCCTCATACCTTCTCGTTTAACTCTCCAAAGGGCGCGTGTCCTCATTGTAACGGTTTGGGAGAGGAGGCGGTTTTTGACCTTGAGAAGATTATTCCCGATCCGCATAAGTCGATTCGTGAAGGTGCAATAGAACCCTTAGGGAAATATCGCAATAACATCACCTTTGCGATGTTGGAGATGTTGGGACATCGGCACGATTTTACGTTGGATGACCCTGTGGAGACCTTGTCGGAGAGTGCTTTGAAGTCGGTGCTCTATGGTGATTCAGAGCCGCTCACGGTCGATCTTGGCCGCTTTAGTGCACCCGTGGGTGGGATTCAGTTCTTGCAGTGGGAAGGAGTTGCCGAATACATTGATCGTACGGAGGATGAAGATTCGAAAAAGGGGCAGAAGTGGCGTGGCCAATTTTTGGCCTATCAGAAGTGTTCAGCCTGTGGCGGATTACGTCTCAAAGATGAGGCATTACACTTCCGTATCGGGAATGAAAATATCGCGGATCTGTCGGCGATGTCAATTCTCGAATTCTCGGCTTGGATGGAGCATATCGAGGAACGGATGGATCAGAAAGAGCAACTGATAGCACGCGAGATCGTCAAAGAGATTCGCGAACGTCTGCGCTTTTTGGTCGATGTGGGATTGGGCTATTTGTCGCTTGATCGAGCATCTCGAACGCTGTCGGGAGGCGAGAGCCAACGTATCCGTCTGGCAACCCAGATTGGCTCAAAACTCGTGAATGTGCTCTATATTCTCGATGAGCCTTCGATTGGTCTGCATCAGCGAGATAACCAACGACTGATTCGTAGCTTGAAAGATTTGCGCGATGCCGGAAATTCGGTTATTGTGGTTGAGCACGATGAGGAGATGATGCGTGCTGCCGATTATATCGTCGATGTAGGACCCAAGGCGGGTCGTAAGGGTGGCCGTATTGTTGCAGCCGGTAATTATGAGGCGATCGTGAAGGCTGACTCGATGACGGCCGATTATCTGACAGGCCGCCGTCGAATTGAAATCCCTGCCGAACCACGATCAGGGTCAGGTGAAGTGATTACGATTCGTGGAGCAAAGGGTAATAACCTCAAAGGGGTTGATGTCGATTTCCCGTTGGGTAAGTTAATCTGTGTGACGGGAGTCAGCGGTTCGGGTAAATCAACCCTTGTAAACGAGACCTTACGTCCGATATTGAGCCAAAAACTGTACCGATCGCTTGACCGTCCGTTGGCCTACGATGCCATCGAAGGAATCGAGTTGATTGATAAACTTGTTGTGGTGGATCAGTCGCCGATTGGCCGTACGCCTCGTAGTAATCCGGCTACTTATTCGAACCTCTTTACCGATATTCGTAAGCTCTTCGAAAAGACCCCCGATGCCCAGATGCGTGGCTACAAAGCGGGACATTTCTCGTTCAACGTGCGTGGAGGTCGATGTGAAGAGTGTCGTGGCGCGGGTGTGCAGACGATTGAGATGAACTTCCTTCCGGATGTCTATGTGCGTTGTAAGGCGTGTGGCGGTAATCGTTATAATCGCGAGACGTTGGAGGTGAAGTACAAGGGTAAGTCGATCAACGATGTACTGAATATGACGGTCAATATGGCCGCCGAATTTTTCGAGGCTGTACCGTCGATCTACCAGAAACTGAAAGCGATTCAAGATGTGGGCCTGGGTTACCTGACGCTTGGTCAGCCTTGTACGACGCTTTCGGGCGGTGAGAGCCAGCGCATTAAACTGTCTTCCGAATTGGCGAAGACCGATACGGGGCGTACGCTTTATATTTTGGATGAGCCGACCACAGGTCTGCATTTCGAAGATGTGCGCATTCTGTTGGAGGTGCTCAATAAGTTGGTTGATCGCGGCAATACGGTGATTGTCATCGAACACAATCTGGATGTGGTGAAGGTTGCCGACCATTTGATTGATATTGGCCCCGAAGGAGGTGCTGCAGGTGGTACGATAGTGGCTACGGGTACCCCGCATGAAGTGGCACAATGTGAGGCGAGTTATACAGGCCGTTTCTTGAAGGAGATGGGCCTCTAAAGATAGAAACAATGAATTTCAGAATCGGACATGGTTATGATGTACACGCCATGCGCGAAGGGTTGCGTTTGGTGTTGGGTGGAGTAGAGATTCCCTCCTCGAAAGGCTTTGTGGCACACTCGGATGGTGATGTGGCAATTCATGCCGTCTGTGATGCTTTGCTTGGGGCTGCAGCCCTGGGTGATATAGGCCTGCACTTTCCCGATACGTCGGCCGAATTTGGCGGCATTGATTCGAAAATTCTGCTTCGTCGCGTAGTGGACCTGCTGAAGGAGAAGGGTTATGCGATTGGGAACGTCGATTGTACGATTCGTATGCAGCGCCCTAAATTACGTCCCTATATCGACGAGATGCGTCATGCTATGGCCGATGCAATGGGTGTGGACGATGACCGTGTATCGGTCAAAGCCACCACCACAGAGCATCTTGGTTTCGAAGGTCGCGAAGAGGGTGTTTCAGTCAGTGCCGTTGCCCTGATATACCAACAATAGACGGGCAATAGCTTATCTGATAGGTTAATACAGTTGCGTAATAGTACCGCTGTATTGAACGTCGTTGTACCATGGATTTTTGATGGTCAGCGTTGCGCCGCCAGTTCGCGAATAGATCTCAAAAAGAAATGTATAGGTCGATCCTGAAAAGAGTGATGACTGAAAACTTACCAACCATCCCTCCTGAGTCTGCTCAGTGACAAAATTTTCGAGCGAGGGGATCGTATAGTTCAGAATGGTGACATAGTAGGGTGGCGTATAGCCCTTGATGTAGGGCAGACAGATATCGGCCACTGTGCCCCAAATTCCGACACTGTATTCGGGATTGAGAATATTTCGCATCGGACCGGCCGGTTGACGTTGCATGGTCTGGGGATTAAATTGAAAGTTGTGTGAAAGGACGATTGAATCCATCATCTTTTCGTAATCGGCCAACCGTTGAGCACGACGTTTTTCGCGTACTTCACGACGTTCCTCTTTGGGCGAAAGACGACTCTTTTGCCCGACGACACTCATGGCTGCCACAAGTAGCAGCAGTGCCGATAAGATTACTAAAAATCGTTTCATAGTGTGGTTGTATAAAACAGGTACGTTCGTTTACCCTACAAATAAAGTGCCTGCTTTGATTGAACTATATGCTCGATAAGTATAAATACCTATTTCTTCTGCGTGTCGATGCAATGAGGTGTTGAATTGGGTAGATTTTTTTATTTTTGCATAATTAGTGACACATTGATTGTAAAGATGATTGATTTTTCGCGAGTGCCCTCACCGACCTATCTGTTAGATGAGCGGTTGCTTGATCAAAATCCAAAGGTGGGAGACCGTATCGTTTTTGAAGATATGATTCACTATACGATGGTTAAGACCACTATGTTTAACGGAGTCTCGCACCCTGCAATTGCTATCGCCCGTCGTGATGGGACAATTGACCTTGTACGCGAATTTGGTTACGAAGATTATAAAAATCGTATGGGATAATCCACAACAAAACTCAAAAGATAACCTCATGGAAAACTTTAAACCTACCGAATATACGCTTATCTGTGTGGCCTCGGGTCATGAATTTAACGATGAGGGTTGGACGTTGGCAGACCGTGAATGTACGTGTCCCTCGCTCATCCGTGCCCACTATGCCAATAAGCAACTGGAAGTGAAGGGGGACGAGTATGGCCTTTATAAGTTCTGCGATTGGCTCCCTGTCAGCCATCTGTTGAAGGGCTCGGCTGCTCCTGTGACCTACAAAAGTAAAGGATTGGGTCAGTACCTCGGATTGGAGAACCTATGGATTACGTTCAATGGCTATAATCCGTCAATCGGTGCCCAGATGACGACATGTTCGTTTAAAGAGACGGAGGCTTATGCCGTGTGTGGCCGAGCTAAGCAGGATGAGCAACGTGTGTTGGTGGTTGCTTCGGCGGGAAATACAGCACGAGCTTTTGCCAAGGTGTGTTCGGCCAACAACATTCGTCTATTATTAGTCGTTCCGAACGATAATATCGATGCGCTTTGGTTTGACGAACCGCTGAATCCGTGTGTCAAGGTGATTGCCTGCGCATCCGGCGGTGACTATTTTGATGCTATTCATCTCTCTGACCTCGCTCTGAAAGCACAGAATTTCTACGCCGAGGGAGGTGCAAAGAATATCGCACGTCGTGATGGTATGGCAACGACTGTCTTGTCGGCTACAACCACGATTGGACGGATTCCTGATTATTATTTTCAGGCCGTTGGTAGCGGTACGGGTGCAATTGCAGCGTGGGAGGCCAATATGCGTTTGGTGGAGGATGGCCGCTATGGTAACCACATGATGAAATTGATCGTCTCGCAGAATGCACCCTTTGTGCCGATGTTTGATGCATGGCGTGCCGATTCACGTGCTATGTTGCCTTATGATGATGATAAGGCGCGTCGCGACGTGGAGATTATCGATGCTAAAGTGCTCTCAAACCGAAAGCCTCCCTATGGCGTTGTCGGTGGCTTGTATGATGCTCTGAAAGCTACGCAGGGTGATATTATGGCTGTTACAAATCCTCAGGCTCGCAAGGCGGCCAAACTCTTTGAAGAGTTGGAGGGTATCGATATCCATCCTGCGGCTGCCGTTGCGACGGCTTCGCTTATGAAAGCCGTTGCTGATGGTAAGGTTGAGAAGGGGGCTACTGTAATGCTCAATATCACGGGTGGCGGTGAGAAACTCTTTAAATCGAAGCGCGAGATGTGGTATCTCAAACCAAGCCATGTATTCCCGCTCAATCCGAATGTGGAGGATGTAGTAAGTAAGGTGGAGGCTCTGTTCGCATAGTGTAAAGTGTTCTCCTAAATGAAAGCGAGGTTGCCGGACAGACAACCTCGCTTTTGTTGTATGCTATGTTGTTGGCTACTTCTTGATATTGGGAAGCTCCAAGCCGTAGCCCTTCTTCTTGTCCTCGATCTTGAGGTAGAAGCTCATGATGAAGGCCAATACGCCAAACGACGAGAAGATCACCATCGGAGCTACATAAGTGCCCGTAGCATCGAGTACCGTACCGATGAGCAGCGGTACGAGGCAGAGACCGATGTTCTGAATCCAGAAGATCACGCAGTAGGCCGAGCCGAGAATCTTCGAGTCGATAATCTTCGGAACCGAGGGCCACAAAGCAGCAGGAACCAACGAGAACGATACGCCGAGCGTCACAACCAGCAACAGAGCCAGGGCCTTTGACGGGAATGCCGGCAGCAGGAAAGCGAACGAGAGGTGGCAAGCAATCATGATCACAGCACCCACCATCAGCATCGTAGCACCCTTACCCTTGAAGTCGAGTAGAGCACCCAGGAACGGCGTGAGGCACATGGCCAACACGGGGAAGCAACTGAACAGACGAGCAGCCGACTCTGCGTCGATGCCGAGCGTCACCTCCAGGAAGTTCGGGGCATAACGCTGGAAGGGGAAGATAGCCGAGTAGTAGAGTACGCAGAGTAGAGCCACCAGCCAAAACATCTTCGACGAGAAGATCTTGCCCAGGTCCTTGATCTGGAACTCCTCCTCCGAGCTCTCCTGCTTCATCTCACCCGAAGCGATAAGCTCCTTGTCGAACTTCTGATCCATCAGAACAAAGATGGCGTAGTTCAAAAGACCTATGATGAGCAGTACGGTGCAGAAGGCTACGGGGGCAACTACCGACTGGTCGAACCAACCCGATACCATCGGAGCGAGCCACATCACGGCGAATACGCCCAGACGTGCGATAGCCATCTCCATACCCATGGCAAGAGCCATCTCCTTACCCTCGAACCACTTGGCAATAGCCTTCGAAACGGTCGTACCGGCCATCTCGCAACCGCAACCAAAGATCATGAAACCAAACGAAGCAACCTTGGCGCTTGCGGGGAACGAGATCCACCACGAGCCGAGCCATGCGCAGAACTCCGTGGCCTGGAACCAATCCGAGATACCGATGTACTTGATACCGGCACCGATTACCATCAGCGAAGCCGACAGCAGACCCGTAAAGCGGATGCCCATCTTGTCGAGAATAATACCGGCAAAGATGAGGAAGGCTACAAAGACATTCAGGAAGTACTCCGAAGCAGCATACGTTCCGAAGGTCGAGCTGCTCCAACCGCGCTCCGACTCGATGAGCGATTTGAGCGGCGACATTACATCGACAAACATGTAGGCAAAGAACATCATCGAGGCGATGAGAATCAGTGCGCCCCAACGAAGGTACCATTTGTCGTTCATTTTTTTTGTAATAGTTTGCGTCATAAATATTTAAGATTAAGTTTGTTATTCTGTGCTGTGGGCATATTGTTTCAATACCTCGTAGGCCTCTACGATACCCAATTCGCCGGATTTCGAAATATCGAGGCATCCCTTGCGTGTATCTTTCATGAAGATTTGGACAATGCCTCGGTTGTAGTAGGCCTCGGCAAAGTGAGGATTGAGCTCAATCGCCTTTGTGTAGTCTTCGTAGGCGGCCGGTAAATCACCCGATAGCGCACTGAGGTTAGCGCGGTTGTAGTAGGCGTATGCAAAATCGGGATAGAGTTTCAAGACCTTGTTCAAATCGGCTATCGCCTCGTCGTAGCTGTAGGTGCGCTTCGAGTTGTTGTGCAGGCGGTTTGCCGGATCCGAGTCGATCGTGATACGCTGATATGAGTTGTCAATCGAGGAGATGAAGTCGATCATCTCGGCGCGTGTGGTCGAACGGTTCAGGTAGAGGAACGGATTCGAGGGATTTAACTCAATGGCCGAAGTATAAGTGTTGACCGAGTTGGTATATTGCTTGATAAGCGACTGGGAGATACCTCGCTCGAAGAAGTCAATCCACGAAGGCGCACTCACATTGATTTGGCGAGTGTATTCCTTGTCGAGCATGACGAGGGTGTCGGCCGGTAACGACGAATCGCGCCATGAAAGGGCTAAATAACGATTGTCGATACGCTTTAAGAAATCCTCCAGACGTTTCGGGCTGTAGTGCTTCATGCCGACTGTCGAGTCGGGCTGCATGAGGGTAAATTTGAAGAGGGGCAACAAACGCATCTCTTCACGTCCACCTCCTTGTGCCGTGATTCGGTTGAACGACGAACCTGCAAACTTGCTGTCGAAAGAGAGCAGTTTGTCAAAGTGCTGGGTGGTGTCAGCATAGATCGAGTAGGTGCTATCGCTCAGGCGGTCACGATAGGCCGCAATCTTTTTTTGAGCTATAGCCTGATCGTTGCGAGCACCTTTTTGGTCACGCAGCAGAGCTCGTAAACGACCACGATAGATGTATGCGTTGGCAAAATCGGGGTAGAGCTCAATAGCTGACGAATAATCTTTGATCGCCTTTTCGATTTCACCGAGTTGAGCATGGACATTGGCACGATTGTAATAGACCAAGACATTGTTGGGCGAATAGAGTGCCACCTTGTCGTAGTCCTCCAACGCGCGATTATAATCGCCGATGTTGCTGCGCAGGATTGCTCGGTTGAAGTAGGTGAGTGAGTTGGTCGAATCGAGACTGATCACCTTGTCGAAATCGGCTAAAGCAGCCAAGGGGCGATTGGTGTCCGAATAGACCAGGGCGCGGTTAAAATAAGAGAGCAGATAGGTCGAATCGCAGGCGATTGCCATATTGAAGTCGGCCTCGGCCTCCTCGAAACGATCCTGCTGCATATAGAGCGTGCCACGACGGTTATAGCCGTTGGGGCTTTCGCGGTTGGTGCGGATTCCTCGCTCGAAATCCTCGTATGCTTTTACCGTATCCTTTAGGTGCAGGTAGCTCAAACCACGACAGATATAGGCATCTGCTACCTTGTTTTCATGACGTACAAATTTGTCGAAATCGGCAATAGCCTCCTCGAATTGTTGGTTCAAAAGTCGGGTGACGCCACGGCTGTAGTAAGGCCCCGGTAGGTCGGGACGCAGATCAATTGCTTCACGGAAATCTTGAAGTGCGTCATCGTAATTTCCTAATCGTGAGCGAGTAATTGCGCGATATGTGTAGGCTTGCGTGTAGACCGGATTGAGTTGAATAGCAGTCGTGAAATCTCCCTCGGCACCCAGCAGGTCGTCGAGGTTGTATTTGGCAATGCCACGCAGAAAGTAACCCTCGAAGGCCTCATCGTCGAAACGAAGCAAAGTGTTTAGCGTGCGAATGGCCTCTTGGTAATCGTTGTTCATCATGCAACGACGACCCACCCAGAAGAAGTACTCTCTGTTGTATTGAGCCGATGTCTCCGTGGCGACGAAGAGCACCACAAGGGTTATAAAGAGGTGTCGTAGACGCTGCATGCAGAACTTTAACGCGTTTTGAGTTTGGTTTATTATTCGAGTTCGTAGCCGAAGCGGCGCAACTCGCGGTCGTTGTTGCGCCAATCGTCATTGACCTTGACGTAGAGCTGCAGGAAGACCTTCTTATCGAGGAAGGCCTCCATGTCTTCGCGGGCAGCCTTGCCCACCTTCTTCAGCTTCTCTCCCTTGTGGCCAATCACAATGCCCTTCTGTGAGTCGCGCGAGACGTAGATCGTGGCCGAAATGCGGTCAATCGTCGGCTCCTCCTTGTATGAATCAATAGCAATCTCGCACGAATAGGGGATCTCCTTGTCGTAGAACTTCAGGATCTTTTCGCGGATGATCTCCGATGCGAAGAAACGCAATGTTTTGTCCGTCAGCGTGTCCTTTGGGTAGTAGGCAGGACCTTCGGGCAGCAGATCGAGAATCGTCTGGAAGAGCGGCTCGATATTGAACGACTCCTTGGCCGATACGGGCACGATGCGAGCCTCGGGGAGTTCAGTATGCCACTTCTCGACCAACGCCTCAAGATCGGCCGGATTCGACAGATCGACCTTATTGACTACGACGATGACCGGAATCGAGGTCTTCTTGAGTTTCGATAGAATCTCGGCTGCACGATCCGACTCCTCCACCGTATCCGTCACGAAGAGGATCACATCGGCGTCGGTCAGGGCACCCGTCACGAACTTCATCATCGACTCCTGCAACTTGTAGGAGGGCTTCAAGATACCCGGTGTGTCGGAATAGACGATCTGAAAATCCTCGCCCGAAACGACACCCATGATGCGGTGGCGCGTAGTTTGTGCCTTGGAGGTGATGATCGAGAGCTTTTCGCCCACGAGTTGGTTCATCAGCGTCGATTTACCTACGTTGGGGTTGCCGATGATATTAACGAAGCCGGATTTGTGCATACCTGTATTTTATATTTACGCGCAAAGGTAGGAATTTATCGGAAAATATCCTATTTTTGCATGAGCTATTCTATGTATTTCGAATAACCGATAGTGATGAAAAGACTGATGCTGATGTGGCTTTTGATACTCTCTGTCTCTTTTGTGGCATGCAGTGAGGGTGGTCCGGAGGAGGAGCCGACACCGAAGCCCGAAATTGACTATACGGAGGATATTACAGCACACATTGATGCGAATTTTGCAAAGGAGCTTCAGCGCCACAAACTGATTGCTAATGCTTTGCGGATTACTCGTGCCGATGTGCGCAAAATCGAAAAGATTGATTTCGTCTATGGCGATTTGCTGATTACCTACGATCCGATTACATCGTTGCGCGGTATCGAATATTTCGAGTCGTTGAAAAAGTTGCGTTGCGATTGCCACAAACTCACCTCGGCCGATTTAAGCCGTAATCCGTTGCTCGAAGAGGTGTCGTTGGAACAAAATCAACTCAGCTCGGTGCAGTTTGGCGCGAATGACTGCCTGAAGTGGGTCTATCTTACCAATAACAAACTTTCGTCCCTTGATTTTAGTCAGTGTCCGGAGCTCAGGTGGCTCTATTGCGGGCAGAACTCGTCGCTTGGTGCGTTGAATATATCCTCCTGCACGAAGCTCGAGCGCCTGGTCGCTCTACAAGGTAAGTTAAAGAGTTTGGCGGTTGATCATTGTCCCAATCTCGAGTGGTTGCATGTAGGTGTTAACGCTTTGACGAAATTGGATGTAAAGCAGAATCCGAAACTGCAATTGCTTCACTGCGAGGGGAATCCGATCAGCGAAATCGATATGGGTGGAAACGCGGAATTGACCGAGTTCGATTGCTCGAGTTGCCAAATCAAAAAGCTGAATATCAGCAATAATCGAAAATTAAACATCTTCACGCCGCATTGGAATCCGGGCGAAGGTGGTCGATTGGTTGTAGAGGCGTGGTTTGACGATCAGACGAAGCCTGATTTTATCCGTCATTTATCGAGCACATACGAGTATAACGGTCAAACCGTTGTGATTGAGTACCGCAAAGTGGCCGATTGATTGTCGGTTTATAGATAAAAGTGTATCTTTGTGACCGATATTAGCACCACCCAAGGGAGCGAAGCGACCAAGCCCCTGCCTAAGGCGGGGGTTTGGGGGTGGGTAAAATCTGCAGACGACGCCAACGGCGGCGGGAACTGCCAGGCCAAGCGTGAACAGATAGAATAAACATAAAACGATTAATAGATGTCAACGATTACGAATCTTGAACCCAAACTTGTTTGGGAACAGTTTGATGCCATTACGCGTGTACCGCGTCCCTCGAAGAAAGAGACGAAGATTATCGAGTTCCTTGTCGAGTTTGCCAAACAGCATGGTATCGAGTATAAGAAGGATGCAATCGGTAATGTGGTGATGCTGAAGCCTGCCACGGCCGGTATGGAGGATCGTCCGACGGTTATTCTGCAGTCGCATATGGATATGGTTTGCGAGAAGAATTCGGACGTGGAGTTCGACTTCGAGCACGATCCGATTCGCACCCGCATCGAGGATGAATGGGTGAAGGCTGAGGGTACGACCCTGGGCGCCGATTGCGGTATCGGTATGGCTGCTGCGTTGGCCCTGATGCTCGATGAAACGGTGCCTCATGGTCCGCTGGAGGCACTCTTTACAGTTGATGAAGAGACCGGTCTGACAGGTGCTTTTGAGTTGGGTGAGGGTATGCTGACGGGTAAGTACCTCGTAAACCTCGACTCGGAGGATGAGGGTGAACTCTTCATCGGTTGCGCCGGTGGTATCGATACGATTGCTACGTTCCATGCCAAGATGGAGGCTGCGCCGAAAAACTATGCCTTCTACCGTGTTGATGTCTCCGATCTGTTGGGAGGTCACTCGGGTGATGATATCGATAAGGGTCGTGTCAATTCGAATAAGACAGTTGCGCGTCTTATGTGGGATGGTATGCAGAGTTGTGAGCTGCGCCTGAGCTACTTCTCGGGTGGTAATCTGCGTAATGCTATTCCGCGCGAAGCCTATGCTATTTTTGGTGTTCCGACCAAGTATAAGGCCGATTTCGAGGAACGCTATCGCCTTTTTGCTGCTGATTTGGAGCAAGAGTTCCGTTTCCGCGAGCCCAACTTTAAGATCACGCTCAATGAAATGCCCGAAGTGGATCGAGTACTCGATCAGAAGACGCAACAAGCACTGATTTATGCCCTCGTAGGTGTTCCTAATGGGGTGATTTCGATGTCGTTTGCTATGCCCGGATTGGTGGAGACTTCGACTAACCTGGCTTCGGTGAAGTTTGTTGATGATGAGACCATTGTGGTAACCTCGTCGCAACGATCGTCAGTCGAAAGTGCCAAGACCTATGTGGCTCAGATGGTAGAGTCGGTATTCTCATTGGCCGGTGCCGATGTAGCCCATACGGACGGTTATCCGGGTTGGAATCCCAACCCCGAATCGCGCCTGCTGGAGATCACCGCCGCTGCCTACCAGGATCTTTTTGCAACTGAGCCGAAGGTGCGAGCCATCCATGCTGGATTGGAGTGTGGCTTGTTCTTGGAGAAGTATCCTGAGTTGGAGATGGTGTCGTTTGGTCCCACGTTGCGCGGTGTACATTCTCCCGATGAGCGCTTGGAGATTGCGACTGTTCCCAAATTCTGGGATCTGCTGTGTGAGGTGTTGCGCCGAATCTAAACAAAAGATATGAAACGCCTTTCAGCTTTTTTGTTGCTGTTGCTGTCATTCTCAGTGTCGGCATTGGCTCAACAGGCTGAAGACGGACCTTATTATCCTTACGCCGAGTCGGAGGAACGGATCCCTGATCCGCTCTCTGACTCGACGCTTTTTTATCGTGCAGTGCGATCGGCTACCGACCTCTACGGCTCGTTGACCGACTACAATCTGCCACGTGTGACTATTCGTCGGCGGGGCGAGGAGCGTAGTGCTCACGCCACTTCGTTGATGGGTATTACCTGCTCCTATCGTCATCTGACATTGGCTCGTGCATTGGGTGGTGTGGTCACCATGCATGCTGGCGTATCGGCTGGACCTGCCGGCAGAGCCATGGCGGGGGAGGGTGAAAACTACGAGTTCGACGATGCATTGCCGTTGATGCCCTATGCCGCCTCGGTGCGTCTGGTCGATCGTAACTACCGCTTGGGCGGACGTGTGCTGATGAATCAGGAGATAGGTCCGTGGCAGGTGGGTGCAGCCCTCGATGTGACGATGGGTGCTGATCTGCGCATGGAGGGTGTATATACCCGTTCGCTCTTGGCAGCAGTTCGCTTTTCACGTGCATGGGCATCGGGCGCGAGTTGGACCCTTTATGGCACTGTTCCGCTTGTTGAACGCGGCCTGCGTTCATCCTCTACCGAAGAGGCTTTCCGCTTGGTCGAAGACCCTTACTACAACCCCTCCTGGGGATTTCGTGAGGGTGAGGTCTTTAATGCGCGTGTGCGCCGTGAACGACTGCCGTTTTTGGCCACTTCGTTTCAATATCGGTTGGGCGAATCCACGATGGCTCGGGTGTCGCTTGGTGGTGAATATGGGCAGCAACGTCAGAGCGCGTTAGGGTGGTATGATGCACGTTCGCCCCTGCCTGATAATTACCGTTATATGCCATCCTATACTGAAGATCGAGCTTCGGAAGAGGCGTGGCGATCGGCCGATCCGCGCTACACACAGATCAATTGGGATGAACTCGTGGCGCAGAACTGCCTGCGGAATGGTGAGGCTATCTACACCTTGGAGGATCGTGTGACACGTGTGATGCACCTTTCGCTGGTGGCCGATGTCAGCCATCGTGTTGGGGCGGTCGAGTTGGATGGCGGTGTGCGTGCTGATGTTCGGAACGATCGCTATTACAAGCAGATGCGCGATCTGCTGGGTGCGCAATACTTGACCGATATCGACTACTACCTGGTCGATGATGACAGCTATTCTAACCGCCTGCAGAATAACCTGCGCGATCCGGGACGTCGTATTGGTGAGGGCGATCGCTTTGGTTATGATTACGCCCTGCGCCAAGTCGATGCCACGGTGTGGGCACATGCGTTGTGGCGAGCCGATCGGTTGCAAGCCGAGTTTTCGGGAGAGGTTGGGCAAGCGCTGCTTTCGCGTTATGGCTTCTACGAAAAAGAGCTCTTTGCAGGTGCAGGCTCCTATGGGGCAAGTCGACAGATTCGCCTCGATACCTATGCGTTGCGCATGGCGGCGGGCTGGACCTTCTCGCCGCGCAGCTACCTGGAGTTACGCCTGGCTTCGGGACGTGAAAACCCGGCCATCGCCTCGCTCTTTGTGCAGCCGCTCTACAACAACCGCACGGTTGATCAACCCCTTGCCGAGCAGTATTGGTCGGCACAATTGGGATACCGCCAACGTGGCGAAATGCTTGATTCCGAGCTGACGCTCTTTCTGAATCGCCGTGCCGATGGCATTCACTCTACGCGTTATTACGACGATTTGGCGGCCTCCTATGCCGATATGACCCTGGCGGGTTTGGCAACCCAAGCGTTGGGTGTCGAGGGGGCTTTGCAGTGGCGTGTCTCCTATCGTTGGACCCTCTCGGCAGCTGCATCGTGGGGGAGCTATCGCTATGTGGCCGATCCCGTGGTGACGATTTTACGCGATACGGACAATGCTCCGATCGACGTGGGGGCTGTCAGCCACCTGCGCGATTGCCGTGTTGGGGGTGCGCCTGCATGGACGGCCCTCGCTGCGGTGCGCTACTACGGAGCTCGTGGATGGGGCTTTCGCCTTTCGGGTGGTTGTGCGGGCAATCGGTATGTCGATCCTGCGCCGTTGCGCCGTACCGATCGTGTGGCTCGCCAAAATGGTGTGACGCCCGAAACCTTTGCCGCCTTTACGACGCAGGAACGGTTGCAGGATGCCTTTACGCTCGACCTCTCCCTCTTTAAGAGTTTTCGGTTTGACCGCTCGTCGTTGCTGCTGTCGCTCCATGCAAATAATCTGACCGGTGGATCCTATCCCTCCTATGGTTACGAGTCGTTGCGCTCCCAGCGCCTGGGTGTCGAGCACAATACCGTGCGTATTCCGCAGGCCACGCGCTACCTCTATGCACAACCCCGTAGTTGTACCCTGCGCGTCAGCTGGCAATTTTAGCAAACAATCATCCCTCGGTCTACAAAAGAGGCGTATGCTATAACCTGCATACGCCTTTTCTCGTGTTATAGGAATCGGTTAAAACTGATACTCCTCCATGTCTGATGCGTAATCACTCCAATACGAAGCCGCTTTGTAGGCCTTGATAATGCTATCGTCGTCCGATGCCAGTACATAGATCTTGCGGCCGGAGGCGTTGTTGTTGAACATGTCACTTCCTCCCCACGGCGGCGTGGTCGGTTTGCAATAGACGCTCTTTAGGCTTGTGCAATCCCGGAATGCATAGTCTCCAATCTCCGTCACCCCCTCGGGAAGCGTGATGCTTGCAAGGCTTTTGCAATTCTGGAATGCATAACGTCCAATCGTCGTCACCCCCTCGGGAAGCGTGATGCTCGCAAGGCTTGTGCAACCATAGAATGCATAATTTCCAATCGTCGTCACCCCCTCGGGAAGCGTGATGCTCGCAAGGCTGGTGCAACGATAGAATGCTTCATATCCAATTGTCGTTACCCCCTCGGGAATCGTGATGCTTGCAAGGCTTGTGCAATATGAGAATGCACAGTTTCCAATCGTCGTCACCCCCTCGGGAATTGTAATGCTCGTAAGACTTGTGCAATCCTGGAATGCATAGCTTCCAATCGTCGTTACCCCCTCGGGAATCGTGATGCTTGCAAGGCTTGTGCAACCATAGAATGCATT